>NZ_CP032759.1 GCF_003671935.1 Buchnera aphidicola (Rhopalosiphum maidis)
AAAATGTCAAATCGCCAACTAGGTGGATAACATACCAATATTTTTTTTAAAAGTATATTTATATTCAAGACGCAATAAAATATTTGAAATAATACGAGAATCAACAAAAAAACCTATATTTTGTTGAAATTTTTATGATATAACTTTATTTTTTTCGAAAGAGATAAAGAATTAAAATTAAGATTTTCTATACTAATAGGACCTGTTTTACCACCGCAGATTTTAACAATTAAATATGTTGCATATTCTATAGCGTATCTTTGAAGTGAAGAATCAACACCATGTGTGTAATAATCTAAAATGTTATTAGAACCTATTCTTTTTATAATATTTAATATAAATGTTTTATCAACTAAATATGAACTTAAAATATATTTTTAGTATTTTTATTTACTTCTACAATGTCAGAGTTTATGTTACCTGGAATAGATAATATTCTTGTTTTATCTGAAAATACTAGAATGTCTTTATCTAGTTCTATTGTAACATTATTTTTTAAAAGAAAGACTTCTTTCTTTTAGCCATACGAATATGAATTTCTTCATCTATTTTATCTGAATTTAATATATTTAATGGTTGTCCAATTTCAATTAAAATATAATTAAGAAATTTTCATTATATTTTCCGATAACAAATCACAAAAACAATTTTTTTTTCATCCAAAATGGAGTATTAATATTTAAATTAACATCTTTAATAATCCTTCCAAAATAGTTAATACCTTGTTTTTCAATATAATTTTGTAATAGGAAACTGATCTTTAATTACTACTGGAATAATTCTTTCTTTTAATTGAATTCTTTCAAAATTATTTATAGCCGCTATATTTCGAGCTATTCCTAAAATACTTAAACCATCTGGACGATTAGGTGTTACAGTTACTTTAATAAAGGTATCTTTTTTTAATGAAAATAGATCGTTTATTTTTTTTCCTATAGGAATATTTTGCGGAAGTTCAATAATATCTTTGCAAAAATTAAATAAACCTAATTCAAAAAAAGAACACAGCATACCTTCAGATAATTTTTCTTGTATTTTTTTTTTCTTAATATGTAATCCATTTGGCAAAATACTACCAACAGTAGCTACTACAACTTTGATATTATTACGACAATTTGAAGCTCCACATATAATGTTTAATAGATTTTCATGACCTACATCTACTTTTAATATTTTTAAATTATTTACTTTACAATGAGTAATACATTCAACTATTTTACCAACTAAAAAACCATCAAATATAGGATTAAATTCATTAATTGATTCTATTTCTATACCGGATTCAATAATTTGATTTCTCAAAATAACACTATTTATTTTCGGGTTTATCCATTCACGCAACCAGTTTTCATTAAATTTCATTTTATCTCACTAAATATATTTGAATTGTTTTATAAACCTTATATCATTTTCAAAAAAGGCACGAAGATCAGAAATTCCATAACGTAACATAGTAATTCTTTCTATACCAATTCCAAATGCACAAGCTGAATAAAAATCAGAATCAATGTTCACGTTTTTTAAAACTGATGGATGAACCATGCCACATCCTAATACTTCTAATGATTGTCCAGTATTTGCAATAATATCAACTTCTGCAGAAGGTGTCGTAAACGGAAAATAAGATGGACGAAATCTAATAGAAACATTTTGATCAAAAAAATCACGTAAAAAATTATATATAATCCATTTTAAATTAGAAAAACTAATATTTTTTTCAACTATTAATCCTTCCACTTGATGAAACATAGGTGTATGTGTAGAATCATAATCGTTACGATATACTTTTCCAGGAAAAATAACCTAATAGGAGGTTTTTCTTTTTCATCATTCTAATTTGCATACTAGAAGTTTGTGTTCTTAATAAACGATTTTCATCAAACCAAAAGGTGTCATGACTATGACGTGCAGGATGATCTTTCGGTATATTTAATGCATCAAAGTTATGATTTCATCTTCTATTTCAAGTCCACTAATAGATTCAAATCCTAATTTAGAAAAAAAATTTTTTATATAATTAATACTATGATTAATAGGATGAATAACACCATTTTCTATAGAACGACCAGGTAAAGATACATCAATTTTTTCTTTCTTAATACATTCATCTAAAATAATTTTATTTAACTCTGTTTTTTTTTTATTAATTTGATTTATTGTTTTTTTTTTAATTTCATTAAAAGTAATAAAGTATTTTTTTTTTTCTTCAAAAGAAAAATTTTTTAAATTTTTTATACAATTAGAAAAAATGCCATTTTTCCCTAAATATTTAATACGTATCTTATCTAATTCATCCAATTTGCATGAACTTTTAATTTCAATTTGTATACTTTTAAATAATTTTTGTAACGTAAACATATTATATACCTTTTTTTATCTTTAGTTTAAATGCATATAATTAAAATATGAAAAAGCTTCCATAAAGGAAGCTTAGTATGTTTTACATTGAAAATATAGAGAAGATGAATTTCCTCATTGTATTCATCGAAAAAATAAAGCATTTTTACAATAAAGCTTCTTTTGCTTTTTTAATTAAAATATTAAATGAAAATCCATCAAACATTGCAATATCAGACAATATTTTTCGATCAATGTTAATAGAAGCCTTCTTTAATCCGTGCATAAAATTACTATAAGACATTTGACTTTGACGAACAGCAGCATTAATGCGTGTAATCCATAATTGACGAAATTGTCTTTTTCTTTGACGTCTATCACGATAAGCATATTGTCCTGCTTTAATTACTGCTTGACATGCAACTCTGTAAATACGAGAACGAGCTCCATAATAACCCTTTGCTTGTTTTAAAACTTTTTTGTGGCGAGCATGAGCGGTGACGCCACGTTTTACACGAGCCATTGATATACTTTCCTATTTATAAAATTTTATTAAAAATAATTTTAAATATATGGTAAAAAAGATTTAACTTTATTTATATCTCCTTTGGAAACTAAAATTTTAGGACGAAGATGACGTTTTTTGTTGTTGTTTTTTTTTTTGTTAAAATATGACGTAAATTTGCTTGTTTACGTTTAAATTTACCAGATGCAGTTTTTTTAAAACGCTTTGCTGCACTTTTTAAAGTTTTAATTTTTGGCATAAAATGTTTCATTTAAATTATAAGAAGAAAAATAAACTATATATTTATTTCTAAACACGTTTAATCAAAATTATTATTTTTTCTTTGGTGCTAAAACCATAATCATTTGACGACCTTCAATTTTAGACGGAAATGATTCAACAATTGCTAATTGAATTAAATCATTTTTTACTCTATTTAGCACATTAATACCTATTTTTTGATGTGCCATTTCACGACCTCTAAATCGCAAAGTAATTTTAACTTTATCACCATCTTCTAAAAAACGAATTAAATTACGTAGTTTAACTTGATAATCTCCCTCATCTGTACTAGGACGAAATTTAACTTCTTTTACTTGAATTACTTTTTGTTTTTTTTTCTGCTCTTTAGAAGATTTGCTTTTTTCATAAAGAAATTTTCCATAATCCATAATACGACAAACTGGAGGTTCTGCATTCGGACTAATTTCTACTAAATCTAAGCCTAGTTCTTCAGCTTTTTCTAGAGCTTCACGTAAATTAACTATCCCAATTTGATCGCCTTCAACACCAGTAAGACGAACTTTAATAGCACGGATCTCATTGTTAATACGATTCGGCCGCGTTAATTGAATTCTTTTTCCGCCTTTAATACTTTATTCCTCCATTTGATAAAAGCTACGAGAAAAAATTTCTTTTTGTAACTTTTTAATAAAAAAATCAACATCTAAACTTCCAAAGTTGTGACCATCTCTCGTTCTAACCGAAATTTTTTTAAATTTAATTTCGTTCTCTCCACAAATTAATATATATGGAACTCGACGTAAAGTATGTTCACGAATTTTAAAACCTATTTTTTCATTTCTTAAATCTGATTCAACTCGAATATCAACATCAGAAAAGCATTGAACTATTTTTTTTACATAACTAACATGACTATCAGTAATACTAAGTACTACTACTTGTATCGGAGATAACCATGTTGGCAATTTTCCTGAAGACTCTTCAATTAATATTCCAATAAAACGTTCTATTGAACCTAATATAGCTCGATGAATTATTATAGGAATTTTCCGATTATTACATTCATCGATATAAAATGAATTTAAACGAATTGGCAGATAAAAATCAAGTTGAATAGTTCCACATTGCCAATTACGATCTAAAGAATCTTGTAAAACAAACTCAATTTTAGGACCATAAAAAGCACCTTCTCCTTCTTGATATTCAAAATGTAAATTATTCTCTATTAATACATCAGATAAATCTTTTTCTGCCTGATCCCAAATATCTTCGTCTCCAATACGTTTTTCTGGTCTAGTGGAAATTTTACTAATATTTTTTTAAAATTAAATGTACCATATAAATCGTATATCATCTTAATACAATTGTTTATTTCATATCGTATTTGTTCTTGAGTACAAAATATATGTGCATCATCTTGAGTGAAATTCCTAATTCTCATTAGACCATGTAAAGATCCTGATGACTCATTACGATGACAACTTCCGAACTCAGCCATACGAATAGGTAAATCTCGATAAGATTTTAATCCATAGTTAAAAATTTGAACATGTCCCGGACAATTCATTGGTTTAATACAATATTCTCGACGTTCTGATAAAGTAGTAAAAATAGCATCTTTATAATTATCCCAATGACCACTTTTTTTCCATATTGATTTATCTATTAATAAAGGTGTTTTAACTTCTTTATATTTATATTCTTTTAGTTTTTCTCGAACGAATTTTTCCAGTTCATTGAAAATAATCCAACCATTGTTATGCCAAAAAATCATACCGGGAGATTCTTCTTGCATATGATATAAATTTAAAAACTTTCCAATCTTTCTATGATCTCTTCTTTTTAACTCATTAATATAGTTTAAATGTTTATCTAATGCTTTTTTAGTTAACCAAGCAGTACCATAAATACGTTGTAACATTTTATTTTTTAAATCACCTTTCCAATAAATACCTCCTATTTTTTGTAATTTAAAATATTTGCAAAATTTTATGTTAAAAACTTGCATACCTATATCAATATCAGCATAGTTTTCATGAAAATATAACGATATTTGATTTGTTTTTTTTTCATATTTTTTTATTAAATAAATTTTATATATTTCTGATTTCTTTTTAAAAATTTTATATGCTTGATCAAAAGAAACATGTTGATTAGATATAAAATACTCTCGCTTTACAAGCGTTTTCATATTATTTTCTAATATAAAAAAATCTTTTTCCGTAATACTATTTTCGCAATCTACATCACAATAAAAACCATTTTTTGTAATATCGCTTTCTCCGATCTTACACGATGGCCACGTTTTTTTAATTGCATAATTTAAAAGCTGTATACAAGAATATCGAATAATATTTAATGCTTCACTATCTTTTTTACTAATAAACGATATGGAAGAATCTTCTGTTATTAAAGTATTCAAATTTGAAAAATTATCATTAACAGAAATAGAAATAAGAGATTTAATTATACTAGGTTTTTTATTTTCTATAATTTCTCTCAACGAGATAGAATGCTTGTATACCTGCTGACTTCCATCACAAAATCTTATCACAGGCATTCTTTTAGATCCTTAATTGAAAAAACATTATTTTTTTATAATTTTAAAAAATTAATTTTTATAAATTGTTTACAAATTTTACTTTTATGTTTAATAAAAGATGCTAGTCAAATTTTTGACTAGCATAAATATCGAGTATCAAAAACGAGTATCTACTGCATCTGCTAATTTCTTAATAATTAGAACACTATCTTTCCAATTTAAACAAGCATCAGTAATTGATTTTCCATATATTAGTGGTTGATTTTCTTTTACTATTTGAAATCCTTCTTCTAAAAAGCTTTCAATCATTACACCAAATATAGTTTTTGAACCTTGAGAAATCTGTTTTGAAACAGATTCAGCAACGTCTTTTTGACGAATATGTTCTTTTAAACAATTACCATGACTAAAATCAATCATTAAATGTTCTAATAAATTAAATTCACGTAAATGTTTTATTGCTAAATCAATGTCATCAGCATGATAATTAGGAGTTCGACCGCCTCTCATAATTATATGCCCATAAGGATTTCCACTAGTATGATTAATAGTCATTTGTCCATCTTTATTTGGAGCAAAAAACAAATGACGTGCTTTTGCTGCTCTAATCGCATCAATTGCAATACGTATATTTCCATCTGTTCCGTTTTTAAAACCTACTGGACAAGAAAGAGCTGAAGCCATTTCTCTATGAATTTGACTTTCAGTAGTTCTAGCTCCGATTGCACCCCAACTGATTAAGTCAGCAATAAATTGACCAATAACCATATCTAAAAATTCTGTTGCTGCAGGCATTCCTAATTCATTAATATCTAATAATAATTTACGTGCAACAGCTAGACCGTGGTTAACTCTAAAACTACCATTTAAATCTGGATCTGAAATTAATCCCTTCCAACCAACGACAGTTCTTGGTTTTTCAAAATATGTACGCATGATAATTTCAAGACGATCTTGATATTTTTTACGTAATTCACATAGTCGATGAGCGTATTCAACTGCAGCGATCGGATCATGTACTGAACATGGACCTATTACAACGAGCAAACGCAAATCTTCTCCAGTCATAATGCGAGCTATGTTTTGTCTTGTTATAATAACATTGTCCATGATGTCTGAAGTAATAGCATATTTTTTTGCTAATTCAGAAGGAGTTATCAATGGATCAATTCGTATTGTACGTAGTTCATCTGTTTTTTTCATTTTGTTCCCTAAATGAATTTTTTATCCTGAAAAGAAAAGCAAGATGTGATAAAAATCACGATAAACTAACTAGTCATAAACTTATTTCTATTTTAAGATTAATCAATATAAAAATTGTAATTCTAGGGAAAATAAGTTTAATAGTATACTTAAAAAATACAGTGACAGAAGTTTAAAACAGGAAATAAAATGAAGATAAAATCTTAAAAATAATATAATTATACAAGATTATTAATATCCTGTTTAGTAATTATTAAATATAATTAAATTATTTTTTATAATATCACAATTTGTCATTTACTTATGTTAAAAGTTTTATTCTATTTTTTTTATATTATTACGAATTAATTTTACATGATGTGACGCTAAAAAATTACTATTTCAAATAATTATTCGAATATAGCATTTAATTAGACTTTGATTTGAAATTTGTATTTTCTAAAAAAGAAGAAATTGAAATACCATATATCCAAGATATTATTAAACGATATAATATTACTAATACAATAGGACCAACAAATAATCCAATCATTCCAAAAGCAAGCAAACCACCGATTACTCCTAACAAAATAAGAAAAGTAGGTAAATCTGATCCTATTCTTATAAAGAATGGTCTCAATATATTATCTAATATAAATACGAAACAGCTCCAAATTAATAATACTGTACCCCAAGTTGTATTGCTATTCCAATAAAGCCACATAACAGAAGGTATTAAAATTGGTAATGGTCCTAATTGTATTAAACAAGAAAAAACAATTAAAATCATTAATAATGTCCAATATGGAACACCAGAAATTAATAATCCAATTCCTGATAAAACAGCTTGAATTAAAGCAGTTACTACTACTCCTAATGCTACTGCTCTAACAGCTTGAACTGAAAGTAAAACAATAGCATCCCCATTTTGGGAACTCAAACGAAATGCAAATTGACGAATAGAATTGCTAATTTTTTCTCCATTCCAATATAATAAAACACTAAATAATAACATTAAAGTCAAATGCATAACAAATAATCCGCAATTCTTAGCTTGAATTATAAAAAATTCTGTTGTACGTCCCATATATGGTCTAACTTCACGAATTAATTCACCTCCGTCACTATCTAATAGTTCTTGATAGCTAACGAATATTTTCTTACCAATAATAGGTATGTCTTGAAGCCATGCTAATTCTGGAAATTCTAAATTATTAGCACTAAACCAATGAATAAGAGGGATACTGGTTTTAATTAAACTATTTACTAAAAATACTATCGGAATTATAAATAATAGTAATAAAGTAACAATCATGCTAATAACAGCAATTAAGCGCTTACCTCCTAAAATTTTTTGCATTTTTAACATAAGAGGCCAAGTTGCAATAACAATCATACTTGCCCAAGAAAAACCAAGTATAAATGGTTGAATTATTAAAAAACTTGTAGCACTTATAGCAATAATAAATATTAGTGATAAAATAAATTGCGATAAATCCATTTTTTCTTTTGGATTTTGCATATAATCGTTTCACCTCAATATTTTTATATTATAAATAAATTTGCAAAACGAAATTTTATTATAAAGTTTTTAAAACTAGACAATTATAACATTAAATTTTATAAAAATAATGAATAAAATAATATTCTTTAAAAATACAAAATACTAATTTTAGAATATAATTATTTTTTATATACTTAACAATCTCATTTGATATTAAAGGAATAAATTATGAAAAAAAAGAAATAAACTCTTATTTACCAAATAAGCATGAATGGAAAGGTATTGAAATAACTAATAAAGCAATAAAACAAATTTTATTTTTAATTAGTAATAATCCTGAAAATAAAGGTATAAGAATAGGTACAAAAAAGTCTGGATGTGCAGGGTTTCGATATACAATGGAATTAGTTAAAACCAAAGAAATAATAAAACAAGAAAAAAAAAATGATATGATATTTTACTATAAAAACATTTTAGTATATATTGCATTAAAAGACGCACCATTTTTAAATGGAATTAAAATCGATTTTATAAAAGATAGCATTAACGAAGTATTTAAATACTATAATCCTAAAATAGAAAAATTTTGTGGTTGCGGAGAAAGTTTTTCAATTGACTAAAATATATAAAATTAATTTAAATTTTGTTCCAATAGATAAGACAATGATTTTTTTTTCCTCTTGAGAGAAGAGTAAATTGATCAAATAATTTATCACTATCGTTAAAAGTATAATTTTTATTATTTATTTTTTTAGTGTTTATAGATATTGAATTTGATATTATCATATTTTTAGCTTGAGTTCGAGATGGTGCTAATGAAGATAAAACTAAAGCTTCTTGTAAATCTTTTATTTTATAAATTTCGACTACAGGTATACCATCTTTTTTCAATTGTTTTAAATCAGATAACTTTATATCTTCAATATTTTTAAAAAAAAGAATATTCGTAATTCTTTCTGCAGCTAATAAATTTTCATCTCCATGTACTAAACGAGTAAGATGTTTGGCTAGTAAAGTTTTATCAAAAATAATTTGATTATTTTTATACTTATTTTGTTCTCGTTCATTTATTTCATCAATATCTATAAAAGTAAATAATTTTAAAAAACGATAAACATTATCATCTTCTATATTCATCCAAAATTGATAAAATTTATAAGGAGTCGTTTTTTGAGGATCTAACCAAATAGTTCCCGATTCTGTTTTTCCAAACTTAATACCATTAGATTGCATAAGAAGTGGAAGAGTTAAACCATAAGATTCTTTTTTAGATGCTCGATGAATTAAATGCATACCGGAAGAAATATTTCCCCATTGATCAGAACCTCCAATTTGGAGTAATGCTTGATATTTTTTATTTAATATAAAATAATCATATGCCTGTAATAAAGTATATGAAAACTCGGTAAAAGAAATACCTTGATCTGATCTTTTAATTCTTTGTTTAACAGATTCTCTATTAATCATACTATTAATTGAGAAATGTTTTCCAACATCACGTAAAAATGAAAGAAAATTAATTTTTTTAAACCATAAATTGTTATTTAATATAATAGCGTTATTTAAATTACAATTAAAATCTAGAAAAAAAGAAATTTGCTGACTTATTTTAATAGTCCATTTATTAATTAAATCATCTGATTTTAACAATCTTTCTTTCTTTTTAAAACTAGGATCTCCAATAAGACTTGTAGCACCTCCTATTAATATTATAGGTTTATGACCTAAAATTTGAAATCTTTTAAGAGTAATTAAAGGAAGAAGATGACCTACATGTAAACTCTCTTCTGTAGGATCAAAACCACAATAAAGTGAAATACATTTATTTTGAATAAGTTCTTTTAATTTATTTTCATTGGTAATATGAAATATTAAATTTCTTTGACGTAATTCGTTAATTAAATCCATTTTATTTACAACCTTATTTGTAGTATATTTATAGTAAAAGTAATTGTTTAAAATTTTTAAAAATATAATTTAAAAATATTTTATTCTAATTTCTTTTTGACTTCAATTAAATAAGACATTTAAAAAAAATATGAAAATAAATATTTTTGATACTTTTTAATCTAATTACTATCAATATCTAAAAACCATTGAATATTTTGTGATATAGAAAAATATTGAATTACATTAATTGATTCTTTTAGAAGATTCTTTAAATAAATACGTGAAGGACATTGTATCAATAGTTGATAAAAATATTTTTTTCTATTTTTCAATGAAAACACAGGATGAGGACCTACAAACCATAAAGAAATATTATCTTTTTCAGATTTTTTCTTTAAAATTGTACGTATTAATCTTAGAAAAATAAAACTTTTTTCAAACAATTTACTTTGAGAGTAAAACGTTGCTTGAAAACTCCAAGGTGGTAAAAAATATCTTTTTCTTAAAGACAATATCTTACGAGAAAATAAAAAATAATCAGTACTGCACAATTCTAATAAATATTTATTATTAGGAAAAGAAGTTTGTATTAATATTGTTAATAATTTTGTATTTTTTCCAATTAAGTTAATTAAATTAAAATAAAATTGCAAAAAATATTCTATAGAAAAAAAATTAAAAGAAAGAAAATAATGATCAACATTTACCAAAGCAATAAATCGTACATAAGGAAAATAGTAATTTTGAACAATTTTTTCAGTAGTAATAATAATACAAGATTTAGAAATAGGGAAATTATAAAATTTTATCTTTACTTTTTTTTCTTTAGTTTTTTTTAAGCTTAATAAAAAAAATAAACTTATGCCTGGGAAAATCTTTTTTAAACTATTTTTTATTTTTTTTATACCAAAATTAAATATCATTAAAGAAAGATTTTTACAATTATAACAAAACAATGGTTTTTTTATTTTAATCAAGCAATTCTGACAAAATAAAAAATTACCGTATTTTTTTGTTTCAAAATAATCATTGCAAATATGACATTTTTCTATCCATCCACAATTGCTACATTTTAAACCAAAAAAATAAAACTAAATTTATTAAATATCAATAATACTGGATAGTTTTTTTTTATATTAAAATGTATTTCATTTATCAAAGTAAAAGATAAACCTATTTTTATTCTCTCTTTTCTTAAATTAACAATATTATTTTTTAAAAAAATATTTTTTTATTTTTCATAAAATTAATATAAAAACATTTTTTATGTAAAATGTTATACAACGTTCTTAAAGAAGGAGTATTAGAATCTAAAATAATTGGTATATTTTCTTTATAAGCTCTTAATATTGCTATATCTCTAACGTTATATCTACATCGATCCATATTTCTATAATTTAAATGATGTTCTTCATTGATAATAATCAAACCTAATTTTAAAAAGGGAAAAAAAACGCTATTTTTTGTTCCTATGATGATAGAATTTTTACCACTTTTTGTTCTTATCCATTTTTTTAAATAAATTTCATCATTTAATTCAGAATGAACGATGTCAATATGTACATTAAAATATTTTTTTAAAAAAAATAATATTTTATATATGTCCTTAATAAAAGGAACTAAAATTAAAATTTGTAAATTTTTATTTAACAATTCTTTAATTAATCCTAGATAAAATTTAACTTTTAAATAAAAATTAGTTTTAGTTATCAGCCACGATGTGAAACAATTTTTAATTAAAATTTTATCAATTATAGAAATTATTTTTTCGTTTAAAAAAAAATTTTTTTTAATCAGATAATTTTTATGAACATAAAAAGTATTTTTATTATAAAAATAAGTTTTACATGATTTTTGAGAAATTATTGTTTTTAAAATCAATTCAGAAAAATGATGTTTTTCTAATACTTTATTAACAGTATTTTTTTTTTTAAAAAAAAACAAAAGATTAAAATTTTTAGACTTTTTATTTTTTCTTCTTTTTAATACAGCGAATTTATATTTTTTTTCATCTATCAAAAAAAATTTTTTAAATATTTTGGTAAAATTGAAAAAAATATACTTCCTATAGGAAAATGGTAATATTTACTTAACCATATTAGAATATCAAATAAAACATTACTATATATTGATTCAGTATCAATAGACAGTTTAACAAATTCTAATTTTAAATCACTGATATTTTTTTTATCAAAAAATGAAGTTACAATTCCTATTGTATATTTAGAACGAAATGGCACAAGAATTCGTCCGCCAATAACTGGATACATCGAGTCGGGCATAAAATATTTAAAATATTTTCTAATAGGTAAGGGTAAAATAACATTTACAATAATCACTTATATATATCCAAAAATAAATAGAATGTTTATTTTTTTTTATCAAATTCGCATAATTTTTCTATTAAACATGTTTTACATTTTAATTTACGAGCAGTACAAACATATCTACCATGCAAAACAAACCAAAAATGAACATATTTTTTGAAAATAGATGGAACCATCTTAATCATTTTTTTTTCAACTTCAACTACATTTTTACCTTTAGCAAATCCAGTACGATTAGCTACTCTAAAAACATGTGTATCTACAGCAATAGTTTTTTTATTAAAAAGTACATTTAAAATGATATTTGCTGTTTTTCTACCAACTCCAGGTAAAGATTCTAACTCAATTCTTTTTGATGGAACTTTATTATTATATTTAGTTTTAATTAAGTGTGCAGTATTAATGATATTCAAAGCTTTAGTATTATATAAACCAATACCTTTAATATAGTATCGGAGTCTATTAAAACCTAATTGTAAAATACCTTGAGGGGTATTTGCTACTTTAAATAAAGTACTAGTAATTTTATTCACCATAATATCAGTAGATTTCGCAGATAAAATAACTGATAAAAGTAATTCAAAATCAGAAGAAAAAATTAATTCTATCTTAGGATTAGAATTTTTTTTATAAAATAAAAACAAAATTTCAGAACGTTTTTTTTTATTCATATCAGTGTTATTTTTTTAGCTTGCAAGAATTAAAACATTTTAAACATTTTTTTTTATTTAAATCTAAATAATTTTTAAAAGCAATAGTAAAACCTAATATTAAAAATCCACCTGGAGGTAAAATAGCTAAAATTATTGTATATTTTTTATTCAACAATGTAAAAAAAAATGAAGAGTCGAAAAGATTAAAAATTTTATTTAAACCAAATAAAAAAGTTCCACTTCCTAATATTTCACGTATAGAACCAATTATAAACATGGCAAATGTTGATCCTAATCCTATTAAAATACCATCTAAAAAAGAAACTAAAAAAGAACTTTTGTAAGCAATACAATCTGCTCTTCCGACGACAATACAATTAGTTACGATTAAAGGAATAAAAATACCTAATGATTGATATAAATTAAACTGATAGGCATGCAATAGCATTTCTATACAAGTCACTGTCGAGGAAACGATTATCATATAGATAGGAATTCTAATATCTTTAGGTATAAAATACTTTAAAAGTGAAATAATACTATTTGTTATAGTCAATACAAAAGTAGTTGTTATTCCTAATCCTATAGCATTAACAGAATTTGTAGTCATAGCTAAAACTGGACACAAACCTAAAAGTTGTACTAAAGAAGAATTTTTGTTCCATAGCCTTTCTTTTAAAAAAATTTTTAGTTCCATATATATCCGTATTGTGTTTATAATGAAAATATTAATGGTAATCTCTTAATAAAGACAACTGTTCTTTTTATAGCATTAGTAACAGATTGAGGTGTAATTGTAGCTCCTGTAAACTGTTCAATTTCACCTCCATATTTTTTCAATAAAAATTTTTTATCTTTTAAATCCACTACATTCATATTTTTAAACTTTGTAATCCAATTAGAAATAGATATTTCAATTTTATCTCCAATTCCTGGAGTTTCTTTATGAGATAAAACTCGTACACCAATAATTTTTCCATTAAAATATGCAGCAACTAAGATGGAAATTGATCCAGAATATCCATCTGGCGCAATACTTTCAACAATAGCCGCTTTAGCTTTTTTAGCTTTAAATAACAACCATAAACTATGTTTTTTTTTATCTCCTAACAATTTATTTTTTACAAAAAAAAATTTTTTGTCAAAAGTGTTATACATACTTTTTGGTATAACTTGTTTAATAAAAATGTTTTTTTCTTTTTCTTTTATATTCTTTATTTGATAACTTGTTATATTTTTCACAAGAACTACGGTTGATAAAGAAAAAAAAGAAAAAAAACTCATTAAAAATGCATTTATTATAGTTTCTTTAAAAGATTTCATAAATTGTTACGACCATATGAAGATGTTTTTAAATAAGAATCCATTAATGGAACAATCATATTGGCGAACAATACTGCAAACGCAATACCATCTGGATAATCACTATAATTTCGTATAACCCAAACCAAAAAACCAATGATAATACCAAAAAATATTTTTCCTATTTTAGTAAAAGAAGTAGTTACAGGATCAGTCGCTATAAAAAAAGCACACATCATTGTTCCTCCAGAAAAAAGATGAAATAAAGGAGAACAAAAAATATTTTGCGAATAAAAATAAGTTATGCTTGAAAAAAAAACTAAACTGGATAAAAAACTTAATGGAATACGCCAACAAATAATTTTTTTATATAATAAAAATAGCCCTCCTATTAAAAAACTTACATTTATATATTTCCAAGCCATTGAAACACTTTTTGTTTTTTTTTTAATCATTAATTCTTCTGAAGATAAATTATAATTAAAATGCGTTTTGGTTTTGAAATTATCTAAAGGAGTAGCTTCCGTAAAATTATCAGGACAAATTTTTTTTAAATTATGTGTATCTTCATCAAATAAAATTAAATTTATTGATTTTTTTATATCTTTATAGAAAGATAAAGAAAAGTTTTTTTCGTTCCAAGAAGTCATGTGTAAGGGAAAAGTTATCAATAACACTACATAACCAATCATAGCTGGATTAAATATATTTTGTCCTAATCCTCCATATAAATACTTTGCAATAACAATAGAAAAAAAACAACTAAAAATTATCATCCACCAAGGCAATGAACAAGGAACACTTAATCCAAGTAAAAAGGCAGTTAAAACAGATGAATAATCAAATAAACTGTTTTTAATATTTTTACATCTCATTTTTAAAATTATTATCTCAAATAATAAAGAAATTATTATGAATAATAATATTTGTATTAGAACACCGTACCCGAAAAAATAAATTTCAGTAAATAATCCAGGAATACACGCTACAATAACTAATATCATTATTTTTTTTACATTATAAGTATTACTGATATAAAGAATATTCATTTTTTTATTTCATATATTTTTAGAAAAAAGAAATAG
Organism: Buchnera aphidicola (Rhopalosiphum maidis); assembly: GCF_003671935.1. Classification (NCBI taxonomy): domain Bacteria; kingdom Pseudomonadati; phylum Pseudomonadota; class Gammaproteobacteria; order Enterobacterales; family Erwiniaceae; genus Buchnera; species Buchnera aphidicola. Next base: position 15,571 of record NZ_CP032759.1, read on the forward strand.
TAATATAAAAATTTATCTTTTCAATCTTGCTCGTTTTATTGCTTCGTTTAACATTTTTTTTCTATAAGATTTTTCTATTATTTTTTGATTAGTAAAATCATTTTTTTCTTGTTGTTGTATTTTTGAAAAAATATCTAATCTTTTAACACTAGAAATTTGATCTTGTGAACAAGATATTTTTTTTTCAATTAATAATCTTTTTTCTCGTTTTTTAAAAAGATAAGAAAATAATTTTTTACGATTATTATCTACATCTATAATTTTTTGTATTTTTTTTGCAATTTTAAAATGTTTAACTAATGGAATATTACTGGGACAAACTCTTTCACATACTTTACATTCAATACAATCCACAACATTTAATTCTTTTAATTTTTTATTATTACTATTTTTGCAATATAAAAAAATTTCTTGAGGAAGCAAATTGATCGGACATGCACTTACACAGTAACCACAATTAATACATGGATATTCAACTTTTTTTTCAGTTTTACTATTTTTTATATAAATACAATTTATATTTTTTTGTATAGATTTATTTAAATCAACAATCAAATGTCTCATAAATACACCTCCTGAATATATTGATATATTTGAATTATTATTTATTTTTAAATAATTTAAAAAAAAATTAATAGGAGTTCCTATTTTAATCCAAAAATTTTTAGATGAAATATTTTCATCTTTTTGATAAAAAGTAACAATGCGTTTAATTAATGGCTCTCCATTGATAACAGATCTTTTAATAGCGTATATAGTAGACACATTAAAAATAAGATACCCTATGTCTATAGAATGTTTTCCACAAGGAATTTCTTTTCCTATTAAGGACTTAATAAGTATTTTACTGCTTCCACCAGGATATTTTTTTTTTATAATACAAAGTTTAAATAATTTTTTATCTTTAATAATGCTTTGAATTCTTAAAATTAATTCTACTTTATCTTCTTGAACAACAATTAAAATGTCTTTAACTTTAGATATCCACGCTACAATTTCACACCCTATTAAAATTTCATTCATATAATTTTGCATTAAACAATAATCAGCTGTTATACATGGTTCACTTTCAATTCCATTTATAACTAATGTATGTACTTTATTAATACTCAGCATTAGTTTTTTAAAAGAAGGAAATTGGGCTCCTCCGAGACCGACTACACCGGATTGATAAATTATTTTTATTAAATCTTTAGGAGTGTATTTTTTATAATCATTAATAGTTTTTAATCTAATCCACTTATTTAAGTGATTAGATAAAATTACGATTTTTATTTTTTCTTGATTTTTATCAGAAGAGTTGGAACTAAAATAAATATTTTCTATCCAACCTGAAGTTGGTGAATGAATAGGAACTATTACATCATTGCCAAAAGTTAAAGGTTGTCCACACAATACTTCTTGACCTATTTTTACTCTTAATCTATTTTTTTTTAAATGACTATGTGTTATATGAATGAAAAATTTTTCAGGGTCAGGTAAATAATGTAAAAAATGTTCTCTAGAATCTTTTTTTATTGGTAAGCATTGAACACCACCTTTAAAATCATATTTTTTTTTTATTTAAAACATTTTTATTTATAAAATTAATAATTAAACTTTTCCAGTATTTAATAAAAAATATCTTTAAAAAAAAATTTATTTTTAGCATTTTATATTATTCTTTAATTATTTTTATACAATTTGTAGGACAATGCAATAAACAAATATTACAACCAGTACAAAATTTTTGTAATACTGTATGCATAAAATTAGGAGCTCCAATTATTGCGTCTACTGGACAAAAAGACGCACATTTAGAACAACCGACACAGTTTTTTTCATCAATAAAAACAGTAGTATGATCTTTTTTGTCAGTCTTAACAGTCAAACCATCTAAAGATTTATCTATGTTTTCTATATTTAATAACTTAGCAATTTTAAATTTTAAATCATTTCCTCCAGGAATACACTTATCAATGTTTTCATTTTTTTTTACGATCGCTGCTGCATAAGGATAACAACCAGAATAACCACACTGTGCACATTGACTCTGAGGCAACAAATCATCAACTGCAACTACAATAGGGTTCTTTTTTATTGGAAAAAAATATTTTACATAACCTAATATTATACCTAAAAAAAGAGATAAAATTGAAAAAATTAAAATAATTGTAATAGACATAATTAAATCTTTACCAAACCTTTAAATCCCATAAATATAATAGATATTAAACTTACAGTAATAAGAACAATAGGAGACCCTTGAAATACTAAAGGAACATCAGATAATACTATACGCTCACGAATACTAGAAAATACAACCATGACTAAAGTAAATCCAAAAGATGCACTGATTGCATAAAAAATAGATTCTAAGAATGTATGATTCAAATAAAGACTAAATAATGGAATAGCTAAAACAGCACAATTAGTTGTAATTAATGGAAGAAAAATACCAAGTATACGATATAAAATAGGACTAGTTCCTCGTAAGATAATTTCTACTAATTGAACACCAAAAGAAATAATTAACATATATACTATGATTCTCAAATAAACTAAATCTAAGGGTGATAAAATAAAAAAGTTAACAAACCATAGTAAAGTTGTTGAGATAACTACAACAAAAGAAGTAGCAAAACTCATTCCAAAAGCTCTTTCTATTTGATTTGATGCACCTATAAAAGGACATAAACCAAGAAATTTTACTAAAATAAAATTATCAATTAATATGTTTGATAAAATAAAAAAAAAGTAACTTTTCATTGATAATTTCCTTAAAAACTACCTAAATAACCTAGATATGTTCTTTTTAATCAAACGTTTTGTAGTATCTACAATTATTTGAGTATAGAAATCAATTTCAACGTTGACTAATTGTCCAATTTTTTTATATCCTATAGTTGTTGAAGATAAAGTTTCTGGTATTATACTAATACAAAATTCGTTTTTCATAATATTACTAATAGTTAAACTGATTCCATCAATACAGATAAAACCTTTATAAAAAATATATTTCATTAAAGAATAATCTTTTACTTTACACCACAAAATATAATTTTCATTTAACTTTAATATTTTAGAAATTTCAGCTGTATTCATAATATGACCTGATATTATATGACCACCCATTTCATCACCATATTTTAATGATCTTTCAATATTAACATAATCTCCTATATTTAAAATCCCTAAATTAGTATTTTCAATCGTAATTTTCATAATATCAAAAAGTACATACATATTATTAATACATTTAACAGTTACACAACATCCGTTATGAGCAACTGAATCGCCTATTTTTAAATTTTTTAATAAAATAGGTGAAAAATTAACAGTATAGGTATGAAAATCTTTTTTTTTATCTATAGAAACAACTTGTGCAATTCCATTTACAATACCTGTGAACATAAAATCTCCTTAAAGTTAATACTATTTAAATAGTATATATAACCCTAATAAAAATTTAAAAAAAATATTTTGTATTTTTTATAAATAAATATTTGTATATTATATCAATAATATTATATAATTTTCATTAAATATAAAATATTAATTTAATTTTTACGTTCGTAGCTCAATAGGTTAGAGCATTACCATGACATGGTAGAGGTTAGTGGTTCAAGTCCACTCGAACGTATTAAAAAATTCTCTGCTAGTAGGCTATTAGTATTTGATTAAAAAAATTGTTACTCAATATAAAAAATTATTTTTAATAGCATATAGTGGAGGAGTAGATTCCACAGTTCTTTTGCATAAAATGTTAAAAATAAAAGAAAAAGATCCGCAAATTAAAATACGCGCTATCCATATTAACCATAATCTTCATTCATCTTCAAAAAAATGGGAAAAACACTGTACAGAAATCTGTCAAAAATACGATATACCGCTGATTATTAAAAAAATTCGTATTGTTTTAAAAGGAAACATTGAAGAAAAATTAAGAATTAAACGATATAATACTATTTACAATAATTTACTTGATGATGAAATTTTACTTACTGGACATCATCTAAATGATCAGTGCGAAACATTAATTTTATCTTTAAAAAGAGGAAGCGGACCAACTGGGTTATCTGGAATGTCTTCTGAGAGTTTTTTGGGAAAAAAAAAAATAGTTCGTCCTTTTTTACAAAAAACTAAAAAAGAATTAGAAAAATGGGCTTATAAAAACAATTTAAAATGGATCGAAGATTTTAGTAATACTAACATTAGTTATGATCGCAATTTTGTACGTCATAAATTAATTCCTATATTAGAACAAAGATGGCCTTTTTTTTTGAAAAATTGTTTTCGAACAACAGTTATATGTTGTGAAGAAACTAAATTAAAAAATATGTTTTTAAAAGAAAAAATCCAAAATTTTATTAATTTTAACGAATCGTTAAACATTAAAAATTTTAGAAATATGAAAAAAGAAATGTGTAAAGCACTTATTCGATATTGGATATCTTTAAAAAATATAAAAATGCCATCATATAGAATAATTGAATGTATTTATAAAGAAATTGTATGCAGCAAAGAAGATGCTAATCCAAAAATAATTATAAACAAAAACGAAGTTAGACGTTATAAAAAATCTCTTTATTTTATAAAAACGCAAAAATCTATCAAAGATACATTTCTATTCTGGCATGATACAAATAAAAAACTACTTCTTCCTAATAATTTAGGATACCTAACAAGAAATAATAAAGGTTTTACGATTCCTATCCCTAAAAAAAATGAATTAATTAACATTCGTTTTCAATTTGAAGGTAAAATTCTTATTTTAGGACGAGAAAAAAGAAGAAAAATTAAAAAAATATGGCAAGAATATAATATACCCCCTTGGTTTAGAAATCAAATTCCACTTTTATTCTATAATGATTTTTTCATTAGCGCCATTGGTTTATTTGTTATTAAAGAAGAAAATTTTAATAAAGAAAAAAAAATCAAAGAAAATTGGAAAATATCTTGGATAAGTAAAGTAAAGTTAAATAATGAAAATTTTTTTGCTTTTTATTAAATTTATTTAGTATTAATGATTAAACAAGATTAAATCTCATTTATGCAAATGAGATAATTGTAAAATTTTATCAGCATTAATTCTATTATATAATTGTTTAAATTGCTTTATTTTTTGAGAAAGAAGTGGTTTTTTAATACCTTCCCAAGTAAGATCTGACATTAAAAAAAATTCTGTTTTTTTTGCTAAATCTGGTATTATTGGTTTTAAAAAAATCATAACTAATCTAAACAAATTAACACCCATAGTACAAATTCCATGTAATTTATCAAAATTATCTTCTTTTATTTTCCAGGGTTTTCTTTCATTTATGTATTGATTTGCTAAATCTAATAATTTTGTACATTCTCGAATTACAGCGCTAAACTGGCGATTTTCAAAAAAATTTTCAATTTTTTTACTAATATCAATACAACTTTGATATAAATAGAAATCTTCTAACGAATCAGATAAATACCCATCAAAATATTTATGAATGAAACTAGCACTCCTTGAAGCTAAATTAACTAATTTATTTACAATATCACTATTAATTTTTTGAATAAAATTTTCTAAATTCATTTCAATATCGTTAATATTATTAGTTAATTTACTTGCATAATAATACCTTAAACTATCTGAATCAAAACATTGAATCCAATCTGATGCTGTAATTAAAAAACCGCGTGATTTTGATAATTTCAATCCATTTATAGTAAGATGACCATGAACAAAAATACCATTAGGTTTTCGATACGAAGAAGCTTCTAATATTGCAGGCCAAAATAATGTATGAAAATAAATAATATCTTTTCCAATAAAATGATATAATTCACATTTTGATTGTTTATCCCAAAATTCATTAAAATCTATTTTTTTATTTTTATTGCAAAGATTTTTAAACGCACTGATATAACCAATTGGAGCATCTAACCAAACATAAAAATATTTGTCAGAAAAGTTTGGAATTTTAAACCCAAAATATGGAGCATCTCGCGAAATTCCCCATTCTTTTAAACCGGATTGCAACCATTCTTCTGTTTTTTTAACAACAGATTTTTCTAGAATACCAGAATATATCCAGGTATTTAACATATTGGCAAAAGCTGGTAAATTAAAATATAAATGCGTTGTTTTTTTTAAAATAGGAACACTATTTGAAATAGCAGAAATAGGACTAACTAAATCTGTAGGTTCATAAATTGAACTACATATTTCACAATTATCTCCATTTTGATTTTTCGCTGAACAGAAGGGACATGTACCTTTTATAAATCTATCTGGAAGAAACATTTTTTTTGTCTTATCGTAAAATTGAAAAATATTTTTTTGATTGATAAGTTTTTGATCAATTAAAGATAAAAATATTTTTCTTAATAAGAATAAATTTTCTATGCAATGTGTACTATGATAGTTATCATGAGAAATATTAAAATTTGAAAAATCTACTATATGTTCTTCTTTAATCTTTTTGATTAATTTTGTAGGTTTAATTCCTAATTTTTCAGACTTTAACATGATAGCTGTACCATGTGCATCATCAGAAGAAATAAACCAAACTTGATTATTTCTCATTCTTTGATAACGAACCCAAATGTCTGCTTGAATATGTTCAAGCATATGACCTATGTGAATAGGTCCATTAGCATATGGCAATGCACAGGTGACTAAAATTTTTCTAGATTTATTAGACATAATTTTATATTATTTAAATAATTAATATCATATACAAAATATGATTAATCGTAAACTACTCATTTTTAAAATTACTATTTATATTAAAAATCTTTATTCTTTATAAATTCGGCTAGGTACCACTCCGTTTTGAATTTTATATTTAGATTCATTACGAGAATTATAAGGTCGTACAACTGATTTTGAAAGTAATTCGAAACTTAGTGCGGCAATTTTTATTCCAGGAGTTAATACCAAAGTTAATTTTCCTGCATTAAAAAACTCTAAAACAATATTACCATTCCAACCAGGATCAATTCGATGAGATGTAACATGAATCATAAGACCAAGTCGAGCTAAAGAAGAACGTCCATCTAACCAACCAACTAAATTGTTTGGTAAGGTAATATTTTCTAAAGTCGAAAATAAAGCTAAAGATCCTGGATTTAAAAAAAACGGTTTTTCTTTAGAAAAAGTAGTTTCGCAACTCATAATTTTAGATAAATCTAAAGCTGTTTTTTCTTGTGAACTACTTAGATCAATACAAGAAGTGGTATGATCATAAAAAAAACGAAATTTATTACCAAGATGTATATCAACGGTAATACCATTAATTAATTCTTTTTTAGGATATGGTGTAATAATTAATTTTTTTTTACTTAGCCATTTTTCAATATCTGTATCACATAAACGCATTTTTTTTCCTATAATTAATTCGTATATACCATAAAAATAAGACATATTGTAAAATATCAAAAATAATTTTTTTATTAATAGCAGAGAGATATATTTTATTATCTTCTGCTATTTTATAATAAAAAAAACTAAAAAATAGTTTTATGATTAATTTTAATTGAATAATTAAAGCTCTTTTTTAGTTAACCAATTTGTATGAAAATATCCTTTTTTATCAGTTCTTTTATAAGTATGTGCTCCAAAATAATCTCTTTGAGCTTGAATTAGATTAGCAGATGAAGATACTGTGCGATAATTATCATAATATGTTATAGCTGATGAAAAAGTAGGAACAGGAATACCATATTTTATTGCATATGAAGTAACGTGACGTAAAGATTGTTCATATTTGTTAGATATTTCTGAAAAATAAGGTGTCAATAACAAGTTAGTTACATTATTATTTTTAAATGCATCAGTTATTCTTTCTAAAAAACTAGCTCGAATAATGCAACCAGATCTAAAAATTTTAGCAATTTCACCATATTTTAAATCCCAAGAATACTTTTCTGAAGCTTTTTTTAATTGAGAAAAACCCTGTGCATAAGAAATTATTTTTCCTAAATATAAAGCTTTTCGCACTTCTTCAATAAAAATTTTTTTATTCTGAAAAGGTATACATTTTAAAATTGGACCTTTTAATATTTTTGAGGCAATAAGACGTTGATCTTTAAGAGACGATAAATATCTTGCAAAAACAGATTCTGTAATAAGAGAAAGCGGTTCGCGAAGCTCCAAGGCATCTTTACTAATCCATTTACCCGTACCTTTATCTTCTGCTTCGTCCAATATAGAATCTATCAAATAATTAATACTATTTTCTTCTTTTTGAAGAAAAATATTTTTTGTTATTTCGATTAAATAACTATTTAACTCACCTTTATTCCATTGAGAGAATGTATCAGATAATTCATCATTATTCATATTTAATGCATTTTTTAATATAAAATACGATTCTGCTATTAATTGCATATCACCATATTCAATGCCATTGTGAATCATTTTAACATAATGACCAGCACCATTAGGACCAATATAACTAACACATGGTTCATCTTTAAATTTTGCAGATATTTTCTTTAATATAGGTGATACAAGACTATATGCTTCTTTTGATCCACCAGGCATAATAGATGGACCATTTAACGCTCCTAATTCTCCTCCAGATACACCCATTCCAATAAAATTAATACCAGATTTTAGTAAATCATTATTTCTTCTAATGGTATCTTTATAAAAAGTGTTTCCACCATCAATTAATATATCTCCCTTATCTAAATAAGGAATAATAGATTGAATAGTTTCATCTGTAGGTTGTCCTGATTTTACCATTAGTAGAATACATCTAGGTTTTTTTAATGAATTTACAAAATCTTTAATAGAAAAATATGGAAAAAGTTTTTTTTCTTTATTATTGTTGATAATTTCTTCTGTTACAGATTTAGTTCTATTAAAAATAGATACTGTGTACTTCTTACTTTCAATGTTTAATGCTAAATTTCTTCCCATTACTGCCATTCCTATGACACCAATTTGTTGCTGTAACATTTTTTTCTCCAATTTCAAATCCTATAATTTAAAAAAATGTTTTTAAATTTTATTATTTTAAATTCTATGTTCTTACACAATAAATGATATTACAATTATTTTCAATTTATCATTTTTTCAAAAAAAATATTTTTATAAAAACACAAAATTCGTTTGAAATTATTAATAATAAAATTATTTCTTTTCTATCAAAGATATTTTCTAGATAATTTTTTTATTTTTTAAAAAGAAGAATTCATCGATATATAGGTATATATATACGTTTAGTTCTATTGAATTTTTTTTGAAATTGAAATATTATGCGTGTAAGTTGAATATTATTTTAATAATAATTTTAAAAAACAAAAACTAATGATTTATCGAAATATTTTTTTTAATTTATAATTAAAATCTTATATTATAAATTTATAATTTTTCTATTCTTCTTTTTTTTAAATTCTCAATAATTAAATTAAAATTTAAATTCTGATCGTGTAATAAAACAATTAAGTGATAAATTAAATCTGAAGATTCATTTATAAGTTCATTTTCATCGTTATTCATTGCTGCTAATATCGTTTCTATAGCTTCTTCACCAACTTTTTGAGCTATACGCTTTGTACCAGATTTATATAGACGAGAAGTATATGAACTATCTTCATTAAAATTTTTTTTATCTTCTATAATTTCTTCTAATTTAGAAAGAAAATTGAATTCTTTTTCTTTTAAAGAAAAACAACTTTTTCTATTTAAATGACATGTTTTTCCAACCGGTTCAACTGTAATTAACAAGGCGTCATAATCACAATCTGTAACGATATCGATAACTTTTAATAAGTTACCTGATTCTTCTCCTTTAGTCCATAAGCGATTTTTAGTACGAGAATAAAAAGTAACAAAACCTTCTTTTTGAGTTTTTAAAAAAGCTTCTTTATTCATATATCCATGCATTAAAACTAAATTAGACGAATAGTCTTGTATTATTGTCGGAATCATACTATTTACTTTTGTCCAATTAAGATTTAATAAATCTTCTTTTTTGCTTAACATATTCTAATTTCCAGACCTTTTTTAATTAAAAAATATTTCAAATCTTTTATATTAACTATTTTTTTATGAAAAACTGAAGCAGCCAAAACGCCGTCTACATTAGCGTAATACAATGCTTTATAAAAATGCTCTGCACATCCTGCTCCTCCTGATGCAATCAAAGGTACTTTGCATCTTTTTCTTATTTCGTTTAACTGTGATAAATCATATCCATTTTGCAACCCATCTTGATTCATCATATTTAAAACTATTTCTCCGGCGCCTTTTTTTTGCACTTGTTCAACCCAATCTATAGTTTCCCAATTAGTTTGATAAGTACGAGTAATATCACCTGTATATTGATGAACCATATATTTTTTTTTATTTTTGTCAAACCAAGAATCAATGCCTACTACCATGCATTGTACGCCAAAACGATTGGCAATTTTAGTTATTAAATGAGGATCTATTAATGCAGCAGAATTAATTGATATTTTATCCGCACCAAAAGATAGAACATTTTTTGCATCTTCTATACTTTTAATACCTCCAGCTACACAAAATGGAATATTAATAACTTTTGCTACTTTCTCTATCCAACTTCTATCGACTAACTTGTTCTTAGTAGAAGCAGTTATATCATAAAATACTAGTTCATCTATACCTTCTTTTGTATATCGTTTAGATAAAGATATTATATCACCTACAATCTCATGATTTTTAAATTGAACACCTTTTACTACAACTCCGTTATCAACATCTAAGCATGCAATTATTCGTTTTGCCAGCATTTTAATGCCTCTTGTATTGTAAACTTATTTTCTAATAAACTACGACCAACAATAGCACTACTCACACCAGATTTCTTTAAAGATATAATATCTTTTAATGTTGCAATACCTCCTGATGCTTGGAATTGTATGTGTTTAAACTTTTTAACTATCTCTGTATATAATACAATGTTAGGTCCAGATAGCGTTCCATCTCTAGATATGTCAGTACATAATACATGTTTTAAACCTATTGGTGAAAAATACTCAATAATTTCTTCTAAAGTTGTATTTGTTTTCTTTTGCCAACCATTTATTGCTATCTCTTTATTATTATTTCTAATCATAACATCTAATGCTAAAACAATAGTATTTGAACCATATATTCTTAACCATTTTTTTACTTCTGCTTTGTTTTTGATTACAGAAGAACCAATCACAACTTGTTTAACTCCTAAATTAAGAAACATATTAATATTTTCTTCACTTCTTATTCCGCCACCTATTTGTATAGAAATATTAGTATAAGAAATAAGATCTTTAAAAACTTTTACTTGCCTTTCTTTAAAATTTTTCGCACCATCTAAATCTACTAGATGAATTTTTTTCACACCTTGAATTTCATAATCTTTGAAACGTTTGTATAAATTTATATCGTATTCTCTTTGATTAGAATAATTTCCTTGATACAAGCGAACTATTTTCCCATTAATAAAATCAAATGCTGGAATAATCATAGAATTTTACATCTCTAAAAAGTTTTTTAATAATTGAGATCCCGCATGACCAGATTTTTCCGGATGAAATTGCACTCCAAAAAAATTATTTTTTTGCATTACAGAACTAAAAGATATGCCATATGTAGTTGTTGCTAAAGTATATTTATTCAATGGTATAATGTAACTATGAACAAAATAAAATCTTTCTTTTTTATCAATATTTTTGAATAATGGATGTGAATTGTCAAAAACAATATAATTCCAACCCATATGAGGTAACGGTAAATTACTGCTTTTTAAAAGACAAGTAAAACAGTCATCAAAAATTCCGATAGTCTTCACTCCTTGACATTCTTCACTAAATTGAGAAAAAATTTGCATTCCGAGACAAATTCCTAGAATCGGTTGAGTTAACGTTTTTAACGTATTAATTAAATTTTTTTCATTTAATTTTTTCATAGCAGCTGAAGCTGTTCCTACACCTGGTAAAAAAATTTTTTTAGACTTTAATATTATAGAAGGATCAGAAGTTACTATAGAAGTATAACCTAATTTTTTAATTGCAACTTGAATTGAGGTTAAATTAGCGCAACCAGTATTTAATATAGCAATATTCACTATAAAATCCCTTTAGATGTTGGTAATATATTACCTTCTATTTTAACTGCCTTACGTAGTGCACGTCCAAAAGCTTTAAATAAACTTTCAACACAATGATGATCATTTTTTCCTTTAACATCTAAGTGTAAAGTAATTCTCATAGAATAACAAAGAGAATAAAAAAAATGTTCAATCATATCAGTATTAAGATCACCAACCATTTTATGTTGAAATTTGGCATTAAAAGATAAATATGGACGATTTGATAAATCTATGATGCACTTTGATTGGCTTTCATCCATAGGTAAAACAAAACCATATCTAGATAAACCATTTTTATGGTTCAATGTTTTAGATAATGCTTCTCCTAAAACAATTCCAATATCTTCTATAGTATGATGATCATCAATTTTCAGGTCTCCTTTTGCTAATATATGCATAGAAATTCCGCTATGAATTGATAATTGATCTAACATATGATCAAAAAAATTAATACCAGTTTTAATACAACTATGATGATCTAAATCTAACCATAACTTTACATGTACATAAGTTTCTTTTGTTTTTCGAATTACTTCTCCGTATCTATCTCTTTTTATGATTTCTTTTGTAATATCTATCCAATTAAAATCTTTTTCTTTGTACTGTATACCTGGTAACTGTATATTTTTAGCTAATTCCATATCTGTTTCTCGATCACCAATTACATAACTGCGTTTTCTATCTATTTTATTTTCTTTTAACCAAGGTTTTAATAATTTAACTTGAGGTTTACGGCAATCACAATGATCATCTAAAAAATGTGGACAAATTAAAATATCTTCAAATATTATCCCTTCTGAACGAAAAATATTTAACATAAAAAAATGAGGAATGTTGAAATTTTCCCAAGGAAACGACTCACTACCAAGACCATCTTGATTTGTAATCATAACAAATTTATAACCAAAATTCATTAATTGACTCAATGAAGAAATAACATAATTTTTAAATGCAAGCTTTTTAATTGCATCTACTTGAAAATCATTAGATGGTTCATGAATTAACGTACCATCTCGGTCAATAAATAATATTTTTTGTTTCATCAATAGCACCTCATTGAAAAAAATTATATTTTAGACAAATTTTTTAATTCTTTAACTAAATGAACACATTCCAAATTCGATCCTATTGATATTCTTAAGCAATTTTTTAAATTATTTTTGTGATTTTGATTTCTTAAAATTATACCTTTTTCCCACAAATTCTGAAATATTTTTTCAAACATGTAAAATTCTACTAAAATATAATTAGCATGACTATCAAAAATTTTTTTTACATAAGAGTTTTTCTTCAATTCGTTAACTAACCAAACACGATTCATATTTAATTGTAAAACTCTATTTTTCATGTTTTCAAGCGCTTTCTTTTCTAAAGATTGCATTGCTATATCAGTGACAAGTGTAGATATTGGATAAGGACTAATAACTTTATTTAAAACATTAATCACTTCTTCTTGTGCTAATGTAAAACCACATCTTATTCCTGCTAATGCGAATGCTTTCGATAAGGTTCTCAAAAGAATTAAATTCGGAAATTTTTTTAAATAGTTTACCATACTATTTTTCGGAGAAAATTCAATATAAGCTTCATCTATTACTACAAAAGATCGACCTAATGTGATTTTTAACAAATCTTTTAAATCTTTTTTAGAAATAATGTTTCCAGTAGGATTGTTAGGATTGCAAATATATATTAATTTAACTCTATCAAGATTTGAGTTAATGTTTAATAAATCTATTTGCCAAGTATTTTTTAAAGTAGGAATTTCTTTTATTTCAATATTTGCAATTTTTGCATTTATAGCATACATATCGTAAGTTGGAGGGCAATAAATTATCGCATCTTCTCCAGGTTCACAAAAAGCTTTAATCAAAAGTTCAATACCTTCGTCTGCTCCTCTAGTAACTAAAATTTGACTATCTAATACACCAGCGTAATCAGCATATGAAGATATTAAATGATTAGGTTGACATTCTGGATAACGATTAAAGTATTCTATTCTTGCTTTAAACGGAACAGATATAGGAGATTCATTTGCATTTAACCATGTATCACCTTGACCTCCAATTCGTCTAGCCGATTGATAGGGATGTAATTTTTGTATATTTTTTCGAACTAACTTAGTTATATCAGCCGTCATATTTTTTCCTTTAAAAAATCTACTCTTATTTTTACAGCATTTTTATGTGCTTCAAGTTTTTCAGCTTCAGATAAAATTTCCAATGTACTTGATAAATTCATAAAGCCTTGAGATGTTAGTTCTTGAATCAATACACGTTTTTTAAAATCACATAAACCCAAAGCAGAACTTGAAATAGATTTTCCATAAGTAGGTAAAACATGATTAGTTCCAGATGCGTAATCACCTGCTGATTCAGGAGACCATGGTCCTAAAAAAATTGAACTAGCATTTAATATTTCTTTAAGTATTAATCTTGGCTCTTTTGTTTGAATAATCAAATGTTCAGGAGCATATATATTTGATATATTAATGCATTCAAATAAATCTTTTGTCAGAATAATAACACTATTTTTTAATGCAGTTAATATATCATCTGATTTAGATAAATTTTTTAATTGATGATTAATAGACACAATAACTTTTTTAGCTAATTCAATGGATGGAGTCAATAATATAACTTGAGAAGACACACTATGTTCAGCTTGAGACAATAAATCAGCAGCAATAAAATCAGCATTAGAAGTTTCATCAGAAATAATCAATAATTCTGAAGGTCCAGCTAACATGTCTATTTGAGGTCCATTAAAAACAGAACTCACTTGTAATTTTGCTTCTGTAACATAAGCATTTCCGGGACCAAAAATTTTGTCTACTTTAGGAATGTTTTTAGTACCAAAAGCTAATGCTGCTATAGCTTGAGCGCCTCCAATTTGAAATATTTTATCAACACCACAAATATTTGCAGCATAAAGTATTGTGTTATTAATAGGAGGGGGGGAACAAAGAATTATTTCTTTACAACCAGCTATTTTAGCTGGTATAGCAAGCATTAAAACAGTTGAAAACAAAGGAGCGATTCCACTTGGAATATAAATTCCAACAGAATTTAGTGGTAAGTAAACTTGTTGACATCTTACTCCAACTTCAGTTTCAATATCTATTGGAGATAAAATTTGTGCTTTGTGAAAGGATGTAATATTTTTTTTAGCAGTTTCAATTGCTTCTTTTAATGATTGATCAACATGTTCAGAAGAAGACAAAATTTTTTCTCTAGAAACTTCAAATTCATTAATTTGACATTTTTCAAATAAAATTGTATATTCCTTTAGTGCTTTTTCTCCTGAAATTTGAACGTTTTCGATTATTTTTTTAACTTTTTTTTTAATAGAATTATTATTTTTTATAATAGGTCTCAATAAAATATTTTTTTTCTCATTAAAATTCAACATATTCCAATCAACAATCGTGTTAAAATATTTCATTAAATCTTTACTCCATCATTTTTTCAATTGGTAAAACTAAAATTGAACTAGCTCCTAAAGATTTTAATTTTTCCATTGTTTCCCAAAACAATGTTTCACTGCTTACCATATGCATTGCTACACGACGATCTTCTCCTGCTAATTTTAAAATTGTTGGTCTCTCTGCTCCGCGTAATAAAGATATTACTTCTTCAAGTTTATCAACTGGAGCATGTAACATAATATACTTAGATTCACGTGCTTTAATTACACCTTTTATACGAGTCATTAACTTGTTAATTACTTCTTTTTTCTCAAAATTAATTTTTCCTGTTTTACAAATTAAACAAGCATGAGAACGAAAAACTACTTTCACTTCACGTAAACCATTTGCTTCTAGTGTTGCACCAGTTGAAACTAAATCACAAATAGCGTCTGCTAAACCAGCCCTAGGTGCCACTTCTACAGAACCATTCAACATACAAGATTTAAAAAAAATATTTTTTTTATCTAAATATTTTTTTAATAAATGAGGATAAGAAGTGGCAATCCTAAAATTTTTTAAAGATGTTATATCAGTATATGGAGTATTAATGGGAATAGCTAAAGATAATCGACAAACTCCAAAATCAAGACGTCTTAATGTAATGTAAGAATTTTCTAAATTTTGTGATGTTCGTTGTAACAATTCTTCCTCAAGAACGTTTTCTCCCACTATACCTAAATCTACAACACCATCCATAACTAATCCGGGAATATCGTCATCACGTACTAACATAACATCAATAGGCATATTTTCAGCAAAGGCTATTAATTTTTGTTGCTTTAAATTAATTTTAATTCCACAACATGTAAGCAATTTGATGGATTCACTACTTAAACGACCAGTTTTCTGCATTGCTATACGTACACGATTAGTATTAAACATCTTGAAAAATCCTTTAAAAATTTTATTTTTAATGTTTTATGTTTAAAAAATAAATTTATAATTTCATATCTTTTAAAATAAAAAAACCCAAAATAAGGGTTTTTTAAAAATTTTATTTATTTTAGATAATACAATAAATATTCTATACAAAAAATATTTATTTTTAATAGTATAACAAACATATATTTCTAGAAAAATTTTTTATTAAAAACGCAAAAAAAAAAGTTCAAATAATAATTAAAAAAAATAATAATTAGATATTAATAATTAATATTTTTTATAAAAAATAAATAATATTTAAATATATCTAAAACATTTATTAATTTTGATTTAAGAATGAATTTCAATTATAACTATGATTGCTGCGTCATTTCCAAACATTTTAGGCGCTTGATGAAAAGCTATTATGTCAGGATGTTGAGATAACCAAAAAGGTATTTGTTTTTTTAAAATATTTTTACCATATCCATGCATAATATGAGCACAAAAAATTTTTTCTTTTTGACATATTGAAATTAACTGACCTAATTTTTTTCTTGCTTGATATTGATTTAAACCGTGTAAGTCAAGAAAAATATCTGGAGAATATTTTCCTTTTTTTAACTTTTTTAAAACATTAGTTGAACTGTCGTTTCGAACATAAGAAACAGGATTTTCTCTAAAAGAATCTTTTTTTTTATAAAAAGAGAAATAATTACTATGAATGTCTTGTTCAAGATAAATTCTTTTAGATCGGATATTTTGATTTACTTTATGCAATCGAGAATGGAATATAGTATCTTGTACTATTTCACGGGTACCATTCAACCACTTACGAAATAAAACATTACTATTAACAATAAATTGTCGATTTTTATTCATAATTATGTATTACCAAAAATTAATAAATTTACATATTTTATTTAACATTTTTTTACATATTTTTTTAATTATATAATTTAGTTTTTGTAAAAACAACAAATAAAAATTTATCATTAAATATTTTTTTTAAATAAAAAATTATTTTTTTATTTTTTTTCTGTATAGTTATATTATTTAAATTAAAATTTAATAGAAGAAAAAAATGGCTGGAAATACAATTGGAAAAATTTTTCGTGTAACTACTTTCGGCGAATCACATGGAATAGCACTGGGATGTATTATTGATGGAATGCCACCAGGGTTAAAATTATCTTCAGATGATTTACAACATGATTTAGATCGTAGAAAACCTGGAACTTCACGTTATACTACTCAACGTTCTGAATTAGATCAAGTTCAAATACTTTCAGGAGTATTTAACGGAATCACTACAGGAACAAGCATTGGTCTAATTATTCAAAACACAGATCAGCGATCACAAGATTATAGTAAAATAAAAGATTTATTTAGACCAGGACATGCAGATTATACTTATGAAAAAAAATATGGCATACGAGACTATCGTGGTGGTGGTAGATCTTCAGCACGTGAAACTGCAATGCGAGTCGCAGCAGGTAGTATTGCGAAAAAATATCTTAAAATGCAAAATAAAATAGTTATTCGCGGATATTTATCAACAATGGGCAACATACATTGTCCATTTGAATCATGGGAAGAAGTAGAAAAAAATCCTTTTTTTTGTCCAAATAAAAAAAATATTCTACAATTAGAAGAATTAATTAAAAATTTAAAAAAAACTGGTGATTCAATAGGAGCCGAAATTATAATTATAGCCGAAAATGTACCAGTAGGTTTTGGAGAGCCAGTTTTTGATAGACTAGATGCTGACTTAGCTCATGCTTTAATGAGTATTAACGCTGCAAAAGGGGTAGAAGTAGGAGATGGTTTTTCAGTAGTTAATCAAAAAGGAAGTGAACATCGAGACGAAATAACTCCTTACGGATTTAAAAGTAATCATTGTGGGGGAATATTAGGAGGAATCAGCAACGGTGAAAATATTGTTTTAAAAGTTGCATTTAAACCTACTTCAAGTATTCGAAAACCAGGAAATACAGTAAATAAAGATAATGAAAAAGTTAAAATAACAGTTAAAGGTAGACACGATCCATGTGTAGGAATACGTGCTGTACCAATAGCAGAAGCAATGGTAGCAATAGTATTAATGGATCATCTACTAAGATTTAGAGCTCAATGTAAAAAAAATAATTTTTAAATAACATTGCTACTAAATTATCAATATTTAGTAGCTCAATAATATATAAAGAAATTAACAAAGTTATATTTTTAACTAAAAATCAAGTACTTTCTTTTGAATTTAAATACGTTAATATAATTTTATGGTGATCCTTACACTTAAATTTACAAAATATTTTATCAATTATACCAGTTGAATTGATCAAAAAACTAGTACGATAAATTCCAAAATATTTTTTTCCCATAAATATTTTTTCACCCCAAACACCAAATTTTTTGCTAGCAATGTTGTGTATATCAGATAGTAAAGTAAAATTTAACATTTTTTTTTGAACAAAATTTAATAACTTGTCAGTGCTATCAGGACTAATACCTACAACTTCTATCTTCTTATTTTTAAATAATTCTAAATTATCTCTAATGTTACATGCCTGCACTATACAACCTGGAGTCATCGCTTTTGGATAAAAATAGATCAATAATTTTTTACCTAAAAAATCAGATAAATTTATTAGTTGATTATTATAATTAAGAAGAAAAAATTCTGGAGCAACATCTCCAGATTTCAGTGTAATCATTATATGATATATTCCTTGATAATATCAAAATATTATTTTTTAATAAAAATTTTTTATAAATTAAATGAATTTTAAAAATAAAAATAGATTAAAAATCTAAAATATACACTTTAGAATGTATAATTATACTTACTATTATCATTAAATATAATATAGTAGCAATTGTATAAAAATTTGGACTTTATTAAAATAAAGATAAAAGATTATATCTTATTATTTAAAGTTTCATATTCAAAAAAAAAATCAATTTTTATAGGTATTAAATTTATAATTTATATTTACTTAATTTTAGATTTATATGAAAGATGCCATAAAATATTTTTTATGGAGGAGAACAAAATCAATGTTTACAGGAAGTATTGTCGCATTAATTACACCAATGAATGAAGAAGGTAAAATTTGTCATTCTAGCTTAAAAAGGTTAATTGACTATCATGTATTAAATAAAACAAACGCTATTGTTTCTATTGGAACTACTGGAGAATCAGCAACTCTTAGTCAAGAAGAACACATTGAAGTAGTTATGTTAACTTTAAGACTTGCAAACAAACGTATTCCTATTATTGCAGGTACAGGTGCAAATGCTACAACAGAAGCTATATCTCTAACAAAAAGATTTGAAAAGTCAGGAATTGCAGCTTGTCTTACAGTTACACCATACTACAACAAACCTACTCAAGAAGGATTATACCAGCATTTTAAAGCAATTTCAGAAAGTACAAAATTACCACAAATTTTATATAATGTTCCTAGCCGGACAGGATGTGATTTACTTCCATCAACAGTCGCAAGATTATCTGAATTTAAAAATATCATTGGCATCAAAGAAGCAACAGGTGACTTATCAAGAATACATAAAATTAAAAAATTAGTTAAAAATAATTTTTTACTAATCAGCGGTGATGATCCTACAGCTTTAGATTTTATTCAACTAGGCGGTCAAGGAGTAATATCAGTAACAGCAAATGTTGCTGCCAAAGAAATGACACAAATATGTTCATACGCACTTGAAGGTAAATTTGAAAGAGCAAGATCTATAAATGAACGTTTGACGTTATTACATGAAGCTTTATTTATAGAACCTAATCCAATTCCAATTAAATGGTTAGCTAAAAAAATAGGTTTAATAAACAGTGATACGCTGCGATTGCCAATGACGCCAATTTTAAATTCTACACGTATACAAATCGAAAAAGCACTTCAATATGCTAATCTTCAAAAGATATAATTTTTTTTTAAAAATAACAATCACGATTTTTCAAATTTCTATTTTTTCTTTAATAACATCTTGTACCTTAAAAAAAAATGATATTCTTTTTAAGAATGAAAATAATAAGATTCAACTTAAAAAGTTAATTATACCAAAAGGAATTAATATTCCCTCTAAAAATCAAGAATATTATATTCCTTACACACAAGAAGATTTAAATAAAAAAAACTATGATATTTTTCCTCCTGTATGAACAGAGTACTCTCCATAAAACAATGAGGCTAAAAATGATATAAAAATCTTTGTGATCAAAAATTTAAAATAATAGGTGCAGATTATCTTAAATGATATTCTGCATCATTGTTTTTAATAAAAAATAAAATAATATAAAACTAAATGAGTAACTTATGCATAATATCCTCATAAATAATAGCTAATTTTTGTAAATCAGATATTTTTACATGTTCATTTGATTTGTGAATAGTGGTATTCATTAAACCTAATTCTACTATTTCAGCGTTCATTAAAGTAATAAAACGACCATCTGAAGTTCCCCCATCAGTTGATAAAATAGGTTTAATTTTATTTAAATTCATAACAGATTTAATCACATTATCTATTAATAAACCTTTTTTTGTAATAAAAGGTTTTCCCGAAAAGAGCCAGTTTAAAGAATAATTAACATTACTCTTATCTAATATTTGTATGAATTTTGATTTAATCTCTTTGTCAGAAGTTTCTGTATTGAAACGAAAATTAAATTGAACAAATAAAGAAGCGGGAATTATATTATTATTTCCATCTCCTGCACGAATATTAGCAATGTTTAGACTAGTTGGAGGAAAAAATTCATTTCCATTATCTAATTTAATAGACAATATTTTTAAAATAACAGGTAATCCTTTGTGTATCGGATTATCTGCTAAATGAGGATATGCAATGTGACCTTGAATTCCATGAATTGTTAAATTTGCTGTTATAGATCCTCTTCGGCCATTTTTTATAACATCACCAATTTTAGCATTACTAGTAGGTTCTCCAATAACACAATAATCAATGATATCTTTTTTAGAAATTAAATAATCTATGACTTTTTTTGTACCGTCAATAGCAAGTGATTCTTCATCTGAAGTAATTAAAAAAGACAATCTTCCTTTATAATTAGGATTTTTTTTTATAAATCTTTCAGATGCAATCATCATACACGCTAAAGCACCTTTCATATCTGATGCACCTCGGCCAAATAATAAACCGTTTTTAATAACTGGATTAAAAGGATCATTATTCCAATTTCTATAATCGCCAGGAGGTACGACATCTGTATGACCGGCAAATGTTAAAGTTTTACCAGATCCTCTAGTTGCCCAAAAATTTTTTGTATCATTTATATTAATTTCTTTTATTTTAAATCCAAGATGATCTAAAAAATCAATCATAATATCTTGACAACCTAAATCTTTTGGACTAATAGATGGAATTGAAATTAACTTTTGTGCTAATTTAGTAATCGAACAAACCATTATTTTCCTCATTTATATTTTCTTTAATATTTATTAAAATAAACGGGGCTAAGAAAAAAGCCCCCTATAAATATTAGTAAAAATTTTAAAACTAATGTTTTAATAGAATTTTAGATTGACTTATTATATTATCTACAGTAAAACCAAACTTCTTAAATAAAACTTCTTCTGGAGCAGATTCTCCAAATGTCTCCATGCCAATTATTATTCCTTCTGTTCCTGCATATTTATACCAAAAATCTTTTATACTTGCTTCTACTATAATTCTTTTAGTAATGTAAGAGGGCAATACTGATTCTTTATAAGAAATACTTTGTCTATCAAAAACATTATTAGAAGGCATAGAAACAACACGTACAGAATAACCTAAATCAGCAATTTTTTTAGCAGCAGTTAAAGTTATTTGTAATTCAGAACCTGTTGATATAAAAATAATATCGAGAGGTTCTTTAGAATCGTATAATATATAGGCTCCAAAAAAAATATTTCTTATTTGTTCATCATTTCTATAGAATTGAGATAAATTTTGACGTGACAAAATTAATGCTGTTGGACCATGTTTTTGCTCAATTGCATATTTCCATGCCACAGAAGTTTCTACTTGATCGCTGGGTCTCCAAACATCTATATTTGGTGTCATTCTTAAATTTGCTAACTGTTCTACTGGTTGATGTGTAGGCCCATCTTCACCTAGACCAATAGAATCGTGTGTGTACACAAAAATATGTTTAGTATTCATTAAAGCTGCCATACGAACCGCATTTCGAGCATATTCAACAAACATTAAAAATGTTGAAGTATATGGAATAAATCCTCCATGATGGGAAATTCCATTAGCAATCGCTGTCATTCCAAATTCACGAACACCATAATGAATATAATTTCCAGATAAATTTTCTGTTATAGAACTAGAATTAGACCACATAGTTAAATTACTTGGAGACAGATCTGCAGATCCACCTATAAGTTCTGGTAATAGTGCTGCAAATTCTTCTATAGAATTTTGAGAAGCTTTTCGACTCGCAATATTTTGAGGGTTTTTTTGTAAATTAAAAATATAATCGTTAGTTTTTTTATACCACTCTACAGGTAGTTGTTTTTTAATACGTCTTTCGTATTCTACTGCAAGTTCAGGATATTCAGATTTATATAAGTTAAATTTTTTATTCCAACTTTCTTCTAATTTTACACCTTGTTTTACAAAGTTCCACTTATCATAAATTTGAGTAGGTATTTCAAACGGTAAATATTTCCAATTTAAATTTTTCCGTGTCAAAGCAATTTCTAATTCTCCAAGAGGAGAACCATGAGAATCTGCTGTACCTGACTTATTTGGAGAACCAAAACCAATAATCGTATTACAAATAATAATTGAAGGTTGGTTTTTTACTGATTTTGCTTCTTTAATACTGTTTTTAATAGAATCGGGATTATGACCATCCACTTGATCTACAACATGCCAATTATAGGATTTAAATCGCATAACGGTGTTATCTGTAAACCAATTAGAAATTTTACCATCTATTGAAATACCATTTTGATCATAAAAAACAATTAATTTCCCTAACTTTAACGTTCCAGCTAAAGAACAAACTTCATGAGAAATACCTTCCATTAAGCAACCATCTCCTACAAAAACCCAGGTATAATGATCAACTATATCGTAATTTGGTCGATTAAAGTGAGCACTTAATGTTCTTTCTGCAATAGCCATTCCAACTGCATTAGCTAAACCCTGTCCTAGAGGACCCGTAGTTGTTTCAACACCCGGTGTTTCACCTGTTTCAGGATGTCCTGGTGTTTTTGAATGCAGTTTTCTAAAATTTTTAAGATCATTTATTGATAAATCATATCCAGTGAGATGTAATAGACTATATAACAACATGGAACCATGTCCATTAGAAAGAATAAAACGATCACGATTATCCCAATTGGGATTCATTGGACTATGTTTTAGAAACTTTCTCCATAAAACTTCTGCAATGTCAGCCATACCCATGGGCATACCAGGATGGCCTGATTTTGCATTTTGAATAGCATCTATACTTAACATGCGAATTGCATTTGCTAATTCTCTTTTTAAAAACATAAACCTTTCTCCAAATGGACACTTAAAAAAATTTAATTTTTATTAAAAATTTATATTAATTGAGAAAAAAATTTTTCCAAAAACAATTGATCTTTTCCAAAATTTCGTATACCTTCTGATAACTTTTGAACAGCCATTTCATCTTGATTATGTTCCCACCTAAATTCTTCTTCAGTAAGAGGAATAGGAGGATTTAAATATGAAGTAGGAGGAAATAATTTTCTATTTAATTTTTTATTACTTGATTCTAGCTCTTTTAATAATGCAGGTGAAACAGTTAATCTATCACATCCTGCAAGGGATAAGATTTGTTCAATATTTCGAAAACTTGCACCCATAATTATAGTTTTATAACTATATTTTTTATAAAAATCATAAATTTTACGAACAGATAAAACACCTGGATCCTGATCAGAAGAATATTTTGATATCAAATTTTGAGATACATACCAATCATAAATACGACCTACAAAAGGAGATATTAAAAATACATTTGACTCTGCACAAGCACGAGCTTGAGCAAAAGAAAATAAAAGAGTTAAATTACAAGAAATATTGTTTTTTTTAAGTTCTTCTGCTGCTTTTATACACTCCCATGTAGCTGCTAATTTAATTAATACTCTATTTCTAGAAATTCCTTTTTCTTCATACATATTAATTATTTTATTTGCTTTTAAAATACATTTTTCTTTATTAAAAGACAAACGAGCATCAACTTCACTCGAAATATAACCTGGTATATGTTTTAAAATTTCTACTCCAAGATCAACTAAAATTTTATCGCTAGCATTTACAATTTTACAATTTTGAGAACCTCCTTTTTTTCTAGCATATTCTATAGCTTGATCAATAAATTTTTTATTAAAACTTGAACTAACAGCTTTAAGTATCAAAGATGGATTAGTAGTTGCATCTTCTGGTTTATATTTACAAATAGATTCTATGTCACTTGTATCAGCAACAATAGTTGTAAATTTTTTTAACGCATTTAATTGATTCATTTTTTATCCTTTATATTTAAAACAATTTAAAATTAAATTAGTAAATTAAAGATTCAAATTATATATAAAACATATATGCTATTTACAAAAAATTAAATATATTGTGCATTAAAAATATTAAAAAGTATTGTTTTTATAAAAAAACTAATACTTTTTTAATATTAAAGAAACATTAGTACCACCAAAACCAAAACTATTAGACATTGCTGTTTCAATTCTTGTATTAAAAGTTTTTTGTACAATATTCATGTTGTCAGCAGAAGACTCTATTTTTTCAATATTAATTGAAGGAGCTATAAAATTATACTTCATCATTAATAATGTATAAATAATTTCATGTACACCAGATACCCCTAAAGCGTGACCAGTCATAGATTTTGTTGCGGAAATCATAGGTTTTTTTTCATAACGAAAAGATTTTTTAATTGCATCTAATTCAATTAAATCACCAATTTTAGTAGAAGTACCATGAACATTCAAATAATCAATAAATGATATTTTATTTTCTTTTTTTGCTAAATTCATACAGCGTACAGCCCCTTCTCCTGAAGGTACAATCATATCTTTACCGTCAGAGGTTGCAGCATAACCAATAATTTCAGCATAAATATGAGCAGATCTAGATAAAGCACAATTCAACTCTTCAATAACTACTATTCCTCCTCCACCAGATACAACAAAACCATCGCGATTTACATCATAAACACGTGATGATTTAATAGGTGTATTATTAAAATGACTAGAAAGTGCTTTCATTGCATCAAATTCACATGCTAATTCCCAACTTACTTCTTCACCCCCACCAGCAAAAATAAGATCTTGCTTACCAAATTTAATTAACTCAAATGCATTACCAATACAATGTCCAGAAGTCGCACAAGCTGAGCTTATAGAATAATTTACTCCATATATCTTAAACAAAGTTGACAAACAAGCCGATATTCCAGAATTCATAGCCTTAATTGCAATATAAGGACTAACAGAATTTAAACCTCGATTACTTCTAATTGCATCTATACCTATTATGTGATGTTTTGGAGAACCTCCTCCAGAACCAACAATAAGTCCAATACGTGGGTTTTTTTGATATTGTTTAGTTTTTAAATTAGCATCTTTAATTGCCTGCTCCATTGATAAAAAAGCATACAGAGATCCATCATTCATAAAGCGAGTTGTTTTATTTTTTTTTAAATAATTTTTATCTTTTAATTTTATATTACCCCAAACTTGACTACGCATACCTGATTCTTTCATTTCTTCCGAAAATGTAATCCCAGAAATACCATTATATAAAGAATTTAAGACTTCTTTTTTATTGTTTCCAATACTTGAAATAATACCAAATCCTGTAATCACAACTCGTTTCACTTAAAACACCTTATAATTACTATTTAATGTCAAAATTACATATAAAAAAAACTTAAATCTAATATTACTTATATAATAAATTAATAATTTTTTTTATTTTAAAAACATATCTGGAAAAAAAAGTGAATTCATTTAATAGCACTGGTATTCTTTATATTATTCCAACACCTATTGGCAATCTATCTGATATTACTTATCGTGCTGTAGAAACTCTAAAAAACGTTAATTTAATAGCAGCTGAAAACATTTATCATACTAATATTTTACTACAACATTATAATGTTAAAAATATCTTAATATCTTTAAATAAAGATAATGAAAAAACACAAAGTCATTATGTAATTAACAAGTTAAAAGAAGGCAAAAAAATTGCCTTAGTCTCCGATGCAGGAACACCGGTTATTAATGATCCAGGCTATTTTTTAGTAAAAAAATGTTGTTATTTAAATATTAAAATTGTTCCTCTTCCAGGACCTTGTGCAGCTATTACAGCACTAAGTGCTTCTGGAATTTCTACTAATCGTTTTTGCTATGAAGGCTTTCTTCCTTCTAAAAAAAAAATAAGATGTGATTTGTTGAATTCTTTAAAAAAAGAAACAAGAACAATGATTTTTTATGAATCGAAACATAGAATACTTGAAAGTATAAGAGATATTATAGAAAAAATTGATGAAAACAGACATTTAGTAGTTGCAAAAGAAATCACAAAAAAATGGGAATATATTTACGGTGCGAAAGCTAATGTAATGCTATCTTGGCTTAAAAAAGATAAAAATCGTTATAATAAAGGAGAAATAGTAATTATTATAGATGGTTTTAAAGAATTAAAAAATCAAGATGTTTCAGAAAAAGTAATAAATACATTTAAAATTTTAAGAAATTTTCTTTCATCAAAACAATCAGTATTAATCGCTTCTAAAATACATAAAATAAAAAAAAATAATTTATATAAATATGCAATAACAAAAGAAGATAAGTGACATTTTCATTAAAATGATATATAATTTATCTTTTTGAAGTTGACCAAACAGTCGCTGTTTAGTTTTTAAACTAATTAAACTAAAGAGAGGAAAGTCCGGGCTCCATAGAGCAAGGTGCCAGGTAACACCTGGAAAGCGTGAGCTTATGACAAGTGCAACAGAAAAAAAACCACCTTATTCTTTTTAAAGTAATAAAAAGTAACAAGGAAAGGGTGAAAAGGTGTGGTAAGAGCACACCGCATAATTGGCAACAATTGATGGCAAGGTAAACTCCACCTGGAGCAAAGTCAAATATAGGTTATTTGTATTGCTCGTACTTAAAAAAACCTGGGTAGACTGCTTGAATTAGTAAGTGATTACTAATCTAGATGAATGACTGTTAAAACAGAACCCGGCTTATAGGTCAACTTCTTAAAAGTAAAAAATAAAAGGTAATAAATTTATTACCTTTTTGACTAAAAATTTACTTACAAATAAAAAATTAATTTCCTGAAATTTGAATTTCAGATAGTAATATTGAACCACATTGAATATTACTATATATATTAATATCATTACTAATACTAAGAATATTAGTCCACATCGTTTTTAAATTACTAGATATAGTAATTTCATTTACTGGATGTTTTATTTTTCCATTTTCAATCCAAAACCCTACTGCTCCACGTGAATAATTACCACTAACAATATCAACTCCTTGTCCCATTAATTCAGTTACTAAAAAACCAGTTTCCATAGTCTTTAATAATTCTTTAAAAGATATGTTTTTATGTGAAACTAACCAATTTGAAATACCTCCAGCATTTCCAGTACTTGTTAATTTTAATTTTCGAGCATTATAAGTATTTAATAACCAAGTTTGTAGAACTCCATTTTTAACAATACTCTTAATTCTTGTCGATACACCTTCGTTATCAAAAGGTTTACTTCCTAAGCCTTTTATGAGATGGGGGTTTTCTTCAATATTTAACCATTCAGGAAAAATTTTTTTCTTTAGATCATGAAGTAAAAATGTCGATTTTCGATAAACATTATCACCACTAATAGCTGAAATAAGATGAGAAAAAAAAATAGAAGACATTTCTTTTGAAAAAATTATTGGAGATTTTATAGTATTTATTTTTTTAGAACCTAATCGAGAGACAGCATTTTTAGCAGCTTTTCGACCTAGTATATCTGGTTTTTCTAAATCATCTAACTTTCTGGAAGTAGAATAACTAAAATCTCTTTGCATAACATTATTATCTTTTGCAATCATACAATTATAGTTAGAATAACGAGTGGATTTATATTTTTCTAACATACCTAAACTATTACCAAAAACGTTTATCGTAACATGATTACTAAAAAAACTACCTTCACTGTTAATAATTCTTTTATCAAATTTAAAAGCTTCTTTTTCTGATACAGAGGCAAAATTGATTGCGTTCTTAATATTAAATTCAGTAGGATGAAATAAATTCAAATCTTTAGCTTGGCAGCATAGTAATTCTTCATCTGGTAATCCTGAAAAAAAATCAGAAGAAGAATGTTTAGAAATATCAATTGCGATTTCTAGCATTTTTTTTATACCATTTATACTAAAATCTTTAGATGATACAACACCTTTAGAAAATTTATTATAAACTGTAATAAAAAGTGCTCCGTCGCTATTAAATTCTACGTTTTCAATAATATTATTCCTTATATTGACACTTATACCTATGGTTTTCTTTACAAAAACCTCAATAGAAAAATTGACTTTTTCTTGAGCTATAATCAAAGTGTTTTTTACTGTATTTATAAGTGAATTTTCTTCTTTTTCTATTTGATTTACTAATTGCATTTATAGCCTCTTAAATATATATTAACTAATAAAACTATTTTAAAATAAAGATAATTATATAAAAGAAATATTAATTATCCAAAACAAATTGCTTTTTTAATAAAAATTTAATTATTTTTCTTCTTTAATTTTATATTATATTAAATCTAACTAAAAAAATTTAAAAAATATTAGGAACATATACACAATGAATTTTAACTTGATCAAAGCTGGTAATAATATACCAAATGATATATATGTTATAATCGAAATACCATCACATGCATCTCCTATCAAATACGAAGTAGATAAAAAATCAGGTATTCTTTTTGTAGATCGTTTTATATCTACACCAATGTTTTACCCATGTAATTATGGATATATTAATGAAACTTTATCACTGGATGGTGATCCATTAGATGTTTTAGTACCTTCTCCATATCCAATACAATCTAATGTTGTTATCAATTGTAGACCAGTTGGTATATTAAAGATGAAAGATGAATCAGGAGATGATGCAAAAATCATCGCAGTTCCAAATAGTAATATTTCTAAAGAATATGAAAGCATAAATGATATCTCAGACATGTCAAAATTATTAAAAAAACAAATTTCACATTTTTTTCAGTACTATAAAAAATTAGAAAAGGAAAAATGGGTAAAGATTATAGGATGGGGTGATCATAAAGAAGCAAAATTAGAAATCCAAAATTCATGTAATCGTGCCAAGAAAAAATAAATCTCTATGAAAAAATATTTTTCTTTTAAAATACAAAATTCTTTTTATTAATTTTAAATGAAAAAAAAGAAAATTTTAAATGTCCAACTAAATTATATTTCGATAAAAAATAATATAAATTTAGTTGAGTAGAGAAATTTAACTTTATTTTAGGGAAAAGTACAATTTTTATTGTATTGCTATTAAATGAAATATTCCATTTAAAGTGAACTGTATTATTTTGAACAATAGAATTTAATGTAAATAATATGTTTCCTTTTTTTATTATTATTCCTTGATTAATTTTAATATTTTCTATGTTTTTTGGAAAAGAATAAAAAAACAAAATCATATATTTAAATATGCTATCACTTTGTATATTAAAATTTTGAAAATCAATATCAGCCAATATTTGAGGCTGATATATACTCCCTGAAAACTTTATATTTCCTGAAAATTTTCCTTGAATTTTTGTAAAAAAATTTGGCAAGAAATTAAAAAAAGAACAAGAAAAATCAGATAAAAAAATTTTTCCATCTATTTTTTTCTTATTAAGAAAATCATAAATATTTAAAAAACCATACATTTTATTGATTTTTAATGAATTTTTTGATTTTTTTATTATCCATTTCGTCATAACGTTATTTTTTTTAAAATTAATATATAAATTTAAAGAACTGATTTTTTCAATTAATATTCTTTTTTTTATTTTTTTCTCTAATTTTATGTTATTACCTTTTAAAAAAAATTTCAAACTAGAAATATTTTCTCCTAAGTTCCATTTAAATTTTGTATTAAAAAACAAATCAGTTTTAAATTTTATAGATGATTGATGAATTAATTTAAACAATGAAGTTTGAATATTATTAATAATAGAATAAAAAATATTTATATCTTTTATCTTTTTTATACTGTTATAATCAATGTTATCTTTAGTATTATAAAATAATAAAGGCTTGTTTTTTACAATCAATGATCCCCAGGAAGTTTTAATATCTATTTTTTTTAAAATACCTTTCCAAATTCCTATTTTCTTATTAAAATGACTGTTTAAAACTAATTTTATAGATAATTTTTTATTTTTTAGAGATAAAGAAAATCTCTGATTTATATTATTCCAATTAGCTTTAAAATTCAAAAAATCAATATGAAACTTTGAAAAATGTATTTTTTTAAAACTAGCAAAAAATTTTTTTGAAAAATTTTTTTTTAAATTTACATTAGTCAATATTTTAATACTATTTAAGTATATAATATTTTTCCAATTTATTTTTTCACCTAAAATAACACTGGAAAAAGAAGGAAGAGAACAAAAACCATATATATCTAAAGTAGATTTGATTACACCTTTTAAATTTGGAAAAAAATAATTTAAATTATTTACATTAATCGATGAATGAATATTTACTTTTTTAGATATTGAACCAGATATATATCCTTTGTTTTTCCCTAATAAAAAATTTATTCTAGGAATTTTTATACCATTTGATTTTTGATAATATAAAGAACCCAATATAGATACTTTTTTTTTCAGAAAATTGCCTTGAAAATGAAAATTAGGAAGAAAAATACTATTAGATTGTTTATTAAAATTACATAATATACTTATTTTCCCCATCAATTTAGAAATATACTGATTATATTCTATTTCTTTTTTCTTTTTTATAACATTTTTGTTTTTAATATTTTTAAAAAATGGAAAACAATAGATTTTTTTTAAAACAATATTTTTTAAATTACCTATCGCAGAAACATTAATAAAAAAAGAAGGCATACCTGAAATACTAATAATATTCTTTAACAATAAAGAATAATTATTAATTTTTCCTTTTAAAATAAGATTAAAATTTTTTGAACTTAATATTAATTTTGTACTAATAGGAAACAAAAGACGATCAAAATGTACATTTATATCAAGTGGATAATTTAAATTATCTAATAAAACATCTCCATTTATTCTAAATTTAAATAAATTAGTTGATCTCAAATTAAATGTAAATTTATTGTTAATAGTACCTTTAAATAAAACATTCATAACTTTATTATTAAAAATATTTGTTGATATTTTATTTTTTACCATAAAAAAAATAGAAAAATCATTTCTAAAAAAAACTTGACCTTCAGACTTCGTCGTAAAATATTTTGAATGTATTTGAATGTTTTTTATTCTTAAAATATTTTTTTTTAATTTAGCGCTTATTTTTATTCTATAGACATCTACAATTTTTTTATTAAAATATTTTAATTTATTGCATTTTAAATGCATCACATTTATATTTATAGGAACAAAAAATTTTCTAAAATTTGAAAAAAAAGATAAAAAATTATTTATTTTTTTTCTAAAAAAAAATTTTTTTTTAATAAAAAAATTACTTTTTTTACTAGAAATTTTTTTTATATCATGTATTGTTGAACCAATATAAATTGAGTTAATTTTAGTCGGAAATAAAGTAAAGGTATTATTGCTCAATTTTAACCCACTAAATATATTAAATAAAAATATATTTTTTTTTTGTATTTTTAATAAAATTTTATCAGAATATATTTTTTTTAAAATTAATGAATGTTTAAAGAAAAAATTATTTTTCAATTTTTTTTCTTTTACAAAAGCATTTTTTAAAATCGGTTTTTCAGTTCTATTTAATGAAATAATTAAATTCTTTGTTTCTACTTTTTTTAAAATAGTAGAAAATTTAAATAAAGATATTGGATCTGTTACAACATGAATGCTACTAGCATTGATAGATGATCCTAGAATATTAAAACTAATTTTTTTTAATCTAAAATCACGCCAATTTCCTGATATTTCTTCTGTTTTCAATCCTATAAAAAAATAATTAGTAAAATTAAAAAACCATTTAAATCCTATACTACTTTCTAAAAAGAATAATATTAAAAAAAACAAACTAAAAATAAAAGTCAAAGATTTAGATAAATATCTCTGATATAGACTCATATAAATAATCCTATTTTAATATTAATCTTAATATTTTCATAAAAATTTTTATCGATATTAAAAATACGTTTACGCGTATCTTTGGTCAAAAAAATTAAGCTCGCAGCAAACAACTATTATAGTAATTTATACTATGTTAGTATATTATTTAATAAAAAAATTAAACTTTAAAAAAAATAAATTAAATATAAACTTTCGTAATTAGGAAAATAAAAAATGTCTCGCATATGTCAAGTTACAAGAAAAAAAAGAATGGTTGGTAATAATCGATCACACGCTATGAATGCAAAAAAAAGACAATTTCTACCAAATATTCAATATCATCGATTCTGGATTCCTGAAGAAAAAAGATTTATTAGACTACGTGTATCTGCTCATGGTATGCGCTGTATCGATAAAAAAGGAATAGAATTAATAATAAAAGAAATGAATACTATAAAAAAATAAAGGTAAAAAATTATGGCTAAAAAAAGTCGAGAAAAAATTAAAATGATTTCTTCTGCAGGAACAGGTCACTATTATACTACTACAAAAAACAAAAGAAACACTCCAGATAAATTAAAATTAAAAAAATACGATCCTGTTATTCGCAAACATGTACTATATAATGAGGGAAAAATTAAATAATAAAAATTAATGTTTTTTTAAATTAAAGTATAATTTTTTAAAAAATTATACTTTATTTTAAGAATAAAAATTTTTTTAAAATTGAAGTTTTTAGTAAAATTAAATATTTTTCTTAATTGAAACAAGAACTATATTTTTCAAAACATATAAGACATAAATGAAATTAATTGATTAAGTAAATTTTTAAAGAAAGGAAAAGATATAGACATTAAATAATATAAAATTAACATTCCGATCAATAAATTTAATGGAAAACCAATAGAAAAAATAGAAAGTTGAGGAGATAAACGATTTAAAATGCCCATTATTAAAGTAGATAACAATAAAAAAATCATAATTGGCAAAACAAACATAACACCATTTAAAAAAATATTACTAGAAAAATTTAATAAAATAAAAAAAATATTAGAATTTAAAAAATTAACATCAATTGGTATTCTATAAAAACTATCTATTAACATAAAAATTAAATAAAGATGAGTATTAAGTGTTAAAAAGAAAAATAAAGTTAAAACATTTAACCAACGCGATATTATAGAAGTACCTATGTATCGATTTGCATTAAAAAAATTTGCAAAAGACAAACCCATCTGTAAACTTATGATTTCTCCAGATAAGTTAAATACAGCAAATAAAAATTGACAAGTTAATCCTAAAACTATACCAATTAAAATTTGCTGAAACAATAAAAATAAACCCATTATAGAAAATAATTCTATCTGAACTTTAGGTAAAAAAGGTTCTATTAAAAAAGAAATTAAAATAGATAGGATTATTTTAATTTTTTTATTCACATTTTGATTATTAAAAATAGGTGCAGTTGAAAAAAATGCTAAAATTCGAACCAAAGGCCAAAAAAAATTACTAATTAAGACTGCTAATTCCAAACTATTAAACGTTAACATTATCTTATAATAATTGATGGTATACTGTAAAATAAGTTATGCATATAATCTAACATAACACCTAACATCCAAGGACCAAGTATAGTTATTACAAGTAAGATAGAAATTATTTTAGGAATAAAAGAAAGAGTTTGTTCATTCACTTGAGTAGCTGCTTGTAATATACTAATAATTAATCCACTAACTAAAGAAGATAATAATAAAGGAGATGCAAGCATTAATGTAACTTTCATAGCGCTATGAAATAGTCCCATTACATATTCTGGTGTCATAAAAAATCCTACATTAAAAAAATTTTTTATAAAAAATTAAATCTTGAAACTCTGTGATAAAGAAGTCACCAATAATTGCCATCCGTCTACTAATACAAATAGCATTAATTTAAAAGGTAAAGATATTGTTGATGGAGGAACCATCATCATACCTAAAGCCATTAAAACACTAGCAACAACTAAGTCAATAATTAAAAAAGGTATAAAAATAGTAAAACCAATTTGAAAAGCTGTTTTTAATTCACTAGTAACAAATGCAGGTAATAAAATACGCATGGGTATTTCTTCTTTATTTTTATAAGAAGAAATATGTGCTAATTTAGAAAACAACTCTAAATCAGAAGTATGTGTTTGATTTAACATAAATTTTTTTAATGGAATTGAACCTTTAATGATAGCTTCATCCATATTAATTTTTTCTTGAGTAAAAGGAAGATACGCTTCTTTGTAAACCTTATCAAAAGTAGGAGACATAATAAAAAAAGTTAAAAAAAGAGCTAAACCAAGTAATATTTGATTTGGAGGTGCATATGGCGTTCCTAAAGCATTTCTCAATAAGCCAAAAACAATAATAATCCTCGTAAAACTTGTCATCATTAAAAGAAAAGCGGGAAGAAAAGTTAGTGAAGTCAAAAAAATTAAGGTTTGTACTGGCAAAGACCAAGTTTGACCTCCATCACTTAAAATGTGACTTGTTGGTCCAGGAATATCAGCATAAACTAATGGACAAAACAAAAATAAGAAAAAAAATGGAATAATTCGATAAAACATTGTTTTTTTCCAAAATATTTTAGCAAAAATTTTTAAAGAATCGTTAAATTTTTTCGTTGGTAAAATAACTTCTTTTTTTTTATCAACTAAATCATCTTTTAAACTAGATGATAACGTATATAAATGAGTAATATAATTTTTTGTTATTCCTAATACTAATTTTGTTTCTTCAATTTTGACAATAATAATAGATTCATTAGATCCGAGAGAAATTTTATCAATAGTTTTTATATAAGAATTTTTTTTGTTTATTTTAAAAAAAGAAATTTTCTTTAAAATCCAACTTAAAATTAATATTAATAGTAATATTTCAAACAATGAGATTATTACGTAGAAAGTATTTGTAGTATTAAAAATTGTTTTAAATATACTAGGTGCTATTATTGAATACACATTATTTTCCATAATATTTAAACTGCTGTATTAATACAATTTAAAGAATTATTTATAGTAATAATACGAATTCCATATTTATTATCTGAAAATACAATTTCGCCTAAAGCAATCAATTTATTATTCGCAAAAATTTTTAAAGGATCTTCTTTTTTTCTTGTTAAGAATAACATACTTCCCTTTGAAAAATTTAGTAAATCTCTTATTTTTACTTTTGATTTTCCTAATTCTACACTTATATTAACTGGTATATCAAAAAGTATGTTTTTCTCATCTGATAATTTATTGTTAGAAGTACTTAAATTTTTTTCTTTTTTTCTTTCATTGATTAATTCTTTATTAACATTTTTATTATTATTCTTTTGAAGATTATCATTATCAAATTTTTTGAAATCATCTTTTTTTTGTATTTTATTCATTAAAAATTTCCTTATATTATTTTTTTTTTAAGATTTGATGAACAAATTTTTCTAAAAAAATAATAGATTTTTCATTAAAAACTTTATGTTTTCCTAAAAAAATAGGTTTTTTTTCTATATATGCTATAACTTTTTCAGGATTTTCAATTGTAAGAACATCTCCTTCACGTAAATTATTAAATTTATTTTTAGAAATAGAAGATATAATTAATTCCACAGTGACATTTAATTTAATATCATATGAATTTTGAATAAAAACATTTTCTTTTAAAATTGTATCTTGTGAAGGTATATTTGTATTTAATGAATTAATTATTTTTTTATTTTCTTGTTTTATTATTGAAAGAGGAACTAAAATACTTAAAAAGATCTCGATACCATTTAAATTGAAATTAAAATAATTAGTTATGAAAAATTTATTTGTATCAAAACAATGCTTATTTAAGTCAATAACGTTAAAATTAAGAAACTTTATATCTATATACAAAAAGTCTTTACAAGATTTACAATAAGCATTTATGATAAATTCTACTATTTTTTTATTAATAAAATCTTCTGTATAGGTAATTTCGTTTTTTATATTATTTCTATTTGTAGAAATACCATTTCCTCCAAATAAAAAATCTATAAAAACAGACAACAAATTAGGAGAGAAAAATATAAAAGACGTTTTTTCTAAAGGTTTTATTTTTATGGAATTAGAATACAAATACTTAAAATTTTTATCATTATTTGTATAACTATTCATCTTTATAGTATAAAAATTTAATTTGATTTCACTTTTAATAAAACTAGAAAAAATTATTATTATTTCTTTTACAAATTTCTCATTAATTTTTTCTAATTTTGTCATTTCATTTTGAGCTAAAAACTTGTCTAAGTTTTGTTCTTTTCTGTGAATTATTTTACATTTATTATCTAAATTAGTACTTTTGCCCATTTGTAAAGCACCTCATAGGTAAAAGTTATTAAAGGATTATCTTAAAAAATGCTGATTTTTTAAGAATTAAAAAACATAATTAAAATTTTTATTTTAAAATATATTAAATGTTTTTAAACAAACATATCAATCAATTTATATTGAATTAATTTCATATAATCTTTTTGAAAATTAGATATTTCTTTTAATTTATATTCATTAAAAAAACCATTTTTTGAAGTACTTTTATTTTTTTTAAAAATTTTTTTCTTTGAAAAAGAAAAGTTGTCAATATTAATTTTTTCTAATTGGATACCATTTTCAATTAGCGCATCTTGTAAAAATGGAATACAATTTTTTAAAAAATTTTTTACTTCATTGTGATCAGAAGTAAAATTTAATGTTGCTTGATCATTTTTCATTTTAATTTTTATATGTATAGAACCAAGATATTCTGGTTTAAAAGATATTTCTGCTTTATTTTCTTTATTTGATATAGAAAGCAATACTTGATGATTAATTGCCTTTTTCCACTTATCATTTTTTTTTGAACTCAGAAATTCTAGAGAATTAGTCTCTAATTTAAGATTTTTTTTATTTTTACTATCCTTAAAAGTACTGATTTCATGAGTCGTTATATTATTTGATTTATTTATATTTTTAAAAAAAAATAAGTTAGATTTATTATTATTTTTACCATTTCTAAAAGATGTTAATATTTTACTATCTGGAACAGTATTTTGATTATATTTGGTATTAAGATATCTATTTTTTCCAAAAAAATATTTCTTTTTAAAATTATTAAATATATTAGTTTGTTTAAACTCATTTGTTTGATTTTTAATTTCTATTGATTTGTTAAATGTTGAATGAACTAGAAATTTTTTATATTTTTTGTTTTTTTTTAGATTGTTTTCTTTTTCTAAATTTAATTTTTTATGTTTTTTTAATTTAAAGTTTTCATCTGTATTCTTTTTTTGAATAATTTTGCATTTATAATTTTTTTGAATATTATGATTTAACATCGTTTCTTTTTTATTTAAAATATTTATTAAATTAGCAATGATAAAATTAATAGATACTATGTTTTCATAGTCTTCTTTTTTTTCTTTTGTAGAAATATTATCGAACTCAAGTTCTTTATTAATAAAAAATTTTTTAAACTCATTAAAATTATATCTAGACGAAAAATCCGAAGAAGTTAAACTATAATCTTGATTATCTGATAATTTTCCTTTTAAAACTATATTATCAAGATATTTAAACATTATAATATCTTCCTTTTTCAAAATTTTTTAATTGATAGAATTCATCAAAAATTATATCTTCCACTAATAAATTTTGTTTTATCGCTGCTTTCTTTTGTTTTTTATAGAGATAATTCCAAGTTTTTAGTTTTATTTGATGTTTAGACCATTTTTTTAAATTTTCTTCAATAATTTTTTTATTTTTTTTAATCTTTGTCTCATTATCTTTAATAAGACAATGCAAAATAAAAATAAAATTATTATAATTTATCCATTGATATAAACATATTCCTGATTCTATTTTAGTTTTTAATTTTTTTAAATACTCATTTCGATAATCTGTCAATAAAGTTAATTGTTTAAGATATTTTTCTTTTTGAAGATATAAATTCTTAATATTTATTGTATCTTTTTCTATATTTTTTTTTTCTATGTTCTCTAAAACAGAGAATAAATTTTTTTTATATTTCATTAAAAAACATCCCATTAAGTTCTAAAATAAAAAAAATTAAATAAATATTTGATTTAATTCTTTACAAGAAGATAAATAATTGCTTTTTTCTGATTGTTTTTGCTGTAAAAATTTTTCCAAGACGGACCATATTTTAATAGCATAATCTAAAACTGGATCAGTACCTTTTAAATAAGCGCCAATGTTTATCAAATCTCTATTTCTTTGATAAGAAGCAATTAGTTTTTTAAAGTAACAAGCTTGATCGTATTGTTTATTGCTAATAATATTAGGCATTACACGACTAATAGAAGTTTCAATATCAATGGCTGGATAATGCCCTAATTCAGCATAATATCGAGATAACATGATATGTCCATCTAATATAGAACGACAAAGATGAGAAATTGGATCCTGAAGATCTTCTTCACTTTCAGTTAATACTGTATAAAATGAGGTAATAGAACCATAATTATTTATATTACCTGTACGTTCTATTAAAATAGGAATTTTTGAAAAAACAGAAGATGGATATCCTTTAGATACAGGTAATTCTCCCAAAGATAACGAAACTAATCTTTGTGCCATTGCATAACGAGTTAATGAATCCACAATTAATAAAACATTTTTATTTTCTTTACAAAAATACTCAGCTATGCTGGTAGCATATGATGCTGCTTCTATCTGTAATAAAGGAGATACGTCAGCAGGAGCCGCAATTACTACAGATCGAGAAAGTCCGTTTGCACCTAATATATTTTCTATAAAATCTTTTACTTCTCGTCCTCGTTCTCCAATTAAACCAATAACAACTACATCCGCTTCTGTATATTTTGCCATCATACCTAAGAGAATACTTTTTCCAATACCTGAACTAGAAAAAATTCCTATTCTTTGACCTTGTCCTATAGTTAGAAGAGCATTTATAGCACGTATTCCAGTATCTAAAACTTTAGTAATAGGTTTTCTATTTAATGGATTAATAGTGTTATTTTTCAGAAAAGTAAAACATTTGGGATTTAATTTGGGAAGTCCATCTAAAGGTGTACCTTTACTATCAAGTACTCTGCCTAACAATTCTATTCCTAATGGAATTTTTCTTTCAGTAGAATGCGTATTATTTTGAGAAGATGTTAAAAATACTCGTGCTCCAGGGAAAATACCGTATGTTTCTTCAAAAGAAAACAATAGTGTGTTTTCTTTTTTAAAACCGACTACTTCAGCATGAATATTTAAAATATTACCATCTATTATTCTCTCTACACAACATTGAGATCCAATTGGTGCTTTTAGACCAGTTACTTCTAAAACTAAACCATTAATACTGATAAGACGACCATAAAAAAACACATGAGAAAGATTGTTAATTTTCTTTTCAAAAGAAGAAATATTGTTTGATAATTCAGAAAATCTTAATTTCATTAATATTCCTCTGAAATAAGACGACATAATGCTTTCCATCTAGCGTCAATAGTATTGTCTATATCACCATTTTCTGACCGAATTTTACAGCCATTAATATCTATATTACTATCATAACATAATTCCCATTTATCTTTATGAATAGAATTTTTTACCGTTTTTTCTAAAATTTTTTTATTATTAGGATGAACAATAAGCTGTTTTTTTTTCAAAAAAAAACTATCATTTTTAACTATTTCTTTT
Organism: Buchnera aphidicola (Rhopalosiphum maidis); assembly: GCF_003671935.1. NCBI lineage: Bacteria > Pseudomonadati > Pseudomonadota > Gammaproteobacteria > Enterobacterales > Erwiniaceae > Buchnera > Buchnera aphidicola. The sequence continues at coordinate 55,995 of NZ_CP032759.1, forward strand.
ATATTCTTTAATAAAATTGATTCATCAAATTTGATATTTTTTCCAATTATATAAGAAGAAATTATTAAAACTGTTTTTAATAAACGTGTAAATAACATTTTTTCAAACAAAGAAATACAAGCATCAAAATTTGATAAAAATTTATCTAAATTACGATTAAATAAAACATTATTTTCTTCTTTCTTTTTTATACTATCCTGAAAATCCAAGTTACATGCTTCTTCATTACAAGAAGCGTTTTTTAATTCATTTTTTTTGTTTGATTTATTAAGATTTATTTTATTTTTAACATCAGTAAAAAAATCTTTTTCTGTTAATTTATACAAATTCCAATAATAAATGTTATTATTTTTCGCATTTTTTAAAAATATTTCTTCTGGATACCATTTTTCCCAATTTTTTTTTATATCTAGATTAGACATAATATTTTCCTAATTTTTTTAATGAAAAAATACCATTATCTAAAATATTTTTAAGCATCATTAAAATTAATTTTTGTTCATTTTTTATAGCCACATCAGAAACATAAGATTTTTTTTCTAAATAAAGAGATAATTTTTTTGCTTTTTCTACATTCATATTTTTAAAAAACTTATTTCTTACAATCAAATTAGTACCCTGCAGTGCAATAAATAACTTTTCTTTTTCTAAATTTTTAATAAGACATTTAATATGTTTATCCTCCATATTAACTATATTATCAAATAAAAACATTTCTTTAATAATCTTACGAGTTAATTTTTTATCAAATAAATGAATTTTTTTTAAAATATCTTGTTCATATTCTACTTTCATAAAATTTAAAATTTCAGCAGCAGTTTTTATACCACCTTTTTCTGAAAAAATTAGTTTTTTTCTTTTTAATAAAAAATTGATTATTTTTTTTAAATCAATTAAGTTAGACTCTTCAATACCATTAAACTCTGCAATTCTTAAAATAATTTCAGTACGCTTTTCTTCACTTAAAGCTGAAAGAATTTTAGCTGATTGACTCTTATCTAAATATACAAGTATTGTTGTGAAGATTTGAGGATGTTCTTTTTCTAATAAAGCAACTACTTTTTCTGGTTCCATATTATTAAACGATTTAATACACATCTTAATGTTACGAATTTCTAATGCTTCATTTAATAAGATATGACCTTGTTTTTCTCCTAAAGTTTTAGTTAACATATCACTAATGTAATTTTCATCATTGTTACAAATTAAATTATTTTTTTTTAAAAATAGATCATAACATTCACATAATACTGTATTTAATATTGTATTAGAAAATTGATTAATATTAACCATAGAAGTAACTAATTCTTGAACTTCAAAAGGAGTTAAATGTTTTAGTATTTCTGATGCTTGATCAGCTCCTATTGACATCAATAAAAGTGCACTTTTCTCAGTACCATTTAAAGTCATTTTTTATCACTCATCCATTGACGAATAATCGACGCTATAACACGTGGATTTTGATTAGATATATTACAAATTTGATGAATTAACTTATCTGTATTTAAATTTTTTGAAACGTTTAATTGAGAAATAATTTTTTCTTTTTTGCTTTTTTCTAAATCTTCTTCTTTTTTATTTTTATGTAATTTATTATTTTTAGTATTGTTTTTTGAAGTATCAATTACTGAAGAAGAAAAAAAACATTTCTTTAAAAGAAATAAAAGAAAAACAACAGAAATACACCACGGTGTTAAAATTAAAAAATTATTCGAAAAATCAGATTGATTGGAACTTTTTAATAATTTAACAGGAGGATTTTTATCTTTTTGAAAAAAAGATTCATTAACAACATATACGCTATCCCCTCTCATTTTGGAACAACCTATTGCTTCGCATACTAAATTTTTAATCTTTTTTATTTGCTCTACATTTAAAGGAACTAATTTTCCATTTTTATCTTTAATAAAATTAACTATAACTGCAGCTGATAATCTTTTTACTTCTCCTATATTCATTTTAGTATGAGATAAACTATGATTTAATTCATAATTGATTGTATCATCATGACTAATAACAGAATTTGAATTTAAAACGTTGTTGTTTAAATCCTGATTATTTTTTAAAATAGATTTTTTAACTTTTTTATCGCCATACGCTTTAGTATTTAAGTTATTGTTTGAAAAAAAACTATTTTGAGAAAACAGTTTTTCTGGTTTGTTTTCTTCTGTTTTATTTTTTATTTCGTCATTAATAGTACTTTGACGAGATCGTATTGCTTGGTTTTTATAATCTGTATTAGGTGTATATTTTTCTTGTGTTTTTTCTTGAGAATTAAAATCTATTTGTGCAGTAACTTGAGCATAAACATTATTAAATCCTAATAAAGGTTCTAAAATGTTTTTAATTCTATTTCTATAACGAGACTCAATTTCTTCAGAATATTTTAATTTTAAATCATCAATTTGATTTAAACCTAATGATGAATTGTTTAATAATTTTCCAAACTGATCTACTATCGTTATGTTTTCTACAGATAAATCACATATACTGCTAGAGATAAGATGCAGTATAGCATTTACTTGGCTAGGATCTAATCCTCGATCAGATTTTAAATTTAAAATAACAGAAACTGATGGTTTTTTTTTATCTTCTAAAAAAAGAGAATTTTTTGGAAATGCTATATGTATTTTTGCATGTTTTACAATGTTAATTTTTTCTATACTACGAGCCAATTCCCCTTCTAAAGCACGTTGATAATTAATTTGCTCACCAAATTGACTAACTCCAAATCTTTCTTTATCTAAGATTTCATAACCCATATTTCTATGAGGAGAATTATTTTCAGAAAAACGTAAACGAAGTTCATAAACTTTGTTTTTTGGAACTAACAATTGAGTAGAATTTTCAGAGAATTTATAGGGTATTTTCATCTGATTTAATTGATCAATAATTACTTCTCCATCTTCTTTAGATAAATTGTTGTATAAAATTTGATAATCAGGAGATTTTCGCCATATAGAAATCGAAACAGTGGTAATTACAGCTAATACAAATAAAATAATTAAAACACGGGAATTTTTAAAAAAATAAGATAAAAAATTATTAAATTTTTTTTTCTCTTCTGAAACTGATTCTTCTATAGTACTGAAATTCATAACATCTTCCTAATCTAATAGTTAATCCTAACTATAATAATTGAATCAAAAATAATAAATTTCACTTGAAATAAAAACATTTCCTGATAAATTAAACATATATAAAACATTTATATTCATATTTGAAGATACAAAAATGCTTTAAAATTGTTAAAATTAAAAAAAAAATGCAGAGGAAGATATGTTTATTGATAGTATTGATAATCAAAATATTTATACAAAGATTAATTTTTTAGATACAAATAAACAAAAAAACAAAGAATCTAACAACTTTGTCAATTTTTTTAAAACAGCATTAGAAGAAATAAGCAACGTTCAAAATAACTCAAAAAAAAATATTAAAAAATTTCAATTAAATCATTCAGATATGTCTTTAAATGACATAATGATAAATCTACAAAAATCTTCTATTTCTATGGAATTAGCTATTCAAGTAAGAAATAGAATTATTTCAGCTTATAAAGAGATAATGAATCAACAAGTTTAACTTAAAAAATACTGTGCTAAATTTTGCACTATTTAGCACAGAATTTTAGATTTTTAATTTTCTGATATTAAAAAAACAAAAAAATTATAGTATTCAAAAAAATAATTTATTAAAAAGGAATATAATTCTTCAAAAAAATATATAATATTTTTTGGAGCTAGGCGGAATTGAACCGCCGACATCTTACATGCCATGCAAGCGCTCTACCTCTGAGCTATAGCCCCGAAAATATTACAATATAAAAACACATTAGTTCTGTCAATTTATTTTTCTATTAAAATGCATAATAAAAACTAAATAAAGTATTTTTTAAAAAAAAATTGAAAATATTAAAAATATAGTATATAAAAACTTAAACATAATCTTATTAAAAATAAGATGTGTCAAATTATTTATAACTAAATTTACAATAGATTTTAAATAAAAATAGTTTGTTAATTTTTTTAATTAATAGTTATTTTATTTTTCTAAATAATTTGTATTATTGATTTTTTCAATAAATAAAATTGCTCTTTTTAATCTTAATAAAGTCTTCTCTTTTCCAATTAAAAAAATTACAGAACTTATATTTGGTGAAGACATATTACCTGTTAATACAACACGTAATAACATACTTATATTTTTTAATTTAGTTTCAAGTTTGACAGATACATTATTAATCAACGTAGATAATTCTTCGTTATTCCAAACAGATATTTTTTTTATACTATTATATAAATATTTCAAACTCACATAATTTTCTGGAATTAAATATTGATCAGCAGCTAATTTTTCAAAATCTTCGAATTCTTCATAAAAATATTTAGAAGATTGAGCAATTTCTTTTAAGGTATAACAACGATTTCTTAATAAGATTAAAACAGATTCTAAATTAGGTCCATTTTTTATATTAATATTTTCATAATTTATGTGATATTGTAAAAGATTAGAAATATGACTCAACGGTAAATTATTAATATAATATTTATTTAACCAAAAAAGTTTTTTCATACTTACAGCACTAGAAGATTTACTAATTTTTTTTAAATTAAATAATTTTTTCATTTGTGAAACACTAAAAATCTCTTGATTACCGTAAGACCAACCCAAACGTATTATATAATTAAGTAAAGCTTCTGGCAAAAAACCATCTTTATAGTATTCTAAAATGTTTAAAGCATCGTTTCTTTTAGAAAATTTTTCCCCTTCTTCATTAAGAATCATTGAAACATGAGCATAAATAGGTATTTTAGCATTTAAGGATTTTAAAATATTTATTTGACGAGGAGTATTATTAATATGATCTTCACCACGAATAACATGAGTAATCTTCATATCTAAATCATCTATTACTACACAAAAGTTATACGTAGGAATTCCGTTAGAACGTTGAATGATCAGATCATCTAATTCTTCATTTTGAAAAGTAATCGTTCCTCTAATTTTATCTTCAAATATTACTTTACCAGAAATTGGATTTTTAAATCTTACTACATAATTTTTATTAAAAATATTTCTCTGATCTAAATTTCTACATGTTCCACTGTATCGTGGTTTTTCCCCTTTCGAAATTTGTTGCATTCGTTCATTTTCTAATTTTTTTGACGAACAAAAACATTTATAGGCTTTGCCTTCTTCTAACATAATTTTAATAACATCTTTATACCTTTCTAATCTTTTACTCTGAAAATAAGGGCCTTCATCCCAATTTAACCCCAACCATTCTAATCCATATAAAATAGATTTAACAGATTTTGAATCGTAACGTTCAAAATCTGTATCTTCTATACGAAGAACAAATCTTCCATTATAATGACGTGCAAACAACCAAGAATACAAAGCAGTACGAATGCTACCAATATGTAAATTTCCAGTAGGACTAGGCGCAAAACGAGTTTTTACTTTCATGTTTTCCTTAGCTAAAAATTTTTATTTAACTTATTCATACATTCTATATTTTTTTTAAATTTTATGAATTAATTTTATAAATATTAAATTATAGATAGTTATTTCATCACAACGATTAAATTTACAACAAACAAATACTCTTTTAAAAAAAAAGATTGACTCTATTTTTCTTACCTTTACAATAAAGCTATAAAAATAATTACAGGGTGATTAGCTCAGTTGGTAGAGCTCCTCCTTTACACGGAGGAAGTCGGCGGTTCGAGTCCGTCATCACCCACCAAAAAAAATCGGGTCGTTAGCTCAGTTGGTAGAGCAGTTGACTTTTAATCAATTGGTCGCAGGTTCAAATCCTGCACGACCCATAAAAATAAACTTAATTATTTAATTAATAAATTAAATTCCAACTCACTCATCATTTTAATTTTTAACTCAGTTGCTTTGAAAATTTTACGATCACCTGTCTTTTTTCCATAAATTAATAAATCAGTATTTTTAGAAACACTATTAGATAACTGAGCCCCTGATTCAATCAATATTTCTGATAACTCGCTACGTGAAAAAGAAATAAATTTTCCTGTTAAAACAATTCTTTTATTAAAAAAAAATTTATTTTTTACATCATGTTCTCTACTTTCAAAAAAGTCTATTTTTTTAGAAAGATTGTTAATTAATTCTCGATTTGAAACAATCGAAAAATAATTAAATATACTATTAGCAACTACTTTTCCTATACCATTTATAGATTCTAATTCCAATAGTTTTGCATTAACTATTTTATCTAATGTTTTAAAACTTATAGCTATTTTTTTTGCTATTACTTCACCTACCAGGGGAATTCCTAAAGCAAAAATTAAACGTTTTAAACTAGTTTTTTTTATTTTTAAAATAGCATTAATAATGTTTAAACTCTTTTTTTCTTTTATTTTTTCTAATTTTTGTAAATGAAATTTTGTAAGATAAAAAAAATCTATAGGATTTGTAACAATTTTTTTTTCGATTAATTTATCAATAATTTTTGGTCCTAGACCCGATATGTTTAATGCGTTTTTTGAAAAAAAATGATGTAATGCTTTTTTTTTCTGAGCGTTACATGTTAATCCAGCATGACAACGTATTATTTTATCTTCTTTATTTTCCATTAATTTTGAATTGCAAACTGGACAAAAAACAGGAAAAATTACTTTTTTTTGATTTTCTAAAGATTTTTTTTTAATAACACTAACAACTTTAGGTATGACATCACCAGAACGACGTATTAAAATAAAATCGTTAATACATAAATTTAACTTTTCAATTGAATTTTTATTATATAAAGAAGCTTTTCTAATAATAACTCCGGATATACAAATTGGATCAAAGTATGCTACTGGAGTAATTACTCCGGTTCTACCAACTTGAAATTTTACATCACGTAATCTAGTGATTTCTTCTCTAGAAGTAAATTTAAATGCAATTGCCCATCTAGGGAATTTATTATTAGAACCTATTTTTTTTTGTAATTCAATTGAATCTATTTTTACAACGATGCCATCTACATCAAAATTAAAAAAATGACGTTGTTCTTGAATTTTTTTATAAAAATTAAATATTTCCACGTGATTTGAACAAATTAACATTTCTTGATTAACTGGCAAACCCCATTTTGACAGTTGTATCAATCTTTTATAATGACTTTTAAAATGTTCCATTCCTTCAAATAAACCGCATCCATGACAAATAAAAATTAACTTTCTTTTAGCAGTTATTTTTGAATTAATTTGGCGTAAAGATCCAGCTGCTGCATTTCTAGGATTAGAAAAACATTTTTTTTTACTAATATAAAATTCTTTATTTAACGATAAAAAATCAGATTTTAACATAAAAACTTCACCTCGGACTTCTAACCTTTTAGGTATAGATAATCCTTTTAATTCTAATGGAACTGATTTTATAGTTTGTATATTATTTGTTATATTTTCTCCTATATAACCATCCCCACGAGTTGCAGCCCGAACTAAAATACCTTTTTCGTAAATTAAACTAACAGCTATACCATCAAATTTTAACTCACAACAAAAATTTATTGACTGATTTTTATCAAAAAATTTTTTAATTCTATTTTCAAATTCTAAAAATCCATCTATATCAAATGTGTTTTCTAAAGATAACATAGGAGAAAAATGTACTATTTTTTTAAATTTTTCAATTAAGTTTGAACCTACTCTTTGAGTAGGGGAATCAGAAGTAATAAATTCTTTATTTTTTAATTCTAAATTATACAATTGATTTAACAAATAATCATATTCAGCATCAGAAATAATAGGTTGATCTAAACTATGATAAAAATAGTCATATTTTAAAATTTTTTTACGTAATTTATCAATTTGCTTTTTAACTAGTTTCATAAGTATATTAGTTATCTAATTAACAAAAAATAAATATTTAATTATTACAAAATTTTTAAATTAATAATATTAATATTTTTTTATATAGTTTTTTATCATAATATAAAAAATTACCTCGATAAAATTATTTAAACTATTAAAATTATTTTTTTAAATACGTATTCAATTTTTATAAAAATTAATGTTTAAAATAAAATTAAAATTTTAAATTATTTATGTTTTATAAAATACATTATTCTGATAATTGTCAAAAAAAGTATAATAAAAAATATTTAATAAAATGTTAAAATTTTTTAAATAAAAAATTCAAATTTTGTTGAAAATAAAAATCGGCATTAAGGAAAAAAATGAATAAAATATATGAAGATAATTCTTTAACTATTGGAAATACACCACTTGTCCGTTTAAACAACATAGGAAATGGAAAAATTTTAGCAAAAATCGAATCTAGAAATCCAAGTTTTAGTGTGAAATGTAGAATTGGTGCTAATATGATATGGAATGCAGAAAAAAAAGGACAATTAAATAAAAATATAGAGTTAATTGAAGCAACTAGTGGTAATACAGGAATAGCTTTAGCATATGTCGCAGCAGCAAGAAATTATTTATTAACTCTTGTAATGCCTGATTCTATGTCTATAGAAAGAAGAAAATTACTACAATCTTTAGGTGCTAATTTAATACTAACAAATGGAAAATATGGTATGAAAGGTGCTATATCTAAAGCAAATGAAATTGTATCTTTAAATAAAAAACGCTATCTTTTATTAAAACAATTTGAAAATCCAGCTAATCCAGAAATACATCAAAGAACTACTGGCCCAGAAATCTGGAAAGACACTAAAGGAAATATAGACATACTAATTTCAGGCGTAGGTACAGGAGGAACAATTACAGGAATTACAAGATATATAAAAATAGAAAAAAGAAAAAAAGATTTAATTAGTGTTGCCGTTGAACCTTTAGAATCACCTGTAATTACACAATTTTTATCAGGAAAAGAAATGAAACCTGGATTACACAAAATACAAGGAATAGGAGCAGGTTTTATTCCTAAAAATTTAGATTTATCATTAATTGATAGAGTAATTACAGTATCGAGTGAAGAAGCAATACTCAGTGCTCAAAAAATAATGAAAAAAGAAGGAATATTATCAGGTATTTCTTCAGGTGCAGCTTTATCAGCCGCTCTAAAAATACAAAAAGAAAAGAATTTTGAAAATAAAATTATAGTAGTTATATTACCTTCTTCTGGAGAACGTTATTTAAGTACAGAATTGTTTTCTACATCGCCGCAAAATCGGCAAAATCATTAAAAATACAACTTCTTTAATAAAAAAGTTAAATTAATTTTTATTATAGAAGTTGTATTTTCATATTTTAAATTAAGAATTCATTTTAAAATATATTAAAAACTATTTTATAAATTTAATTTTATATAAGGAAAAGAAATGTTTCAAAAAGAAATTAAAATTAATGCATTACATGGTTTGCATACTCGACCTGCAGCGGAATTTGTAAAAGAAGCAAAAAATTTTATCTCTGATATTTACATTATCCATAACGGAAAATCCATTAATGCAAAAAGTTTATTTAAAATTCAAACATTAGGTTTAGTTAAAGACAGCGTCATTACATTATCTGCAGAAGGTGAAGATGAAAAACAAGCCATTGAATATCTATCTAAAATAATGACAGAACTAGAATAAATTATTATTGAAAATAATTTATAAAATTTATAAAAAATACCGGAGGTTTTATATTACTTCCGGATTTATTTTGCAAAAATAATATATTCGCCTGACATTCTATGCTTTCCCCCTCTAAACAAAAAAACTTTATAATTAAGGTAATGTTATGATTTCAGGCATTTTAGCATCACCGGGTATCGCTTTTGGCAATGTACTTTTGTTAAAAAATGAAGAGATTGTCATTAACCGGAAAATCATTTCTACTAAAAATATAAAAACAGAAATAAACAAATTTTTTGACGGTAGAAAAAAATCAGTAGAACAACTAACAGAAATAAAAATAGCAACAGGCGAAAAATTTGGCAAGAAAAAAGAAGGTATCTTCGAAGGTCACATAATGCTTCTCGAAGATGAAGAGTTAGAAAAAGAAATCATTGATTTAATTACAGAAAAAAAAATATCTGCTGCAGAAGCAACTAAATTTATTATTGAAGGACAAGCTAAAGCATTAGAAAAAATAAAAGATGAATATTTAAAAAATAGAGCAATTGATGTAAGAGATATTGGTTCTCGTTTACTAAAAAATATACTTAATATTAATATTGTTGATTTAAACAATATAAAAAATGAAGTTATTTTAATTTCAAAAGATCTTACTCCCTCAGAAACAGCGCAAATTAATTTAAAATATATTTTAGGATTTATTACAGATTTAGGTGGCCCAACATCACATACATCCATCATGGCAAGATCGCTTGAAATACCAGCTATTGTAGGTACTGTAAATATAACTAAAAAAGTAAAAAATAACGATTTTATTATTTTAGATTCCATTAATAACGAAATTATTATTAATCCATCTGATCGACTGATAAACGAAAAAAAACAAGTAGAAAAAAAGTATTTTTTTAAGAGAGAAAATTTAAAAAAATTAAAAAATTTATATGCAACTACTACTGATGGACGTAACATTAAAATTGGATCTAATATCGGTAATATTCAAGATGTTGATTCAGCAAAAAAAAATGGAGCCGAATGTATAGGTTTGTATAGAACAGAATTTTTATTTATGGGCAGGAATACACTTCCTACTGAAAATGAACAATTCCAAGCGTATAAAAAAGTTGCAGAATTAATGAAAGATAAAGCAGTTATTATCAGAACTATGGACATCGGTGGTGATAAAGACCTGCCATATATGAATCTACCAAAAGAAGAAAATCCTTTTCTAGGATGGAGAGCAATACGTATTTCAATAGATCGTAAAGACATTTTACATGCACAATTAAGAGCAATTCTTAGAGCTTCTGCGTTTGGAAAAATTTATATTTTATTTCCTATGATCATATCAGTAGAAGAAATTAGAATTTTAAAAATTGAAGTCCAAAAATTGAAAATTGAATTAAACAAAAATCATCTGATATTCGATAAAAATATTAAAATCGGAATCATGATAGAAACTCCTGCGTCAGCTATAATAGCAGAACATCTAATAAAAGAAGTTGATTTTTTTAGTATTGGCACTAATGATTTAACACAATATACCTTAGCTGTAGATAGAGGAAATGATTTAATTTCACATCTTTATAATCCTATAAGCCCCTCTGTTCTACAATTAATTAAAAAAGTTATCGATATATCGCATTTACATGGAAAATGGACAGGTATGTGTGGAGAACTAGCAGGAGATGAACGCGTTACAGCTCTTTTGTTAGGAATGGGTTTAGATGAATTTAGTATGAGTTCAACAAGTATTCCCAAAATTAAAGAAATTATTCGTAAAATATCTTTTTCAAAATCTCAAGAATTAGCTAAAAAGGTATTAAACGCAGCGACTACAAAAGAAATTTTAGATCTATTAAATAAATTTATTATTTAAGGAGAAATAAGAATTTTAAAAATACAAATTTAATTTATAGAAAGAATTAGGAGAAAAAAAATGAGTTTCTTATCTGATTTTTTTAATAAAAAAAAATCTAAATATTTAAAAAAAATAGATATTTTAGCACCTTTATCAGGCGATATAATAAATATTGAAGACGTGCCAGACGTTGTTTTTTCTAAAAAAATAGTAGGTGACGGAATAGCTATCAATCCTTCCGGAAATAAAATACTTTCGCCAATTAATGGTACAATTGGAAAAATATTAAACAGTATGCACGCTTTTTCAATTATTTCAGAAGACGGAGTAGAATTATTCGTACATTTTGGAATTGACACAGTAAAATTAAAAGGAGAAGGTTTTAAAAAAATAGCAAAAGATAATCAAAAAGTAAAAATAGGAGACACTATAATATTATTTGATTTAAATTTATTAAAAGAAAAAGCCCATTCTATTTTAACACCAGTTGTGATATCTAATATAGAAAAATTTAAAAAAATAGAAAAGTCATCAGGTAAAATTATTGCTGGAAAAACAGTTATTATGTCTTTATATAATTGATTTTTTAATGTAAAAAACGGTGCTATTATTTAGTACCGTTTTAAAATAAAGGTAAAAAAAAATGTTTTTTCTTCATAAGATAATTATTTCTATATTCATAGGAATAACACAAGGAATAGCAGAATTTTTTCCTATTTCATCTACAGGACATATGATTATTTTCATTCATTGGTTAAATGTAGAAAACAAAGAAACTCAAATGTTAGAAACATTTGTTCAACTTGGATCTACTTTAGCAGTTTTTTTATTTTTTTATAAAAAAATACTAAAATTATTAAAATTAAAAACAAAAAAAGAAAAAAATAAAACAAAGAAAATACATATTCTTCTTTCTATTTTACCAACTATTTTTTTAGGAATAATTTTTTACAATAAAATTAAATTATTATTTAATTATATTAATGTGATGTATGCATTAATATTAGGTGGTTTTTTCTTAATTATCTCTGAAAAATTTAAACCGAAAAAATCAAAAACTAATTCGATAAAAGATATAAATTTAATACAATCGTTAATTATTGGATTTTTTCAAACTTTATGTTTATACCCAGGATTTTCAAGATCTGGAGCTAGTATAGCAATATCTATGTTATTAGGTTTAAAACGTTCAGTTGCAATCAACTTTTCTTTTATTATTTCCATTCCATTAATAGCAGGAGCATCAATTTTAGATTTAATAAAAAATATTCAAAATATTAATGTGTTGAACATTTCGTATTTCTTAACTGGATTTATTGTATCTTTTCTTGTATCTTTTATATTTATGAAAAAATTAATTAAGATACTGAATAAAGTATCATTAACTTTTTTTGGAATTTATCGATTTCTAATAGCAGGATTAATTTATTTGATAAAATAAATAAAAAAATGTATTTTTTAAAAAAATTTTTTTCTTATACGCCATGATTCAAGTTTTTTAACTCTTAATTTATTTAATTCATTTCTAATTTTTAGACCTTTAAAACCTTGATTTAAAATTGTTTTCACAGAAATATCTTTGATAACAAAAAAACATTTTTTTAAAAAACCAGTTTTTAATTTAAAATTAAATGTTTTATTTTGATGATTCAATAAATTAAAATCACATAAAAACGACAATTTATAGACTCGATCTGGTTTTCTCCAAGCATCTATTCTTGAAAACATATCAACAATACTTTTAGAAGACTGATAGTGAATTGAACTAAAAAAAACGTAGAAACCAGTATTTAAAACAGCTAATTCTTGAATATTTAATGGAATATTAAAACGCTTACATAAATTCTTTACAATTACAGCAGAAGACTCATCATAATTTTTTTTTGTAGAAAAAAAACCTGTTTTTTGAGATAAAAATTGGCATAAATAAGAAAATTGTATAGAAACATCTTTAGTTAAAATAGATATTTTAGATAAACCCATTGAAAAAAAACAGCTATCGTATAAATCCATAAAAAATGGAGAAAAAAATGTTTTTCTTTCGTATAAAAAATATATTTCTGGAAAAATAGAATGTAATGCTTGACAAGCATGTAAAATTTGAAAATAAACATGAGGATTCGAGGTTTTGAAAGCTTTTTCAGTTTCATTCCAAATTCTATTTTTAGTCAAATATAAAAGTTCGTTTTTTTTTACCATTTTACACATTAAAATCATAGTTTTTTTATCAATATGAAAACCTAGGTGAACCAAGCTAGCTGCAAATCTTGCTGTACGTAAAACACGCAATGGATCTTCAGTAAAAGAATCTGAAACATGACGTAATAATCGGAGTTTTAAATCTTTTTTACCTTGAAAAGGATCGATATAATTACCATGCTCATCTTGAGCAATAGCATTAATTGTCAAATCACGTCTAATCAAATCTTCTTCTAACGTAACATTAGGATTAAACTCAGTATAAAAACCAGTATATCCTTTTCCGGATTTTCTTTCTTTTCTTGCTAACGCATATTCTTCATGTGTTTCTGGATGCAGAAAAACAGGAAAATCTTTTCCTACTTGTTGAAATTTTTTTTTTAATAAAATTTCCTTTGTACCTCCTACTACAACCCAATCTCTATCTTTAATAGGTAAATTTAATAAACTGTCACGAACCGCTCCTCCTACTAAATATATTTTCATAAAAATTTTCCCATACTAAAAAATAAAATTCTATTCTATAATAGAAAGAATAAAATATAATACATAATTATTTATAATTTTATAAAAATAAAATCTTGTAATAATTTTTTAGATAATATATAAAAAATTAAATAGTTTTTTAAGATGCAAATACTAAAAAATACTCAATTGTTTTTTTTAAATTATTTTATTCTAAAAATAAAAATTAACAATTTAATATAAAATTAAAGAGATTATCATGAAAAAAAAATTAATTAATTTTAAAAACGCGCTTGTTCTTGTTGTTGGAGATCTTATATTAGATTGCTATTGGTATAGTAAAAATTACTATGTATTATCAGAAGAATCACTACCAGTGGCACCAATTGAAAAAATAAAAAAACAACCAGGTGGTGCAGCGAACGTTGCTAAAAACATTGCAGAAATTGGTGGAAACTCTAAAATAATTGGTTTTATTGGTATGGATTATGAAGGAGAAACATTAAAAAAACTTCTTAATCATATCAGAATTTATCCTGATTTAATCAGTATAAAAAAAAATAAGACAATTACAAAAATCAGGATTTTATCAGAAAACAAACAATTAATTAGAATAGATTTTCAAGAAAAATACATTTCAAAAAAATTTAATGTATTATATGAAAAAATTATCAATTCATTAACATACTACAAAGTTTTAGTACTTTCAGATTATGCAAAAGGAACATTAGTTGATGTAAAAAAAATTATTAATTTAGCAAAAAAAATGTCTATTCCTATACTTATAGATCCAAAAGGATTAGATTTTAAAAAATATTCTGGTGCTACTTTATTAACACCCAATCTTTCTGAATTTGAAAAAATAGTAGGAAAATGTTACGAAGAAAAACAAATATTACAACGAGGCATTAAATTAGTATCTGAATTAAATCTATCAGCATTATTAGTGACTCGTTCAAAAAATGGTATGACTCTTTTTCAACCTGAAAAACAACCTATACATTTTCCAGCTATATCTAAAACAGCATCAGACGTAACAGGTGCAGGAGATACTGTGATTTCAATAATAGCTTCTTCCTTAGCGACAGGATATTCGTTAGAAGAAGCCTGTTTTTATGCAAATATCGGAGCTAGTATAGTAGTACAAAAAATAGGTACTGAAACATTAAAAATAAATGAATTAAATACAGTTTTAAATCTTTAATAAAAGATTTTAAAATTTGTCATACTTAATCAAATTTTTTCGCATTTCTTTTCTAAATCATATAATTAAAAATATCTTAAAAAATTTTATATCTAAATATTATTTGTAATACTTAGGTATAAAAAAGATACATAAATATCATTAAAAGCATACATTTCCACATTGCTCTTAAGTTTTATTCAATATATAATAAGATTATTTAAAATATTTCATTTAATAAAAGTTTAATTTCTAATAACCCCTAATTTTTTAAAAATTTTTATTTAATAATTTAAGAAGGTTTTCAAAATGAACCAAACACTGCTTTCTGAATTTGGAAACCCTATAGAACGTGTCGAAAAAGCTATATCTGCTTTACAATTAGGTGAAGGTATCATCATATTAGATGATGAAAAACGCGAAAATGAAGGAGATCTTGTTTTTTCATCTGAAAAGATGACAGTCGAACAAATGGCTTTAACAATTAGATATGGTAGTGGAATAGTATGCTTATGTATAACTGAATCTAAACGTAAAAAATTAAATTTACCTATGATGGTTAAACATAATACCAGTACTTATCGTACTGGATTTACAGTAACAATAGAAGCTTCAAAAGGCATTTCTACTGGTGTTTCAGCAAAAGACCGATTAACTACTATAAAAACTGCCACAGCAGATGACGCTAAGCCTAGTGACTTAAACAGACCAGGCCATGTATTTCCTCTCAGAGCAAATAGAGGTGGCATATTAGCAAGAGCAGGACACACAGAAGCAGCTATCGAAATAGTATCACTTGCAGGTTTTAAACCATATGGAGTAATTTGCGAGTTAACCAACAAAGATGGATCTATGTCTCGAACACCTGAAATTATAAAATTTTCAAAATCTAAAAAAATGAAAATATTAACTATTAAAGACTTAATTCTCTATATTAAAAATAAAAAATAAAAATTTTATCAAAAAAAACATCATTAAATTAATATTTGAGATAAGCTATCTATAGACCATTTTGGCTTAACAAGTATTTCTAATGAAGAAGTACGTGCTTCATTACAACGTAATAATCCAAGATAAGCAATCATTGCACCATTATCAGTACAAAATTGTAATTGAGAATAAAAAACTTTTCCATTAAAACATTTTTTCATCATATCTTGCGATCTTTTCCGTAATAAAGTATTCGCGCTAACTCCACCTGCTATAACTAAACGATTCCATCCTTTCTGAGATAATGCTTTTTTAGTTTTAATTAATAATATATCGATTACAGCATCTTCAAAAGCTCTTGCGATGTTGGCTTTTTGTTGCATGTTTAAAACACTATTTTTGATGACTTTAGAAGTGAAAGTTTTTAAACCTGAAAAGCTAAAATTTAAATTTGAATGATGTATCATAGGTCGAGGAAAATAAAAATGATTTTTTATCCCCTTAGCTGCTAAATTAGACAATTCACGTCCATTTGGATATTTTAATTCTAACATTTTTGATATTTTATCAAAAGCTTCACCTGCTGCGTCATCTAAAGAATTTCCTAATATTTCATATTTTCCTAATTTATAAGCAGCAATTATTTGTGTATGTTTTCCAGAAACTAATAATGCAATAAATGGAAATTCAATTGACTTATACTCTAACATTGGTGATAATAAGTGCGCTTCCATATGATTAACAGGTAAAACAGGAATATTTAAAGAAAAAGCTAAAGAACATGCAAATGTAGCACCGACTAATAAAGAACCAACTAAACCAGGTCCCGCAGTATATGCAATAAGATCAATTTCCTTCATAATATTTTTTTTTTTAAAAATTTTATCTAATAAAACAATTATTTTCCTTGTATGTTCACGAGATGCTAATTCTGGAATAATACCGCCATAATTAGCATGTATTTTTTTTTGACTATACAATTCATTGATCAATAAACCTTTAGAAAGATCATAAATAGCTATACCAGTATCATCGCAAGATGTTTCAATACCTAGAACTTTCATTTTTTTATAAACCTATAAAGTTAATTTAAAATTAAAATCATTAATTTTTCTAAAATTGTTATTATAAATAATTTATTTACTTAATTTATTTAAAAAAAATTTAAAAATCAAAATAAATAAAATAAAGTGATACTTTACAAAATAATCCTAATTAAGATAGGATCTATTCTATATTTAAAACATTAATTATTAATTTTTTATACTTATCAAAAATAAATAATAGAGGTAAAATTTGAATGCCAATAATAAAAGTACGTGAAAATGAACCCTTTGATGTAGCACTTCGCCGATTTAAACGATCTTGTGAAAAAGCTGGTATTTTAGCTGAAATTCGAAGAAGAGAATTTTACGAAAAACCCACTACTGAAAGAAAACGTGCTAAAGCTTCTGCTATTAAACGTCTTGCAAAAAAGCTTACACGAGAAAATGCAAGACGTATTCGTATGTATTAAAATATTTCTTAAAAACAAAAAAACTAAAAAACCGTTCTTTTTTAAGAACGGAATTTTATTCTACCATATAAAAATATATGTCCGGGAAAATACCTAAATATTTCATTAATGAATTATTATTTCGAACTAACATTGTTGAATTGATAGAAACACGAATAAAATTAAAAAAAAATGGCAAAAATTATCAAACTCATTGTCCTTTTCACAATGATAAAACTCCATCTTTTACTGTAAGTTATGAAAAACAATTCTATTATTGTTTTGGATGTAATGCACATGGAAATGCAATTGATTTTTTAATAAACTATGATAATTTAAATTTTGTAGAAAGTATTGAAGAACTTGCTACAATGCATAGTGTTGAAGTTCCATTTGATAAAAAAGGTATAATTGAAAAAAAGAATTATCTAAAAAAACAAAAATTGTATTTATTAATGAATAAAATATCTAAATTTTATCAAAAAAACATTATTTTTACTGATTCAGCAAATAAATATTTAATTAAAAGAGGAATTAATAAAAATATGATTAATATTTTTTGCATCGGATTTTCAAGTAATAAATGGAGTTTTTTTTCTAAAAAATTTAGTCTAAAAAAAGATTTTGAGCAAGATTTATTACATTATAAAATAATTTCTACTAATAAAAAAGGAGATGTATATGATCCTTTTCAAGGGCGCATAATTTTTCCTATACATGATCAACATGGAAGAATTACAAGTTTTGGCGGACGTTCTATAACAAATCACATTTTACCAAAATATCTTAATTCACATGAAACTGATATTTTTCATAAAGGAAAACAAATTTATGGATTGTATCAAGTTAAAAAAAAACACTCTAAACCGAAATATCTATTAGTTGTAGAAGGATATATAGATGTTATCATGTTAACACAATATAACATTGAATATGCAGTTTCATCATTAGGTACATCTATAACAAAAGAACATATACAGATACTTTTTCGTCACACTAATACAGTTATATATTGTTATGATGGTGACGATGCAGGAAGAAATGCTTCTTGGAGAGCTTTAAAAATTGCATTGCCATATATATCTGATAAAAAAAGTATAAAATTTATAATGTTACCTAAAAACGAAGATCCAGATACTATTATAAAAAAAGAAGGGAAAAAAAAATTTCAATTACGAATTGATAATGCTCTTACAATGTCAAAGTTTTTTTTTAAAAATATTTTAAAAAACGTTGACTTATCATCTAACGATGATAAATTTCACTTAAGCGTGCGTGCTCTACCTTTAATAAATTGCATATCTAGTGATACAATAAGAATTTACTTACGACAAATATTAGCTAGAATAATAGGGATTTTAGATGATTATCAATTTGAAAAATTTTTATACGAAAAAGAAAGAAAAAGTAAAAGTTTACAATTTCAAATTAAGTATACTCCTATGCGAACTCTTATAGGTTTACTTATTCAAAATCCTAATTTAGCAAAATTAGTACCTTCAACAAAAAAATTTGAAAATGAAAAAATAAAAGGACTTCCTATTTTTTTAGAAATTTTAAAAACATGTTCTAATAATCCAGATTTTAATACAGGTCAATTATTAGAGTTTTACAGACACAGTAAAATAATTAATATTTTAAAAATTTTATCTAAATGGGATCATATGATTATTAAAGAAAAAATTCAAAATATGTTTTTAGATTTATTAAAAAATACATATAGCAAAATTTTAGAAAAAAAACAAGAAAAATTAATTGCAAAAGAAAGAATTGAAGGACTAACAATAGACGAAAAAAAAGAAATTTGGTCTATTAATAAAATATTATCAAAAAAAAATAATTTTTTATATGACAAGTAAAAAACATTTAAAAATATTAATTAAAATTTTTTTAATACAAGTTAAAAAAAAAATAAATTTTTATTCATTATTGACTAAAAAAGTCAATTAATATTCATTATATCAACAAAATTTGGATATTTTCCTATGGAGCAAAACCCACAGTCACAACTTAAGCTGCTTGTTACACATGGTAAGGAGCAAGGGTATTTAACCTACGCCGAAGTTAACGATCATCTTCCAGAAGAAATTATTGATTCTGAACAAATCGATGACATCATTCAGATGATTAATGATATGGGAATTCAAGTTGTCGAAGAAGCGCCCGACGCAGACGATTTAATTTTAAATGAAATAAATACAGATACAGACGAAGACGCAGTTGAAGCAGCTACACAAGTTCTATCAAGTGTTGAATCCGAATTAGGAAGAACTACGGATCCAGTTCGCATGTACATGAGAGAAATGGGAACTGTTGAACTACTGACTAGAGAGGGAGAAATTGATATCGCTAAACGAATTGAAGAAGGAATTAATCAAGTTCAATCTTCTGTATCAGAATATCCAGAAGCTATTACTTATCTACTCGAACAATATGATCGAATTAAAACTGGTCAAATACGATTATCTGATATAATAACAGGCTTTGTAGATCCAAACGCAGAGGAAATTTTTTCTCATCCTACGTCAACAATTCAGATTGGTTCTGATATTTTGAAAGATATAACTGATGATAATAATGAAAACGAAGACGAAAACGAAGACGAAAACGAAGACGAAAACGAAGACGAAAACGAAGACGAAAACGAAGACGAAAACGAAGACGAAAACGAAGACGAAAATAGCATTGATCCAGAACTAGCTAACGAAAAATTCACAGAATTACGCAAACAATATACCAATACAAGCAATACAATTAAAAATAAAAATAGAAATCATAAAGATTCATTATTAGAAATTTATAATCTTTCAGAAATTTTTAAACAATTTAGGTTAGTTCCAAAACAATTTGATCATTTAGTTAATAACATGCGTAAAATGATGGATAGAGTTAGAATACAAGAAAAAATAATTATGAAACTATGTACTGAAGAATGTAATATTCCTAAAAAAATTTTTTTAAAGATTTTTTCAGGAAAAGAAACTGATGAAAACTGGTTTAAAAAAGAACAAAATTCAAATCAACCCTGGTCTGAAAAATTAGAAGAAATTAAAGAAAAAGTTTTTTCCAGTATGAAAAAATTAAGTCAAATAGAAAAGGAAACAGGTTTAACAATTGAGCAAGTTAAAGATATTAACAAAAGAATGTCTATTGGAGAAGCAAAAGCAAAAAGAGCAAAAAAAGAAATGGTAGAAGCTAACTTAAGATTAGTTATTTCTATTGCAAAAAAATATACCAACAGAGGACTACAATTTTTAGATTTAATTCAAGAAGGTAATATTGGGCTTATGAAAGCAGTGGACAAATTTGAATATCGTCGAGGATATAAGTTTTCAACTTATGCAACTTGGTGGATTAGACAAGCAATTACTCGTTCTATCGCAGACCAGGCACGAACTATTCGAATCCCTGTACATATGATAGAAACTATTAACAAACTTAACCGAATTTCTAGACAAATGTTGCAAGAAATAGGACGAGAACCAACTCCAGAAGAACTTTCTGAAAAAATGCTAATCCCTGAAGATAAAATTAGAAAAGTTTTAAAGATAGCTAAAGAACCTATATCTATGGAAACACCTATCGGAGATGACGATGATTCACATTTAGGAGATTTTATAGAAGACACAACATTAGAACTGCCACTTGATTCAGCAACATCTGAAAGTTTAAGGTCAGCAACACATGATGTTTTATCAGGTCTTACAGCTCGTGAAGCAAAAGTACTTCGCATGCGTTTTGGAATTGATATGAATACTGATCACACTTTAGAAGAAGTTGGAAAACAGTTTGATGTAACTCGAGAAAGAATAAGACAAATAGAAGCCAAGGCACTAAGAAAACTCCGTCATCCAAGTAGATCAGAAGTACTTCGCAGTTTTCTAGATGATTAGAATGAAAGATGTATATAATATTGTCGAAAATAAAACTTCTGTAGAAAAAATAGTAGCACATCAATTATATTTTTAAAAAAAACAGGAGTTTTAATTTCAAAAAAAATATATATTAAATACCTTCTCCATATTGAAAATATTCTAAATGATGTATTAAATTATTTTTTTCCTCTTGAAAAAAAATTTTTTTACCAGTTTTATTTTCGTTTATAATTTTAGCCGGAACACCAGCAACAGTAACAAATGGGGGGATATTTTTCAAAACTACAGATCCCGCTCCTACTTTTACTCCTTGACTAACTTCAATATTACCTAATATTTTTGCTCCAGCTCCTATAATAACTTTTTTTCTGATTGTAGGATGTCTATTTTTACTGCTGTTTTTACCTGTTCCACCTAAAGTTACTGAATGAAAAATAGAAACATCATTTTCTATGATTACACCTTCTCCAATAACAATACCAGTTGCATGATCAAGCATAATTCCAGAACCAATAGATGCAGCAGGATGAATATCTACTGAAAAAACAGTAGATATTCTACTTTGCAAATAGGTAGATAACTCATATTTTTTTGTATTCCAAAGATAATTGCTTAATCTATATGCCTCTAAAGCCTGAAAACCTTTTAAATATAAAAAAGGGGTTAAACAATTCTTTACAGCTGGATCCCGTTCTAATACTGCTTTTATATCTTTAACTACAGCATTAATTATGAATAAATTATTTGAATATATTTTTTTAAAAACACTATATATATTTTTTTTAGATATCATCGATGTTGATAATTTATTAGATAATATATAACTTAAAGAATGACTTAGTTTGTTATGATTTAATATACTTTCTTGACAAAACTTTGATAAGATTGGCTCTTTTTGCAATACACTTTGCGCTTCATATTTTATCATATTCCATAATTCTAAAACTTCTAAAGAACACATTCTTTTCTCCTTAGAAACAATATTTAAAGCAAATTACTTTTATATATAAAATTAAAAAAACTTAAAAGTTATCCTTTTCATTAGAATTATTTTTTTCATATTCTAAATTTTTATAAAAAATATCATCAAAATTAATAGGTGATAAATTTAATTGTGGAAAGCTACCATAAGAAACTAAACTAGATATACATGTTCTAGCATAAGGAAATAAAATATTTGGACAATAAGAGCCTAAACAATGTTTCAACTCTTGTTCATTTAAACAAGAAATAAAAAAAATACCTACCTGATGAACATCACATAAGAAAACTAAGTTTTCTTCACTTTTTACTATTACTCTTACTTGTAAAATCGTCTCAAAAATATTTGTTTTTAGTTTTTTAGAAACTGTACTCAAATTAAACTTTATCGTAGGATCCCATTTCTTATGGAAAATCTTCGGAGTATTTGGAGCTTCAAAAGAAGCATCTTTTATATAAATTCTTTGAATTTCAAAAGATTTCTCTTTTAATTGTTTTTCTGACATATAGAATCCATTAAAATTAATAAAATTTATAGTTTAAATATTAAAAAAAAAAATTGAATTTTTAATTCTTAATTTTAACAGTTTAATTTAGAAAACTATTTTTTTTATTAAAAGTAGTAGGTAAATTTTCTCTATTCCAAGCATCCATGCCATTTTTTAAAAAAAAAATTCTATCTAATCCATATTTAATAAATTTTTTAATATATTTATCATGATAATCTAATGAATCTATTATAAGAATAATCGGAATAGATTTAGATAAATTTAATTCTTTTATCTTGCTTGAACAAATATTTTTCAACGGAACATTAATAGCGTTTACAATATGACAAGAATTATATAATTCAACGGATCGCGTATCAATTACAATAGCATTTTTTTGATTTATTAATTTTATTGCATGAAAGTTATTAATGATTTTAGATTTTAAAAACATATTTTTAGTACTTAAAAAAATTATTAAAATAAGAAAAAAAAACCATATAAAACTAAGTACCAAGTTGTTAGAAATAAAAAATAATATATCTTTCATACAATAAAAATCCTATATTTCATAGTTTAAAAACATTTTATATAAAAATATAAAAAATATTTTAATTAAATAATCACTTTTTTATTATAAAATATTTAATCTTATCTTTTCTTTTATAATCTGTTTACGTATCTCATTTAGAGCCACTCCTCCTTTAGAAGATCTCTTTTCAAGACAGGATTCTAGAGTGATATTTTCATATATATCATCAGTAATAAGAGTACTATACTGTTGAAATACAGATAAATCTAAATTATTTAAAGATTTTTTTTCATTAATAGCTCGAAGAACTAATTGACCAGATACATTGTGTGCTTCACGAAAAGTCATACCTTTTTTTACTAAATAATCTGCAATTTCTGTTGCGTTGGAATAGCTTTTTTCTGCAGCTTTACGACATGATAGACGATTTAATTTTATATTTTTTAAAATCAAAGTAGCTATAGATAAAGAATCGTTCCAAGTTTTAAGAGAGTCAAAAAGACTTTCTTTGTCTTCTTGAAGATCTTTATTGTAGGATAAAGGAAGAGATTTTAAAACAACTAAAATAGATACTAGAGCACCATGAACACGACCACATTTAGAACGTATAATTTCTAATGCGTCTGGATTTTTTTTTTGAGGCATTAAAGATGAACCAGATGTAATGGAATCTGATAATTCAACAAAATTAGCTTCATTCGAATTAAAAAAAATCAAATCTTCTGAAAATCGAGACAAATGAGTCATACTAATTGAAGAAGCAGATAATAATTCTATAACGTAATCTCTATCAGAGACACTATCAAGTGCATTATTAGTCGCGGAATTAAAACCCATCGATATAGCCAGCTTTGTTCTATTAATATTCCACGCTGTTCCAGATAAAGCACCAGAACCTAATGGACTTACATCTAATCTTTTCAAGATATCTTTCAAACGACTAGCATCGCGTTTTAACATTTGTATATAAGCTAAACACCAATAAGAAAAGGTAATTGGTTGAGCACGTTGCAAATGAGTGTAACCGGGCATTATGGCATCATAATTTGATTCAGCTACAAAAACAAAATTTTTTTGTAAATTAATAATAGAATCTAATAAAACAAAAATTTTCTTTTTGCACCACAATTTTAAATCAGTTGTAATTTGATCATTTCTGCTTCGACCAGTGTGCAGTTTTTTACCTAATTCTCCTATTTTTTTAATAAGATTAGCCTCTATCCAACTATGAATATCTTCATAATCACTTTCAAGAACTTTTTTTGGATTGTTATAAATTTCTTTTTTTAAAAAAACTAATGCAGATTCTATTTTTTTTTGCTCTTCTTGCGTTAAAACACCAGCTTCAACAAGAGATTTAGACCAAGCAATAGATGCAAATATATCCTCTTTAGCTAAAATATAATCAAAATGTAAAGAACTATTAAATATTTTAAATTTTTTATTAGATTCGTCAAGGAACCTTCCACCCCAAAGCGACATATATTTTCTCTATAAGAATTATTAAAAAATTAATTAAAAATAAGAAATATTTATATTTTTTATTTTAACTTGTTTTGAGCACGTATTCTAGAAGAAAGAGAAAAAAGACGAATAAAACCTTCAGCATCAGAATGCTTATAAACTTCATCTTCACCAAAAGTTGCATATTCTTCAGAATACAAAGAATTTGAAGATTTTTTTTGTACAGGAATTACACTTCCTTTATATAATTTTAAAACAACTTCACCGTTTACTTCAGACGATAAAGCGTCTGCAGCAGCTTGTAATGATTCACGAATTGGAGTAAACCAACGTCCATCATAAATTACCGAAGACATCTCTAAACCAATTTTTTCTCTCCAGTTAAAACTTTCTCGATCAAACACTAATTGTTCAATTGCTCTAAGAGCCACACTAATAATAGTGCCACCTGGAGTTTCATAACAACCTCTAGATTTAATACCAATAAGTCTATTTTCAACAATATCTATTCTTCCTATAGCATGTTTAGAACCAATCTTATTTAATTTTTCTACACATTTTAAAGGAGTTAAAAATTCGTTGTTCACGCATATAACAGAACCTTTTTTTACTGTTAATAAAACGTATTCTGGTTGTTCTGGAGCATCTTCTGGCTCTACTGTCCAATTCCAACAATCTTTATTTGGTTTATTCCAAGGGTCTTCAAGTAAACCTCCTTCTGTGGAAATATGCCAAGCATTCTCATCTTTGCTGTAAATTTTTTCTAAAGTTGCTGATGTTGAAATATTTTTTTTGCGTAAATATTCTAGCAATGATTCTCTTGAATGCAGATTCCATTCACGCCACGGAGCAATTACCTTCATATGAGGTGCTAATGCTGCATAAGCTATCTCAAAACGAACTTGATCGTTACCTTTACCAGTAGCACCATGACATAAAATTTTTGCTTGAATACTGGAAGCAAATTCTACTTGTTTCTTAGCAATAATAGGTCTAGCCATTGCTGTACCTAATAAATAATTTCCTTCATATAAAGCACCTGTTTTTAAAACTGGATATACGTATTCTTTTATAAATTCTTCTTTTAAATCAAAAACACAGCAATCAATTGCACCAGATTGAAGTGCTTTTTTTTCAATACCTTTTAAATCTTCTTTGGATTGACCTATATCTGCTACAAATGCTACGACATCAACATGATAATTTTCCTTTAACCAAGGAATAATTGCCGAAGTATCTAAACCACCTGAATATGCTAAAACGACTTTTTTAAAGTTATTCATAATATTTTTAAAACCTATTATAATTAGACTATACTAAAACTCGAGTACCAATGTTTATACCATTAAATAATAATTTAAGTTCATCTGTCTTCTGCCAGCTAGCAATATCTATAGGACGCTGCAAAACGCGTGCTGCTTCTAAAGCTGCGTTAACTTTAACAATCATACCATTAGTAATAATACCCTGAGATATTAATTTTTTAGCTTGAGAGGAATTAATTTCTGGAATTCTTTGACCTTTACCATCTAATATTGAGCTTATGTCAGACAACAAAATTAAATTTGCTTCCAAGGTGGTAGCTAAAGCCGTAGCTGCCAAATCTGCATTAACATTCATTAATAAACCATTATCTGTAATACCTATAGAACTAATGATTGGTAAAATACCTTGCTCACATAATTTTGTTAAAAAAAGAGGAGAACCTGGTTTAGCTTTTCCTACATGACCTAATTTTTGATCTAATCTTTCTACATTTACACTTTTTCCATCTGCCAAACATAAACCAATAGCATTGATTTTATATTTTAATGCCCATGAAAGTAGAATTTTATTAGCTGTTCCTGCTAGAGCACCGGTAATAATATTAATATGTTCAGATTCAGTAATTCGCAAACCATTTTTTTTCTCAACAGGCAATGATAATCTATTCATCAGATTATCAATTAATCGCCCCCCTCCATGAATTATTAAAATATGTCGTTTATTAGATTTTTGATAATCAAGAAGCGCTTTAAACAAACGCATCATTGCATCATCACTTTCTAAAAGAACTCCACCTAATTTAATAACCAAAGGATTCATCATCAAAAAACACCTCATTTAAATAATTGATTCAATTTCGGAAAATCCAAAACGAATATTAAAACATTGTACGGCTTGTGCAGCTGCACCTTTCAATAAATTATCTTCAGCAGCTATAATAACAATATGTTTATCTTTAATTGCAAATCCGATATCACAAAAAGGTAACTTTACCACAGCTTTAATACTAGGAAAATTTTTTTGATATATTCGAATCAATGGTTTTTCTTTATAAACTGTATTATATAAATTATAAATATCTTGCAATCTAAAATCAGTTTTTAACTGACACGTAATAGTAGCAATAATTCCACGTGAAAAAGAACCTAAATGAGGAATAAAAATTACTGGAATACCTAAATGCTCTATAATTTCAGGAGTATGGCGATGAGTAAAAACATTATATGGATGCAAACTAACTTCACAAAAACTATTATTAATATTAGCTTTCCTACCAGCTCCACTGACACCGCTTATAGCATTAATAATAGGAATAAATTTTTTTTCTAAAAAATTTGCTTTTATAAGAGGTTTTAATGCTAATTGTATACATGTTGCATAACATCCTGGTAAAGCTACTAATTGAGATTTTTTAATTTCTTTCTGATTCCATTCAGGTAATCCATATACAGATTTTTTTAAAACATCTTGGTATTTATGAGAAAATCCATAATACTTTGAATAAATGTCAGTATCTTGAACTCGATAAGCACCAGACAAATCAAAAACAACGCAATTAAGAGATAAAAAAAAAGGCACAAGAGAGTGACTAACATTATGATCTGTAGCTAAAAAAACAGCATCAATATCTTTATCAATTAAAGTAGAACTACTAATTGCTTCAAACGGTAAATCTATAATATTTGTAAACTGTTGATGCAATTCTGAAAATAATTTACCTATACTCGAACTATTTTCTGAAACAAAAATTTTTTTAATTTTAGAAAACATATGACGGTTAATATAATTAACTAATTCTGCACCAGCATATCCACTAGCACCAACAATTAACACATTCAACATAGATTGATAAACCTTAAAAATAAAAATTTTAAAAAATTATTAACTTTTTAAAAAAATGTATTTTATTAATTATTAAATTTTATTGATATTTTTTATATTATAATTAAAATGAATTCTAAGTTATAAAAAAAAACTAATAAATTACTTAAATGATAAGAAAAATACCTTCTTTTATTAAAATATATGAATCATTAATTAAAATACCTACTATCAGTAGTCAAGATAAAAAACTTGATCAAAGTAATAAAATTTTAATTGATTTACTTTCTAATTATTTTTCTGAATTAAAATTTACAGTAAAAATACAAAATATCCCGAATACAAAAAAATTTAATATGTTAGCCTCTTTTGGTAATGGAAAGGGAGGTCTTTTGCTTTCTGGACATACAGATACTGTTGACTTTGACGCAAATTTATGGACGAAAGATCCTTTTAAATTAACTGAAAAAAACAATAAATTATATGGATTAGGTGCAGTAGACATGAAAGGTTTTTTTGCTTTTATACTGGACGTACTAAGCACAAAAAGCATAAAAAAAATCAAAAAACCAATTTATGTTCTTGCTACTGCAAACGAAGAAACTGATATGTCAGGAGCAAGATATTTTATCAAATCTACAAATATAAAACCAGACTGTATTGTCATTGGAGAACCAACATCTTTACAATTAGTCAAAGCACATAAGGGACATATCTCTTATTCTATTGATGTTATTGGTAAAACGGGTCATTCTAGCTCCCCTTCTAATGGTATTAACAGCATTGAAATTATGTATTTAATTATAAAGAAACTACTTAAATTAAAAGTATATTTAAGAAAAAAATATTTTCATAAAGAATTTTCTATTTCGTATCCCACTATGAATTTTTCTTCTATAAATGGAGGTAATGCAATTAATCGAATTTGTGCATTATGTAACTTAAAATTTGAAATACGACCTATACCTGGATTGACTTTAACACAAATTGAAATTTTAGTTCAAGAAGTCTTACAGAAGATTTTCAAAAAATGGCCTAATCGCATTTTTTTAAAAAATCTTTTTTTTTCTGTACCTCCATATGAATTTCCTAAAGAAAGTAAAATTATTAAAAAAATAGAAAATTCATGTCAATTAACTCCAATAACTGCTAATTATTGCACTGAAGCTCCTTTTCTTGAAAAAATTGCACCAACTTTAATATTAGGACCAGGATCTATTGAACAAGCGCATCATGCAGACGAATATTTAGACTGTTCTTTTATTAAACCCACTAAAAATATTATAAAAACACTAATAAAAAAATTTTGTTATTAAGTGCAAAAAAACTTTGAAAAATTAATTTTTAAAACCAAACATATGGCATATAGAATATACTACATCTGATTGATTTAAAGTATAAAAATGAAAATTGTTTATTCCTTCATCAGATAAAACTTTTATCATATCTATAACTATGCTCGCACCTATAATTTTCTGAGCTTTTAAATCGCCCTCTAATCCATGAAACATTTTAAACATCCATTTAGGAATACTAACATTCGTCATACTAGAAAACTTTTTTAGTTGCTCAAAATTATAAATTGGTAATATACCGGGTACAATTTCAATATTTATATTATTTTTTATACAATTATCTCGAAAACGTAAATAACTTTCAACATTAAAGAAAAATTGAGTAATTGCTCTATTTGCACCAGCATCAACTTTCTTTTTTAAATTCAAAATATCAGATTGAGCGTTTTTCGCTTCTGGATGTATTTCTGGATAAGCAGCTACAGAAATATCAAAATCAGCAATTTTCTTTAATAATAAAACTAAATCTAAAGCATATATTTTATGTTGATATAATTTTTTTGGAGCGTCGCCTCTTAAAGCAACTATACTTCGAATACCATTTTCCCAATAAAATTTTGCTATTTCTTTTAATTCATTTAACGTAGAGTCTACACAAGTAAGATGAGCAGCTGTTTTAACACCTGTTTTTTCATGTATTTCTTTTACAACGTTATAAGTTTTTTCTCGTTCTCCACTATTTGCTCCATAAGTGACAGAAAAAAAAAATGGTTTTAATTCACTTAATTTTAAAGCTGAAGATAATAATTTTTTTTCTGCATCTAAGCTTTTAGGAGGAAAAAATTCAAAAGAACATTGAACAGTATTATTTAAATTTTCTAATTTTTTCTTAATTATATCTTGATGATATTGATTTACAAAATTCATTATTAAAAGTTCCATTAAAATTTGATAGTTACAACTCAATGTTTTTGATATATTATACATCAAATTTATATTAACTTTTTTAGATTTTAAAGAATTATATTTTTATTTAAAAATTTAAAAAAAAAAACTACGTTAGTATTTAAAATTTTATGTACAAAAAAAAAACTCTTCTCAATCTTTAAAAGATTTAAATACATTTTCAATAGATGTAACAGCAAAAAAAATTATTTTTGTTAATACAATTCAATCATTAGTTGATATATGGCAAAAATGCAAAGAATCTAATATTCCTTATATAATTTTAGGTGAAGGAAGCAACGTACTATTTTTAGAAAATTATAAAGGGATAGTTATTATTAACCGCATAAAGGGAATAAAAATTCAAGAACAAAAAAACATTTGGCTATTACATGTTTTTTCAGGAGAAAAATGGCATGATTTAGTTAAATACACATTACGAATGGGCCTATTCGGATTAGAAAACTTAGCTTTAATTCCTGGTTCAGTAGGATCAGCAGCTATTCAAAATATTGGTGCTTATGGTTTAGAACTAAAAAATATATGTCAGTATGTAGACGTTATTTCTTTAGAAGAAAATAATATAATTAGATTGAAAAAAAAAATATGTAATTTTTCTTATCGAAGTAGTATTTTTAAATCCCAATACAATCATGGATACGCAATTGTTGCAGTTGGTATAAAAATACAAAAAAAATGGAAACCTATTATTTTTCCTGCTCTTTTAAAAAATAGAAAAATAATAAAAATAAACGCTTATAAAATATTTAATATAGTATGTCAAATAAGAAAAGAAAAACTACCTAACCCTAAAAGATTAGGAAATGCAGGTAGTTTTTTTAAAAATCCTATTATCGCACTTGA
Organism: Buchnera aphidicola (Rhopalosiphum maidis); assembly: GCF_003671935.1. Taxonomy (NCBI): domain Bacteria; kingdom Pseudomonadati; phylum Pseudomonadota; class Gammaproteobacteria; order Enterobacterales; family Erwiniaceae; genus Buchnera; species Buchnera aphidicola. Next base: position 87,206 of record NZ_CP032759.1, read on the forward strand.
AAAAGCAAAAAAAATTTTATCTTCATACAATATTCCGTATTATTTTCAAAAAAATGGCTTTATAAAAATGTCTGCTGCTGCGTTAATTGAAAAATGTAATTTTAAAAATATGCAAATTGGTGATGCAGCAATTTATAAAAAACAAAAACTTATATTAATCAATCTAAAAAAAGCAAATTCAAAAGAAATTTTGAGATTAGCTCAAATAATACAAAGATGCATTTTAAAAAAATTTAAAATATACTTAGAACCTGAAATAGATTTTATTAATTCTTCAGGAAAGATAAAATTATTATAAAATATTTCAACGATTTTTATTTAAAGTATAAATTTAAATAAGATTTTATATAAATATATTTAACACTTATCATATTTACTTAAAATTATTTCTTAAAAAAACTTGCAATAAAAATCAAAAATAATATAATATAAGATTAAATTTATTAAAATATCTTTTAAATAAAAATTAAAGCCGGCTTAGCTCAGCAGGCAGAGCAACTGACTTGTAATCAGTAGGTCACCAGTTCGATTCCGGTAGCCGGCATAACTTAACAAGGTGGGGTTCCCGAGCGGCCAAAGGGAGCAGACTGTAAATCTGCCGTCTAAGACTTCGAAGGTTCGAATCCTTCTCCCACCAAAAAAATGCGGACATCGTATAATGGCTATTACCTCAGCCTTCCAAGCTGATGATGCGGGTTCGATTCCCGCTGACCGCTTAAAAAAATGTATTTTAAAGTTTTTTACGCTGATATGGCTCAGTAGGTAGAGCACACCCTTGGTAAGGGTGAGGTCCCCAGTTCAAACCTGGGTATCAGCATAAAACTTTATACTTTCTCAAAAATAAAGTATCACCTAAATTGCATACATTTGAAAAAATTACTTTTCAAAAAATTTTTTTAAATCATTAAACCAAAAAAATCTCACCTAAATACTTTAAGATTTTCTATATTTCTAAATTCACTTATACTAAAATCTCTCTATTACTAGATAGCTGAATTACTAGATAGCTGAATAGTTTTTTTTAAAAAAATATACAACAATATGTAAAAATATAGAATAATGTATACTACATACTAAAATAGTATGTAGTAATACGAATAAAAATAAATATTTTTTTATATATAAAACTTTAAAAAAGTTAACATATTTTTTCTATATTATTGTTTTATTTTTATAATTTTTAAGAGAAACTATGAACATTCGCATTCCTAATCAAAAAAAAGATAAACATTTAGAAAAAATAAAGTGGTTTTTTATAATTGTAATTTTTATTACATCTTTCTTTATCAATAATTTTTTTGATAAAGTAGGATTTTTTACTCGTACATTTATAGTCACTTTGTTAATTAGCTTTGCAATCAGTATTGCTGTATACACAAAAAAGATAAAAAAAATTTTTTTATATATTAAAGCGTCAAAGAATGAAATGAAAAAAATAACTTGGCCTCAATATAAAGAAACTTTATATACAACATTTATTATTATTTCTGTGACGATAGTAATATCTCTACTTTTATGGGGTCTTGATAGTATCATATTTCGTTTAATAGCATTTATTATTAGTTTAAGGTTTTAAAAATGCATGAGAGTCTAAAAAAAAAATGGTATGTATTACAAGCATTTTCTGGTTTTGAAGGTAAAGTAGCACAATCAATAAAAGAGCATGTTAAATTAAATAAAATGGATGATTTTTTTGGAGAAATCATGATTCCTTCAGAAGAAGTTATCGAAATACGAGGTGGACAACGTAGAAAAAGTGAATATAAATTTTTTCCAGGATATGTTTTAATTCACATGAATATGACAGATTCCACTTGGCATTTAATAAAAAATGTTCCTAGAGTATTAGGATTTATAGGAGGAAAATCAGATAAACCATCACCAATTAGTGATAAAGAAGTAGAAATTATCATTAATAGATTACGTCAAATTGGAGACAAACCAAGACCAAAAACTTTATTTGAACCAGGAGAAATGATTCGTGTTAACGACGGTCCATTTGCAGATTTTAATGGTGTTGTTGAAGAAGTAGATTATGAAAAAAGCAGATTAAAAGTATCTGTTTCTATTTTTGGTAGAGCAACTCCTGTAGAATTAGATTTTAGACAAGTTGAAAAAAATTAACATTCTTTAAAAGAGAAATTTAAAAATGGCAAAAAAAATACAATCTTACATAAAGCTTCAAGTTGCTGCAGGAATGGCTAATCCGAGTCCACCAATAGGACCTGCATTAGGACAAAAAGGAGTAAATATTATGGATTTTTGTAAATTATTTAACACAAAAACAGAAAATATAGAAAAAGGTTTACCAATACCAGTAATTATTACAGTATATTCTGATCGATCATTTACATTTATCACAAAAACACCTCCAGCATCTGTTTTATTAAAAAAAGCCGCTGGAATAAAATCAGGTTCTAGTAAACCAAAGACAGAAATAAAAGGAAAAATAACAAAATTACAAGTTGAAGAAATAGCAAATATTAAAAAAAATGATATGACTGGTTCAAATATTCACAGTATGATTCGATCTATTGAAGGAACAGCTAAATCTATGGGTTTAATTATTGAGGACTAAAATGAAAAAAATTAATAAACGCATGAAGAAAATTAAAAGTGAGATAAAGTTTGAAAAACTATATTATATTGACGAATTAATACAATTATTAAAAAAATCATCAAATGTAAATTTTACTGAGAGCATTGATGTTGCCATTAATTTAGGCATTAATCCGAAAAAATCAGATCAAAACATTCGTGGTTCAACTATATTACCTCATGGAATAGGACGTTGTATTAAAGTAGCTGTGTTCACTCAAGGAGATAACGTTACAATAGCAAAAAAAGCAGGTGCAGAATTTATAGGAATGGAAGATTTAGCTGAAAAAATAAAAAAAGAAGGTATTAAATTCCATACAGCTATTGCGTCACCAGATGCTATGAAAATTGTTACTCAATTAGGACATATATTAGGACCTAGAGGTTTAATGCCTAATCCAAAATTAGGTACCGTAACAACAAATATCGAAGAAGCAATTAAAAATGCTAAAACAGGACAAGTTTGTTATCGAAATGACAAAAATGGAATTATTCATGCTACGATCGGTCGAATCAACTTCGAAAAAAATCAAATAAAAGAAAACTTCAATGTTTTTTTAGAATCCATAAAAAAAGCAAAACCACCTCAATCAAAGGGAATATACATAAAAAAAATTGTTTTATCGAGTACTATGGGTATAGGATTAATGCTCGATCAATCTAGTTTATCTATATAATTAAATTTTTTTACTTTACGATAGAAAAAAATTTATTTATAATAATAGCCCCATTTTGAAAAATGCCACAATTAATTTTAATTGAGCATTTTTAAAACATCTAAATTTCAATATTATTATTCAATAAATTTTTAAAATCGTACTATACGATAATGCTAAAAAATTTTTAATAATTAACTAAAAATCTTTTCTCTCCATCAAATTACAGGAGAATACGATAAATGGCTTTAAATCTTAGTAAAAAAAAAACAATTGTTTCTAAAATAAATCAAATTTCTAATTTAGCATTGTCAGCAATAATCGCCAATTCTCAAGGTATATCTGTCAACAAAATCAATCAACTTCGAAAATCCGGCCGTGAAGTTGGCGTTGAAATGAGTATTGTTCGAAATACTCTTTTATCTTTAGCTATTAAAAATACTAATTTTGAATGTTTAAAAAAAAAATTAAAAGGTTCTACTTTCATTGCCTATTCTACAAAACATCCAGGCAGCGGTGCAAGATTATTTAAAGAATTTGAAAAAAAAAATAAACAATTTAAAATTACAGGAGCAGCTTTTGAAGGTAAATTATTATCTGAATTAGAAATCAATCAACTTGCAGATATGCCTACTTATGAAGAAGCAATAGGAAAACTTTTACTAATACTAAAAATATCGATTGCCGGTAAACTCATTTATACATTATCTGCTATAAAAGAGAAAAAAGAAACCTCTTAAAAAGAGGTTATTATTTTTGATGTATTACAAAACATCTAAAATAATTCTAATTGTCATTAGGAATGATTGCTATGTCTATTACTAAAGAACAAATTTTAGAAGCTGTATCAGAAATGTCTGTTATGAACGTTGTAGAACTTATCTCCGCAATGGAAAAAAAGTTTGGAGTTTCTGCAAACATGTCTATGAATTCTAATAACAATAATGAAAAAAGTATAGTTGAAGAAAAAACAGAATTCGATATTTTTCTAAAATCTATTGGTCCCAATAAAGTATCAGTAATAAAAAGTGTTCGCAGTGCAACTGGTTTAGGACTAAAAGAAGCTAAAGATTTAGTAGAATCCGCGCCAATAGTATTAAAAGAAAACATGAGTAAAAATGACGCAGAATCTCTTAAAAAAACTTTGGAAAATGCTGGAGCTGAAATCGAAATTAAATAAATATATCATATATTTTTATTTAGTAAACCTTCATATATGGCTGGTGTTTTTAACTCACCAGCCGTTTTGATATCAATAGTATTTGCATAATTTTTAAAAAATTGCAAAAAAAATCTATTAAAAATAAAAACTGTCTCTCCTTCAGACAGAAAGACAATTTTAGTCTTAATTTATCTGTCAGCGAGCTTAGGAACCCCATGGTTTACTCTTATACCGAAAAAAAAAGAATTCGTAAAGATTTTGGAAAACGTCCTCAAGTTTTGGATATACCATATCTTCTTTCGATTCAACTCGACTCTTTTAAAAAATTTATAAAAATAGATCCACAGGGTCAACATGGCTTAGAAGCAGCTTTTCGTTCTGTATTTCCTATATGTGGATATAATGGAAATTCTGAACTTCAATATGTAGGTTATCGTTTAGGTGACGCAATATTTGATGTCAAGGAATGTCAAATACGAGGTGCTACTTATTCAGCTCCTTTAAGAGTAAGGTTACGTCTTGTCATTTATGAACGTGATGTTCTAGAACCTACTGTTAAAGATATTAAAGAACAAGAAGTATACATGGGTGAAATACCATTAATGACTAATAATGGAACTTTTATAATTAATGGTACAGAAAGAGTAGTTGTATCTCAATTACATCGCAGTCCTGGGGTTTTTTTTGATAGTGATAAAGGAAAAACACACTCTTCAGGAAAAGTTTTATACAACGCACGTATCATTCCTTATCGAGGATCTTGGTTAGATTTTGAATTTGATCCAAAAGATAATTTATTTGTAAGAATTGATAGACGAAGAAAACTACCAGTAACTATTATTTTACGAGCACTTGACTACAATACAGAAGAAATATTAGATTTATTTTTTGAAAAAAATATTTTTAATATAAATAATAATAAAATTCAACTCGAACTAGTTTCAGAAAGACTACGCGGCGAAACCGCATCTTTTGATATTAAAAAAAATGGAAAAATATATGTAAAAAAAGGTCGTCGTATTACTGCAAGACATATTCAAGAATTAAAAAAAAATAAAATAAAGTCTATTACTGTTCCAGTAGAATACATTTTAGGAAGAATAGTATCTAAAAATTATTTAGATCCTAAAACAGGTGAAATAATTATTTTAGCTAATACAGAATTGTCTCTGGAAACATTAACTAAATTAAAAAACTCTAATTTCTCTTCTATTGAAACACTTTTTACTAACGATCTAGATCATGGTCCTTATATTTCTGAAACACTACGCATTGATTCCTCTAACGATCGAATGAGTGCATTAATGGAAATTTATAGAGTTATGAGACCTGGAGAACCACTGACAAAAGAAGCAACAGAAAATTTATTTGAGAATTTATTTTTTTCAGAAGATAGATACGATCTTTCTTCAGTAGGCCGAATGAAATTTAATCGATCTCTACTTCGCAAAAAAATTGAAGAAAAAGGTACTTTAAATAAAGAAGATATTATAGATGTAATAAAAAAACTAATTGATATTCGAAATGGAAAAGGAGAAGTAGACGATATTGATCACTTAGGTAATAGACGAATTAGATCAGTAGGAGAAATGGCAGAAAATCAATTTAGAATCGGTTTAGTAAGAGTAGAAAGAGCGGTTAAAGAAAGATTATCTGTAGGCGATTTAGATACTCTAATGCCACAAGATATGATTAATGCAAAACCAATATCTGCTGCTGTTAAAGAATTTTTTGGATCCAGTCAATTATCCCAGTTTATGGATCAAAACAACCCATTATCAGAAATTACACATAAAAGAAGAATTTCAGCATTAGGACTTGGTGGATTAACTAGGGAAAGAGCAGGATTTGAAGTTAGAGACGTTCATCCAACTCATTATGGACGAGTATGTCCTATAGAAACACCAGAAGGACCAAACATTGGATTAATAAATTCTTTATCAGTATATGCTAGAACAAACTCGTATGGTTTCTTAGAAACACCGTATCGAAAAGTACAAAATCGTTTAATTACTGATGAAATTCATTATTTATCGGCAATAGAAGAAGGCAATTATGTTATTGCACAAGCGAACACTAATATAGATAAAAACAATTATTTTATTGATGATTTAGTCACTTGTAGACATAAAGGAGAGTCTAGTTTATTTAACTGTAATCAAGTTGATTATATGGATGTATCTACTCAGCAAATTGTATCTGTTGGGGCTTCTTTAATTCCTTTTCTTGAACACGATGATGCAAATAGAGCATTAATGGGTGCCAATATGCAACGTCAAGCAGTTCCTACCCTAAAAACTGATAAACCTTTAATAGGAACTGGAATGGAAAGAGCAGTCGCAGTTGACTCAGGAGTTACAGTAGTAGCAAAAAGAGGAGGTATTATTCAATATGTAGATGCTTCTCGTATAATTATTAAAGTAAATGAAAAAGAAACGTATATAGGAGAAGCCGGAATAGATATTTATAATTTAACTAAATATACTCGTTCTAATCAAAACACCTGTATTAATCAAAAACCATGCGTAAAATTAAGAGAAAAAATTAATAAAGGTGATGTTTTAGCAGACGGACCATCAACGGATTTAGGAGAATTAGCATTAGGACAAAATATGCGAGTTGCTTTTATGCCATGGAATGGATACAACTTTGAAGATTCTATATTAGTCTCAGAGAAAGTTGTTCAAGAAGATCGATTTACAACAATTCATATTCAAGAACTATCCTGCATATCTAGAGATACTAAATTAGGGCCAGAAGAAATTAGTTCTGATATACCAAATGTAGGAGAAGCAGCACTATCTAAATTAGATGAATCAGGAATAGTTTATATCGGCGCAGAAGTTACTGGAGGAGATATACTGGTAGGAAAAGTAACTCCTAAAGGAGAAACACAACTGACACCAGAAGAAAAACTATTGCGTGCAATTTTTGGAGAAAAAGCTTCAGATGTAAAAGATTCTTCACTACGAGTTCCTAATGGAGTAGCAGGAACAGTCATTGATGTACAAGTTTTTACTAGAGATGGTGTAAAAAAAGATAAAAGAGCTCTAGAAATTGAAAATATGCAACTTAAAAAAGCAAAAAAAGATCTAACAGAAGAATTTAAAATATTTGAACTAAGCTTATTTTCAAGAATTAAAAAGACTCTTATTTCTTTTAATATTGAAGAAAATTATTTAAATAAATTACCCTATGAAAAATGGTTAAAAATAGATATTAAAGATCAAAATAAAAAAAAAGAAATAGAAAAACTTGTATACCAACACAATAAACTAAAAAAAGAATTTGAAAAAAAGATAGAAAACAAACGTCGTAAAATTACACAAGGAGATGATCTTTCACCAGGAGTACTAAAAATAGTAAAAGTATATTTAGCTGTAAAACGTCAAATACAACCTGGTGATAAAATGGCAGGACGACATGGAAACAAAGGGGTAATTTCAAAAATTAATCCTGTTGAAGATATGCCATATGATGAAAATGGTATACCAGTAGATATCGTTTTAAACCCTTTAGGGGTTCCATCTCGTATGAATATCGGACAAATATTAGAAACCCATTTAGGAATGGCTGCAAAAGGAATAGGTGATAAAATAAACAATATGCTCAAAAAGCAAGAAAAAGTGTCTAATTTAAGAAAATTTATTCAAAAAGCTTTTGATTTAGGAGAAAATCTGAGACAAAAAGTTAACTTAGACAATTTTTCAAATGAAGAAGTATTAGATTTGGCAAAAAATTTAAAAAAAGGAATGCCTATTTCAACTCCAGTATTTGATGGAGCACAAGAAAATGAAATTAAACAAATGTTAAAATTTTCTAATTTACCTACTTCTGGACAAATCTCACTTTTTGATGGAAGAACTGGAGAAAAATTTGAAAGACCTGTTACTGTTGGTTACATGTATATGCTGAAATTAAATCACTTAGTAGATGATAAAATGCACGCTCGTTCTACTGGTTCTTATAGTCTAGTTACTCAACAACCACTAGGAGGAAAAGCTCAATTTGGTGGCCAACGTTTTGGTGAAATGGAAGTTTGGGCTTTAGAAGCATATGGAGCTTCTTACACACTACAAGAAATGTTAACTGTAAAATCCGACGATGTTAACGGAAGAACTAAAATGTATAAAAATATTGTCGATGGTAATCATCAAATGGAGCCAGGAATGCCAGAATCATTTAACGTATTGCTAAAAGAAATTCGTTCATTAGGTATTAATATTGAATTAGAAAATGAATAAAATTTAAAGTAATATACAATAAAAAATTATAGATTTATCACCTTCAAAAGTTTCACTCCAACGAGAGCTCATGCGTGAAAGATTTACTAAAATTTTTAAAAGCCCAAACTAAAACTGAGGATTTTGATGCTATTAAAATTTCGCTAGCATCACCTGATATGATTAGATCTTGGTCATTTGGTGAAGTTAAAAAACCAGAAACTATTAATTATCGTACATTTAAACCTGAACGAGATGGCCTATTTTGTGCTCGTATTTTTGGTCCAGTAAAAGATTATGAATGTTTATGCGGAAAATACAAAAGATTAAAACATCGAGGTGTAATTTGTGAAAAATGCGGTGTTGAAGTTACACAAAGTAAAGTTAGACGTGAACGAATGGGTCATATAGAACTTTCTTCTCCTACAGCTCATATTTGGTTTTTAAAATCATTACCATCACGTATCGGTTTATTATTAGATATGCCTTTAAGAGATATTGAAAGAGTACTCTATTTTGAATCGTATGTTGTTGTCGAAACAGGTATGACAAATCTTGAAAAACGTCAAATATTAACTGAAGAACAATATCTAGATGCGTTAGAAGAATTCGGAGACGAATTTCAGGCAACAATGGGCGCAGAAGCGATTCAATATTTACTAAAAGATATAAATTTAGTGAAAGAATGTGAAAACTTGAGAATAGAGCTAAACGATACTAACTCTGAAACAAAGAGAAAAAAATTAACTAAAAGAATTAAATTATTAGAATCTTTTATACAATCTCATAATAAACCTGAATGGATGATTCTAACTGTTTTACCAGTTTTGCCACCAGATTTAAGACCATTAGTACCGTTAGATGGAGGAAGATTTGCAACATCTGACTTAAATGATTTATATCGTCGAGTCATTAATAGAAACAATAGATTAAAAAGATTATTAGATTTAGCTGCACCCGATATAATTGTTCGAAATGAAAAAAGAATGTTACAAGAAGCAATAGATGCATTATTAGATAATGGTAGAAGAGGAAGAGCAATTACAGGTTCAAATAAAAGACCACTTAAATCATTAGCAGATATGATTAAAGGGAAACAAGGTAGATTTCGACAAAATCTTCTTGGAAAACGTGTTGATTATTCAGGACGATCTGTTATTACGGTAGGACCTTATCTTCGTTTACATCAATGTGGTTTACCTAAAAAAATGGCATTAGAACTTTTTAAACCATTTATATATGGAAAATTAGAAGTTCGAGGATTGGCAACTACTATCAAAGCTGCAAAAAAAATGGTTGAAAGAGAAGAAGCAATAGTATGGGATATACTAGATGAAGTTATTCGAGAACATCCTGTGCTTTTGAATCGTGCTCCTACGTTACACAGATTAGGAATACAAGCATTTGAACCTGTTTTAATAGAAGGAAAAGCTATTCAATTACATCCGTTAGTATGTGCTGCTTATAATGCTGATTTCGATGGAGATCAGATGGCTGTTCATGTTCCTTTAACTCTAGAAGCTCAATTAGAAGCTAGAGCTTTAATGATGTCTACAAACAATATACTTTCCCCGGCGAACGGAGAACCAATTATCGTACCATCTCAAGATGTAGTCTTAGGACTTTATTACATGACTCGTGAAAAAATAAACGGGAAGGGAGAAGGAATGGTGTTAAATGGTTCTAATGAAGCAGAAAAAGTATATCGTTTAGGAATTGCAGAGCTGCATTCGTTAGTAAAGGTGCGCATAATAGAATATAAAAAAAATAAAGATCAAAGTTTTACTCCCATAAAAAAAATAATAAATACTACCATAGGACGATCTATTTTATGGATGATTGTTCCAAAAGGACTTCCATTTAGTATAGTTAATCAAACCTTAGGAAAAAAAGATATTTCTAAAATGTTGAATACTTGTTATCGTATTCTAGGTTTAAAACCTACTGTTTCTTTTGCAGATCAGATTATGTATACAGGTTTTGCTTATGCAGCGAGATCTGGAGCTTCAGTCGGCATTGATGACATGGTTATACCTGTAAAAAAATCAAATATTATTCATGAAGCAGAAATAGAAGTAGCTGAAATACAAGAACAATTTCAATCAGGATTAGTTACAGCTGGTGAAAGATATAATAAAGTTATTGACATTTGGGCAGCAGCTAATGAAAGAGTAGCTAAAGCAATGATGGAAAATTTATCTACAGAATCTGTGTTTAATAAAAAAGGTGAAGAACAGAAACAAATCTCTTTTAATAGTATATTTATGATGGCTGATTCGGGAGCTCGAGGATCTGCAGCGCAAATTCGTCAATTAGCAGGAATGCGAGGATTGATGGCAAAACCCGATGGATCAATCATTGAAACACCTATAACGGCTAATTTTAGAGAAGGTTTAAATGTATTACAATATTTTATTTCTACTCATGGAGCTAGAAAAGGTTTAGCTGACACAGCATTAAAAACAGCTAATTCTGGCTATTTAACACGTCGTTTAGTAGACGTTGCACAAGATTTAGTTGTAACGCAAAATGATTGTGGTACACATAAAGGAATTTTAATGACTCCTTTAATAGAAGGAGGAGATGTAAAAGAACCATTACGTGAACGTGTTTTAGGGCGTGTTACTGCAGAAAAAATATTAATTCCCAATACGGAAAATACATTAATTGAAAGAAATACTTTATTAAACGAGCAATGGTGTAATCTTTTAGAAAAAAATTCTATAGATAATGTAAAAGTAAGATCAGTAGTAAATTGTGAAACTGATTTTGGGGTTTGTGCTTACTGTTATGGCCGTGATTTGGCAAGAGGTAACTTGGTTAATAAAGGAGAAGCAATAGGAGTTATAGCTGCACAATCTATAGGAGAACCAGGGACACAATTAACGATGAGAACTTTCCATATTGGTGGTGCAGCGTCAAGAGCTGCTACTGAATCTAGTATTCAAATTAAAAACAAAGGTATTATTAATCTTAACAATGCGAAATCTGTTACTAATTCTTCAGGTAAAATAGTTATAACTTCGAGAAATGTAGAACTTAATATAATTGATAATTTTAGAAGAACTAAAGAAAGTTATAAAGTTCCTTATGGGGCCATTCTGGCTAAAGGACACGGTGAAGAAGTTAATTCAGGAGAAACAGTAGCAAAATGGGATCCGCATACTATACCTGTTATTACTGAAGTTAACGGATTTGTTCGATTTGTAGATATGATAGATGGTCAAAGCATTACAAGACAAGCTGATGAACTAACCGGACTATCTTCTATAGTTGTACTAGATCCAGCTGAAAGAATGACAATTGGGAAAGACTTAAGACCTTCATTAAAAATCGTTGATTGTTATGGAAATGATGTTCTAATTTCAGGAACAGAAATGCCAGCGCAGTATTTTTTACCTGGGAAAGCAATAGTGCAATTGAATGATGGAGTACAAATTAGTTCTGGTGACACTTTAGCGAGAGTACCACAAGAATCAGGAGGAACTAAAGATATAACTGGTGGATTACCAAGGGTTGCAGATTTATTTGAAGCTAGACGTCCAAAAGAATTAGCTATTTTAGCTGAAATAAGTGGAATTATATCTTTTGGAAAAGAAACAAAGGGTAAAAGAAGACTAATTATTACACCAGTAGACGGAAGTGATGCATACGAAGAAATGATTCCAAAATGGAGACAATTAAATGTTTTTGAAGGAGAAAGAGTAGAAAGAGGTGATGTTATATCAGATGGACCCGAATCTCCGCACGATATTCTTCGTTTAAGAGGAGTACAAGCTGTAACTAAATATATCGTAAATGAAGTTCAAGAAGTATACCGCTTGCAAGGTGTAAAAATAAACGATAAACACATTGAAGTCATAGTTAGACAAATGCTTCGAAAAGCTACTATAGTTAAATCAGGAAATTCAGAGTTTTTAGATGGAGAACAAGTAGAATTTTCTCGAATAAAAATTTCAAATCGTATTTTAAATACCCAAAACAAGATACCAGCTACTTTTTCAAGAGATTTATTAGGAATTACTAAAGCATCTCTGGCAACTGAATCGTTTATATCTGCTGCTTCCTTTCAAGAAACCACTAGAGTTTTAACAGAATCTGCAGTTGCAGGAAAAAAAGATGAATTACGAGGATTAAAAGAAAATGTTATTGTCGGGCGTTTAATACCTGCAGGTACTGGATATGCATATCATAAAGAACGTTTAAATCGTCGTCATACAATAAATACCAATCAAATAACACCAAATAATAGTTCCTCTTCTCAAGTAAGTGCAGAAGAAGCATCTGCCAGTTTATCAGAATTATTAAATTCCACTCTTATACAACATGATCATACATAAATAATTTTAAAATAATTATATTATGGCTGCTCTTAAAAGCAGCCAAGATATAAAAAAATAGTATTTTTATAATGCTAAAAATTTTTGAAAACTACAAAATTAATTTAATAGAAGATTCAAAAAAAATTAATTATTTATATTAAAAACTAATAATTCGATAAATTTTATCAAAAACAATCTAATAAATAGATTATCCTAAAAACACGGGTATATGCTTTATTTATACTATCTTTTTACTTCTTTTCAGATATATTATATATTTTAATTTCAATAATTAAATCTTTTTTTATTTTCAATCAATTTTTTACAAATGTAATATTAATTAACTATTTTAAAAAAAATTGAATTAAATAGATTTATTATCTTATTTATAAGATATACAAAAATTTGTATTAAAAAATAATTTATTTTAAATTCAAAAAATAAATTGTTTTTATTTAAATTTATAAAAATAATATTTAAATTAATTAATACTTTTTAAGTAAAAAAGGGAAAATAATGAATAAAACTCAGTTAATTAACATTATTTCTAAGCAATCTAATTTATCTAAAATACAGGTTAAATCTACTTTAGAAACAATATTATCAGCTATTATTGAATCTTTAAAAAAAGGCGAATCAGTACAAATAGTAGGTTTTGGTACTTTCAAAGTAAATTTAAGAGCATCTAGAACAGGAAGGAACCCGCAAACAGGAAAAGAAATTATTATTCCTGCAACAAAAGTACCAAGTTTTATATCTGGAAAAACATTAAAAAATGCAATTAAATAATTTGTACGATTAGAATATAAAAACAAGGGGCGTAACGCCCCTAATAATCAGACATATTGAAAAATAAAAATTTTTACATATTAACAATATTTAAATTTATACTAATTCACAGTCAGTATTTTTATAAAAAGAAAATAAATCATGTCATTAAATAAAATTATAAAAAATGCTTTAATTAGTTTATCAGATAAAACAAATCTTGTAGAAATATCAAAAATACTTTCAGAAAAAAAAATTAATTTATTTTCTACAGGAGGAACAGCTGAAGTTTTAAAAAAAAATAAAATACCTGTTATCGAAATATCAAATTACACAAATTTTCCTGAAATAATGGATGGACGACTTAAAACATTACATCCTAAAATAATGGGTGGTATTTTAGGTAGAAAAGAAAAAGATTATAACATTATGAAATTACACAATTTAATACCTATAGATATGGTAATTGTTAATTTTTATCCATTTGAAAAAATACAAAGTAAAAAAGAATGTTCTATAGAAGAAGTGATTGATAACATTGATATTGGTGGTCCAACACTTGTTCGCGCTGCAGCTAAAAATTATAAAGATGTTATAGTTATAGTAAATTTATCAGATTTTAAATCAGTTGTTAAATTAATTGATAATACTATAAGTTTAGAAAAAAGATTTGATTTAGCAACTAAAGCTTTTAAGTATACTTCACTGTATGAAGAAACAATTTTTAAATATTTTTTAAAAAAAAATTCTGATAAAGAACACTATCAAAACAATTCTTTTCCAAATGAAATTCAATTTAATTTTATAAAAAAACAAGACTTAAGATATGGAGAAAATCAACATCAAAAATCTTCTTTTTACATAGAAAAAGAAATATTAAAATCGGGAACAATTAGTTCATCACGTCAATTACAAGGTAAAAATCTATCTTATAATAATATAAGTGATGCTGACATAGCGTTAGAATGCGTAAAAGAATTTTCTAAACCAACATGTGTTATTGTCAAACACGGAAATCCTTGCGGAGTTGCAGAAAGCAATTCTCTTATAAAATCGTATTTATCTGCTTATAATGCCGATCCTATTTCAGCTTTTGGAGGAATAATTGCTTTTAATTTTATCTTAGATTTACAAACAACTCAAGAAATCATTAAAAAACAATTTGTTGAAGTTATTATTGCCCCTGAAGTAGATAAAATGGCTGAAAAAATACTACAAAATAAACAAAATATACGCTTGCTTGTTTGTGGAAAAATTGAAAAAAATAAAAAAGGTTTAGATTTTAAACGAATAACTAATGGATTACTTGTTCAAGAATATGATTTTAGTCAAATAAACATAAAAAATTTTAGTTTTGTTACAAATCGCTTACCTACTCAAAAGGAATTAGAAGACGCTATTTTTTCTTGGAAAGTAGCTAAATTTGTTAAATCAAATGCTATCGTCTACAGTTTTAATAAAACTACTATTGGAATAGGCGCAGGGCAAACAAGTAGGATCGATGCAACTAAATTAGCAAACCTAAAAGTAAAAGACCGAAATTATCATAGTACTATTGGAGCAACCATGGCGTCTGATGCTTTTTTCCCTTTTCGAGATGGAATAGATAATGCTGCTTTATGCGGTATCAGTTGTATTATTCAACCAGGTGGCTCTATTCGAGATAAAGAAGTAATTAAATCAGCAAATGAGCATAATATAAGTATGATTTTTACTAATAAACGACACTTTAAACATTAATAAAAACAGAAAAAATGTACACATTTTTTTATTTTTTTAAATTATTAATTTAATAGATATTTTAAATAACAAATATCATAAATAAATTTAAAAAAACTAAATTTATTAAATCATCATTTAGATTTTTATCTATAATAAAAATAATCTAAAAGATGATTTAATTGAATTTTATAAAAAAAATAATTTATTTAACTTATTTTTTTTGAATTTTATCTCTCATTTCTTTTGCAGCATAAACCATATTTTTTAATGCTAATAATGTTTCATTCCAATTGCGAGTTTTTAAGCCACAATCTGGATTTACCCAAATACGTTCTACTGGAATATAATCTATAGCTTTACTTAACAAAAAATTAATTGATTCAATATTAGGTATATTGGAAGAATGAATGTCATAAACTCCAGGACCAACTTCATTTGGATACTTAAATGTTTTAAATGATTCTAATAGTTCCATATCTGAACGAGCAGTTTCAATTGTAATTACATCAGCATCTAATAAAGCAATAGAATCCATAATATCATTAAATTCACAATAACACATATGCGTATGAATTTGTGTAGTATCTTTTACATCTGAAGAGGTTAAACGAAATGCATCTACTGCCCAAGATAAATATTCATTCCACAAACTTTTACGTAAAGGTAAACCTTCTCGTAAAGCAGGTTCATCAATTTGAATGATTTCTATTTTTTCTTTTTCTAAATCTAATACTTCATCTTGCAATGCTAATGCAATTTGTTTGGCAATGTTCTCTAATGAAATATCTTCTCTAGGAAAAGACCAAAATAAAATAGTTACCGGTCCTGTTAACATTCCTTTTACTGGTTTATTTGTTAAAGATTGAGCATATTTAGACCATTTTACAGTTATTGACTTTGAACGACTAATATCACCAATAATAATAGGAGGTTTAACGCAACGTGAACCATAACTTTGAACCCATCCATTATCTGTAAACACAAATCCATCTAAATTTTCACCAAAATACTCAACCATATCATTTCTTTCAGCTTCTCCATGAACTAAGACATCTATATCTAATTTTTCTTGTACTTTTATTACTTCTTTAATATGTTTTTTAATACCTATTTCATAATTAGTATCACTTATTAATCCTTCTTTATAATCGCGTCGTAGTTTTCTTATTTCAATTGTTTGAGGAAAAGATCCAATAGTCGTCGTAGGTAAAAGAGGTAAATTAAACTTATTTTTCTGTTTTTGAGATCGAACATCATAAGAATTAGAACGTTGAAAACTAGCATTGAAAAGTTTAGACAAGCGTTTTTGAACTTCAACTTTTTGCACTCTTTTAGAAAGAGTACGTTCATAAATAGGAGAACACCATTTTTCAATTGCATTAGTGTTGTTTTTATTTAATGCTTGAGTTAATAAAGATAATTCAGTACATTTTTGTACAGCGAAGGAAAACCATTGTTTAGATTCTTTATCTAGATTTTTTTCTTCTTTTAAATCAATAGGAGAATGCAATAAGGAACAGGATGAACCAATTAACAATTTTTCACGAAATTTTAAAATAGAAGAAATAGTTTTAAACCATTTTAGAAGATCAGCACGCCAAACGTTTCGACCATTAATTACTCCTAAAGATAAAATCCATTCCTTAGGTAATTTAGAATTAAAATCAAATAAATTATATTTTCCAAAAACCAAATCAATATGAATACCATAAATAGGTAAATTTCGAATATATTCTATATTATGTTCAACACCATCAAAATATGTTGTTAATAATATTTTAGTTTTTCCATGTAAATATTCGTAAGCATAAGAATAAGCTTTTTTCCATTTTTCTGGAAGATCTAAAACTAAAGCAGGCTCATCAATTTGAACAAAATCAATATTACGTTTTGATAGTTCACTTAAAACTTGTTTATATATTGGTAATATATTTTTAAGCAAATCTAAACGATTAAAATATTCTCCTTTTATTTTTCCTAACCAAAGATATGTAATTGGTCCTAAAATTACAGGTTTTACTTTATATCCCAACGATAAAGCTTCATCAGTTTCTTCTATAATTTGTTTCCACGAAAATTTTAATATTCTATTTTTATTAAATTCTGGTACTATGTAATGATAATTAGTATTAAACCATTTAGTCATTTCTGAAGCAGAAATATCTGGAGAAAAACCTCGTGCAATTCGAAATAAACAATCTAAATCAATTCCACTATTACTATCAACATTAAGATGCCTTTCAGGAATATTTCCTAACATCATACTAGTACTCAGTACATGGTCATACCAAGAAAAATCTCCAACTGGTATATAATCAACTCCTGCATCTTTTTGTTTTTTCCAATTTTCTCTTCTTAATCTAGAACCTACAGATAAAAAGTCTTCAAGTTGAAGATTACCAGACCAATAGTCTTCTTGAGCTTTTTTTAGTTCACGATTTAAACCTATTCTTGGAAATCCAAGAGTATGATTTAAAATAGTCATTTTTTTTCCTTGCTATTCGTAGTTAAATTAATAATTAATAAAATTTTATATATTGATTTATTTAAATCAGATATCTTATAATTCTAGTATTAAGTAAAATTCGCAAGCGCAAATAGTTAATTCTCGATATGAAGGAATCTCATGATCGAAATAAAACATCTTCGAACACTACAAGCTTTAAAAAATAGCGGTTCATTAAGTGCAGCTGCAATTCAATTGCATCAAACACAATCAGCAATTTCTCATCAATTTAATCAATTAGAAAAAAAATTAGGTTTCAAATTATTTATTAGGAAAAGTAACCCTATAAAATTTACAACACAAGGTGCAATTTTACTTCAATTATCAAAAGAAATACTACCAAAAATTCACAAAGCAACACAAAATTGTAAAAAAACTCATCAGATGTCTATCAGACTAGCAATTGAATGTCATAGTTGTATTCAATGGCTAACACCAGCATTAAAAATATTTAAAAAAAAATGGCCAGGAGTAAAAATAGATTTTTATTCAGATATGATTTTTAGTCCTCAACCATCTCTTCAACAAGGAAAATTAGATGTTGTATTAACTTCAGAAGTTTTACCAAAAAGTAATTTGTTCTATGTTCCTATGTTTGATTTCGAAGTGCGTTTAGTATTATCTCCTAATCATCCATTAGCTCAAAAAAAATACAATATTCTTCCGGAAGACTTAACAACTGAAACACTTATGATATATCCCGTTCAACGTGATAGATTAGATATATGGAAATTTTTTTTACAACCAGCAGGAATAATGCCAATTTTCAAAAATGTAAATAATACTTTACTTTTAATTCAAATGGTTTCAGCACAAATGGGTATTACTGCATTACCACATTGGGTAGTAGATACTTTTGAAAAACAAGGTTTAATAGTAACAAAAAAATTAGGAGATGGAATGTGGAAACGTTTATACGCAGCCATACGTGATGGTGAGCAAAAAGAATTAATTATACAAAATTTCGTTAATTCTATACGTTTACATGCTTGTACTCATTTAAAATTTATTCGTGACGCATTAAACCCTTGTTTTTTAAAAAAAATTAAAACTATTTAATAGATTCATTTTTATTTATAAAATTTTTATCTAAAAAAGCTGCAACACCATCATTTTCATTGCTTCCAATAACTTCAGCATATGGTAATATTTTTTTTAAACGCGAATCTGCATTTTTCATAATGCATGCTTTTCCAGAAATACTAAGCATGTCTTGATCATTCATTCCATCTCCAAAAGCAATAAACTCTTTCAAAGAAATTCCTAAAATACTAGATATTAACTTTAATCCATATCCTTTAGAAGCTTGTCTAGATACAACTTCTAAACAACCTAATGCAGAAAAATGAACATTGACTTGATCACCTACAGAAGAAGTAATTTCTTTTTCAAGATTATATAATTTTTTAAAATTATGACTTGTAAAAAACACTTTACTAATTTTATTAAAGTCAAATTTTTTTGGACAAAAGTATTTATATTTTAATGTTGAGAAGGAAGGACAAAAATTATTATTTATCTTATTATTGTTTATATACCATTGATTATTACGATATACTTGAGTAATAATATCTGCATCTAAATATTTTATTTTACATAATTTTAAGGCTATTTCATTATCTAAGTTATTTTCAAAAATTAATACATTATTTAAATCGTAAACTCGAGCTCCATTAGAGGTAATCATAAAAACTTTTATATTCAAAGCATCTCTAATTTCCATTATGTCAATATAATGACGACCTGAAGCAAAAATAAAATAAAAACCTTTTTCTATTAAAAATTTTATGATTTTTTCAGTATATTTTGTTATTTTATTTTGTGGTGAAAGTAAAGTACCATCTAAATCTACTGCAATAATTCGATACATAAAAAACCTTAATAAAAAAATATATACTTAATATATTGAAAATATATCATAAGAAATACAAAAGTTATTCAGAATCTTATAAAAATAAATAATTTAGATATAAATTTTATTCTTATAAAAAATGAAAAGAGATACCTAAATGTTAAAAAAAGAGACAAATGTAGTCATACTTGCCGCTGGAAAAGGAACAAGAATGAAATCTAGCTGCCCCAAGGTATTACATATATTAGGTGGAAAAACAATTTTAGAACATGTGATAAATATAGCAAAATCTGTTAAACCTAAAAAAATTATACTAGTTTATAACAATGAAGAAAAAGAAATAAAATCTAAAATTAATGATACTTCTATACACTGGGTCGTTCAAAAAGAACAAAAAGGAACAGGGGATGCTATACTAAAAGCATCTAAAAATTTTTCAGATAATGACGATATAATAGTTCTTTATGGAGATATGCCATATATTTCAATTGAGTCAATAAAAAAATTATTCAATTCCAAAAAAAAATCTAAAATTAGCTTATTAACTGCTTATACTAAAAATCCTAATGGATATGGACGAGTATTAAAAAAAAATGGCAAAGTTATTAAAATTATAGAAGAACTAGATGCAAATTTTCGCGAAAAAAAAATTAAAGAGGTCTATTCTGGAACATTTATAGCAAGTGGAAAAGATTTAAAAAGATGGCTAAATAAAATTAATAATAAAAATATTAAAAAAGAATTTTATGCAACTGATATTATTCATTTTGCTAATTTAGAAAAAAGTATCATTAAAACAGTACAAACTTTAAATTATCAAGAAATATTAGGTGTCAATAATAAACTACAATTATCTATTTTAGAAAAAATATTCCAAAAAAAACAAATAAATGATTTACTTCTTTCAGGTGTTACATTAAAAGATCCATATCATTTTATTTTAAGAGGAATATTGAAACATGGAAAAAACGTAGAAATAGATACTGGTGTTATATTAGAAGGAAATATTGTTTTAGGAAATAATGTCAAAATTGGAGCTGGATCTGTGATTAAAAATAGCTTTATTGATAATCAAACTGAAATTAAAGAATATACAGTTGTAGAAAACGTCAAAATAGGAAAAAAATGTATTATAGGTCCTTTTGCACATTTACGACCTAACACTATATTAGATAATCAAATTCATATAGGTAATTTTGTTGAAATTAAAGATAGTACTGTAAAGGAAAAATCTAAAATTAAACACCTGAGTTATTTCGGAAATGCCGAAATTGGCTCTCAAGTTAACGTCGGAGCAGGTAGTATTACATGCAATTACGATGGTGTAAATAAATTCAAAACTATTATTGGTGATAATGTTTTGATAGGTGCTAGTACACAATTAATTGCACCCATTAAAGTTACAAAAAATACAACTATTGCAGCAGGAACTACTTTAATTAAAGACGTAAATACACCGTGTTTAGTTTACAATAGTAAAGAACAAAAACAAAAAAAAAACTGGATACGTCCCAAAAAATTATAAAAAAACTAATCAATATAATTAAATAATTTATATTGTTTATTAAAAACTATTTTATACAAATATTACAAAGGTATATTTCTATGTGTGGTATTGTTGCTGCAGTAACACAACGCAATATAATTAATTTTCTTCTCGAAGGTATTAAAAAATTAGAATACCGAGGATACGACTCTTCAGGATTAGCTGTAATAAATGAAAATAACAATATTATTCGGATACGGTGTGTAGGTAAGGTAAATAATCTTTTGAACAAAGTAAAGAAAAAAAAACTATTTGGTAAAATTGGCCTAGCTCATACTAGATGGGCTACTCATGGAACAGTTTCAGAAAAAAACACACATCCTCATATATCTTCACATATTGTTGTAGTTCATAACGGTGTAATCGAAAATAATTTAAAATTACGGATTTTTTTAGAAAAAAAAGGTTATATATTTTATTCTGATACAGATACAGAAGTAGTCGCACACTTACTACACTGGGAACAAACTAAAACAGGAGAATCACTTCTAGAAGTTATACAACGCATCAAAAAAAAATTACACGGAAATTATAGTATGGTGATTATGGACGGAAATAATTCATCAAGATTAATAGCAGTTCGTTCTGGAAGTCCATTAGTTATTGGATTAGGTATAGAAGAAAATTTTATAGCTTCAGATCAAATTGCATTGTTAAATATCACAAAACGTTTTATATATTTAGAAGAAGGAGATGTTGCTGTTATTAAAAGTAAAAAAATAAATATTTTCGATAAAAATGGTTCTACAATTAAAAGAAAAGAAATTACATCTAATGTCAAATATAAACCAGTGAATAAAGGAAAATATAAACATTATATGGAAAAAGAAATATATGAACAACCTATTTCAGTTCGAAATACACTAAATAATCGTTTAAAAAAAGATGCAATTGATTTTTCAGAATTAGGAAATAAAGAAAAAACTTTTTTTTTAAATGCAGAGCATATTCAAATAGTAGCATGCGGTACATCTTACCACGCTGCAATGGTTTCTAGATATTGGTTTGAATCACTTGCTAATATTCCATGTGATGTTGAAATCGCTTCTGAATTTTCTTCACGAAAATTAGCAACTAGAAAAAAAAGTGTTTTTATTACCTTATCACAATCTGGTGAAACAGCAGATACACTAGCAGCACTAAGAATTTCAAAAAAATTAGGTTATTTAGGAAGTTTAACTATATGTAATATGAAAGGTTCATCTTTAGTTCAAGAATCTGATTGTTATTTATTAACTAAAGCAGGAATAGAAATAGGAGTAGCTTCAACAAAATCTTTCACTACACAGTTAACAGTCTTGTTAATGTTAGTAGCAAAAATTACAAAATTTAAAAATCAAAAAAATAATATTGAAAAAAAAATTGCGCAAACATTAAGTATTTTACCATTTAGAATAGAAGAAATTTTAAAAAAAAACACTCTAATTAAAACTCTAGCGAATAAATTATGCAATAAAAAAAATATATTGTTTCTTGGACGAGGAGATCAATATCCTATAGCTATGGAAGGAGCTTTAAAATTAAAAGAAATTTCTTATATTCATGCTGAAGCTTATCCTTCTGGAGAACTCAAGCACGGTCCTCTTGCATTAATCGATAAAAATATACCAGTTATTATTACAGCTCCAAAGAATTCATTATTTGAAAAAACAAAAAAAAACATTAAAGAAATATGTGCAAGAGGTGGTATAATCTACGTTTTTTCAGATCAAGATATTGATTTAGAGAAAAATATGACTATTATAAAAATTCCTTATTCAGAAGAAATAATAGCACCTATTTTATATATAATTCCATTGCAATTGCTTGCTTACTATATTGCTTTAAGTAAGGGAAAAAACATTGATCAACCAAGAAATCTTGCAAAATCAGTTACAGTAGAATAAAAATTTTTTTAATTTTTATTATCAATAACATAAAACTATGTTTTTTTTAAAAAAGAGTATGAGCTATCAATTTTAAAAACTTAATCTCATACTCTATGCAGGTGATTATCTAAAGTTACAAATTATTAATTTTTTAAATTTTTTATTATTAAATATAAAGTTAATTTTCTATAGCTATTTTCAATTTTTTCATAGCATTTTTT
Organism: Buchnera aphidicola (Rhopalosiphum maidis); assembly: GCF_003671935.1. Taxonomy (NCBI): domain Bacteria; kingdom Pseudomonadati; phylum Pseudomonadota; class Gammaproteobacteria; order Enterobacterales; family Erwiniaceae; genus Buchnera; species Buchnera aphidicola. The sequence goes on from NZ_CP032759.1 coordinate 110,650, forward strand.
TCTAATTGTCGAACACGTTCAGCAGAAATTCCATAATTATTTGCAATTGTTTGCAAAGTATTTTTTTTCTTTTTATCTAACCAACGTGCGCAAATTATGTTTCGACTTCGCTCATCTAGCCTCAACAACGCATTGCTTAATTTACTTGTAGTATGTTTATCCCAATTATCTTGCTCTAACCCATGTGCAAAATTAGATTTTTTATCTTGTAAATAGAGTGTATTACCATTAATTTTCCCATCTTTTAAATCTTCTTCTGGAAATGGATTAAATGTTATATCTTGAGCTGACATTCTAGATTCCATTTCTCTAACATCTTCACTGCTTACACCTAATTCTCGAGCAACTATTTCAATTTCTTCTTCATTAAACCAGCCTAATCTTTTTTTATTTTTTCTTAAATTAAAAAATAATTTTCTTTGAGACTTAGTCGTTGCTACTTTTACAATTCGCCAATTACGTAATACATATTCATGTATTTCCGATTTAATCCAATGTACCGCAAAAGAAACGAGACGTACTCCTATTTCTGGATTAAATCTACGTACTGCTTTCATCAAACCTATATTACCTTCTTGTATTAAATCGGCTTGGAGCAAACCATATCCTGAATAATTACGTGAAATATGAATAACAAAACGAAGATGAGAAAGAATTAAAGTTTTTGCAGCATCTAAATCACCGTTATAACGTAAACGTTTAGTTAATGATTTTTCTTCTTCAATAGACAACATTGGCCATAGATTAGCTATTCTAATATAAGCATCTAAATTACCTAGTGCTGTTACAGATAAAATCTGTATTTTATTAGTCATTTTAATTCCCGCATTGACAAAATATATTTAATGAATTATGAATATGTGGGATTAGTTCATCATACTTGAATTAAAAACTAAAATCAAAATTTTATAAAAATCTTGAAAATCAAAAATAAAACTGTAACTTAATTATAAAAAAATAGGTAATTTAACTATTTAACAAAAATAGATTTAATAAAATTATTACTGTTAAAAACAACTAAATCTGTCATTTTTTCACCAATACCAACATAACGAATAGGAATTGAAAATTGATTTGCTAACGAAAAAATTACTCCTCCTTTTGCAGTTCCATCTAATTTAGTAATAACTAGTCCAGTTAACTGTATTGCTTTATGAAACATTTCTGTTTGCTTAATCGTATTTTGACCATTACAAGCGTCAATAACTAACATAATTTCATGTGGAGCAGATAAGTTTAATTTTTTAATAACTCTAACTATTTTTTTTAATTCTTCTAATAAATGTAATTTGTTATGTAATCTTCCAGCTGTATCAATAATTAAAACATCTATTTTTTTTGATATAGCAGATTTCAATGCATCAAATGCTACTGAAGCTGGATCAGAACCAGAAGATTGAGAAATAACAGGAATATTATTAATTTTTCCTAATATTTTCAATTGTTCTATACCAGCAGCACGAAATGTATCTGCTGCTGCTAACATTACAGATTTTCCTTCTAATTTATATTTTTTTGCTAATTTGGAAACTGTTGTTGTTTTTCCTGTTCCGTTTATTCCAACTACCAAAATCACAAAAGGAACATGATTAGATATTTCTAAAGGTTTTTCTACTTTTTTTAAAATAGAATACATGTTCTCTTTTAGAAGACAGTAAATTTTTTCAGCGTTTTTTAACTCTTTATACGTTGCATCATGAATTAATTTGTTAATAATTTGATCTGTAGTATTAACACCAATATCAGAAAGAAGCATAATTTCTTCTAATTCTTCAAAAAGAGCGTCATCTATCTTTTTTGACGAAAAGATACGATTGATGCTATCACCAAAAAATTGTTTAGTTTTATTTAAACTCTTTTTTAATCTAAAAAGAAAATCTATTTTTTTATTAGTAATATTTTCTGTGTTATCAGTGTTTTCTCTTTTTTCTAATAAAACATTTTCTTTTATTTCTTCTTGATTTTTTTTCTTTATCTTAGAATTTATCCAAGAAAAAAAACTATTTTTTTTATCAACATTCATTTTATTGCCCTTAATTTAAACAAATAATAATTATTTTATTTATAACTTAAAAAATTAAAAATTAAATATTTATTTAAATTATATTTAATAATAAAATAAATTATATTAAAAATATAAAAAATATAATAAAATGCACAACTTTTTTTTAAAAAACAACGGAAAAATTCATATTATTTCTGGAAAATTAAAAGGAAAAAAAATATTAATTAAAAACAATTTAAATATAAGACCAACAACTAATCGAATACGAGAAACACTTTTTAATTGGTTATCTAAGCATATTCAAAATGCTCGTTGTTTAGATTGTTTTGCAGGCAGTGGTGCACTAGGAATAGAAGCTTTATCTAGAGATGCAAAATTTGTAACTCTATTAGAAATAGAAAAAAAAACGATAATTTTATTAAAAGATAATATAAAAAGATTAAATATATCTAACTTAGAAGTTATACATACTAATGCTCTCAATTGGCTTAAAAAAAATAAGCAACCGTATGATATAATATTTATAGATCCACCATATAATCAAAAATTAATTGACCAAACTATTTTTTTATTAGAAAAAAAAAAATGGGTTAAGAAAAAATCATTAATTTATATAGAACAAGAAAAAAAAAATTCTTTTATTATATCTAAAAATTGGACTTTATATAAGAAAAAAACTACAAATAGAATAGCATGTTATCTTTATGTTTTTAATGTATAAAAGATAAAAATTATTTTAATAAAAGTAAATAGGACTAAATACTCATGAAAATTTTAGTTTCAAAAAATATAACTCTTAACTTATTTTGTAAAAATCCTACTCAAATTATAGACACAGAAAATAACGGTACTATAGCTGTATCAAAAAATAAAAAAATTTTATTTTATGCAATAACACCAAAAGTTTTACAAAAATTATTTGATATTGAAAAATATAATTCAAAAAATGAAACGAAAAAAAAAGTAATAGAAAAGTTCCCAATGCATTCTAATTGGGTGCCCGATAAAGATTTTATACGAAAAGCTGCATTATGGGGGATATCATTAGATGAAGAAGTTTCAAAATATGAACTTGCTTCTTTTATCTCTTATTGGGAAGCAGAAGGTTTTTTCTATCATCATATACAATGGCAACAAAAACTAGCTAGAAGTTTAGATCGTAGTCGATCTATGAACGTAATTAAACAAAAAAAAGATATTACTTATATACCAGTTCCTGATCAAAAAACACCTGATGGATTTAGAGGCAAATAATGACATTTTATACTGAATTTTTTAAACGTCTTCAACGTCTTATGCCTAATAATATTAAACCAAAATTTGAGAGTGATCAGGATTTGTTAGCTTGGAATCAAGAACAAGGTAGACTATCTTCTGAGTCTATATTACGTGAAAATAAAGCTATGAAAATGCAACGTGTTTTAGGAAGATCGGGAATACGTGAACTATATATGAACTGTTCTTTTGAAAACTATAAAATTGAACATGATGGACAAAGAAAGGTACTTAAAGCAGCAAAACGTTATGCTGAAGAATTTAATGAAAATATTGCAAGTTTTATTTTTTCGGGAAGACCAGGAACTGGAAAAAACCACTTAGCTTCTGCTATAGGTAATTATTTAATTTTGCATGGAAAGAGTATTTTAATTGTCACAGTAGCAGATTTGATGTCTAACATGAAAGGTACATTTAGTGGTACTAGCAATATCACTGAAGAAAATTTACTGCATAATCTCAGTAGCGTTGATTTATTAATGATTGACGAAATTGGTATGCAGACTGAATCTCGTTACGAAAAAGTAATCATAAATCAAATAGTTGATAGAAGATCTTCTTCTAAACGTTCTACTGGGATGTTATCTAATTTAGATCATAAGGGTATGAAAAGCTTATTAGGAGAAAGAGTCATTGACAGAATGCGTTTAGGTAACAGTTTATGGTTAACTTTTGAATGGGATAGCTATAGACAATATGTAAAGGGTAACGAATATTAATAATAATTAAAAATAAAACAATTTTTATTTAACTCTAGATACATATTCACCAGATCGAGTATCTACTTTAATCAGTGATCCAATTTGTATAAATAATGGAACTTTAACAATTGCACCTGTACTTAATTTAGCTAGTTTAGTAGTAGTATTTACTGTATCACTTTTTAAGGCGATTTCTGTATCTATAACTTTAAGTTCTACAAAAATATTAGGTGTAATAGAAATTGGTTGATTATTCCAAAAAGTAATAACGCATGTGTCTTGTTCTAATAACCATTTTTTATTAACACCAACAATTTTTTCATCTACTGATAATTCTTCAAATTTATCATTAATAAAATACCAAAAATAACCGTTATTATATAAATAAGATAATGTATATTCTGAAACATCAGCTATTTCTAAAGAATCTGTAGACTTAAAGGTTTTTTCTATTAATTGCTTTGTTAATAATTTTCTTAGCTTTACACGAACGAAAGCTTGACCTTTTCCAGGCTTAACAAATTCACTAGATTCTATTAAACAGGGTTCTTTTTCAAAAATAATTTTACGACCCGAACGAAAATTATTACTATGATATACTCTCATAAAAACCTCTACTTTTAATAAATTTATGAAAATTCAAAAAACGATAAAATTGAATAGAGAAAAAGATTCTTGGTTATATGAAATTTCAAATTCTATTATTGAACCCAAAAAACTATTAAAATTTCTTTGTTTAGAAAAATATCCTAAATATTACGATCCTAAATCAAAAAAAATTTTTCCATTTCGAGTTCCTTATTCTTTCGCGTTAAGAATGAAAAAAAAAGACCCCGAAGATCCATTATTATTACAAGTTATTACAAATAATCAAGAATTTTTAAATAATTCACAATTTAATCACGATCCTGTCAAAGAAAGAAAAGATATTGTTTTACCAGGGCTATTACATAAGTATAAAGATCGAGTACTATGGATGTTAAAAACAAATTGTGCCATTAATTGCAGATACTGTTTTAGAAAACATTTCCCATATGAAAAAAACAAGGGAAATAAAAAAAACTGGATGAAAATACTTAACTATATTAATCAAAATATACAGTTAAATGAAGTAATTCTTTCAGGAGGAGATCCATTAATGGCAAAAGATCATGAATTACTATGGGTAATCACATCATTATCTAAAATAAAACATATAAAAAGACTAAGAATTCATACTAGATTACCTGTTGTAATACCAAATCGCATTACGTCTGATCTTTGTCAAATTTTTTTTAATTCAACTTTAAAAATCATTATTGTTACTCATATTAATCATCCACAAGAAATTAATAAAGAATTAAGTGATAGTTTGTTAAAATTAAAAGAATCTAACGTTATTTTACTTAATCAAAGTGTTTTATTAAAAAAAATAAATGATAATGCTTCTGTTTTAGCGGAGCTTAGCAACGTTTTATGTAAAAATAATATTATTCCATATTATTTACATATTTTAGATAAAGTTAAGGGAACATCACATTTTCTAGTTTCAAATGAAAAAGCTAGATCTATTATATCAGATTTAATGAAAATGGTATCCGGTTTTTTAGTACCAAGATTAGTTTTAGATGATGGGTCGAAAAATCACAAATCAATTATTATTTAATATAAATAGTTAATTTTATATTATTTGTTAGTAATTTAAAAAAAATAAAATCTTTCCTCAGAAAGATACATCTGAGGAAAGATATCTTTAAATTAATTTAAAAAGTATTAACTAAGAAATTTTTACATCATTCCACCCATGCCGCCCATTCCACCAGCAGGGGATGAACCTATATCAGAAGATTTATCTTCTTTTGGTAAATCAGTTACCATACATTCTGTTGTAATCATTAATCCAGCAACAGAAGCAGCATACTGTAAAGCAGATCGAGTAACTTTAGTAGGATCTAATATACCAAAATCAATCATATCTCCATATTCATCAGTAGCGGCATTATAACCATAATTACCTTTTCCATCTTTTACATTATTAGTAACTACAGAAGGCTCTTCACCAGAATTTGAAACAATTTGACGCAATGGAGCTTCCATAGCACGCAAAGCAACTCTTATACCAACATTTTGATCTTCATTATGACCACGTAAAGTAGATATTTTTCCGGCTACACGAACTAAAGCAACACCTCCACCCGCAACGACACCTTCTTCTACAGCAGCACGAGTAGCATGTAAAGCATCTTCTACTCGAGCTTTTTTCTCTTTCATCTCTACTTCTGTAGCTGCACCTACTTTAAGTACTGCAACACCTCCAGATAGTTTAGCTAAACGTTCATTTAATTTTTCTTTATCATAATCAGAAGTAGCTTCTTGAATCTCTTGACGAATTTGACCAATACGACTTTGAATAGCATGTTTTTCTCCAACACCACCAATTATAGTCGTAGTATCTTTATTAATTACAACTCTTTTCGCTTGCCCTAAATCTTCTAAAGTAGATTTTTCTAAATCCATAGCTAATTCTTCAGATATTACAGAACCACCGGTTAATATAGAAATATCTTGTAACATTGCTTTGCGTCGATCACCAAATCCAGGAGCTTTTACAGCAGCTACTTTAACAATTCCTCGCATAGAGTTTACTACTAGAGTAGCTAACGCTTCTCCTTCTAAATCTTCTGAAATTATTAATAATGGTTTTCCAGACTTTGCAACAGATTCTAATATTGGCAGCATCTCACGAACATTGGAAATTTTTTTATCAGCCATTAAAATATATGGATTCTCTAATTCAACAATACCTGTTTCTGGTTTATTGATAAAATAAGGAGACAAATAACCTCTGTCAAACTGCATACCTTTTACAACTTCAAGTTCATTTTGAAGACCTGTTCCTTCTTCTACTGTAATAACTCCATCATTACCAACTTTTTCCATTGCTTCTGCAATTAAAGCACCAACTTTTTCATCTGCGTTCGCAGAAATAGTACCAACTTGTGTAATAGCTTTAGAATCTGAACACGGTACAGATAAATTTTTTAATTCTTCAACAGCACTAATAACTGCTTTATCAATTCCACGTTTTAGATCCATAGGATTCATGCCAGCTGCTACAGCTTTTAAGCCTTCATTCACAATAGATTGTGCTAATAAAGTAGCAGTTGTTGTACCATCGCCAGCTGCATCATTTGCTTTTGATGCAACTTCTTTTACCATCTGAGCTCCCATATTTTCGAACTTATCTTCTAGTTCAATTTCACGAGCTACTGATACTCCATCTTTAGTAATACTAGGTGCTCCAAAAGATTTATCTAAAACTACATTTCTACCTTTTGGTCCTAAAGTTACCTTAACTGCATCTGCTAATACATTCACTCCGCGAAGCATTTTAATACGTGCTTCATTACCAAATTTTACATCTTTAGCGGCCATTTTGACATTTCCTTAAATATGTTGTTTTTATAAATATAACATATAGTTTAGTTTACTAGCTTAGTTTACTATTCAACAATTGCTAAAATGTCACTTTCAGTTAAAATTAATAATTCTTCGTTATCAATTTTTTCTGTTTTTGCACCATAACCTTCATTAAAGATTACAACATCTCCAACTTTAACATCCAACGGTTTAATTTGACCATTATCTAGGACACGACCATTACCAACTGCTGTAATTGTTCCACGAGTAGACTTTCCTGCAGCAGAACCTGTAAGAACAATACCACCTGCAGATTTCAATTCTGCTTCGTTACGTTTTACAAGCACACGATCATGCAATGGACGAATTTTCATATAACAATACTCCTGTGAATAATCCTGCTGAATTAGATTAAAAAAAAATTATTTTTTAATTGTTTAAAACTCTTTCTATATATTTAGATATAGGGATGCTTATTAAAACTTTCAAGGGTAAAAAATTATTTTTTTATTTTTTATTTTTAATTTTTACTGAAAATAGAAAAAAATTAGTTAAATTAAAAAAATTCAAAACCAACTTCTATAAAAAAAGATTGACAAAGTTTTATCTTTGATGATTTAATGTAAAAACTGCCCGGATAGCTCAGTCGGTAGAGCAGGGGACTGAAAATCCCCGTGTCGGTGGTTCAATTCCGCCTCCGGGCAAAAAATTGTATTTTTATTTTCCTATACAAAAAGTAGAAAAAATACGTTTTAATAAATCACTAGAAGTAAATTCACCTGTTATTTCTCCTAATAATTTATTTATTATAGAAAGTGATTCAGCTAGTAGTTCAATGTTTTTATATTTTGTCCAATTTTTTTGAGCTTTTAAAAACTCGCGATAAGATAAATCAATTTGATAAATGTGACGTCTTCTAGCTATAAAAAGACCCTCTTTAGCTTTATCCTTTTCTTTATTTAAAAGATGTTTCTTTAAAGTATCGATTCCTTGACCTGTAAGAGCGGAAACACTGATAAATAATAAATTATCAATTTTTTTAATTCCAAAAGAATCTTCTAATAAATCATTTTTATTTAAAACAAAAGTTACTTCTTGTATCTTATAAGAAGAAATTTTTTCCATGAATTGTATAGATAGTTTCTTTTGATCTTCTAAATTAATTGTTTTATCCATTACATAAAGGATATGATCAGAATTTTTAATAATCTCCCAAGAACGTTGAATTCCAATTTTTTCAATTTCATCTTCTGTATTACGTAAACCTGCAGTATCAATTATTTCACATGAAATACCGTGAATATTTACATATTCGTAAAGAACATCGCGTGTTGTTCCAGGAAAATTAGTAACTATAGCTCTATCACGAGATGATAAAATGTTCAATAAACTAGATTTTCCAGCATTTGGTGGTCCAACAATTGCTATTTTTTTTGCTTCTCTTATCAAACTACCTTCTGAAATTATACTTTTTATTTTTGAAAACTTATTATTCAATTTTTCAAAATTTGATATGACAAGGGTGTTAAAATCAAAAGAAATATTTTCTTCTGAAAAATCTATACTTGCTTCTATATTAGTACGAAATTCAATTAGTTCTTTTATTAATTCTTGAATATAAACTGAAAAACCTCCATGTAAAGAATTTAAGGAAGCTCGAACAACTGATTCTGTCTCAGAATTAATTAATTCGTCTATTGCTTCTGCTTGAATCAAATCAATTTTTCCATTTAAAAATGCTCGTTGACAAAATTCACCTGGTTGAGCTATTCTTATTTTAAGATTCTTTATGCATAAAATTCTTTTCATTAGTAAGTCCATGATAAAAGGACTTCCATGACCTTGTAATTCTAATACATCTTCACCTGTTAGAGAAAAAGGTGCTGGAAACCATAAAGATATCCCTTCATCTAATACCTTTTTATTCTTATCAAAAAATTTTGAATAAGTAGCAAATCTTGGCTTAGGGACTTTACCCAATACGTTTATAGCCACTTGATCTGCATGAAGTCCTGAAATTCTTAATATTCCAACAGAACTTTTTCCCGGACAAGTAGCTTGAGCGATAATAGTTTCATTTTGAATCATAAAATATTTTCTTAATTTGCAAATAAAAAAAACAACTAACTTTTATCTTTTTTATTTCTTTTTAAAATTAGATAGAATAAATTTTTGTTGTATAATAGTCACTAAATTACTGACTATATAATATAAAACTAATCCTGACGGAAACCATAAAAAAAATACTGTAAAAACAACAGGCATAAAATTCATTATTTTTTGTTGAAATGGATCTGAAATACTATTAGATGACGTTCTTTGGATAAAAAACATAGTTAAACCCATAACTATAGGTAAAACATAATATGGATCCTGATCAGATAAATCTTTTATCCAAAATAAAAAGGGAGCGTGACGTAATTCAACAGAACCAATCAACATATAATAAAGAGATAAAAAAATAGGCATTTGAATAAAAATTGGCAAACAACCACCTAATGGATTTATTTTTTCTTTTTTATATAAAGCCATCATTTCTCTACTCATTTGTTGCTTATCGTGTCCAAAATTTTTCTTTAACTCATTAATTTTAGGTTGTAATTCACGCATTTTTGCCATAGAAGTATACTGTGCTTTTGTTAACGGATAAGTAACACCTTTCATGATAAAAGTAATTAAAATAATAGAAAAACCCCAATTTCCTATAATATTATATATAATACTTAATAATTTAAATAAAGGTTGAGATAAAAACCAAAGCCAACCATAATCCACTGTTAAATCTAAATTTGGTGCTACTGCTGCCATCTCTTCCTGTTTTTCAGGTCCCACCCACAATTTAGATTTTATAATATATTTAGAATTAGAGGGGATATTAATTAAAGAAGATTTATATCCAATGATAGCTGTACCATTATCTAGATAAGATGTATAAATTATATTAGAACCAATATTAGTTTGAGGTATCCAAGCAACAACAAAATATTGTTGTAACATAGCAATCCAGCCATCATTAGTCGTAATATTTAAATGTTTATTATTAGCGATATTATCAAATTTGTATTTTTCATATTTAAAATCTGAACTTGAATAAGCAGCACCACGAAAAGTCTGAAGAGCAAAATTACCACTATAAATATCACGATTTTTAGGCAATTTAATGGTTTGTTTCAATTGTCCAAAAATATTTAATTCTAAGTTTTTATTACTAGAATTATCAATATCATACTCTATATGTACATCATATCTTCCCGATTTAAGAATGAAATTTTTTATATAAGTTATCCCATTTTTTCCAACAAAAGTTATTGGAACACGTAATTCTTTTTGATTATTCCTTAATTCAAAAAAATTTTTTTTTGCAGAATACAACGGTCTGATATTATTCATTGAACTATCTGGACCATCTTTCCCAATTAGTCCACTTTGTGCCTGATAGACAAAATCAGATTTTGTTTCTAATAATTTAAAATGATTAGGAGAATTTAGTTTGTCTTTATAATCAAGTAAACTTGCTTCTTCTATATCACCTCCATACATATTTACAACTAAACGAAGTACGTCATTTTTAATAATTATTTGATTTTTTTTTTCTTTTTTATAGTTCAAATAAACACGAGAATTAGTCGTTTCATTTGTTTTATTTTTTTTTAATGATTGACTTTGCCATTCTTGCCATAATAAAAAAGAAACAAATAAAAAAGCAAAAATAAAAAAATTACGCTGTAATTCCATCATTAATATTCACTTTTATTTTTAACTTTCAAAGGTAATAAATCATCTCCTCCTTCATGAAATGGATGACATTTACATAAACGTAAAATTGTTAAAATTAAACCTTTAAAAACACCAAATCTACGTAAAGATAAAATCATATACGATGAACAAGTAGGATAAAAACGACAATTCGGCTGCATAAAAAAACTAATACAATTTTGATAGATTAAAACAAAAAAAGTTAAAAAAAATACAACTATCGTTGATAGTTTGACCATATGTTCTCCAATATATTTGTTATTTTTTTATTATCTAAATAAACAATGCTTTTCCTCGCTATAACAATAAAATCCATTGAAATTAATTTATGTTGTAATAAACGAAAAGTTTCTCGAATTAATCGTTTAATTGTATTACGCTTATATGCATGTTTGATGTTTTTACGAGATATACTAAGACCTAATCTAGGATGTCCTAATAAATTAGAACGTCCTAATATATTTATTTGAAAAGTATTTTTAGTACAAGGATTGCTAAAAACATATTGAAAACTTTCAGATCTCAACAACCTTGATTTTTTTTTTAAAAAATAATTTAACACTATATTTAACCTATTATTTACTGGAAACAGTTAAACGCGTTCTCAGTTTTGCACGTCTACGTGATAAAATATAACGACCATTTTTAGTTGCCATCCGAATTCTAAACCCATGTGAACGATTACGTTTTAATATTGATGGTTGGAAAGTTCGTTTCATTTTAATGTTTACCTAAATGTACTTTATTAAATACAATTAATAAGATTCTCTAAAAAAAAGAGAAGAAGATTTTTTCAAATGATAAAACTAAATTTAGTTTAGCTATTAAATCAGTAATTCATTATTTTTTTTATAAAAAACAAAATCTAAAAAATCACTTCTTTAAATAAAGAATATATTACATCCTTTTCGTTATACTCACCAATCTTAAATTGTATAACTTTTAATGTAAAAAAATATATTTTTTTTTATATAAAATATATGTGTCAAAATAGAAAAATAAAAAATAGCAATTTTTTCAAATTTTATTTAATTTTGTTCGCTTGGAGTCTACCGTGTCACTTTGTCTTTGGAAACAGTGTCTTGACCGGTTGCAGGATGAGCTTCCATCTACGGAATTTAGTATGTGGATACGCTCTCTGAAAGCCAAACTAAACAATAATACTTTAGAAATATATGCTCCAAATCAATTTATTTTAGATTGGGTAAAAGATAAATATTTAATTCATTTTAAAAAAATACTGCAAGATTTTTGTGGTTCTAATTCACCATTAATAAAATTTAAAGTATATCAAAATTCTAAAGAAAAAAAATTTAAAAAAAACATTTCACAGAAAGCACAAAATATAAATGAAAAACCAATTTGGGATAAAATACCAATTTTTAAACAATCATCTTATCGTTCAAATATTAATAAAAAACATAATTTTGATAATTTTATAGAAGGAAAATCAAATCAATTAGCACGAGCAGCAGCATCTCAAGTAGCTAATAACCCTGGAAATTCCTATAATCCACTTTTTTTATATGGAGGTACAGGATTAGGAAAAACACATTTATTACATGCTATAGGAAACGGAATATTAGCATATAAATATAATGTCAAAATCATCTATATGCATTCTGAACGTTTTGTACAAGATATGGTCAAAGCTCTACAAAATAATGCAATTGAAAAATTTAAATTATACTATCGTTCTGTTGATGCATTATTAATTGATGACATTCAGTTTTTCGCACATAAAGAACGTTCTCAAGAAGAGTTTTTTCATACATTTAACGCTCTTTTAGAAGGAAACCAACAAATTATTTTAACTTCTGATCGTTATCCTAAAGAAATTAATGGCGTTGAAGATCGTTTAAAATCAAGGTTTGGTTGGGGTCTTACAGTTGCTATTGATCCACCAGAATTAGAAACTAGAGTTGCTATTTTAATAAAAAAAGCAGATGAAAATAATATTATATTACCTGATGAAGTTGCATTCTTCATAGCTAAACATTTACGTTCTAATGTTCGAGAATTAGAAGGAGCTCTAAATAGAGTAATTGTTAACGCTAATTTTACTAATCGCTCTATTACTGTAGAATTTGTTCGAGAAGCGCTTCGAGATATACTAGCTTTGCAGGAAAAACTTGTTACTATTGATAATATTCAAAAAACAGTTGCAGAATATTACAAAATAAAAGTAGCAGATTTATTATCTAGACGACGCTCTCGCTCAGTAGCTCGGCCAAGACAAATGGCAATGGCTATGGCAAAAGAATTGACTAATCATAGCTTACCTGAAATTGGAGATGCTTTCAGTGGAAGGGATCATACTACAGTACTGCATGCTTGTCGTAAAATTGAACAATTACGTGAAGAAAGTCACGATATTAAAGAAGATTTTTCAAATTTAATTAGAACTCTATCAGTGTGATATTATGAAATTTATTATTCAAAACGATATTTTAGTTAAAAATTTAAAAAAAATAACACGATTACTAGTAAAAAATGTTTCATTTCCTATTTTAGAAAATATATTAATTCAAATTGAAAATGGAATATTATCTTTAACAACAACTAATTTAGAAATAGAACTTGTTTCAAAAATTGAAATTTTAACAAAATACATACCAGGAAAAACAACTATTTCAGGTAGAAAAATTCTAAATATTTGTCGAAATTTTTCGGAAAAATCACAAATAAAAATGCAATTAAAAGAAAAAAAAATGTATATTTCTTCTGAAAATAGTAATTATGTATTAAGTACTTTATCTGCTGAAACTTTTCCAAACCATCAAAATTTTAATCATATTTCTAATTTTTATATATCCTCAAATATCCTAAAGGAAATGATAGAAAAAACAGAATTTTCAATGGGAAAACAAGATGTACGATATTACTTAAATGGTATGTTGTTAGAAAAGAAAGATGAGTATCTACGTAGTGTTGCTACAGATGGATATAGATTAGCAATATCACATACTCAATTAAAAAAAGATATTAATTTTTTTTCAATTATTATTCCAAGCAAAGCAGTAATGGAATTATTAAGATTATTAAACATTAAATCAAAATCATTAAATATTTTAATTGGTACCAACAGCATAAGAATACATATAAAAAATTTAATTTTTACTACTCAATTAATTGAAGGTGAATACCCTGATTATGAAAGTGTTTTATTTAAAGAAAAAAAGAATCCTATTGTTATCAATTCTATTTTATTAAAAAAATCATTATTACGTGCTGCTGTTTTTGCTCATGAAAAATTTTGTGGAATTGAAATAAATATTAAAAACAATAAATGTCAAGTACTATCTGATAATCAGGAAGAAGAAACTGCCGAAGATCTATTCGGTATCAATTATTTTGGAGAAGCAATAGAAATATCAATAAATGTTTATTATTTATTAGATGTAATCAATAATATAAAAAGTGAAAAAATTACCTTGTTTTTAAATAAATCTCAATCTTCGATACAAATTGAAGAAGAAAATAATTCTTCAAATTCATACGTTATAATGCTATTGAAAAGATAAAAAAGAATAATTTAAATATATCAAAAAATTTTAGAACATAAACTTTATAATATTAAAAAAAATAATTAAAGTTTTAAAAATAAAAAATATATCATTATTAATGATAAAAACATTTTATCAATAAAAAAATAATAAGGAAAAATATGATAGATACCTATAATTCTTCCAAAATTAAAATATTAAGAGGATTAGATGCTGTTCGTAAAAGACCAGGAATGTATATTGGAGATACTGATGATGGAAGTGGACTGCATCATATGGTATTCGAAATTGTAGATAATTCTATTGATGAAGCACTAGCAGGATTTTGTAAAGAAATTAAAGTAGTAATTCATTCTGACAATTCAGTGTCGATTAAAGATGATGGAAGAGGTATTCCAACGGACATACATCCTGAAGAAAATATTTCAGCAGCAGAAGTTATTATGACAGTATTACATTCAGGTGGTAAGTTTGACAATTCTTCTTATAAAATATCAGGGGGACTGCATGGTGTAGGAATATCAGTTGTGAATGCTTTGTCAGAAAAACTAGAATTAGTAATTTACAAAAATAAGAAGAAATATCAACAAATATATAAAAACGGAAATCCAGAATCAGCTTTACGTGTTATAGATAAAGCTCATTCAACAGGTACATATATAAGATTTTGGCCTAGCTATAAAATTTTTACTAATAAAACAGACTTTAAATATGAAATTTTATCTAAACGTTTACGCGAATTGTCTTTTCTTAATTCTAATATATCTATTCATTTAAAAGATAATCGAATTAATTTAGAAGAAAACTATCACTATAAAGGAGGTATAAAAGCATTTATAAAATTTTTAAATAAAAATAAATTTCCAATTAATCCACATATATTTCATTTTCGATGCGTTAAAAATCAAATAGAATTAGAAATTGCAATACAATGGAATAATTCCCATCAAGAAAACATACTTTGTTTTACTAATAATATACCTCAAAAAGATGGAGGAACACATTTAGCAGGTTTTCGAGCAGGAATAACACGTACATTCAACTTACATATAGAACGCGAAGGATATAATAAAAAAAATAAAACAATCATTACAGGTGAAGATACACGAGAAGGATTAACAGCAATAATATCTATTAAAATACCTGATCCAAAATTTTCTTCTCAAACAAAAGATAAACTCGTTTCTTCTGAAGTAAAATCAGTAATAGAATCATTAATTAATGAAAATCTTATTGAATATCTTTTAGAAAATCCTATTGACGCAAAATCTATAATTCAAAAAATTATAAATTCAGCTAAAATAAGAGAAGCTGCAAGACGAGCTAGAGAAATAAATAAAAAGAAAGGAACATTAGATTTAGGTACATTACCTGGAAAACTATCTGATTGTCAAGAAAATGATCCTAAGTTATCAGAAATTTATTTAGTCGAAGGAGATTCTGCTGGGGGGTCAGCTAAACAAGGTAGAAATCGAAAAAATCAAGCAATTCTTCCTTTAAAGGGAAAAATACTAAATGTGCAAAAAACAAAATTTGATAAAATCATCTTATCTCAAGAAGTAGCATCGCTTATTACAGCACTAGGATGCAATATTACTAACAATGAATATAGTTTGGAGAAACTAAGATACAATCATATTATTATAATGACTGACGCTGACGTAGACGGAGCACATATTCGAACACTATTGTTAACTTTTTTTTATCGTCAATTACCAGAATTAATTGAAAAGGGATATATTTATATTGCTCAACCTCCTTTATATAAAGTAAAAAAGGGGAAAAAAGAAAAATATATTAAAAATGACGAAGAAATGAATAAATATCAAATTAAAATAGCTTTAAAAGAAGTTGTTATAAAAAATACAAAAAGCACAGATTTCAATGAAATTACTAAAGAATTTCAAAGAATAGTGTCTGATTTTAATCAAATTCAAATTGAAATGAAAAAAAATAAAAATTATTTTCCTGAATTAATATTAAATGAACTGATCTATCATCCTCGTTTATATAATTTTAAAAATGAAAAAATAGTTCAAAATTGGATAGAAAAATTAGTAATAAAATTAAATAAAAAAGACAAAAAAAATACAGTATATACGTCAAAAATAAAAAGAAACGAAAAAAAGAATATATTTGAGCCAAGTATAAAATCATCAAGATATGCGCATCATGTTCAATATGATTTAAAAAATGATTTTTTAGAGAGTGAAGAATATCTTTTAATCACTAATTTAGGTGAAAAATTCAAAAAATTTCAAGAAGATGAAAATTTCATAGAAAAAGGAGATAAAATTTACAAAATAAACGATATAAAAAATACATTAGAATGGCTGCTAAAAGAATCAAAACGCGGTTTATTTATACAACGCTATAAAGGACTCGGAGAAATGAATCCAGATCAATTATGGAATACTACAATGAATCCTAAAACGCGAAATATGCTACAAGTAACTATCAAAGACGCTATTTCTGCTGATAATTTATTTAATACACTGATGGGAGATTTAGTTGAACCTAGAAGAAAATTTATACAAAAAAACGCTTTGAAAGCAGAAAATATCGATATCTAAACATATAATTAAAACGCTATAAAACAGGTGTACATTTTTGTATCATTTTAAAAAAATTTAACTAATAATTGCGGCAGGAAGAAAACCAGCCGCGAAAATTTTTTATTTTTTAAATTTATCCATAATTTCAAGAACACGTAATTTTGCAATTGCTTTAGAAATTTCAAGTAAAACATCGTCTTTTTTAACAGTTATAGTTTTTTTTGCAAAATTTTCTTCAGCTTCTTTCTTTGCTTGTAAGACACGTTTCCGATCTAAATCAATACCACGAATAGCAATATCTGCTAAAATAGAAACAACGGAAGGCTGGACTTCTAAGATACCCCCAGATATATAAAGACACTCTTCTTTTTTATTTGTATGGAATATATATACTATCCCTGGTTTAATTATGCTTAGTAATTGAGTGTGTCCTGGATAAATTCCCATTTCTCCTTCACTTCCAGATACTTGTATTTTATTTACTGATCCAGAAAATATACGTTTTTTAACACTGACAATATCTAAGTAAAAATTCATGGATATATCCAAAATATTTAATTATAATAATTTTGCTTTTCTTATTACTTCTTCAATAGTACCTACCATGTAAAAAGCTTGTTCTGGTAAATCGTCAAATTCACCTTCAATAATTCCTTTAAAAGCACGAATATTATCTTTTAAAGATACATATTTTCCTGGAAAACCAGTAAAAACTTCTGCTACAAAAAATGGTTGAGATAAAAATCTCTGTATCTTACGAGCTCTCGAAACCAAAATTTTATCATCTTGAGATAATTCATCCATGCCTAAAATTGCAATAATATCTTTTAGTTCTTGATATCTTTGTAAGATAGACTGCACACCTCGTGCTGTTTCATAATGTTCCTCTCCTACAATATAAGGATCTAATTGACGACTAGTAGAATGCAAAGGATCAACAGCTGGATAAATACCTAATGCTGCGATTTGACGGCTCAACGTTACGGTAGAATCCAAGTGTGCGAACGTAGTGGCTGGAGAAGGATCAGTTAAATCATCTGCTGGAACATATACTGCTTGAACAGATGTGATCGAACCTTCTTTCGTTGAGGTGATTCTTTCTTGAAGCAAACCCATTTCTTCAGCTAAAGTTGGTTGATAACCTACAGCAGAAGGCATTCGACCAAGCAATGCAGAAACTTCTGTCCCTGCTAAAGTATAACGATATATATTATCAATAAATAACAATACGTCTTTTCCTTCATCACGAAACTTTTCAGCTATAGTCAATCCTGTAAAAGCAACACGTAATCGATTACCAGGGGGTTCATTCATTTGACCATAAACAAGAGAAACTTTATCTAATACTTTAGAATCTTTCATTTCATGATAAAAGTCATTACCTTCACGAGTTCTTTCACCAACTCCAGTAAATACTGAATAACCAGAATGTTCTATCGCAATATTTCTAATTAATTCCATCATATTAACTGTTTTACCTACACCTGCTCCACCAAACAAACCAACTTTTCCTCCTTTTGAAAAAGGACAAACTAAATCAATAACTTTTATACCTGTTTCTAATATTTCTTGAGAAGAAGCTTGTTCTTTATAACTTGGAGGAGAACGGTGAATTTCCCAATATTCTAACTCAGAATTATCTATATTTTTTAATGGTCCCTTATCATCTATTGTTTGTCCTAATACATTGATTATACGACCTAACGTAGCTTTTCCTACTGGAACTTTAATATAATGTCCAAGATCTATAACAACTAACCCCCTTCTCAAACCGTTAGTTGAACCCATAGCTATTGTTCGTACAATTCCAGCACCTAATTGTTGCTGTACTTCTAAAATAAGTTGTATATTTTTATTTCTTATTTCTAGAGCGTTATATATCTTTGGTACTGAATTTTGATCAAATTCTACATCTACTACCGCACCAATAATTTGAATAATTTTTCCAGAAGCTTTCATTTTAAAACCTCTAACTAATTTTTAATCTACTGATACTGCTGATGCTCCTGAAACAATTTCAGTCAATTCTTGAGTAATGTTAGCTTGACGAACTTTATTATAAATTAACTGTAATTCTTTAATACGATTGCTACTATTATCTGTCGCAGTTTTCATAGCAACCATACGAGCGGCTTGTTCACTTGCAATATTTTCTAAAATGCTTTGGTAAATCTGAGATTCAATATATCGATCAAATAACGTATCTAAAATTAATTTAGATTCTGGTTCATATAAATAATCCCATTTTATTGTCTTTTTGTAGAGAACATTTTCTTTACTGCAAAGTGGTAAGAGCTGACTGATTTTTGGGTACTGCGACAACTTATTATGAAACTTATTATAAGCAATAAAAAGTCTATCAATTTGATTATTTTGATACTTTTCTAAAATAATTTTAATTGAACCAATTAATTTTGATAAATCGGGATTTTCACCTAAGTTTGTTACACTTGAAATAACAGAACTACCGTATAACTTAAAAACAGATAAACTTTTTAAACCAAATAATATTAAATCAGCAGGTACATTTGTTTTAGCAAAATCTTGAATTTTAAATAGTACTTGTTTAAAAAGATTAGTATTTAAACTACCACATAATCCTCGATCAGTAGAAACTATAATAATACCAATTCTTTTATTATTTCTCTTTTCTAAATAACTGTGTTTATATTCTAAACTACCTTGTAAAACATGATGAATTACTTTTTTAATTATTTCAGAATATGGTCTACCTAAATGCATTCTTTCTTCTGTTTTTCTCATTTTAGAAACAGCAACCATTTCCATAGCTTTAGTAATTTTCTTGGTATTTATAACACTTGTTATTTGATTTTTAATTTCTTTTTTACTTGCCACTATTTTATCTCAATGAGTTTTTTTGTATTGTTAGAAAATAAAAATTAGAAAAAATTTTAAAATCAAGAATTTTTAAAATTATTAATTAATTCTATAAAATTTTTCTTTATTATATCATTGAAATTTCCATCTTTGTTTATTTCTTTCATTAAATCTAAATGATAATTATAAGCATATACTAAAATTTCTTTTTCAAATTGAACGATTTTTTCTACAGAAATATCATCAAGAAAATTATTTTCGGCAATAAAAAACATTAGTGCTTGTTCTGCTATAGACATAGGTCTATATTGTTTTTGTTTTAATAACTCAGTAATTTTTTGACCATACGTTAATTGTTTTCGAGTTGTTTGATCTAAATCAGATGCAAATTGCGAAAATGCAGCAAGTTCATTATATTGAGCTAATGCAGTGCGAATTCCAGAAGATAATTGTTTAATAATTTTAGTTTGAGCGGCACTACCGACACGAGATACAGATATACCTGCGTTTACAGCTGGTCGAATACCTGAATTAAACAAATTAGATTCTAAAAATATTTGTCCATCAGTGATAGAAATTACATTTGTAGGAACAAATGCAGAAACATCACCAGATTGTGTTTCAATAATAGGTAAAGCCGTAAGAGAACCAGTTTTTCCAATAATTTTACCTTTCGTAATCTTCTTCACATGCTCTTTAGACACACGAGCAGCTCTCTCTAATAAACGTGAATGAAGATAAAATACATCTCCTGGAAACGCTTCTCTTCCAGGTGGTCTTCGTAATAATAAAGAAATTTGGCGATATGCTATTGCATGTTTTGAAAGATCATCATAAACAATTAAAGCATCTTTTCCTCGATCACGAAAATATTCTCCCATTGCACAACCGGAGTAAGGTGCTAAATATTGTAAAGAAGCTGCTTCTGAAGCTGAAGCAACAACAACAATAGTATTTAACAAAGCATCATGTTCATCTAATTTTTTCACAACATTGATAAT
Organism: Buchnera aphidicola (Rhopalosiphum maidis); assembly: GCF_003671935.1. Taxonomy (NCBI): domain Bacteria; kingdom Pseudomonadati; phylum Pseudomonadota; class Gammaproteobacteria; order Enterobacterales; family Erwiniaceae; genus Buchnera; species Buchnera aphidicola. The sequence goes on from NZ_CP032759.1 coordinate 131,686, forward strand.
AGTCGACAGTTTTTGTCCTATAGCAACATAAATACATGGAATATTAAATGCTTTTTGATTAATAATAGTATCTATTGCAAGCGCTGTTTTTCCTGTTTGTCTATCTCCAATAATTAATTCACGTTGTCCACGACCAATAGGAATCATCGAATCAATAGCTTTATAACCAGTTTGTATAGGTTCGTTAATTGATTGTCGATCAATAACACCAGGCGCATCCGCTTCTACTGGCAAATAGACGTCATGTTTTATAGAACCTTTTTCATCAATAGGAAAACCTAATGCATTAACTATTCTACCTAACAGTGCAAAACCTGCTGGAACTTCTAGGATTTTTCCTGTGCATCTAACTTTAGTACCTTCAGTAATATGAATATAGGGTCCCATAACTACAGCACCAATTGTGTCTCTTTCTATATTTAATGCAATTGCATATTCGTTTTCAGGCAATAAAATCATTTCTCCTAACATAACATTAGAAAGACCATAAATTTTTATGATACCATCATTAACAGAAATAATAGTACCTTCATTATAAGATTGATTAAATACTTCAAATTGAGCAATTCTTTCTTTAATCAATTGACTAATTTCTGTAGAATTTAATTGCATATATAATGCTCGCTTAAAAATTTAAAACTTCAGATAATTGTTTAAGATAACTACGAACAGAATAATCAAACACCATATCATTTTTTTTTATGACTATACCATCAAGTATTTCTTGATCAATTTTATATATAAACTTTATTTTAGATAAAAATGCTTTTTGCAATACACAACGTATATCAATAATCTCGCTTTTTTGCAAAGAATATGCTGATGTTAATTCAATAATGGTATTACCTTGATAAGATGTTTCTAATTTTAAAAACTGTTGCAGTATATTATTAAATATTCTAAAACGCTGATTTTTCGCTAATAATTTTATTAAATTTCTTGCATGATCATTAATTTGATCACCAGCAATAAAAATAAAACAAGACGATAAATAACTAGGAGATAAAGATCCAGATAAAAATTTCTCAATTTTTTTTGAAAAAACCATTTCATTAATAAAAATGAGCATTTTTTTCCATTTTTCTATTGATTTATTTTCTACAGCTAATTCGAAAATCGCTTTAGCGTATGGTCTAGCAATAGTATCAAACGATGACATTAATCTTTCACCTATATTAATTTTTTATCTGTGATAAAGAAATAATTAAATTTTTTATTAAGTCTTTATTTTTATCTTTTTGAATGTTCTCTTTAATAATTTTTTCAGCTATAGAAATAGATAAATCTACAATTTCTTTATGTAATTTTTTACGTTCTTGCATAATTTTTATATCGATTTCTAATTGATTTCTTAAAAAAATTTTTTTACTTTCCTCTACAGCAATATTTTTCGCATTCTCTAAAATAATCAATTTTTGTTTATTTGCTTCATTTATAATAAAAGAAGCTTTTTCTTTAGAAACTTGAATTGTTTCATTCATTTTTTTTTGAATAATGAGAAATTCTTCTTTGGCTTTTTTTAAAGAAATTAAAGATTCTTCAATGTTTTTTTGTCTTGTTTCAATAGCAAAAATAATAGGAGGCCATATATATTTCATACAAAACCAAACGAATAAAAAAAATGAAAGTGCTTGTCCAAGAATTGTTGCATTAAGATTCACGATAATGGACCTTATGTATTAAAAATAAAAATTAATCTTTACGCTATCTAAAAACGTAAAGATTTTACTTATAATTTAAAGCAATAAATTTTTTTAAAAAGAAATAAAAGAAAATCAAGAAACAGCAAAAAGCATATACAAACCTAAGCCAACTGCAATCATTGGAATTGCATCTACTAATCCCATTACAACAAAGAACTGTGTCCTTAATAAAGGAACTAAATCAGGTTGCCTAGCTACTCCTTCTAAAAATTTACTTCCTAAAATACCGATACCAATTGCTGCTCCAATTGCTGCTAATCCAATCATAATAGATACTGCTATATACAACATATCAACATTTAAACTTTCCATTACAAACTCCTGTTTTGAATACAATTATGGTCAATTTTCATCTTAATGAGATTGAGAAGCCATTGACAAATAAACAATCGTCAATACCATAAAAATAAAAGCCTGTAGAGAAATTATTAAAATATGAAAAATAGCCCATGGAACATTTAAAACAAACTGAGACCACCATGGGAGTAAACCAGCAATTAAAATAAAAATCATTTCACCAGAATACATATTTCCAAAAAGCCTCAATCCCAAAGAAATTGGCTTAGATAGTAAAGAAACTAATTCTAATAAAAAATTAAAAATAAAAAATACAGGATGATTAAAAGGTTGTAAAGTAAGTTCTTTAAAAAAACCAAATAATCCCTTGATTTTTATACTGTAAAAAAGAATTAAAACAAAAACACCTAACGACATTGACAATGTAATATTAATATCAGCAGATGGTACAATACGCATTGCTGGAAAATGAAAAAGCTTCTCAGAAATAAATGGAAGAAAATCAATTGGAATTAAATCCATAAGATTCATTAAAAAAACCCAAATAAAAACTGTTAACGATAAAGGTGCAATAAGGGGATTTTGACCTTGATACATACTTTTTACATTAGAACTAATAAAATCAAAAATCAATTCAATACAAGCTTGCAATCCATTTGGAATACCAGTCGTAATTTTTTTCGCTACTGTATAAAAGATACTCAAAAAAAAACATCCTAATACGAGAGAAAATATCATTGAGTCAATGTTTAACACCCAAAAATGGGAGGAAACATTTCCTGGTGCAACAATTTTAAAATTACATAAATCTATTTGAAAATGATTTAAATGATGACTGATATATTTTTGAGGATTAGATATTTTCTCTAAAAACATAGTTTTTTCTCATTTATTTTATATATTTTAAAAATAAAAAAAACGAAATAAAGTAACTAATTTTAAAAATACTAAATTAATAAATAAAATCAAGAAAAATATTATATATTTAAAATTAATTAAAAAGTGAAAAAGACAATTTATCATAATACATGATTTTTATAATATTCTTTTTTTAAATGTATTAATAAAATAGATATAGTTGCTGGTGTTATACCAGAAATACGCGACGCTTGACCAACGGAAACCGGTTTATAATCATTTAATTTTGAAGCAGCTTCATGAGATAAACCTTTGATTTTATTATAATCATAGGTAGGTAGCAAGGGAGTATTTTCATTTTTTAAATGTCTATTTATTTCTTCTAACTGTCTTTTAATATAACCTTCATATTTAATTTGATTTTCTATTTGATCTGCTGCTTCTAAATCAGAAATACCTGTTTCGAATGCTTTTAAAAAATTTAAATTTTTATATGTAATTTCTGGACGTTTTAACAAATTTAAAATATTTACTTTTTTAGTTAAAACAATATTAAATAAATTACTTAAAATATCAGCATCAGAAGATTCAGGATATAATTCTATTTTTTTTAAACGATTAGTTTCATTATGAATATTCAATATTTTTTCATTATAACGAACCCATCTTGAATTATCTACTAATCCTAATTTATAAGCAATTTTAGTTAAACGTAAATCAGCATTATCTTCTCTCAAAGTTAACCTATATTCAGCTCTTGAAGTAAACATTCGATAAGGTTCTTTGGCACCTTGAGTAGTTAAATCATCAATAAGAACACCTAAATAAGCTTGATCACGTCTAGGGAACCATTGTTTACAATCTTTTGCATTTAAAGCTGCATTCAACCCTGCTAGAAGTCCTTGAGAAGCAGCTTCTTCATATCCAGTAGTACCGTTAATTTGACCGGCTAAAAAAAGACCTTTAATCCATTTACTTTCTAGAGTAAGATTTAAATCCTTAGGATCAAAAAAATCATATTCTACAGCATAACCAGGAGTAATAATTTTAGATTTTTCTAAACCTTTTATAGATTTTACTATCTCTTTTTGCACATCCAAAGGTAAACTAGTTGAAATACCATTAGGATATATTTTAATACTAGTTAATCCTTCTGGTTCTAAAAAAATTTGATGAGATTTCCTATCAGGAAAACGTATAATTTTATCTTCAATTGAAGGACAATATCGAGGACCTAAACCTTTAATTATACCTGTATATATAGGACTCTTGTCTAAATTATTACGTATTATTTCATGTGTTTTTTCATTGGTATGTGTAAGAAAACATGGTATTTGAAGAGGATGATTAGAAACATGTCCCATAAATGAAAAAACAGGAGTAGGAATATCACTATGCTGAACAAATAAATTTTCAAAGTTAATTGTATTAATGTCAATCCGAGGTGGTGTTCCAGTTTTTAATCTATTTACACGAAGAGGTAAATCTCTTAAACGAAGAGCTAAATCTATGGATGCTTTTTCTCCTTTTCTTCCAGAAGAATAACTGTTCAACCCTATGTGTATTTTCCCTCCTAAAAAAGTACCTGTAGACAATACAACTGATTTAGAATAAAAACTTATGTTACTTTGAGTTAAAACGCCTATAACTTGATAATTTTTAACAATTAAATCTTTTACTTCTTCTCCTAAAATTAATAAATTAACTTCTTTGTTTAATAAATTTTTTATATTTTGACAATAAAGTATTCTATCAGCTTGAGCTCTAGTAGACCTCACAGCAGGACCTTTTTTAGAATTTAAAATTCTAAATTGAATCCCTGAATAATCAATAGCTCTAGCCATCAAACCACCTAAAGCATCTATTTCTTTTACCAAATGGCTCTTTCCTATTCCTCCAATTGCTGGATTACAAGATAATACACCTATGTCATCAATTTTTTGAGTTAATAATAATGTTTTACAACCTATCCTTGCAGAGGCTGCCGCAGCTTCAGTACCAGCATGTCCTCCACCAATAACAATAACATCAAAATTTTTTAAATACGACTTCAACATACAAAAGACCCTTTAAAATATTCAAATTATTCTATACAGTATTAATATTTTAATCAAGATAACACATAATAAATATTCAAAATAAAATATTACAAACAAAAATAATTAAAGATTGTTTTTCTGTTTTTAAAAATAAAAAAAAAAAGAATAATACTTATTATTAGTAAACATAAAATCTGTGGATAAGTCACGTGTGATATTGATAATCAAAGAAGTTCTTGAACTAACTAACTGTGTACAATTAGTGTTTTTCATACGAATAACTTTTTTTATATGTTATAATTTTAATCAAAATTAAACAAAAATTTACTCTAAAAAAAGTTACTATTGCATTCATGATTATTTTTTTTATAAATTAATAAAAAACTATCTACTAATAACAAAAAATTTTAAATTATATATCGTTAAAAAATAAAAAACTAAAATAAGGAAAAATAGAAATGCATTTAAATAAGATGAAAAAATTAACTATATTAAATAAAAAAACATATTTAATGATATTTCTTCTGGTTTTTCTTATTTTTTTTGTTGTTTTGTTTAAAAAACCGAAAGAAAAAAAAATAAATTCACAAGAATTCAGATACGAAGAAATTATAAAAAAAATAAATGCAAAAAAAAATCAAGATTTAAGTACAATTGAAAAATTTATTATAGAAAACAAAAATATTTATGGAACTTTATCTTCTCTTTTTTTAGCAAAAGAATATATTTTAGATAATAATTTAGATAAAGCTTTTATCCAATTAAACAATAGCTTAAAATATACAAAAGAAGAAAATTTAAAAAATATACTGAAATTAAGAATGGCAAGAATAAAAATTCAACAAAATAAAAATCAAGATGCAATGAAAATACTAGAAAAAATAAAAGACGATAGTTGGATAAGTATAGTAGAAAACATAAAAGGTGATATTTTTATGAAAAATAAAGACATTAAAAAAGCAAAATTAGCGTGGGAAAAAAGTAAATATTTTCAACAATCTAATGCATCTAAAGAAATGATTAATATGAAAATTAATCAAATAAAAAAATAAATGCAAAATTTAAAATAAAAAAATGGATACTTAAAATGTTACCTATCATTGTATTAATTGGACGTACTAATGTAGGAAAATCTACTTTGTTTAATATATTGAGTAGAACTAGAAAAGCACTAGTTGCTGACTATCCCGGACTTACTAAAGACAGAAATTATGGATCTTGTTACTTAACAGAAAATAAAAAAATAATTATAGTAGATACAGCAGGACTCGACTTTAAATTACAAAAAATAGAAAAAAAAAGTCATGAACAAACTTTAAAAGCTATTCAAGAATGCGATGGAATTTTATTTTTAGTAGATGCTCGTGATGGAATCATGCCACAAGAATATGAAATTGCTGAAGAAATAAGAAAATATCAAAAAAAAACAATATTAGTAATTAATAAAGTAGATGGCATTAAAGAAGATTCTAAAATTAATGAATTTTATTCTTTAGGATTTAAAGAAAATATAAAAATTTCTGCAAGTCATAACCAAGGAATTAATAGTCTTATTTCAAAGTATTTAACTCCTTGGATTACAAAAAAATTTAAAGAAACAAACCTAGAAAAAAACAGTCAAGAACATTCCATAAGAGAAAAAATTTCCGTAACAGTTGCATGTATAGGAAAACCAAATGTTGGAAAATCAACGTTGATTAATTCAATAATCATGAAAAAAAGAATGATTACTTCTAAAACACCTGGTACAACAGTAGATACTGTGTCAGTACCTATTAAATACAACAATAAAAATTATATTTTTATAGATACTGCAGGAACATCTAAAAAAAAATCTAAAAAAAATAAAATAGAAAAATTTTCTACAATTAAAACATTGCAAACGATTGAAAAATCAGATTTAACTTTACTCGTAATAGACGCAAAAAATGAAATATCTAATCAAGATTTATTATTAGCGAACTTTGTTGAAGAATCCGGAAAACCATTAATTATTGTAATTAATAAATGTGATTTATTAAAATTATCAGAAAAAAAGAATTTACAGAATTTGATTAAATATCAATTAAAATATTATTTCTTTTCAAGAATACATTTTATATCAGCGCTTTATAATGAAGGAACATTTGAACTTTTTCAATCTATTGATATGTCTTATAATTCTTCTAAAAGAAAAATACAAACTTCAGAGCTCATGAAAATCATGCATACAGCAATAAAAAAACACCACCCTCCAATGATAAATGGACGACGAATAAAACTAAAATATGTCCATCTAGGAAGCTCTAATCCAGTTAAAATTATTATACATGGTAATCAAGTAAAAAATTTATCTTTATCTTATAAAAAATACCTAAAAAATTTCTTTTACGAAACACTGAAAATGAATGGAATACCAATAAAAATACAATTTAAAGAAACTATTAATCCATATATTTCAAAAAAATAACTAATTTTCTATTGTATAATTCGTATTATATAAGGGAATTTGTACTTCTATGTCACTAGTACCAATAACTGCTTGACAACTCAATCGACTCGTAGATTCTAAACCCCAAGCTTTATCTAATACATCTTCTTCTTTTTCAGACCATCCTGAAAGAGAACGAAAACCTTTTGTTATAATACAATGACACGTACTACAAGCACACGATTTTTCACAAGCATGTTCTAATTTAATGTTATTTTTTAATGCAACATTTAAAATAGTTTCACCTTCTTTAGATTCAAAACATCCACCTTTAGGCAATAAAAATTTATGAGGTAAAAAATATATTTTAGGCATTATATAATCTCTTCTAATCAATTTTTAATTGAAGAAAAATCAATAGTTTTTTTTAATCGTAATGAAAAAAAATTTTTACTAACTTCTTCTAACTTTTTTAAATTTAATTTCATAGAAAAAAAATCATCGTCATCTATAGATTTTTGCAATTTAATTTGTTTTGATCTTATTTTTTTTAATTCTTCTGAAGTAATTAGGTGTTTGTCTTCTTGTAAAGCATTGTTTAAAATATCTAAAATATATTTAGATTCAATTTTTTTTTCTTTTTTAACCCTGAGATAATAATCATCCTTGGCGTACATAGTAGATTCTTTAATTATATTATTAATATTTTTATTTTTTAAAAAAACAATATTTTCAATTTGAACTTTTTTTTGTTTATGGCTAGCTTTTTCTAAAGCTTGTACACTAATTAAACCATCAGCATCTACTTCAAAAGTAACTAAAATACGAACCATACCAGCCTTTTTAGAAGGAATATTTTTTAAAACAAATCTTGAAAGAGAAATACAATCTTTTACTAATTCTCTTTCTCCTTGTAATACATGAATAAGAATAGAACTTTGATTATCTTTAGAAGTCGTAAATTCTTTCGTCTTAGAAATAGGTATAGGAGTATTACGCAAAATAATTTTTTCAACAAACCCGCCCATAACTTCAATACCCAAAGAAAGAGGTATCACATCAAGTAAAATTGTTCTTTTTTGAAAAGTATTTTGAACAAGCATACCTGATTGCATTGCAGCTCCTATTGCAACAACCTGGTCAGGATTTATAGAAATTAAAGGTGGTCTTCGAAAAAATTTTTTTACTTCCTCGTATACTAATGGAACACGTGTTGATCCACCAACCATAATAACTTCTTTAATATGCTCTACTTTAAGATCAATTTCTTTAAGAATATTAGAACAAATAAATAAAGTTTTTCTAATTAAATTTTTAATAATTAAATTGAATTCATCACGATAAATAACACCATTCCAATTAAAAAAATTTATTTCTACTTTCTCATATTGAGTAAGTTTTATCTTTATTTCTTTCGCTTTTTTAAGCAACAAAGATTGAAAAAAGATATTGCATTTATTTGGAAAATTTAATTTTTTATAAATATAATTAGCTAAGCAAGTATCGAAATCATCTCCTCCTAAATTTGAATCACCAGCTGTTCCTAAAACTTCAAATATTCCTTTATTTAACTTTAATATAGAAACATCAAAAGTACCACCTCCTAAATCGTAAACCACAACGAGACCTTGTTTATCTAATTGTAAACCATAAGCAACAGCAGCAGAAGTTGGTTCATTTAATAATCTAATTAAATTAATTTTTGCTGAAATAGCAGCTTTCTTTATAGATTCTTTTTGAAGATTATCAAAATAGGCAGGAACAGTAATTACTGTTGCATCTATTTTTTGATTAAAAAATTCACATGCTTTTTCCTTTAAAAATTTTAATATTTCGCTAGCAACATCAATAGGAGTAACTAATCCAGCATTTGTATGAAATAAAACCCCTCCATCTTTATTCTCTTCTATAACGTATGGTAAAATAGGAAATTCTTTTTTTATAAAATCAATAGAACGACCAATTAAACGTTTCACTGACGTAATTGTATTTATTGGATCTTCAACGATTTTTTTTTCTGCTTCCCAGCCAATTAATGGTTTGCTTTTATTAAAATTTACAATTGATGGTAATAAAAAGCGTTTCTTATTATCTGTTAATAAAATAGTACGTTCATTTTGTATACTAGCTAAAAGAGAATAAGTAGTTCCAAAATCAATACCTAAAATTAATTTTTTTTTAACTTTATTTTTTGAAAAAAACATGTAGAAAATCCTAATTTATCTAACTTAGATAAGTTATTATTGTTTCTTTAAACGAGTTTGTATTTTTTTAAAAAATAGAAGTTCAGTTATTAATCGAATAACGTCATTCCATTTTTTTTCGTCAAATTTAATTTCAATTGTTTTTTCATAATTTTTTATTATATTTTTTATTTTTTTAAAAAAAATTTCAATTTGAACTTCATCACAATTGTTTTCTGTTAAAAAATCTAATTCTTCATATAAAAAAAAATATTTTTTTAAAAAATCTTTATCTTCACACAAAAACTTTTCTTTACTAATTTTAAAACCATTTAAGGAAAGTAAATATATACCTCTCTTTAATGAATCTTGTAAAATCTTATACCCTTTATTAATTTCAATTGATTTTTGTAAAACAATTTTCTTTTCAAATTCAGAACAATGTATGAATAAATCTGGATGAAATTTTAATTGTAACTTATAAAAGGCTTCAGAAAGTAAAGATTTATTAATTCTATATTTTTTCGGTAAATTAAATAATGTAAAATAATCCATAAACCACCTAAGTTACACTATATTTCAAAAATTTATAATGCATAATTAAATGTTGAAAGAACATTTTCTTTCAACATTTTAATTAAAAAAAATTAAAAGTTAGTTTTTATTTCTTTTACTTTTATAATCTGAAATAGCAGCTTTAATAGCATCTTCTGCTAAAATAGAACAATGTATTTTTACTGGCGGTAATTCTAATTCTTCAACTATATTAGTATTTTTAATCGCTTCTGCTTCTTTTATAGATTTACCTTTAATCCATTCTGTAACTAAAGAGCTAGAAGCTATTGCAGAACCGCAACCATAAGTTTTAAAACAAGCATCTTCAATGATACCCTTATTATTAACTTTAATTTGTAATTTCATTACATCACCGCAAGCAGGGGCTCCTACCAATCCACTTCCTACGTTAGAATCAGAATTAGAGAATGATCCGACATTACGTGGATTTTCATAATGATCCATAACTTTTTTACTATAAGCCATTTTTCAATTACCTTCTTATCTGTTTAATTTAATTACTTTAACTATGATCCCATTCTATACTGTTTAAATCAACTCCTGATTTAAACATTTCCCATAAAGGTGAAAGAGCACGCAATCTATGAATTGATTTATGTACTGACTTTATTGTATGTTGAATTTCTTCTTTCGTTGTAAATCTTCCAATTGAAAATCGAATAGAACTATGTGCTAATTCATCTTTAATTCCTAAAGCTCTTAAAACATAAGAAGGTTCTAAACTTGAAGAAGTACATGCAGAACCAGAAGAAATAGCTAAATCTTTAAGTGCCATAATTAGTGATTCACCTTCAATGTAATTAAAACTAACATTTAAAATATGAGGTGCACCTTGTTTTAAATCACTATTTAAATAAACCTCTTCAATATTTTTAATACCATTCCAAAGATCGTTTCTTAAATTGGTTAAATGAATAAAATCATCATTTATTTTCTTTCTAGCTAACTTAAAAGCTTCACCCATTCCAACAATTTGATGAACCGGTAAAGTTCCTGCACGCATTCCTCTTTCATGACCTCCTCCATGTGATAATGCTAATAAACGTACACGTGGTTTTCGACGAACGTATAAACCTCCAATGCCCTTAGGTCCATATATTTTATGAGCTGAAAAAGACATTAGATCCACAAATAAATTTTTTAGATTAATAGCTATTTTTCCTACACTTTGAGTGGCGTCAACATGAAAAAAAACATCATGAGATCTGCAAATTTTAGATATATTGGTAATGTCTTGTATAATCCCAGTTTCATTATTTACATGCATTATTGAAACCAGTATAGTATTTTTGTTTATATTTTTTTTTAAATCATTTAAATCAATGATGCCGTTATTTTTAGGTGTAAGATAAGTTACAGAAAAACCTACACTTTCCAAATATCTACATGCATCTAATACAGATTTATGCTCTGTTTTACTCGTAATAATATGATTACCCTTTTTTTTATGGAAAAAAGCTATACCTTTAATAGCTAAATTATTTGCTTCAGTCGCACCAGAGGTAAAAATAATTTCTCGAGAATCTGAGCCAATTAACTCTGATATTTCATTACGAGCAATGTCAATGACTTCTTCAGCTTCCCAACCAAATTTATGCGAACGAGAAGCAGGGTTTCCAAATATTCCATCTATTGTTAAATAATTCATCATTTTTTTTGCAACTTTAAATTCTACTGGTGTAGTAGCTGCATAATCTAAATAAATTGGAGTTTTCACTAAGTTGTTCACCTTATATAATTATTGTAAAAAAACTAAAAAAAATAATATTGTATTATTTTAACAAACATTTAAAAATAAAAGTAAATACAAATTAAAAGTAAAAATATATAATATACAAACTAGACTTTTAACTTAATTAGGAATATAATTGTTTTTAAAATTTAAATATCATTAGGGGTGTAGTTCAATTTGGTAGAGCATCGGTCTCCAAAACCGAAAGTTGTAGGTTCAAGTCCTTCCACCCCTGCCAAAAATCTCACTCATTTTTTTTTAAAAAAACTTAATCTTATTAAATCAAAGAAAAACAATATCAACTGATTATCATATTTTTTTTATGATATATAATTCCTTTTTTTAAAAATAAAAAAAAATCTTTAAAAATTTAAAAAAATATACCTTTTTTAAAAAAATCCTAAAAAATAATAAGAAATATTTCTAGGAGTAATTTATAAAATGCCTAAATATCGTTCATTTACAACTACACATGGAAGGAATATGTCTGGAGCAAGATCTTTATGGCGTGCTACAGGTATGACAGATGAAGACTTTAAAAAACCTATTATTGCAATAGTAAATTCATTTTCTCAATTTGTACCAGGACACATTCATTTGCAAGAAGTCGGTAAAATAATTTCTAAAGAAATAAAAAAATACGGTGGTGTTCCAAAAGAATTTAATACTATTGCTATAGATGACGGAATAGCAATGGGTCATTCAGGAATGTTATATTCTTTACCATCTCGTGAATTAATTGCAGATTCTATAGAATATGTAATTAACGCACATTGTGTTGATGCAATTATATGTGTTTCAAATTGTGATAAAATAACTCCGGCAATGTTTATGGCTGCATTACGTTTAAATATACCATCAGTCTTTGTTTCAGGTGGACCAATGGAAGCAGGTAAAATAAACAGAAAAGATAAAATAGAAAAAATTGATTTAGTTGATGCCATAATACATGGAGGAAATCCTAATCAATCAGATGATTTTTTAAGAAAAGTGGAGCTTTCAGCTTGTCCTACCTGTGGTTCTTGTTCAGGTATGTTTACAGCAAACTCTATGAATTGTTTAATAGAAGCTATAGGTTTAGCTTTACCTGGAAATGGAACACTATTAGCAACGCATATTGATCGTAAAAAATTATTTAAGAAAGCAGCAGAAACTGTTGTTAAAATTACACAAGATTATTATCTTAATAATAATAAAGACATTTTACCACGAAATATAGCAAATAAAGAATCTTTTGAAAATGCTATGGCTCTAGATATTGCGATGGGAGGTTCTACTAATACTATTCTACATTTATTAGCTGCAGCTTATGAAGGCAATATTGATTTTAAAATGTCAGACATTAACACACTTTCAAAAAAAATTCCTCACATTTGCAAAGTTGCTCCAAGTACTAATTTATATCATGTAGAAGATGTACATCGAGCAGGTGGTGTAATGAGAATTTTAGGAGAACTAAATCGTTCTAATTTATTGAATAAAAAAACAAAAAATATATTAGGATTAAATTTAGAAGAAACATTAAAAAAATATGACATTTTATCTGCAAAAAACAAAAATATAATAAAGATGTTTCATGCAGGACCAGGTGGTACTCGTACAGTAAAACCTTTTTCTCAAAATTACAGATGGGATAAATTAGACAACGATCGTGTTAATGGATGTATTCGTTCATACGATAATGCCTATAGCAAAAATGGTGGTTTATCTGTTTTATATGGAAATTTAGCAAAAAATGGATGTATAATAAAAACAGCGAGCATAGACAAAAAAAATTATATTTTTTCTGGATTTGCTAAGGTATATGAAAGTCAAGAAGAAGCTGTTACTGCTATTTTATCAGGAAAAATAATTTCTGGTGATGTTGTAGTTATTCGTTATGAAGGTCCTAAAGGTGGACCAGGTATGCAAGAAATGCTATATCCGACAACATATTTGAAATCTATGAATTTAGATAAAGAATGCGCATTAATCACTGACGGGCGATTTTCTGGTGGAACATCTGGTTTATCTATAGGTCATATATCACCTGAAGCAGCAAATAAAGGTATTATAGCTGTAGTAAAAAATGGTGATAATATTCAAATTAATATTGAAAAAAAAACAATTCATTTAAATATTACAGAAAAAGAATTAAATCTTCGTATTATTAAAGAAAACCTAAAAGGTTCTAAAGCATATAAACCCCTAAATCGAATAAGAAATGTTTCTTTTGCTCTGCGTGCTTATGCACATTTTGCTTCTAGTGCAGATACAGGTGCAATAAGAAACAAAAAGAAATTATTCAATTTTTAAAAAATAAAAATTTGTCATTAATAATGGTAAATATTAAATAAATTTTAAAGACTTAGGAATTACTGAAATGAATTATTTTAATAAATTATCTTTTCGTAAAAAAATTAATGAAATTAAGAAATGTCGTTTTATGAAGAGAAACGAATTTAAAAATGAAAACGAAATTTTAAAAAATAAAAAAATAGTTATTGTAGGTTGTGGATCACAAGGTTTAAATCAGGGTTTAAATATGAGAGATTCTGGATTAAATGTTTCTTTTGCACTTAAAAAAAAGAGCATTTTAAAAAAAAATACTTCCTGGTTAAACGCTACTAAAAATAATTTTGAAGTTAACGATTATGATTCATTAATACCAAATGCGGACCTAGTTATTAATTTAACACCGGATAAACAACATGAAAATGTTGTAAAAGAATTGCAAAAATTAATGAAAAAAGATTCATTTTTAGGTTATTCACATGGATTTAATATTGTAGAATGTGGTGAAGTTATACGAAAAGACATAACAGTGATTATGGTCGCACCAAAATGTCCTGGAACAGAAGTTCGAGAAGAGTTCAAAAGAGGATTTGGAGTACCTACATTAATTGCAGTTCATGATGAAAATGATCCTAATAAAATCGGATTAGAAATTGCGAAAGCATGGGCTTTTTCAACAGGTGGACATCGTGCTGGAGTATTAGAATCCTCATTTGTAGCTGAAGTAAAATCAGATTTAATGGGAGAACAAACAATTTTATGCGGAATGCTGCAAACAGCGTCTTTAATATGTTACGAAAAATTAATTAAAGATGAATATGATCCTTCTTATGCAGCAAAATTAATACAATATGGTTGGGAGACAATTACAGAATCTCTTAAACATGGAGGTATTACGTTAATGATGGACAGACTCTCTAATCCATCAAAAATAAGAGCATATAAAATATCTAATGCAATAAAAAAGATATTATCACCTTTATTTAAAAAACATATGGATGATATTATTTCAGGTGATTTTTCTAAAGAAATGATGATAGATTGGCATAATAATGATAAAAAACTATTAAATTGGCGCGAAAATACAAAAAACACATCTTTTGAAAAAAATACTCTTTCTTATTCAAAAAAAATATCAGAACAAGATTATTACGATCATGGAACACTAATGGTAGCTATATTGAAATCAGGTATTGAATTAGCTTTTGAAACCATGATTAATACAGGTATCATAAGTGAATCAGCTTATTACGAATCTTTACATGAACTACCATTAATTGCAAACACGATTGCAAGAAAAAAATTATATGAAATGAATATAGTGATTTCAGATACAGCAGAATATGGAAGTTATCTATTTTCAGAATCAGCATATCCTATTTTAAAAAAATTTATTATTAATCTTGAAAGAAATGACTTAGGATCTTCGTTAAATAAAACAAAAATAAACAATGTTGAATTATATAAAATTAACGAAAAAATTCGTAATCATCCAATTGAAATTGTTGGAAAAAAATTAAGAAAATATATGAAAGAAATGAAATCAATTTGTGTTGAAAAATAAAATCCAAATTTACCAAATTGTAATTTTTTTAAGAATTTTAAAAAACCAATTATTTAATTAATCTAAAATTATCATTTTATGCCTCTTAATTTTAATCAAAGAAATGCTATAGAACTTATTAATGGTCCCTGCTTAATATTAGCAGGGGCTGGTTCAGGAAAAACAAAAGTTATTATCAATAAAATTATTTATTTAATAAATTATTGTCAATGTAAACCCGGAAATATTATCGCTGTTACGTTTACTAATAAAGCTGCTCATGAAATAAAAGTTCGTCTTGCAAAAAATTTAAATTATTTGCAAATAAAAAAAATGATTATTTCTACTTTTCATTCACTTGGATTAGAAATTATTAAAAAAGAAATTAATGCATTGGAATTTGATTCTAATTTTTCTTTATTTGATGAAAAAGATCAAATGATTTTATTAAAGAAAATATGCAATAAAAATATAAAAAATAACACAAAATTATTAAAAAAATTAGTATTCATGATTTCTTTTTGGAAAAATAAATTTCTTACTCCTTTACAAGTACAGTTATCAGCACAATCAAATTTAGAAAAAGATTTCGGATACTTGTATGAAGAATATAACTCTTATTTACGCAAATCAAATATATTAGATTTTGACGATTTAATTTGCATACCAACAACTTTATTGAAAAACAATCAAATTATACAAAATCGCTGGCAAAAAAAAATTTCTTATCTATTAGTAGATGAATATCAAGATACAAATAATAGTCAGTACGAATTAATAAAAATGCTTACTAATATAAATTCAAATTTTACTTTAGTAGGAGATGATGATCAATCAATATATTCATGGAGAGGTGCCAAACCGCAAAATATTTTTCTATTAAAAGAAGATTTTCCCAATTTAAAAGTCATAAAAATGGAACAAAATTATCGTTCTTATGGAAGAATACTTAAAGCAGCAAATAAGTTAATCTCAAATAATTTACATTATTTTAAAAAAAATTTATTTTCTACTCTAGAATATGGTAAAAAAATAAAGGTTATAATTGGACAAAATGAAGAAATCGAAGCAGAAAAAATAGCAGATAAAATAATTAATCAATGTTCGGATAACATAATACAATACAAAGATTATGCCATACTATATCGTGGAAATTATCAATCTCAAATTCTTGAAAAAACTTTATTAAAAAAAAATATCCCCTATGATATTTCTAGCAGTTCATCATTTTTTTCTCGTCCTGAAATAAAAGATTTATTAAGTTATCTTCGTTTAATTGTTAATCCAAACGATAACTATGCATTTATAAGAATTCTAAATATTCCTCATCGTAAAATTGGATTAACTACACTAAACAAATTAGAAGAACTATCTATTAAAAAAAATAAAAGTCTTTTCGAAATAAGCAACGATATAGAAATAAAAAAAATTTTAAGAGAAACAACAATAAAAAAAATAAAAAATTTTATTTCTTGGGTAAATAACATAATTGCATTATCGCATCTTAAACCAGATGATGTTTTAGATAATATTATTAATGATACTAAATATGAATTATGGTTAACTAAAACTTTAAAAGAACCTAAAAAAATTCAAAAAAGTATAAATAATATTTACACTTTATCAAATTGGTTAAAAGACATGTTAAAAGGAAATGAATTTGAAAAACCAATGAATCTATTACAAATTGTTAAAAAAATGACTTTACGAGATGTTTTAGAAAAAAAAATAAAAAAAAATCAAGTTCAAAAAAATCGAGTACAATTGATGACATTACATTCATCTAAAGGACTAGAATTTTCTTCAGTTTTTATAATTGGTATGAATGAAGGTATTTTACCTAATATAAAAAGTATTAATAATGATAATATTGAAGAGGAAAGAAGACTAACTTATGTAGGTATGACAAGAGCAAAAAAAGAATTATTCTTTACATATTGTCAAACTAGAATTCAATATGGACAAAAATTAAATACACTTCCTAGTAGATTTTTATTTGAGTTGCCTCAGGAGGATTTACAGTGGGATAAAGATATTTATTTTCATAAATTTTATAAAAAATAAAAAAAATATAAAGATAAAAAATTTAAAAAAGATACCAAAAAAAAATATCTAATTTCAAATAATTAAAATTATTTAATTTTAGTTTAAATCAATTCTCAAAAATGATATTATATTAAGGCTAATTAAATAAATTTAAATTTTTTATTATTGAACTAGAGTAAAAAAAATGAACAAAATAATTGAACTTACTGATGACAATTTCGAAAAAAAAGTATTACAATCAAAAAATTTTGTACTAGTCGATTTCTGGGCGGAATGGTGTAACCCATGTAAAATACTAGCTCCTATTTTAGAAGAAGTGGCACAAGAATACTTTCATAAAGTTACGTTTGGTAAACTAAATATAGAAAAAAATCCAAATACTGCTCCTATTTATTCTATTCGTGGAATTCCAGCATTGCTATTATTTCGTGAAAAAGAAGTTCTTGCTACTAAAGTAGGAGCAATTTCTAAATTACAACTTAAAGAGTTTTTAAATGAAAATATTCAATAAATATTTATATTATAAATATTATTAATTAATTTTTAATTAAAAATTTAATTTTATGAAAAATTTATTAATGAAAATAAAAAAATTTATAATTTATATCACAGTTATCATTTCGAGATTTACCCCGATTTTACTAAGAACCCACCATTATGAATCTTACCGCACTTAAAAATATGCCAGTTTCTGAATTAATTACTCTTGGTGAAAAAATGGGGTTGGAAAATTTAGCGCGTATGCGTAAACAAGATATTATTTTTGCCATCCTTAAACAACATGCAAAAAGTGGAGAAGATATATTTGGAGACGGTGTTTTAGAAATATTACAAGATGGATTTGGTTTTTTACGTTCTGCTGATAGTTCTTATTTAGCCGGTCCTGATGATATATATGTTTCACCAAGTCAAATTCGTAGATTTAATTTACGTACTGGTGATACTATTTCAGGAAAAATAAGACCACCAAAAGAAGGTGAAAGATATTTCGCTCTGCTTAAAGTTAACGAAGTAAATTATGATAAACCGGAAAATGCTAGAAGTAAAATTCTTTTTGAAAATTTAACACCTTTACACGCTAATTCTCGATTAAGAATGGAAAGAGGAAACGGCTCAACTGAAGACTTAACAGCAAGAGTTCTTGATTTAGCCTCACCTATTGGACGAGGTCAAAGAGGTTTAATTGTAGCACCACCCAAAGCAGGAAAAACGATATTATTACAAAATATTGCACAAAGTATAGCTTACAATCATCCAGATTGCGTACTGATGGTTTTATTAATTGATGAAAGACCAGAAGAAGTTACTGAAATGCAAAGACTAGTGAAGGGAGAAGTCGTTGCATCTACTTTTGATGAACCTGCGTCAAGACATGTTCAAGTTGCTGAAATGGTTATTGAAAAAGCCAAAAGATTAGTAGAACATAAAAAAGATGTAATTATATTACTCGATTCTATCACTCGTTTAGCACGTGCTTACAACACAGTTGTTCCAGCATCAGGAAAAGTTTTAACAGGAGGAGTAGATGCTAATGCTTTACATAGACCTAAAAGATTTTTCGGTGCAGCTCGAAATGTAGAAGAAGGAGGAAGTTTAACAATTATTGCAACAGCATTAGTTGATACCGGATCAAAAATGGACGAAGTTATTTATGAAGAATTTAAAGGAACAGGAAACATGGAACTGCCATTGTCAAGGAAAATAGCAGAAAAACGTGTTTTTCCTGCTATTGATTACAATCGATCTGGTACTAGAAAAGAAGAACTATTAACTTTACCAGATGAATTGCAAAAAATGTGGATTTTAAGAAAAATAATTCATCCTATGAGTGAAATAGATGCAATGGAATTTTTATTAAACAAATTATCTATGACAAAAACAAACGATGAATTTTTTGATATGATGAAACGTTCGTAAAGATTAAAAATATTTTTTTACTTTATATTATTTTTGTTTTTTAAAATTTTAAAAAAAAAACTGGACAATAAAGATTATTAATCTTAAACTAATCTAGTTTGGTTTTATTTTAAATGCGCTCGTAGCTCATTTTGGATAGAGCGCTATCTTCCGAAGGTAGAGGTATCAGGTTCAAATCCTGTCGAGCGCACTTTTTACAAAATATAATAAATAATTTTTAAAAATATTCAAAAAAATAATGAAATTTTGGTGGCTATAGCTCAGTTGGTAGAGTTCTGGATTGTGATTCCAGTGGTCATGGGTTCAAATCCCATTAGCCACCCCAAAATAAAATATTTTACGGCGAATAGCGCAGCTTGGTAGCGCAACTGGTTTGGGACCAGTAGGTCAGAGGTTCAAATCCTCTTTCGCCGACCAAAAAATTAAGTTTTATTATTAATTTTACTAATTAATTCTAGTAAACTATTGTTATTTGCATAATCAGAAACAACTACATCATGCCAACCAATCTCTTTGGCTATCTTTTCTAATCTATTTCCAACAACAATAATTTTACATTTAAACAACCATTGAATTTTATCAGGAACAGAAATTATTTTATTTAATTGATATAATGTTTCACTGTTTGTTACTACAAGTGTATTTATTTTGTAATAACGCCATTTTTTTGTTTCTGAAACAATATCTATAATTTTAAATATTCTTTTATAACATTCAACAACAGATACATCACAACCTTTTTTTATCAAATATTTTTTTATTAATTTTCTTCCATTTTCCCCTTGTAATAAAATAATTTTTTTCTTTAAAAGATTACTTTGACATAAAATAGATAACAAATTTTCACTGTTTTCTTTATTCTTAGGAATTAAAATTTTTTTTTAACATATTTTTTTAAAAGAATCGCAGTACTTTTACCAATAGCATAATATATTGGATATATCGGCCATATTAATTTTTTTTTTTTAAATAAATATTTATGTAATAAATAGAAGTTTTAGAAAAAATCAGAATTATATCTGATATATATATATCATAAATTTTTCTTGATACACTATTTTCTGTTTTACTCGGATAAAAATCAAATAAAGAGAAATGTAAAGAAAATACATCTATATTATTTAAATTCCTTACTAATTTTTTTCCCTCTGGAGAGGGTCTCATAACTAATATTTTCATATGTAATGTGATTTTTTTATATAAAAATTGTCTAAAATTTTTCTTGCCCCATTATTAAGTAATTCTTTTGCTAAAGAATAACCCATTTCTTCTGCAGTATTATACCAACCGAATCTTTCTCCTTTTAATATTATTTCACCATCTGGTGAACCAACTAATCCTCTAAGCCAAATTTTTTTCTTTTTAAGAATTGCGTAGCTTCCAATTGGAATTTGACATCCAGCTTCTAATTTTTTACAGAATGCTCTTTCTGCATTGATTTCAATAAAAGTATTAAAATGATTTAAACGTGATAAAAAAAATAATATTCTTTTATCATGTAATCTAGATTGTATACCAATAGAACCTTGACCACAGGAGGGAAGAGATAACTCAGCTGGTATAATTTGAGTAATTCTATGTTTTAAATTTAATCTATTTAATCCTTCAGCAGCTAAAATAATTGCATCATATTTACCTTCGTCTAACTTAGCAATTCTTGTTTCTACATTACCTCTTAATGGTGATACAATTAAATCTGGCCGATAAGTAACTAACTGACATTGTCTTCTTAAACTGGATGTACCAATTATTGCTCCTTTCGGTAAATGATTAATAGATTGATAACGATTAGAAACTAATGAATCTAATGGATTTCCTCTCTTACATATACTAATTAAACATAATTCTTTTGTGATATGAACAGGAAGATCTTTCATTGAATGTATAGCAATATCCGCTTTATTTTCAAGAAGAGCAAACTCTAATTCTTTTATAAATAAACCTTTTCCTCCAATTTTAGAAAGAGATTTATTTAAAATATTATCTCCATGAGTAACAATAGGTATTATTTTTATATTTAAATCTGGATATAAAGATAACAACTTTTTTTGTACATATTTAGTTTGTTGTAGAGCCAAGGGACTTTTTCTAGTAGCAATTCTTAATGTTTGTTTTCGCATATTACAATTCGTATTATTATAGAGATATTATTTAGTATTTTAAAATACTTAAAAAAATTATTTTTTATTTTGCGGTTCTTTTTATAGTAGTAAAAATTAAATTTTTATTTGATTGCATAGAACATGATTTTTCAAATATTTCCCAAAAATTTTTGTTACTGCGATTACAAATCCATTTATCTGTCTCGTAATTAAAATGATATGCATTTAATTTTGTAGCTAACCATACTTGTTGCAATGATTCTTGTTTGTTAATAACAATTATACTTTTATTTGAAAAAGTAATAGTCATAACATAATCTTGCACTTCATAATCAATATCAATTTTATTATCGTAAAAATTTAAATTATCTTCTATCTTTGAAAATAAATCATCTACTAATTTATAAAAATTATTATTTATTTCAGTAAAAATTGTATTTTTTTTCATTTTTTATATCCTTGAATAATAAATTTGATTATATTAAGTTAATAAAGATAATTATCTTTAATAAAAAAAGAAAATTACTATTAGGAAAAAAAAATGTTTTCAAATCATAAAAAAAAGAAAAAGATTAATTTTTCCAAAATGCATGGTTTAGGTAATGATTTTATGGTTATTGAATCAATTAAACAAGATTTTATTTTGAATCAATCAATTATCAAAAAATTATCTAATCGAAATACTGGAATCGGTTTTGATCAATTATTATTAATTGAAAAATCAAATAATCTTAAATTTGATTTTCATTATCGTATTTTTAACTCTAATGGAAATGAAGTTGAACAATGTGGAAATGGTGCTCGATGTGTAGGTTTATTTCTTCTTTTAAAAGGTTTAACTAATAAAAAAACAATTAGTTTAAGTACTAATAAAAAAAATATATTTATAAAATTTATTGCTGATAACAATATTAAAGTTAACATGAACGAACCTAATTTTAAATTAGAAGAAATACCTGTTTCAAAAAAAATTACATCGAAAAATTTTTGCGTGAAACTTTTAAATAAAAATTTAATATGCAGCTTAGTTTCTATCGGCAATCCTCATTGTGTTATTCAAGTAGAATCTATAAATAATGCACCTGTAAAAAAAATTGGCAAATTTTTAGAAAAAAATTCAATATTTACTCACGGGATAAATATAGGTTTTATGAAAATTATAAATAAAAATCATATTCAGTTAAGAGTTTATGAACGTGATGTAGGTGAAACTCAGTCTTGTGGTAGTGGTGCTTGTGCAGCTGTTGCAGTAGGTATTGCTAAAAATCTTCTTTGTGATAATGTTAAAGTAGATTTATTAGGTGGAAGTTTAATCATTAAATGGAAAGGTTTTAATTATCCTCTTTATATGATAGGACCGGCTCATCATGTTTACGACGGGTATATATACATATAAGAAACATTTTGTATTTGAAAGATGTTTTTTATACTTTTGGAAAAAAAAAATGCTATTAAAAAAAAAAATACAAAAAAATTTAATCAAATTGTTTTATCTCTTTTTTTAGGCGGGTTTTCTAGTTTTTCTATTTTATACTGTGTACAATCAATTTTACCAGTATTTTCTAAACAATTTTCTTTAACTGCAACAGAAAGTAGTTTATCTTTGTCAGCTGCAACAGCAACAATGGCTATTGGAACACTATTTATTGGTCCTTTATCAGATAGAATTGGTCGAAAATCAATTATGTCTTCTTCTTTACTAATAGCAGCAATACTTACTATTATATGTTCTATTACAAATAGTTGGTTAATTATTGTTTTTCTTCGTGCTTTAACTGGATTAGCATTAAGTGGTGTTGTTGCAGTTGCTATGACTTACATTATTGAAGAAGTACATCCAAATTCTGTTTCATTTTGTATGGGATTATATATTAGCGGAAACACAGTGGGTGGATGTTCTGGAAGACTTTTAAGTAGTTTTTTAGCAGAATATTTCTCTTGGAATATTGCATTTGTAATAATTGGTTTTTTTTCTTTAATATCATCTTGTCTATTTTTATATTTTTTACCATCATCAAAAAACTTTTATCCTATTTCTATAAATCTTCATAAATTTTTAAAAAATTTTTACTTGCATCTAAAAAACCCAACATTACTTGTTTTATTTGCAATAGGATTTATTTTAATGGGTAGTTTTATTACAATTTTTAATTATATTGGTTATCGATTAATGTTATCACCATTTTTTTTATCTTCTTCAAGCATAGGATTTACATCTATTATTTATTTAACTGGAGTCTATAGTTCTCCTAAAGCTGGTATTTTGATAAATCAATATAATCGAAGTAGTATATTAAGAATAGCACTATTATTAATGATTTTAGGTGTTTTAATTACACAATATAATCAAATTTATATAATTATTTTAGGATTAGTAATATTTTCAGGTGGATTTTTTGCATCTCATTCTATTGCAAGTAGCTGGATTAGTTCTTATGCAAAGATTGCTAAAGTTCAAGCAACTTCTTTGTATTTATTTTTCTATTATTTAGGATCAAGTATATTTGGTACGTTTGGAGGATTTTTTTGGTTTTATTCAAAATGGATAGGTATTTCAGCTTTTATTATAATTATTTTAATTTTTGGCATTTTTTTATCTTTAAAATTAGAAAAATAACATAATTTTTTAAATAAAATTTATATTTTACTTTCCTCTAACACGGTTTCTCACAGATAATAAACTTAGTTCAATTCATCAAAATGGCTTAAAGATCATGCTATATTTATTTTCTTATTCTGATTTGAATCATAGTTTATTTGTTTTACTTGCTTTAGTTTTTGTATTGTGTTACGAAGCTATTAATGGATTTCATGATACAGCCAATGCTGTGTCAACATTAATTTACACACGGGCAACTTCAGCTCATTTTGCAGTTATAATGTCAGGTGTATTTAATTTTCTTGGTGTTCTTCTTGGAGGCTTAACAGTTGCATATGCGATTGTTCATTTATTACCTAACGATTTATTATTAAATACTGATTCAAAACATGCTCTTGCTATGGTTTTTTCCATGTTATTGGCGGCTATACTATGGAATTTATCTACATGGTATTTTTGTTTGCCAGCTTCAAGTTCACATTCACTTATTGGAGCAATAATTGGAATTGGTTTGACTAATGCAATAACTACTGGTTCGTCTTTAGTATATGCATTAAATATTCCTAAAATGACAAATGTTTTTTTATCTCTTATTTTTTCTCCTATTGTAGGCTTGATAATTTCTGGGAGTTTAATATTTTTGTTACGTTTTTTTTTAAAAAAGAAAAAAAATTTTTATCGTATTCATATGACTCCATTAGAACGAGAAAAAAAAGACGGGAAAAAAAAACCACCTTTTTTAATTAAAATTGCTTTAATTTTATCATCTATCGGAGTAAGTTACGCTCATGGTGCAAATGATGGTCAAAAGGGAATCGGTTTATTAATGCTTGTTCTTATTGGAATTACACCATGTAACTTTTTAGTTAATTTAAATGCATCTAAAAAAGAAATTATTTATACAAAAAATGCAATTAATCATTTATATGAATACTATTTGAAAAACAAAATTAAAATAATTAATAATACTAATAATCAAAAAAAAATTAATAACACAATAAAAAATTATAATTATTTTCAAGTTATAAAAAGCATAAAAAAAACTAAAATTTTATTACAAGATATCTATGATTATAATCAATTAAACATACAAAAAAGATTTAAATTACGTCATTTTTTACTTCTTCTTTCCGAAAATATTGATCAAACAATGAATTTTTTGAATATTTCTAAAAAAGAGAAAAATTTCCTGGAAAAAAGTAAAAAAGACATACTTAAAACAATTGAATATGCACCTATGTGGATAATATTAATTATCGCACTCTCTTTATCTGTGGGTACAATGATTGGTTGGAAACGTATAGTAATAACTATTGGTGAAAAAATAGGAAAAAAAAGAATGACATATGCGCAAGCTATGTCAGCACAAATAACTGCTTCGTTATCAATTGGGATAGCAAGTTATACAGGAATACCTGTATCTACAACACATATTTTATCTTCGTCTGTGGCTGGAGCGATGTTAAGCGATGGAGATGGAATTCAAATTAGTACAATAAAAAACATTGCTCTTGCTTGGATATTAACCTTACCTGTTTCAATTTTATTATCTAGTTTTTTTTATTGGATAGCTCTTTTATTAATATAAAAAATTTTAAAAGATTGACAATATTTTTAATATAGGAGTACGTTTTACAATAAAATGTACTCCTATTTTTTTTATTTAAAAGGAAGATATATATCAAAACGATGATGTTTATTACTAATAATAAAATCTACTTTATCATTAGATATAGGATTAGCATAAGATGGTCTTTTTACAACAATTCTTTTTTTTGCAAATTTTCTTGCAACATTTAATAAATCTTTAGATTGATTACTTTTATTTGTTAACTTTCTCAAAAATTGCATGTTTTTTTTAGGAAGAGACTTTCTTTTATTACTTGGATACATTGGATCTAAATAAATGACATCTGGTTTTAAAATTTCCATATTAAGCATATTTAAGCTATTGTTAAAAATTAAGTGTAATCTTTTTTTTAACCAAAAACCAATATTTTCATCTTTATAACCTCTTTGTAATCCATCTTTTAATAAAGCGGCAATTACAGGATGACTTTCTATCATAACGACATGGCATCCTAAAAAGGAAAGTAAAAAAGCATCTTTTCCCAATCCTGCTGTTGCATCTAACACAGAAGGAAAATAGTTTTTTTTGATTCCTATAGCTTTATAGATAATTTCATTTTTTTTTTAAAATTTAAACATCTATAATTATTTCTTTTCGAACTAAAATTAACTTTTATAGATTTTTTTTGAGGTGTTGAACGATCATATAATTCTAAAGAGTTGGAATTCATTATTAATGCCATAGAAGAATTTTTATCATGTTGTAAACGATATTCATGAATTAAATTTTGTATTCTTTGATTTTTATGATTTATTATTAAATATATATTCATAATATTTTTTATTTTTTTAAAATTAATTAATTGACTTTTTTAAAAATACATTTTATAATTAAATTAAATTTTTTTTTATTTTTGTTTCTTTATTTTAAGAACTTAAATTTAATAAATTTTTTTTGTATAGTTATAAAACTTTAAAATTGTAATTAATAATCTATTTTTTTGTTTTTAAAAAAAATTTAATTTACAATTTTTAAAAAAATTTACGTTAAGACTGAGATAGTAAATTCTGAGATAGTAAATTAAAAAAAGGAAAAAAAATTATGTCATCTAATATTACTCTAGTTGATAAATTAAATCCAACACGTTTTAATCAAAATGACAAATTAAAAACTAAAATTGATGAAATATACCACGAATCATTAAAAAATATTAAAAATTCTTCAGAAATTTTAACACAAGAAAAAAAATATCCTATTAGTAGCACTAAAGTTTCTATTAATTATGTTGAAAATGAAAATGAAAATAGTCCAATTGATTTAGAAGAATTTTATAGAAAATATTTATTAAAATTCAATGATTTCATAGATATGAAAAAAAAACTTCTTCTGAATCCTCTTCTGAAAGTACTTCCTATAATCCAATCGATATAATAAAAAAAATTCAAAAAAAAATTCAAGATATAGTTAAAGATATTAATTTAAAAAAACAAATCATGGATTCTCTTAATGCATTAAAAAATACTGTACTTAGTGCTTATGAGACAGTTAAAAACGAAACTATAAATCTTTTTAATGGTACAACCTTCTTAAAAATTTTTAACGCAGGATGTGAGTTATTCTCACAGCCGACAGAATCAACTAAAGAGACAAGTGAAAAAATTGATAATTTGATGAATCAAGTTGAAGAATTAGGTAAAACAATTGAATCTTCAAAATTTTTTATACATACTATAATTGAAAAAGTTAAAGAACAAGGAAGATTAAAAGTAGTTAATAAATTAAATAAAAATCCACAGCATCCAGAATATGAAAGTTCTTTTCCAGAGCTTAATGTTATGGTTCCTAAAAAAGAAAATTTAAATAAATGGTATCCATTTAATTTAGATGAAAGTTTTGATATAGAAGTAAGAGAAGGTGCTTTAAAAGTTAATCAAAAATTTAAAGATAGAATGAATAGAACTATTGAGAAATCCCATTATAAATATTTCACAGATAATAATGTTTGGACAGTTTCAGATAGATTAGATGTATCACCTGAAAATTTCTTTTCTACGATTGCGCATTTTCAAAAAATATACGAAAAATTAAAATCTTCTTCTCAAGAATTAAATAAAGATTTTATGACAGATTTTAATTCATCTCTTTTTGTTGTTGATGGAAATTTAATTTATTCTACAAATAAAGAAGATATGATAGAAAAATTTAAAAAAATCGTTCCAAATGTTACAGATCAAAAGTTAATTTCTGCATATGCACATCCAAAAATTTTAAGTCAATCTTATTTCCAATTGCTTTCTAAACATCCAGAACTAAATGAATATCAAATTATAAATTCAAGAAATGTTTATACAATTACACACATAGATAATAATCAAATAAAATTAGTGGCTACCAACTTATCTAATTTACGTGCAAAAGACGAAAATTCTGTTCAGCCGTATTATTCTTTTGGAATACGTACAAGTATAATTATTTCTTCTAAAAATGCACCAGCAATGAAATTTTCACATTTTGTTCGTTAATTTGTTAACATAAACATTTTTTTAAAAAAATAGGGTATATGAAATATACCCTATTTTTCAAAAATAGTATTTATCTATTAGAAATATCTTTAAATTTTTCCATTAAAGCAAAATGTATTTCTTTAGGAAGATAAGGTTTAATATTACCTTTATATTTTGCTATTTCTTTCACAAAAGATGAAGATATAAACGAAACTTCTTTAGAAGAAAGAAAAAAAATACTATCTAAATCAGGATAAATTTGTTTATTTATAGCAGCTAATTTTATTTCATAATCAAAATCAAATATTGTTCTTACTCCCCTAATTAAAATATTAGTTTTTTCTTTTTTTGCTAAATTAGCAAGCAAACCATTAAATCCAATTACTTTTTTTATATTTTTAAGATGTAATGTAGCTACTTTAGTTAATTTTATTCTTTCTTTTAAATTAAAAATAGTTTTTTTATTGAGATTGTTAGAAATAGCAATAGTGATATTATCAAAAATTTTTGCTGCGCGAGTTATGATGTCTAAATGTCCGTATGTAATTGGATCAAATGTACCTGGATATATTGCTATTTTTTTCATTTTTTATTTTTTTTTATTTACTGATTAATTATGTTTAAGTCATTTATTATATATATAATATTTTTTTAAAATTAATATTTTTATTTTTTAAAGGGAAAATATATGCAAAAAAAATGGCAACCTAGTTCTTCTATTAAAATTTTAAAAAAACGATCAAAAATTATTGCTAATATTCGTTCTTTTTTTTTAAAAAAAAACGTTATGGAAGTAGAAACTCCAATATTATCTCGATCATCAGTAACAGATATAAATTTGACTCCATTTGAAACAAATTACTTTTCTTTTAATAGTAATCTAAAAAAAATTAAATTATGGCTAATAACTAGTCCAGAATATCATATGAAACGTTTATTAGCAGCAGGAAGTGGATCTATATATCAAATTTGTCGTAGTTTTAGAAATCAAGAATTTGGTCAATATCACAATCCAGAATTTACCATTCTTGAATGGTATCAACTTTCTTTTTCTATGGAAAGAATGATTGAAGAAATAGACTGTTTTTTTCAAGAAATTTTGAATTTTGATAAATCAGATAAAATTTCTTATCAAGAAACATTTATAAAATATTTACAAATAGATCCCTTATCTACTAACTTATCTGAATTATTACAATGTTATAAAAAATTTAAATTAGAGCATTTAATTCATTTTGAAAACGATTTAAGTAAATTAATAGAAATGCTTTTTACATTACAAATACAACCTTTTCTTGGAAAAGAAAAACCATTATTTGTTTATCATTTTCCTTTAGAACAAGCTTCTCTTGCTGCTATGAACGTAAAAGATAATCGTATTTCAGAAAGATTTGAAATTTTTTTTAAAGGTATTGAATTAGGAAATGGTTTTTATGAATTAACAGATTATTTTGAACAAAAAAATCGTTTTTTAAAAGATAATGAAAAACGTCAAGATATGAATCTTCCCAAACAAAAAATAGATAGTTATTTTCTAAATGCAATGAACTATGGTTTACCAATTTGTTCAGGAGTAGCTATTGGTTTAGATCGTTTAATTATGATAGCATTAAATCAAAAAAGTATTGATCAAGTTATGTCTTTTTCATTTGATCGTTGTTAAAAAATTACCAATAATTTTCCATGGTAATATGACCACGTTTGCGTCGCAAATTCTTTTTCATAAGTCGATTCTCTTGTAAAAATAAATATGTATCTTTTACCATAAATGGATTTCCACATAACATAACATGTGAATTATTGGAATTAATTTTTAAACCAATTTTTTTTTCTAAAATTTGATTTTTTAATAAAAAAGGAATTCTTCCGTGCAATGAATTATCAATTTTTTCTCGACTTAATATTGTTTCAATTTTTAATTTTCCATTGTATTTCTTATGAAGTTCTTTCATTAAAGGAAGATAGGTTAAATCATTTTTATATCGTACAGCATGTATTAAGACAATGTTTTTAAATCTATTAACATCTTTGCCTTCTTGTAATATAGAACAATAAGGACCTATTGCAGTACCAGTAGCAAACATCCACAACGTTTCACAAGTCTGTATTTCATCTAAGGTAAAAAAACCAAATGAATTTTTTTTAATAAATAAACTATCTCCAGATTTTAAATTATATAAAAGATTACTTAATTTTCCATTAGGTACTCGAACAATATAAATTTCCAAATTTTTATTACTTGGAGCATTGACAAAAGAATATGCTCTTTGAATTTTTTTTTTCTGAATATTATTTGAAGAAGTTATATTTTCTTCATTTAAAGCTAATTTTGTAAATTGTCCAGCTTGAAAAGGAGAAATTGATGCATGTAAAATAAGACTAAATAAATTCTCAGTCCATTTATGAACTTTCAAAACATTAGCATTAATCCATGGATTCACTAATTTATTCCTCTATTGATTTTTAATATTTGAATCATTGTACTTATTTTAGAACAAGTACAATGATTAATTTAAAAAAATATTCATTTTTTTTAAAAATTTTTATATTTTATTTTTTTTCAATTTCTGTAACTTTACTGGGAATATTAATAAATATTTTTTTAGGTTTTTCTTCATCTGGTACTTTGCATTCAAAATTAATTTGTAATAGTCCTAAAAATAGTTCTGCTTTTTTAACTTGGATTTTATGATCAAAATTAAAATTTAAAGAGAAATCATTAAATATAATACCTTTGTGTAGATGTTTTTTTATTTTATGATTATCATTTTTTTGATTCTTTTTTTTCCCCTGTATTATTAATTGACTATTATGTACAGAAATATCTACTTCTTTCTCTTCATATCCAGGAATACTTAATATTAATTCATATTTATGTTCGTCAATTTGATATAAATTGTATGCTGGTGTTTCTGATAAAGGTTTTTCTCCTGTTAGAGTACTAAAAATTTTATCAATTTGATTAAATCTATTTGAAAAAACACTATTTTGATTAATATTTGGTAAAAAAGAAAAAGAACGGTAAGACATAAAACCTCCTTTTATAAATTATATTAGTGTTGTATTCTAATAATTAATATTCAAATTAAAAAGAGTTCTTTGATTAATATAGGGTTGTATTTTTTTTTTTTCAATGTTTAGTTATCATAAATAATAAAAATATTTATTTTAAAAGATATTTATCTATTTTTACTATACTAAAATAGTAAATAAATATTATAAGAAATTATAAAATGAATCGACTTAAATCTTCATTAGATATCAGTTGATCTAAATGTTTTCCAACATATTCTGAATTAATTTCAATAGTTTTACCATTATTATCACTGGCGTTAAAAGAAATATCTTCCATAAGTTTTTCTAATATTGTATGTAAACGACGAGCTCCAATGTTTTCCATAGATTCATTAACTTTCCAAGCAGCTTCTGCAATATTTCGTATTCCTTCTTTTGTAAAATTTATATATACACCTTCTGTTTTCATAAGTGCTTTATATTGTGCAGTAATTGATGCAGTTGGTTCAGTTAAAATTTTTTCAAAATCATTGATTGTTAATGCTTGCAACTCCACTTTAATTGGAAGTCGTCCTTGTAATTCTGGAATTAAATCAGAAGGTGTTGATGTTTGAAAAGCACCTGACGCAATAAATAAAATATGATCTGTCTTAACCATTCCATATTTAGTTGATACTGTACAACCTTCAACTAATGGAAGTAAATCTCTTTGTACACCTTCTCGAGAAATATCTGGACCAGAAGAATCACCTCTTTTGCATATTTTATCAATTTCATCAACGAATACTATACCATTTTGTTCGACTGCATTAATCGCTTCTTTTTTAATTTCTTCTTGATTTATCAATTTGGCAGCTTCTTCTTCTTTTAATAATAGAACTGCATCTTTTATTTTCAACCGTCTTGTATTTTTTTTATGACCTCCTAAGTTTTGAAAAAGAGATTGTAACTGACTTGTTAATTCTTCCATACCAGGTGGCGCCATTATTTCTACGCCCATAGTAGTAGCTAATAAATTAATTTCAATTTCTTTTTCATCAAGAACACCTTCTCTTAATTTTTTTCGAAATATTTGCAAGGTATTTAATAAACTTTCATTTTTTTCATTTTCTGTCCAGTTATTTTTTGGTCTAGGAACTAAAACATCTAATATTCTTTCTTCAACTATTTCTTCAACTCGAATTTTGTTTTTTTCAATATTTTTGACTCGAATCATTTTAATAGCAGCGTCTGTTAAATCTCGAATGATTGAATCTACTTCTTTCCCGACATATCCAACTTCAGTAAATTTAGTGGCTTCTACTTTTATAAAAGGTGAGTCTGCTAATTTAGCTAATCTTCTAGCAATTTCTGTTTTTCCTACTCCAGTAGGGCCAATCATTAAGATGTTTTTGGGAGTAATTTCATGGCGTAGTTCATTATTTAACTGCATTCTACGCCAACGATTTCTTAATGCAATAGAAACAGCTTTTTTTGCTTGTTCTTGACCAATGATAAACTTATCAAGTTCAGAGACAATTTGAGGGGGAGTCATTTCAGACATATAAATAATCCTTATTTTCCTGAAAATAGTTCTTTTATAGTAAAACTATGATTAGTGTAAATACAAATATTTGCTGCAATATTTAATGATTTTTCTACGATTTCATTAGCACTAAGTTTAGTGTTATCAATTAATGCACGTGCTGCTGATTGAGCATAAGAACCACCAGAACCTATTGCGATTAAATCATCTTCAGGTTGAATTACGTCGCCATTTCCAGTAATAATTAAAGAATTATCTTTATCAGCAACTGCTAATAAGGCTTCTAATTTACGTAGCATTCTATCAGATCTCCAATCTTTCGCTAATTCAATAGCAGCACGTTGTAGTTGACCTTGATACATAGCTAATTTTTTTTCAAACATTTCAAATAAAGTGAAAGCATCTGCAGTTCCACCTGCAAAACCAGCAATTACCTTTTCATGATAAAGTGTTCTAATTTTTTTAACATTACTTTTCATAATAGTATTGCCTAAAGTTGCTTGTCCATCACCTCCAATTACTACTTTATTTTTTAATCTTACACTGAGTATTGTGGTCACAAGAAGAACCTCTTAAAAATAATGTGTTTATTTTTTTTTAATTATATAAAAAATAAAATTTTTAATATAAAATTAAGAATTTTAACTTTAATGTAAAAAAATTATTTAAGTAAAATTATCAATAAGATCAAATTTTATTTTGTATAAAAAATATTTAAGTTTACTGGTTTCTTAAAAATTTTTTAAGAATTATAAATGTTCTAATTTCTGAATATATTTCCATTTTTCTTTAGGTTTAGGAGGTAATAAATCATTACTTTTTTCTTTATTTATAAAAATTTTTTTTTCTGCATCTTTTGGCTTGTTAAAAAAAACATTTAAAAAAGAAAAAAAAAGAATAGTTGCTATAATAATAACAAGAATATGATATTTATTTAAATTTATATTCTTTTTTTTGTTTTTTTTTTTTTTTTGAAATATATTGAATTAATTTTATTGTTATCGTTGTACATATTTGCTTAATATATTTTATTTAAATTGAAAAATATTAATTATTAGTAGACCAATAATCGTATAATAGAATAGATATTATTAGTATATTTTAGGAAAATTTTTATGAAAAAAAAAATACACCCAGCTTATTCTCAAATAACAGCTACTTGTTCATGTGGAAATATAATTGAAATTTTTTCAACCGTTAATCTAAATCTAAACTTAGATATATGTGCAAAATGTCATCCATTTTATACTGGAAAACAAAGAATTATTGATACTGGAGGACGAGTTGAAAGATTTAAAAAACGTTTTAAATTGATTAAGAAAGATACGATATAAATTATTTTTTTAATTTATAATCTTTTGATTTTAAGCATCTTAAATAATATTTTAGATGCTTAAAATAATTTTTAAAATCATTTTTTTAATTTTTTTACGTATCTCTCAAATTAGAGAGAAATGTATCTTGAAAATAATTTTTTAAACCCATATAAATAGCATTTGCAATTTTATTTTGGTATTCGTCAGTTCTTAATTTTTTTTCTTCTGAAAAATTCGTGATAAATCCTGTTTCTATTAACATAGAAGGTGTGTTTATAGAGCTTAGTATTCCTAAACTAGCATAGTTTGGTGTTATTTTATCTAATTTTATAATTTTTTTAAATTGTTGAAATACATAATTGGATAAGTTAATTTCCATTTTTTGAAAATTATTAAATTGTAAATCAAGAATAGTTTTTTTTAAAAAAAGATCATATTTTTTGTTTTGAATTAAATTTTGAATATTTTTAGGAAAATATATGTGTTCTTTTGTATCTTTTATAAAATTATTAATTTCGCGATGCATTCTTTCATTAGTAGTAATCCAGATTGATGCACCTGATACATATTTCTTTTTAGATGAGTCTACGTGGATAGATATTAAAAAGCTTACATGATTGTTTTTTAGAAAATCTCTTCTTTTTTTTAAAGAAACATAAGAATCATCATTTCGTGTTAAAACTGGATAAAACAGATTACTGTTTTTTAATAAATTTTTAAGCTTTATCCCAATTTTTAAAGTTATTTTTTTTTCTTGCAATCCTAGACTGTTTACTGCTCCTGGATCTTGTCCTCCGTGTCCTGGATCAATTAAAATAATAAATTTTTTTAATATTTTTTTTACATTCTTTTTATTTTTTTGGTTTTTTTTTATATTTTTAAAAAAAATAATTATTTTTTTGTGAATTGTCTTTTTTAAAAATAACTTCATTTATTTTATTTGCAGACTGTGTTGGAAAGGTTATTAATAAGATAGCAAATATTATCCATTTATAAAAAGAACAAAAAATCATACATTTTCCTTCTATAATATTAATTTTAGACTGATAATATAAAAAAATGTAAATGGAGCGGGAAACGAGATTCGAACTCGCGACCCCAACCTTGGCAAGGTTGTGCTCTACCAACTGAGCTATTCCCGCAAAAAATTTTACAAATTATAATTTTATTTTTATCAATATTTATTTATCTTATATACATAAGATGTATTTATCAAGCTTTCTTTTAAGAAAAATTATTTTATTTAATATTTTTTTTAAATAATTTTTAACTATAATAATAAAATTATTATGTTTAACGTATATTTAAATATTGAAGAAAATTTTTTTATAAAAATTTAATTCTATTATAGATTCGTGAATATCTTCTAGTGCTGTATGATTTTTTTTTTTTTTTTATTATGAAAGGATACCATCGATTTACTAATTCTTTAACAGTACTAACATCTATACATCGATAATGAAAATATTTTTCTAAATTTGGCATATATCGAGATAAAAACTTTCTATCTTGATAGACACTATTACCGCAAATAGGTGATGATTTTATAGGAACCCATTTTTTTAAAAAAGATATTATTTCATATTCAGCTTTCAACTCATCATACGTACTTTTTTGAACACGTTTTATTAGTCCATTTTTTTTATGTATTTTAATATTCCATTCATCCATCAGCATCATATGTTTTTCTTTTTGATGAATAGCAATAACGGGACCTTCTGAAAGTATATTTAATTTTTTATCTGTAATTACTGTGGCAATTTCAATAATTCGATGTATTTCAGCGTTTAATCCAGTCATTTCTAAATCAATCCAAATAAGATTTTTATCATTAATTATCATAATTTTTTTATTAATTTTGATGTGTCTGTTATAAAAAACAAAAGATTTTTAATTGTATTTTTTTAGTCAAAAATTAATGAATATAGTATAATAAAAAATTAATAAAAAATATATATTTTTTAAATATATAAAGATTAAAGGTAGGTAAATGAGATGAAAAAAATCAATCTTATTGAAACTCAGTCTTGGAAAGATTTAAAAAATCATTTTAAAGAAATAAAAAACGTCCATTTAAAAGATCTTTTTTTGTCTGATTCTGATAGATTTAAAAAATTTTCGATTTTATTTAAAAATGAAATATTAGTTGATTTTTCAAAAAATCGTATTACTGAAAAAACTTTAACATTTTTATTAAATTTAGCAAAAGAGATGAATGTTAAATCTGCTATTAAATTAATGTTTTCTGGATCTGTAATCAATAAAACCGAAAATCGGCCAGTATTACATATCGCATTACGAAATAGAAGTAATTTTCCGATTTTGTTAAATGGTTCTGATGTTATGTTAGAAGTTAATAATGTATTAAAAAAAATAAAAAATTTTTCAGAATTAGTTATAAGTGGAAAATGGAAGGGTTACACTGGAAAATCTATTTCTGATGTTGTTAATATAGGTATTGGTGGATCAGATTTAGGACCATATATGGTTACAGAAGCGTTACGTCCATATAAAAATCATTTAAACATGCACTATGTTTCTAATATAGATGGTACTCATCTTTTTGAAGTTTTAAAGAAAATAAATCCTGAAAAAACAATTTTTTTAATAGCTTCGAAAACATTTACTACAGATGAAACTATAACTAATGCTAATAGTGCAAAATTTTGGTTTTTAAAACATTCAAAAAACAAAAATACTCTAGATAAACATTTTTTTGCTTTATCAGCTAATATAAATAATGCTTTAAATTTCGGGATTAATATTAAAAATATTTTTCAATTTTGGGATTGGGTAGGAGGTCGTTTTTCATTATGGTCTTCGGCTGGACTATCTATTGTTTTATCTATTGGATTTAATAACTTTGAAAAGTTTTTACAGGGAGCTCATGTTATGGATAATCATTTCTATAACACGGAATATAATAAAAATATTCCGGTATTATTAGCTCTTATTAGTATTTGGTACTCTAATTTTTTTAATTCTGAAACAGAAGCTATATTTCCATATGATCAGTACATGCATCGTTTTTCTGCATATTTTCAACAATCTAATATGGAATCTAATGGGAAATCAATTGATAAAAATGGAAATAAAATATGTTATCAAACTGGACCTATTATTTGGGGTGAACCAGGTACTAACGGTCAACATGCATTTTTTCAATTAATTCATCAAGGTACTAAGCTAATTCCAAGTGATTTTATAGTACCAGTTATTTCTCACAATAATTTCCACGATCATCATCTTAAGTTAATATCTAACTTTTTAGCTCAAACTCAAGTGCTTGCTTTTGGAAAATCTAAAAATTCTTTTTTAAAAGAATCTGTTTTTTTTACTAAAGATGAAAATAAATTTAATGCAATTTTGCCTTTTAAAATATGTGAAGGGAATCAACCAACAAATTCTATTTTATTACGAAAAATAACACCTTACAATTTAGGTGCGTTAATTGCTTTATATGAGCATAAAATTTTTGCTCAAGGTCATATATTAAATATTTTTAGTTTTGATCAATGGGGTGTTGAAATAGGAAAAGAAGTAGCTAAAAACATTTATAATAATATTAATGAAAAAACAAAAAATAATAAATTTTATGATTCTTCAACACAAGGGCTTATTGATTTTTATAATTTTTTTACGAATAAATAAAATTATTTTTTCTTTATATTTAAATTGTTTTTAGTCAAAGTTAATTATAACTTTTTTCTATTTTTTAAATTTGAGTAAATATTTATGCTTAGATTAATAAAATTAAAAATACAAAATTTTGGTCAATTTTTAAGTAATATGATTATGCCTAATATAAGTATATTTATTACATGGGGAATTATGAATGCTTTATTTATCCCCTTAGGTTGGCAAAGTAATAAAATATTATCTCAATTGATATCACCTATAATATTTTATCTCTTACCTATTCTTATTGGATATACTGGAGGTCGTTTAATTGCTGGTGAAAGAGGAGGCTTAGTAGGAAGTATAACTGCTATAGGGATGGTAAGCAGTACAGATATGCCTATGTTTTTAGGCGGAATGGTTTCTGGTCCCTTAGGAGGATGGGTAATAAAAAGTTTTGATCAATTAATTAAAAACCGAATAAAGAGTGGTTTTGAAATGTTAGTTAATAATTTTTCAATTGCAATAATTGGAATATTTTTAACAATTATTTCATTTTTTTTAATTGGTCCTTTTATCGAAAGGACATCTAATTCTTTGGGATGTCTAATAAAAATAATAATAGATTTTAATTTATTACCTCTTATTGCATTCATTATTGAGCCCGCTAAAGTATTTTTTTTAAATAACGCAATTAACCATGGGATATTTTCTCCTTTAGGAATTCAAGAAATATCAGAGAATAAAAGTTCTTTATTTTTTTTAATAGAATCTAATCCTGGCCCAGGAATAGGTGTTTTAATGGCCTGTTTTTTTTTCGGAAAAGAAGCGTCTTATAAATCTTCAGGAGGGGCAGCAATTATTCAATTTTTAGGAGGAATTCATGAAGTTTATTTTCCTTATGTATTAATGAAACCAATATTAATGCTTTCTTTAATTTTAGGAAGTATGACAAGTATTTTTATGCTGGTTTTTTTAAAAGGAGGATTAATTTCTGCCGTCTCACCAGGTTCTATTTTACTTATTTTAGCAATGACAAAAAAAGGTTTGTATTTTGCAAATATTATTTCTATATTCTCTTCTTTTTTAATTTCTTTTCTTAGTGCAGCTTTATTTTTTAAAATTAATTTAACTAAAAAGATAGAAAATAAACAAAAATATGTAAAGTCATTTAAAAATAATTTATATCCTATAAAAACAAAAGATTTTAAAAAATATGATTTTATTAAAAAAATTAAAAATATTCAACAAATTAAGAAAATTATAATTGCTTGTGATGCTGGAATGGGATCTAGTGCAATGGGAGCAAGTATTCTTCGTAAAAAAATAGAGAGTAAAAATTTAACACATATTTCTGTATCCAACATTGCTATTAATTTATTACCTAAAAATGCAGATTTAGTTATTACACATGAAAAATTAACTTACCGAGCTAAAAAAAATGCTCCTAATTCTCAACATATATCATTAAAAAATTTTCTTGACAACAATTTTTACACTATTTTAGTAAAACAATTAGATGAAAACAAAATTCTTTATAAAAAAAAGAACGAAGAAGATAAAAAAGATAGTATTTTTGAAAACAATATTCATTCTAATGAGCAAATGAAACCAAAAAAATTTTTTCAAATAAGTGAAAAAAATATTTTCCTTAATCAATATGCCGAAAATAAAAAAGAAGCTATTAAAATTGTTGGTAAATATTTAGTAGAACAGGGATATGTTAAAAAAGATTATATTAATGCAATGCTGGATCGAGAAAAAATTGCTTCAACTTGGTTAGGCGAATCTGTAGCTTTACCACATGGAACTATAAAGGCTAAAGATTCCATTTTAAAAACTGGAATAATTTTTTGTCAATTTCCAAAAGGTGTTCA
This sequence comes from Buchnera aphidicola (Rhopalosiphum maidis), assembly GCF_003671935.1. Classification (NCBI taxonomy): domain Bacteria; kingdom Pseudomonadati; phylum Pseudomonadota; class Gammaproteobacteria; order Enterobacterales; family Erwiniaceae; genus Buchnera; species Buchnera aphidicola. The sequence goes on from NZ_CP032759.1 coordinate 171,390, forward strand.
CTTCGGAGAAAGTATTGATGATATTGCCTATCTCGTTATCGGTATTGCTGCCAAAAACAATGAACATATCATGGTAGTAAGTAATATTACTAATGCATTAGATGATAAAGATATTATTATTAAATTATCAAAAACAAAAAGTGTAAAAGAAGTATTGTCATATTTAAATTCAAATATTGAAAAAAACTAATTTTAATTGGAATAATTTTATGCAAGCTTTACATTTTGGAGCAGGAAATATTGGACGAGGTTTTATTGCAAGAGTATTGTTAAAATCTGGTTTTCATTTAATATTTTCAGATGTGGATCAAGAAATAATAAATATTATTAATCATTATAAAAAATATAAAATTAAATTAGTAGGTAATAATTTTGAAAAAATTATAGATATAAATAACATTAGTGCTGTAAATTCTCATGATCCAAATGTTTTAAAAATTATTTCTAATGTTGATTTAATTACAACAGCATCTGGAGTTAACGCTCTTCATAAAATAGCTTCTATTCTTATAGAAGGAATTATTTTAAGAATGAATTTAAAATGTAAGAAACCATTAAATATAATTGCTTGTGAAAACAAAATTAAAGCCACTTCTTTTTTAAAAGAAATTATTTTTAATCAAATTCCTGTTAAATATTATAATTATTTTAATGAATATATTGGTTTTGTAGATTGTAGTATTGATACTATCATACCAACTGTTTCTTCTAAAGAAGAAAATTTATTTTTAATTGCTGAAGATTTTAAAGAATGGATTGTGAATATAAATCAATTTAAAGGAACAGTTCCTAAAATTATTGATATGACATTAAGTAATAATTTAATGCCTTTTATAAATAGAAAAATATTAACTCTTAATACAGGCCATTCTATAGCTGCTTATTTAGGTTTTATAAAAAGTTATAAAACTATATATGAATCAATGTTAGATTGTAGTATAACAAAAATTGTAAAAAATGCTATGAAAGAAAGTGGCTTAGTTTTAGTTAAACGTTATAATTTTGATAAAAAAGATCATTTATCTTATATTAATAAAATTTTTCTTCGTTTTAAAAACCCTTTTTTTTTAGATAAGATTGAACGAGTTGCACGAAATCCACTACAAAAATTAAATAAAAATGAACGTTTAATACAGCCTTTTTTAGGAGCGATAAAATATAGTTTGCCATATTCTAATTTAGTTAAAGGTATTGCAGCAGCGTTACATTATCGAAATGTAAATGATATAGAGTCAATTAAACTATCTTCTTTAATTCAAATACATGGAATTGAAAAAACTTTAGTTAAAGTATGTAACTTAAATGAAAAAAGTAAGGAAATTAATTTAATTATTTCAGAATATTATTCTATATTAAAAAATTTTTTATAAATTTATATCAAAAATCATTTTTTTATAATTTTAGAGAATAAGGTCAAATGTTATCACCTATTCGTATATTATCAACTAACTTATCTAGTCAAATTTCAGCTGGAGAAGTAATTGAAAGACCATCATCTGTAATTAAAGAACTATTAGAAAATAGTATTGATGCTAAAGCAAAAAATATCAATATTAGTATTGAAAAAAGTGGTCTTCATTCTATAACAGTAAAAGACGATGGTTTTGGTATTGAAAAAAACCAATTATTGCTTGCGATCTCACGTCACGCTACTAGTAAAATTAATACGCTTACAGATTTAGACAGTATTAATACATTTGGGTTTAGAGGAGAAGCTTTAGCTAGTATTCGAGCAGTTTCAAGATTAAAATTAATTTCATGCCCTAAAAATAGTAAAATAGCATGGAGTATATATTCAGAAGGATTTTCTGATTATACTCTATTGAAGCCAATTGCTCATCCGTTTGGAACTAGCATAATAGTGGAAAATTTATTCTACAACATTCCTGTTCGCCTTAAATTTATAAAAAACAAAAAATTGGAATTTCTAAAAATTTGCGAAATAATCAAAAGAATAGCTTTATCTCATTTTGATATCAATATTTCTTTTAAAAAAAATAAAAAACTGTTTTTAACCTATAAAGCAATAGAAAAAAATGATAATAAAATTCATCGATTAAAAACAGTATTTAATCACATTGACATAAATTATTTTTTAGAAATTAAAGAAAAAATCGACAATATCACACTATTTGGATGGTTGTTTTTTCCTCCATCTCCACCAAATTCATTTAAAAAAATACAATTTTTTTATGTTAACAATCGATTTATTTATAGTGATCTTATAAATAATGCTATTTTTAATGCTTTTTATGAAATAGCAGGAAATAAAAAAAATATATCATTTGTTTTATATATTACTTTACCTTCTAATGAAATAGATATTAATATTCATCCTACTAAAAATGAAATTAAATTTCATAAATCTAATATTATTTACTTTTTTTTATATAAAACTATTTTATCTCATTTAAAAAAATCTAAAATTAAATATTTTTCGAATAATTCTTTTTCAAAAGTCCATTCTGATAAATATAAAAATAATAATTTTTGTTCCTTAAGCATTGATTCAATGTCTAAAATTTGTTTTAAAAACGAAAAAAAATTTTTATATAAAGATATAATAGCAAATTATTTTTTTAAAATTGATTCTAAAAGATTTTTAAAAAAATATTTTTTTTCTTTTGGACGGTTATTAATGGTTTTTCAAAAATATTATGGATTAATGTATTACTTTGATACTTTTTCATTAATTTCTTTTCCTTTAGCAAAAAAAATAGTCGAACAGTACAAATTAAAAAAAGTTATTAAAAATCATATAATACCTGATTTTTTTTCATGTAACTTTTCGTTTTTAATTACTCTTGAACAGAGTAAAGTGTTATCTGATAATTTAAAATTATTACTAAAATTTGGATTTAATTTTATTTTAAAAGAAGAAACATTTTTTTTAAAAACTATTCCTAATTTTTTAAAATATCAAAATCTTGATATACTTTTATCTAGTTTTTTTTCATTTATTTTTTTAAAAAAAAAAATATGTATTAAAGATATAATTAAATGGTTTGATAGTAATATATTAGTAGAAAAAAACTCTTGGAGTTATTTAGATGGAATTTCAATTTTATTAGAAATAGAATATTTTTGTCCCTCTATACTTAAAAATCCTCCATTTAAACTATTACAAAAAATAAATATTAATGAAGCACTATGTATATTAAAAATATAAATTCTAATAAAGAACAAAAACCTATTGTTTTTTTTTTAATGGGACCTACTGGATGTGGGAAAAGTAAATTATCTATTTATCTCAGAAAATATTTGCCGATAGAGATAATTAGCGTAGATTCAGCATTAATTTATCGAGATATGAATATTGGAACAGACAAACCACATTCTGTGGACTTAAAAAATCATCCTCATCGCTTATTAAACATTAAAGATCCAAGTGAAGTTTATTCAGCTGCAGAATTTAGAAGAGATGCTTTAAAAGAAATTTCTAATATTTTAAAAATAGGTAAAATACCCTTTCTTGTAGGAGGTACAATGTTTTATTATCAAACATTGTTATATGGAATGTCTAATTTACCAGCATCTAATATTGAAATTCGTGAATATTTATTAAATAAAAAAAAAAAACAGAAATTTTTTATATGAAAAATTAATCTTAATAGATCCTATATCTGCTAATCGTATTCATAAAAATGATTCTCAAAGATTACTAAGAGCACTAGAAGTGTTTTATATATCTGGAAAAACTTTAACATCTTTGAAAGAAAAAAAAAATTCTTATTCACTACCATATAATGTTATTCAATTTTCTATTATTCCAAAAAATCAACAATGGTTATACAAAAAAATTGAATTACGTGTACGAAAAATATTGAAATTAGGTTTTCAAAAAGAAGTAGAAAACTTGTTTTTTAGACAAGATATACATAAAAATTTACCATCTATCCGATGTATAGGATATCGTCAAATGTGGGACTATCTCGAATATCGAATTAGTTATGAAGAAATGTTTAATAAAATCATTTTTTCAACAAGAAAATTGGCTAAGCATCAAATAACATGGTTAAAAAAATGGAAAAACGTGTATTATTTATATGCTAATAATCCACATTATCTTTTTTTGCAAATTTTAGAAATTCTTCAGAAAAATATGAATTTAACATTTCATTGTTGAATTGTTAATGCAAAATATATATTTAAAAAATATTAAAGAAAAATTGCATTGGTATTTTTTAAAAAAAATTTTTCTTTATTTTTTAATTAATTTTATTCAATTATCTTTTAAAAAATTTATAAAAAAAATACAGTTTTCATACTATAGAATATAGGATATATTATTTCTATTTATCGTTTTTTAAAAATTAATAAGTATCAAAACTAATAAAATGAGGCATAAAATGGCCTGGAATAAACTTAATGATGGTAAGCCAGAGCTTGATCCCTGGGGGAAAAAGAATAGTCAAGAAAAAAATGATTCAAAAAATAAAAATGATCGAAAAAATCATGAAAATAAAACTTTTTTAGATTTTAAGAAATTTTTATATAATATTAATAATATTGTGAATAGAACAACAAATTCTTCAAATTCATCAAAAAACAAAATCAATCCTTTTTTAATAATAAGTTTTGTTTCTTTTTTTATTTGGTGTTTTAGTGGTTTTTATACCATCAAAGAAGCTGAACGTGGAGTGGTAACTACTTTTGGAAAATTCAGTTATTTAGTCGAACCAGGATTAAATTGGAGACCAGTTTTTATTAACGAAGTAAAAGCTGTGAATGTTGAAACTGTACGTGAATTAGCAACGTCAGGTATTATGTTAACTTCAGACGAAAATGTAGTACGTGTAGAAATGAATGTACAGTATAAAATTACTGATCCCGCTAACTATCTTTTTTCTGTTGCCTATCCAGATGATAGCTTGCGTCAAGCTACTGATAGTGCGTTGCGTGGAGTTATAGGCCATTCAACTATGGATCGGGTATTAACTGAAGGGCGAACTTTAGTTCGAAGCGATACTCAAAAAGAAATTGAAGAAACAATTAAACCTTACAAGTTAGGAATAACTATATTAGATGTAAACTTTCAGACAGCAAGACCTCCAGAAGAAGTAAAAGCTGCTTTTGATGATGCTATTGCAGCACGTGAAAATCGTGAACAATACGTACGTGAAGCTGAAGCATATTCAAACGAAGTTCAACCAAAAGCAAATGGAAAAGCACAAAGAATTCTAGAAGAAGCTAAAGCTTATTCTTCTCGAATTATATTAGAAGCTCAGGGAGAAATAGTTCGTTTTTTAAAAATCCTTCCCGAATACAAAAAGAATAAAGAAATGACTCTAAAACGTTTTTATATAGAATCAATGGAAAGATTATTAAGCAAGACTAAGAAAATTTTTATTGACAAAAAAAATCATTCAAAATTATTTTTATCTTTAAATAATTTTTTTAATCAAGATGAATTTAACAAGAAAAATTTTTTTAATAATCCAATTAATTCAAGTCAAAACTATCCTTATTCTTCTCAAAGCAATAAAGAAGTTAATAATTTCCCTTCATTATCTCCAAATAATTTTTTTAAACAGCGTCATGTAAACTCTATACATAGTAATGTTCAAAACATAGAAAGAGAATGAAAATATGAATAAAATAGTTATTTGTATATTAAGTTTTTTTCTTCTTATTTTCTCATCTTCTTTTTTTATTGTTAAAGAAGGAGAACGTGGAATCATACTTCAGTTTGGAAAAGTTTTAAGAAATAATGAACAAAAAACTTTAGTTTATACACCTGGACTTCATTTTAAAATTCCTTTTTTAGAAAACGTTAAAATTTTAGATTCACGTATCCATACTATGGATAATCAAGCAGATCGTTTTGTAACAAAAGAAAAAAAAGATCTTATTGTTGACTCTTATATTAAATGGCGTATTAGTGATTTCAGTCGTTATTACCTAGCTACCGGAGGAGGAGATGTTTTTCAAGCTGAAGTATTATTGAAAAGAAAATTTAGCGATCGATTACGTTCTGAAATAGGACGTCTTAACGTAAAAGAAATTGTAACAGATTCAAGAGGAAGATTAACTACAGATGTTCTGTATGCTTTAAATAATGGAACAATAAATTTAGATAATACATCACTTATTAATGTAAATAGTATGAAAGCTCTTGGAATTGAAGTAGTAGATGTTCGTATTAAACAAATTAATTTACCCTTAGAAGTATCGGATGCTATATATAATAGAATGAGAGCAGAAAGAGAAGCAGTAGCTAGAAGTCAACGTTCTCAAGGACAAGAAAAAGCAGAAAAATTACGTGCAACAGCAGATTATAAAGTTTCTATGATATTAGCAGAAGCACGAAAAAAAGCTTTAATAATAAAAGGACAAGGAGAAGCCGAAGTAGCTAAATTATTTTCAGAAAATCTTGGTCAAGAAGCGTCTTTTTATTTTTTCGTACGCAGCTTGCATGCTTACGAAAATAGTTTTAAAAATAGTGATAATATAATGTTAATTAATTCAGATAACGAATTTTTTAAATATATGAATAAAATAATCAAAAATTAAAAATATATTTTAAGAAAATAAAAAAATAGGTATTTTAAAAAATGCATAAAAATATTGTAATATTAGGTACCCAATGGGGAGATGAAGGTAAAGGGAAAATAGTAGATTTTTTATCTTCAAATAGTGCTTATACAGTAAGATTTCATGGAGGACATAACGCAGGTCATACTTTAGTAGTTAATGGAAAAAAAATTATTCTTCATTTAATCCCATCAGGATTATTATATCCTAATGTAATTGGAATTATTTCAAATGGAGTAGTGATTTCTCCGTTTGAATTAGTTAAAGAAATTAAAATGTTGGAAAAAAATAACTATTTTATTAGTCAACGTCTTTTTATCTCTGAATCTGCTCCTTTAATATTACCATATCATGTTGCAATGGATTTAGCTCGTGAAAAAAAATTAGGCATTAATTCTATTGGTACAACGGGACGTGGAATTGGTCCTGCATATGAAGATAAAATAGCACGTCGTGCTTTACGGATAGGAGATTTAAAAAATATAAAAAAATTATCTAAAAAATTAGAAGTAATAGTTGATTATTATAATAATCAATTGGTATCTTTTTATAAAGAACAATCAATTTCTTATAAAAAAATTTTACAAGATTTACTAAAAGTAAGAGATATAGTTTATAATATGATTCAAGATACTGCTACTATTTTACATAAAGCAATTGAAGATAAAAAAAGAATTATTTTTGAAGGTGCTCAAGGTACTTTTTTAGATATTGATCATGGTACATATCCATATGTTACTTCTTCTAATAGTACTATAGGTGGTGTAATTACTGGAACAGGAGTTGGTCCTAAAAATTTAGATTATATATTAGGAATAACTAAATCATACACAACAAGAGTTGGAAAAGGACCATTTCCAACTGAATTATTTGATGAAACAGGTGATTATCTTTCTAAAAAAGGAAAAGAATTCGGATCTACAACTGGTCGTAAAAGACGTACTGGATGGCTTGATGGAGTAGCTTTACGTTATGCTGTTAAAATTAATTCTTTGTCTTCTTTATGTATAACAAAATTAGATGTTTTAGATGATTTAGAACAGATAAAAATTTGTACATCTTATAAAGATGTTAATACTTCACAAATTTATAAAGATTTTTCTATTTTTAATTTAGAAAATATAAGTCCGGTATACGAAACACATCCAGGATGGATGAAAAAAACATCAGGTATAAAAAAAATAGAAGATCTTCCCGAAGAAGCTCGTAACTATCTAAATCGCATTGAAGAAATAGCACAAATTCCTATTGATATAATTTCTACGGGTCCAGATCGTTCTGATACTATTTTAGTAAAAAGTCTATTTTTTTAAGTGACAATTTTGATTATCATCATTTATATTTTATTCTAAAAAAACTCTAAGGTATTAAAATTTTTAAATGAAATTAATGATTATTAATTAATAATAAGTTAGTTTAATAAAAAAATATATTATAAAATAATGTAATTGGAGAAGTAAATATGGTAGTAGAATCCTACCAAAAAAAAGAGAATAAGAAAAATAGAAATTTTATCCCATGTCGAGAACAGATTTTATTTTTATTAAAAACAGCTAAAGATTTAATAAGTCAAAAAAAGTTAGAAAAAAAATTTAGTATTAGTACTCAAGAACAGCAAAAAGCATTACGTCGAAGATTAAGAGCAATGGAACGAGATGGCCAAATTATATATACTCGTAATCGCTGTTATATTACTCCAGAAAATTTAAAAACAGTTACAGGTAAAGTTATAGGTCATAGAGATGGTTATGGTTTTCTTAGAACAGAAACATTTAAAGATGATTTCTGGCTTTCAACAGAACAAATGAAATTTTGCATTCATGGTGATATTATTTTAGCTCATGTTATAAAATCTGACAGAAAAGGACGAAATTCAGCAAAAGTTTTAAAAATACTACAACCAAATGATGTTTTAATTGTAGGTCGATATTATATTGATAATAAAAAAAAATTTGTTATTCCGCATGATAGTCGATTTAATTTTAAAATATTTATTTCTGATTCCGTTGTTTCTAATGCATACATTTCTCTAGGAACAATTGTTGTAGTTAAATTAAAAGAAAATTCGATGAAAAAAAACAAGATACAGGGAACTATAGTAGAAATCCTTGGAAAAGAAATGGGAACAAATTTAGCTATAGACATAGCATTGCGTACGCATTGTATTCCTTATTTATGGCCAAAAGAAGTTGAATATCAATTACATGAAATAAAAGATAAAATAAATCAAAAAGACTTTAAAAATCGTATAGATTTAAGACATATTCCATTTTTTACAATTGATGAAGAAGATGCTCGTGATTTTGACGATGCTGTTTTTTGTAAAAAAAAAACTAATGGAGAAAAAGGATGGAAATTGTGGGTCGCAATTTCTGATGTTAGTTACTATGTTAAGCCTGATACTGCTTTAGATAAAGTTGCCTCGAAAAGAGGAACATCTGTGTATTTTCCGTCTTTAGTTATACCTATGTTGCCAGAAAAAATATCTGTAGACGTGTGTTCTTTAAATCCGAACGTAGAACGTTTATCTTTAATATGTGAAATGAATTTATCAAATAAAGGAGAACTAATTGAATATAAACATTATGAAGCGGTTATATGTTCTCATGGACGTTTTACATATAATGAAATATTTAAAATTTGGAATGGAGATATTGAACTTCGTTTTAAATATAAAAAGTTATTGAAATATATTCAAAATTTATCATCTTTACAAAAAATTTTAAAAAAATATAATATTTCTAAAAGAGGTATTTATTTTGAAAATATAGAAGCTAAGTTTACATTAGATTCTGATTTTCGAATTAAAAACATTTATCAAAACATTCGAAATGATGCACACAAATTTATTGAAGCATGTATGATTTTAGCAAATATAGCTTCAGCTGAATTTGTTAAAAAGTACAAATATCCAGTTTTATTTCGCAACCATGACCGTCCTGCTAAAGACAGTATTATTAATTTTCGATCAGTCTTAAAAAAATTAGGATTATCTCTACTAGGAGGTGAAATACCAGAATCTACACATTATTCGGATTTATTAAAAAAAGTCTCAAATCGTCCTGATTATGAGATGATTCAAACAATATTATTACGTTCTATGAAACAAGCTGTGTATTCTCCAGATAATCGTGGTCACTTTGGGTTGTCATTATCCAGCTATGTACATTTTACTTCCCCTATCAGGCGTTATCCTGATCTTTTAGTTCATAGAGTAATTAAATTTTTATTACTAAAAGAAAAAAAAATATCTTTTAAAGGGAAAGACTTATCTAAATTTAAATTACATAATCTTAATGAAGTAAAAAAAATAGGTCTCCATTGTTCAATGACAGAAAGACGCGCAGATGAAGCTACTAGAGATGTTGTAGATTGGTTGAAATGTGATTTTATGCAAAAAAAAATTGGAGATGTACTTACAGGGGTGATTTCTAATGTTACTTCATTTGGTTTTTTTGTTCGTTTAAATCAATTTTTTATTGATGGATTAGTTCATATAGCAACTTTAATTGACGATTATTATTATTTTGATGCTATTGGGTTGAAACTTATTGGAAAATCAAGTAAAAATACTTATTGTCTTGGCGATACATTAAAAGTAAAAGTTATTGCTGTTAATTTAAATGAACGCAAGATAGAATTGTCTTTATATATGTCTCGTTGATTTTTAATCAAAAAGAATGATTTTTTAAAAAACGAAATTTTATTGATTTTTTTTTAAAATTAAAATACCATGTACATACAATTAGCTATAATTTTTTTTTATAAAAGTTCCTTGCTTCCTTGGAAAAATAGCTATAAATAATAAGGAAGATGAAAAATCCAAAAGGAGCATTTAAAATGCGTCATTATGAAATAATTTTTATGATCCATCCAGACTACAGTGAAAAAGTTTCTGCAATAATCGAAAAATATAAAAAAATTATCCATGATAATTTTGGCACTATACATCGTTTAGAAGATTGGGGTAGACGACAATTGTCCTATCCTATTAATAAATTACATAAAGCACATTATATTCTTTTAAATATAGAAGCTTCTCCTACAACTATTAGTCTGTTAGAGACAGATTTTCGTTTCAATAATTCAATTATTAGAAACATTATTATGTCTGTAAAAAAACCGATAAGTGAGCCATCACCAGTAATGAAGTTAAAAGAAGAAAAAAAAGATAAGAAGTAATTTATCATAAAGACATAAATTTTATTTTTTTTAAAAATAAAAATTTTCTTTAATTTTAGAGGATATCCAAGAAATGGCACGTTACTTTCGTCGTCGAAAATTCTGTCGTTTTACTGCAGAAGGAATTCAAGAAATAGATTATAAAGATATTACAATGTTAAAAAATTACATTACAGAAAATGGTAAAATTGTTCCTAGTCGTATTACTGGTACTAGAGCTAAATATCAGAGACAGTTATCTAGAGCTATTAAAAAAGCACGCTATCTTGCTTTACTGCCCTATACTGATCAACATCATTAAGATCTATTTTATTATTAAATTGTTAAATAAAATAGAGCAAAAAAAGAGAGAACAATAAACAATGGAAGTAATTCTTTTATTAAAAATAAAAAAACTAGGTGATTCCGGTGCAATTGTTCATGTAAAATCCGGCTATGCTAGAAATTTTTTAATTCCTAAAGGAAAGGCTATTTTAGCTAATAAAAAAAATATTGAATCTTTTGAAGCTCAGCGTATTGAATTAGAAAAAGAAAATATCAGCAAATTACTTATCGCTCAATCTCGTGCTGAAAAAATAAAGAAAATAAAATCTATAATTATTCAATCTAAAGTTGGTAAAGAAGGTAAAATATTCGGTTCTATAGGCATTAGAAATATTATAAAAGAAATGACTTTATTAGGTATAAAAGTTAATAAAAAAGAAATCAAATTGCCAAATGGAGTATTACGTCAAGTAGGAGAACATAAAGTCATTTTTCAACCACATAATGAGGTACATGAATATTTTATAGTTAGTGTTATTGCAAAAAAATAAATATTTTTTAAATATAAATTTAATATATACACGTGGTGTTAAATGTTAAAAAAAGTTTGTGAATTAGCACAAATTGCAGGTTCTGTTATAATGAATTATTATCTTTCTAAAAAATTAGTAAATATTTTTTATAAATCGGATAATACTCCTATCACTAATGCTGATTATCAAGCAAATAATATCCTGAAAACAGGTTTACTTTCTATTTTTCCAAAAATTCCTATCTTATCTGAAGAAGAATCACATGATTTTAAAAACTATAAAAATTGGCATACGTATTGGTTAATTGATCCATTAGATGGAACTAAAGAATTTTTAAAAAAAAATGGTGAATTTACAGTAAACATTAGTTTAATTAAAAAAGGTATACCTATTTTAGGCGTGATATATGCTCCTTTTTTTAATGTTCTGTATTCTTCTTTTAACAAAGAAGCTTGGAAAGAAGATAAAAGAAAAGGATATAAAAAAAAAATATTTGTTATGCAATCAAAAGAACCATTATTAGTTACGAGTCGTTCTCATCCTGATAAAGAATTAGATAATTTTTTGAGTAAAATAAATAGTAATTATAAAATAAAAAAGTTAGGTTCTTCATTAAAATTTTGTTATATTGCAGAAGGCAAAGCACAAATTTATCCAAGATTTGGAAATACATGTATTTGGGACACTGCAGCAGGTCATGCTATTATTACTGCAGCAGGCGGAAAAGTAAAGACATGGAACGGAGGAGAATTAAATTATTCTCTATCTTCTTTTAATGATAATTTATCTTTAATAAATCCAGGTTTTTTAGCTTCAGCATAATTTTTATTATGAAAGATATATAATAATGTTAATAATTCTTTACGAAAAAAATATTTATGAATAATATTAAAGTTAAAATCTTAGATTCTAATATAAAAAAAAATAGTAATTCTTTTTTACCTAAATATATGACTCCTGGTTCTTCTGGTTTAGACCTTAAAGCAAGTATAAAGAAAAAAATAATTTTACCTTCTAAAGAAGTTATTTTAGTCCCAACTGGAATAGCAATACATATTGATAATCCTTATGTTACAGCTTTAATTTTACCTCGTTCTGGATTAGGTCATAAACATGGAATTGTCTTAGGTAATTTGACTGGTTTAATTGATTCAGATTATCAAGGTGAATTAATGATATCTCTTTGGAATCGAAGTAAAAATGATTTTTCTATTAATCCTTATGATAGGATCGCTCAAATGATATTTATTCCAATCATTAGACCTGTATTTTCTATTGTTGAAAAATTTGAAAAGACCTCACGTTTTGAAAAGGGCTTTGGTCATTCAGGTCTCTAATAATATACTGAAGAAAAAATATGATATATTTTTACTTAAAATTTCTGAAAACAAGAAGAATATTCTTTATAATATTTAATTAATTTATGTGCGTATTTTTTTAACTTCTTTTCTTCTAATAGATAATATATAAAGTCATCAATTGTAATTATTGAGTTGATTGTACACTTTTTTTTATTTTGAGAGTTAATTATCACACTTAAGTTTTCTTCTTTTTTTTCTTTTCGATCTAACAAAACAAAAATTGAAGATATTTCAGCTTTTTCTTTTTTGATTATTTTAGCTGCGTGATTGATTGAAATTCCTGATGTAATAACATCATCTAAAATAATAATTTTTTTATTTTTTATATTTGTTCCTACAGAGTATCCTTTTTCTCCATATTTTTTTTCTTCTTTTCTATTAAAAGAATATGGAATGTCTAAATTATACTGGTTTTTTAATGCTATAGAAGTGGCTACTACAATTGGTATACCTTTATAAGCAGTTCCAAATAACATATCAAATTTGATATTTAAATTAATTATTGATTTTGCATAAACAGAACCAATTTTAGCAATATCTTCTCCGGTAGATAATAGACCTGAGTTAAAAAAATAAGGACTAGTTCGTCCAGATTTTAATGTAAATTTTCCAAAATTTAAGACTTTTTTTTTAAAAGAAATTCAATGAACTCTTTTTTCCACTCCATAAAGTTTGATCCTTATTTTTAGTGAAAAATTGTAATTTAATATAAACATTTTATTTTAATGGCCCTTGCTGGATTTGAACCAGCGACCAAGCGATTATGAGTCGCCTGCTCTTACCACTGAGCTAAAGGGCCTTAAAATTTACTATTATACTATAAATCAATTTCTTCTAATAATCTATAGTTCTTTTAATTTTTTTTAAATTTAATTTTTTATTTTATATCTATTTGACATATGTATAATTTTTTGATATATATATTTGTATTCCTCTGTAGTTCAGTTGGTAGAACGGCGGACTGTTAATCCGTATGTCACTGGTTCGAGCCCAGTCAGGGGAGAAAAAAATTTAATATTTTCTTTTAATCAACTATTAATTTTAATTCTTTTGACAAACTTCTTTTTTCCTTTGAAAGTTCAGCATTTTTTACAACATAGTCGTCTATTCTATCTTCATAATCATTTTTCATCATAAAAATTATTTTTTTAATTTCTTCGTAGTTCATATCGGGTGTGATATATTGATTGAGATTGTCAAGTAATAGTATTCTTTTTTGATTATCTCTAATTTTTTTTTCAATATCAGACATCTCTCTTTTTATTTTATTTTTTCTTCTAAATTTATGTACAAATTCTAATACGCTTTTAAATGTTTTTTTCGTGTTCATTATATTTAAGTAACCTTTTTTAATTATATTTAATGTTTTTTAATAATTTTTTAGGAGTTTAATACTTTTTATTTATTAAAATTAAAAATAAAAGAATATGAAAAATATTTTAAAAAAAAATAAAATAAATTTTTTATTTTATGATTATGAAACTTTTGGAACGCATACATCTTTAGATAAACCAGCTCAATTTTCTTCAATTAAAACGGACGAAAATTTGAATATTATTGAAAAACCAAAATCTTTTTATTGTTTCCCATCAGATGATTATTTACCCGATCCTTCTTCAATTTTAATTACGGGAATTACTCCTGAATATACAGAGAAAAATGGTATGAATGAGTATGAATTTTCTAAAAAAATACATACTATTCTTCTAAAACCGCATACTTGTGTAATAGGCTATAATAACATTAATTTTGATGATGAAATCACAAGAAATATATTTTATCGTAATTTTTTAGATCCTTATGAATGGAGTTGGAAAAACAACAATTCTCGCTGGGATTTGTTAAACATTGTTAGAGCATGTTATTCTTTAAGACCAAGTGGTATCAAATGGCCTAAAAATGAACTTGGATTACCTGTTTTTAAACTTTCAGATTTAACCAAAATAAACAATATACCACATTGTAACGTTCATGATGCTACATCAGATGTATATGCTACTATTGAATTGGCAAAATTAATAAAAAGAAAACAACCGAAATTATTTAATTTTTTTTTCAAATACAGGAAAAAAAATGAATTATACAATTTGATTGATTTAAAAAATTGGGCACCAATGATATATATTTCTAGCTATTTTGGTATTTTACGTAATAATATGAGTTGTATATTACCTTTATCTTGGGATGAAGATAATAAAAACATATTAGTTGCAATTGATTTATTTAAAGATATTGAAAAACTAATTTTTTTTTGCAAGACAGTATCTATTGATAATATTTCAATTAAAAATCTATTTGATTTAGGAATAGTATTAATATATTTTAATCGTTGTCCTATTTTAGCACCTATGAAGTCAATTAGAGAGGAAGATAGAACCCGATTAAACTTTAAAACATCTTTGTACGATAAAAAAATAAATTTAGTAAAAAAAAATTATTTTATAATTCATTTTATTAAAAATGTTTTATTAAAAAAAAAGAAAAATAATGATTCTTTAAATGTAGATTTACGAATTTATGATTCTTTTTTTAGTTTTTATGATAAAAGTTTAATAAAAATGATAAGTCTAACTAAACCAAATTGTTTAAAAAACATGCAGTTAAATTTCAAAGATGCACGTTTAAAAGAATTATTTTTTCGTTATAAAGCTCGTAATTTTTTTCATATATTAAATAAAAGTGAAAAAAAAGAATGGCTTTGTTACTGTTTAGAAACTTTAAACTCATTTTTTTTAACGGGATACATAGATAAAATTGAATCTCTTTTAAAAGTTTACTCTTATGATATAAAAAAAATTAATTTGTTATCTAATTTATTAAAATATGTCTTTGAAAAATATAAAAAAATATTTTTTAAATATTTTAATTTAAATTAATTTCTCGAATTTTTTTAAAGTTGTATTTTTTTAAAAAAAATAATAGTTGTTGTATTTTTTTTTCGTATTTAGAGCATAAAAGAATATTTTTTTTTTTTTTTTTTGATAAGAATATTTTTTAATTTTGTTGACAATTGTTTCTCCTGAATCTATAAAGTTAATAGGTTTGTAAAATATTTTTTGGATCTCTTTTTTTAGAAAAGAAAAGTGAGTACATCCAAGAATAATAGTATCAGGTTGTCTTGAAAGAACAGTCCATGATTGAAAAATTTCTCTTAATTTTACATTTGAAATAAATATTTTTCTAAACTTTTTTTCAGCAATTATTGCTAGTTCATTTGTAGCGATTACTTTTATAGTTTTTTGAAAAGAATATTTATATATATTTTTTTTTATATACGAACTATTAACTGTAGCTCGAGTGGCTATTAAACCAATAGTTTTATTTTTTGTTATTTCAATAGCAGGTTTAAATATAGGTAAGATTCCAATAATAGGAATATTAAACGTTTTTCTTAAAATAGGTAAAGATATTGTGCTGATTGTATTGCACGCTATTATTACCATCTTAATTGGATAAATTTCTTTTATTATATTAATTATTTTGATACTTCTTTCTATAAGAAACTTTTTTTTCTTTTTCCCATAAGGGAAGCCTTCATTATCCAACATATAAATATAATTTATATTAGGAAAATTTTTTTTTATATTATTTAATACAGATAGTCCACCGATGCCAGAATCGATTATAAGCACTTTTTTTACGCTAATAATATTATTAGAAATTGTATTAATGATTTAAATGAATATAGAAAAATATATTTATTCGTTTTTAAATAAAAATAATTTCATATAATCTTCTATTTTTTTTCTATCGTTTGGATTAAACATATTCAGTTTTTCTTCGTTAATTAATTTAGTTTGTTGTAATTTCCACTCTTTCCAAGCTATTTTAGATATTGTATCATATATTTTTTTTCCTAATTCGCCTGGATAAGGAGCATAATCTTGACCTTCAGATTCTTTTTGTAAAAACGCACAAAAAATTATACGACTCATTTTTTTTATAACCTTATTAAAAAACTATTTAAATATTTTTAATATTTTCTGAACTGGTTTAGGAAGACCTACGTCATCAGGATTGTGTAAATCATACCAAATTCCTGTTTTTTTAGTATCATAAATATTCTTGTAAGAAGATAAATTTACTAAAATTGGAATAATATGCAGTTTAAAATGACTAAATTGATGATAAAAAGATTTAATTTTTTTATTTTCTTGACCTAAATTTATTTTATTTTTTTTTAACCATTCTATGCTTTTAATTTCTGTATCAAAATTTGGAAAACAAAATAAATTCTTCCAAATTTTTTTTTCGATGTTTTTTTCTATCCAAAATTTATTTTTATACTTAATAACAACAAACCAAGATTTTTTTTCTAATTTTATTTTTTTATTTTTTTTTAAAGGATATTTAATCCAATTTTGTTCTTTATAAGCTATGCATTTTTTTTTTAACGGGCAAAAGTTGCATTTTGGGTTTTTAGGAGTACAAATTAATGCACCCACATCCATTATACCTTGATTAAAACTACCCGTATTGTTAATCGGAGTAATTAATTCGATTAAATACCATAATTTTTTTTCTATTTTTTTTTCTGTTAAATATCCAATTATACCGTAATATCTCATTAAAATTCTTTTTACATTTCCTTCTAAAATAGGAAAAAAATAATTTAATGACAAAGATAAAATAGCACCTGCTGTAGATCTTCCAATTCCTGGTAGTTTTATTAAGTCTAAAAATTGTGTTGGAAATTGTCCTTGGTATTCTTCCTTAATAATTTTTGCTGTTCTATGAATATTTTCAGCTCTTTTATAGTATCCAAGTCCACTCCATAAATATAAAATATCATCTAATTTACTATTATTTAAAGATTGTATGTTTGGAAATTTTGACATAAAATTTTTAAAATAAGGAATTACCGTTTTTACAGTTGTTTGTTGTAACATTATTTCTGATATCCAAACTTTATATAAAGTTTTATTTTTATTCCATGGAAGGTTTTTTCTTCCATGTATATGATACCAATTAAGAATTAATTGTGAAAAAAAATATTTTGTCATTTTTATAGGATTTTTTACTTTTTAAAAAGTAATCGCGATTTATTTAAAAAAGAATTAAATTCTAATGAATTTTAACATTTTTTGTTTCATTAAAAAAAATTACAATTAAATATGAAAAATAATATTATCACACCTCAATATAATTGCAATGGCACTTTTTTACGTCAAAATCGTAGTTTTGTTTGTCGACAAGGTCGAATAACTAGAGCTCAATTAAGAGCAATCGAAAAATATTGGCGATCGATTGGTATTAATTTTAAATTAGCACCATTGAATTTTACGTCTATTTTTCAAAATAACGCTCCTGTCATCTTAGAAATCGGTTTTGGATCAGGTAGCTCTTTAGTTAAAACTGCTATTAATTGTCCAGATAAAAATTTTTTAGGAATAGAAGTTTACAAATCAGGAGTAGGATCTTGTTTACGTTTAGCTCATTTTTCTAAAATTAACAATTTAAAAATTATATATCATGATGCGATTGAAGTAATAGATAAAATGATTTTAGATCATACCTTATCACGAGTACAAATTTTTTTTCCGGATCCATGGAATAAAAAAAGACATCATAAAAGAAGGATTATACAAGATTTGTTTCTAAGAAAAATTTTAAAAAAATTAAATACTGGTGGCATTTTACATATTGTTACTGACTCAGAAGAATATAATTTTTTTATATTAAATTTAATAAAAAATATTGATCATTATACACATTTATCAAAAAAAAGAATACTTTTTGAACAATCTAAATTTCGTTTAGTAACAAAATTTGAGAAAAAAGCTAAATTATTAGGAAATAAAATATTTGATTTAGTATTGCAATCAAAAAAATAAATATTTTTAATTTAAAAAAATTTTTAATAGTGAATTAAGAAATGTTTTTCCTTTATGTGTTGTATTCCAAAAATTAATTTGATCTTTTATATATCCTTTTTCTATAGCTTTTTTTATTTTTTCTTTTATATAACTTTCATCAATATTAGTTCTTTCTTGGAATTGTTTTTTTAAAACAGGTTTATAAAGTCTAAAAACGTTCATGAAATATTCTAAAGGTTTTTCTTTTTTTAAAATAATATTTTTATAATTTAAGTATTTTCCGTTTATAAAATCATTTATGTTTTTATTTTTTATAGTTCTGATAATATCTCCATTTATTTGAGTTATTTTACCGTGAGCACTACAACCTATTCCTATATAATCTCCAAAATTCCAGTAGTTAAGATTATGTTTACATTCATAGTTTAATTTTGAATATGAAGATATTTCATATTTTTTATACCCTGATTTTTTTAAAAACTTATCTCCTTCAATTGACATTTTAAAAATAATATTTTCATTAGGTAAATTTAATTTTTTTATATAAAAAAGAGTATTAGGTTCTATAGTTAATTGATACCATGATATATGTGTCGGACTATATTTGACAGCATATTTTAAATCTGACAATACGTCTTGTAAAGATTGATTTGGCAATCCATACATAATGTCTAGATTAAAATTTTTGTTTATTTTTCTAATTTCTTCTATTGCTAAAATTGCTTCTTCTTTATTATACGTGCGTTCTATTTTTTTTAAAAAATTCGAGTTAAATGTTTGCACACCTATAGAAAAACGATTAACACCTGCTTTTTTATAATTAAAAAAACGTTTGTATTCTAATGTTGTTGGATTTGCTTCTATTGTAATCTCTGCCGTATTAGAAATATTTATTCTTTTTTTAATTTCTTTTAGTAATTTTTCTATTGAACTACTTTTTAGTAAACTAGGTGTCCCACCGCCAATGAAAATACTATTTATTACTCTTCCATTTATTAAATTTAAATCTTTTTCTAAATCTTTTAATAAATGTTCAATGTATTTTTTTTCTGGAATAGAACTTTTACTGACATACGAATAAAAATCACAATATCCACATTTTTTTAGACACCAAGGAATATGAATATATAAGCTTATAGGTGGAAGTTTAAACATAGTAGTATTTTAAATATTTTAATAAATTTTTAATGTGTTAAATCATTTTATTTTTAAAGATAGAACGTCCGATTCTTATCATATTGCTTTGAAAAAGCAAAGATTGTTCTATATCAAAACTTGTACCTAATGATAAAGTATCAATTGATTGATATTTTTTTTTTAATTCATGAAAAATTATACTTCCTTTTTTATAATTATCATATTTTTTTATGATTTCTTTTTTTGTTGAAGGCATAATCATAATTCCTCGAAAATTTAAATTAGGCATTAAAGAAATAATTTTTGCTAATTTTTTATAATTTTTTATGCATACACCATTTTTATTTGTTTCATTAGAGATATTTATTTGCATTAAAACATTCATAGGAAATAAATTTTTTTTTCTATATTTATTAAGTAAAATTGCAATTTTTTCGCGATCTATGGTTTGACACCAATCAAAATTTTTTGCAATAAGTTTTGTCTTATTTGACTGTACCTTTCCAATGAAATGCCAAATAAGATTGTTATGTTTTTTTAATTTTTGAATTTTATTAATTCCTTCTTGAACATAATTTTCGCCGAATTCGTTTATTCCAGATGATATTGCTAGTTTTATTTTATCAATATTTTGGTTTTTACTCACGGCGATTATTGTTATTTTTTTTAAAGGATTATTTTTTTTCTTTAAAAATTCTTTAATTTTTTTATTAATTGTTTGAATGTTTATATCAATGTTATTCATTTTTTATTTTCTTTAAAATTATTAAATAATTAATATAAATTCTTATTAAACCAACTTTCTAATATAACTACAGCAGCAATAGAATGTATTTTTTCTTTTTTTAATGCTTTAAAACCATTTTTATTAAATGTTAACGATCTAGCTTCTTTAGTACTTAAACGTTCATCATGTAAATCAACAAAAATATTAAATTTACATTTTAATAAATAAGCAAATTTTTCTGCTTTTTTTGTCATATCTTGTTTAGTACCATCTATATTTAACGGAAGTCCTACAACTAAATATTTAGGTTTCCATATTTTTAATAAATCTTTTATGTTATTCCAATTTGGTGATCCGTTTTTTGCAGATAGTTTATTTAAAGCTCTTCCTTTTTTAAGAAGGTTTTCTCCAACTGCTACTCCAATGTTTTTTAAACCGAAATCAAAAGCTATTACTATCATTTTACGAGCTCTATGTGTATATTTCTTTTTCAATATAATCAAGTAAAATACTTGTAATAGAAATTTTTTTCTTTTCTTCAATTTCACAAATACATGTTGGACTTGTAACATTGATTTCTGTCAATTTATCACCTATTACATCTAATCCAACAAGAATTAATCCTTTTCTTTTTAAAATGGGAGCTAAATAATTAGCTATTTCCCAATCTTTATCGCTAAGTTTTTGTACCTTTCCCTCCCCTCCAACAGCTAAGTTTGCTCTTGTTTCTCCGTATTTTGGAATACGTGTTAAAGACCAAGGTATAGGTTTTCCATTTATAATCAAAATTCTTTTGTCACCGAGTTTTATTTCTGGTAAATAAGTTTGAACCATACAATATTTTTTTTCATAATTTGTAAGTGATTCTACAATAACTGAAAAATTAGGATCATTTTTTTTAATGCGAAAAATGTTTTTTCCGCCCATTTCATCTAAGGGTTTTAATATTATATCCTTTTTTTCTTTCCAAAAATTGTATATTTTAGACAATTTTCTTGTAACTAATGTATCTGTAGTAAATTGAGAAAACCATGATATAAATATTTTTTCGTTGCAGTCTCTTAAACTTTTTGGTCGATTAATAACTAATACACCTTTTTCTTCTGCACGTTCAAGAATATACGTTGCATAAATAAATTCAGTATTAAATGGAGGATCTTTGCGCATTAGAATAGCATCTAATTCATTTAATGAAATATCTTTTTTTTGAACAAATTTAAAATAATTATTTTTGTTTTTTTGAACTTCTGTTAAGTATGCTGTTGCATATGATTTACCTTTTCTTAAATAAAGATCATTCATTTCCATATAATAAATTTCATGCTTTCTTTTTTGAACTTCTAGTAATATAGCAAAACTTGAGTCTTTTTTAATGTTAATTGATGTAATAGGATCCATTACTATTCCAATTTTTAAATTCGGTTTTTTTCGCATATGTTATAACTCAGTCATTAATTAAGTAATTTTTATAAAAATAATATAAATTTATTTTTTTTATTGGTTAAGTATGAATACTTAAAGATTTATTTATATGAATAAGTTTTAGATTCTTTAATCTAAAATTATTATTTTATTTAATCATATTTAGGACCACAATAATTGTCAAATCTAGACCAATGTCCATTAAATGTTAAACATATTGTTCCAATCGGTCCATTTCTTTGTTTTCCTATTATAATTTCTGCAACACCTTTAAAATCACTATTTTCATGATATATTTCGTCACGATATATAAACATTATTAAATCTGCATCTTGCTCTAGAGAACCAGATTCACGTAAATCTGAATTTACTGGTCTTTTATCTGATCTTTGCTCTAGAGAACGATTTAACTGCGACAGTGCTATTACTGGTACCTGTAGTTCCTTTGCTAGTGCTTTTAAAGTTCTGGAAATTTCAGCTATTTCAAGAGTTCGATTATCAGAAAGAGATGGAACTCTCATTAATTGCAAATAATCCACCATTATTAAAGTTAATCCATTATTTTCACGATAAATACGACGTGCTCTAGAACGAACTTCACTAGGAGTAAGAGCTGAAGAATCATCTATATAAATATTCTTTTTTTTAAGTAAAACATTAATTGTACCAGACATACGAGACCAATCTTCATCATTTAATTGTCCAGTTCGAATACGTGCTTGATTTACTCTAGACAATGATGCTAGCATACGCATCATGATTTGTTCTCCAGGCATTTCTAAACTAAAAATCAATACTGGTTTATCATATAACATAGCAGCGTTTTCACATAAATTCATTGCAAAAGTTGTTTTACCCATTGAAGGTCTTGCTGCAATAATGATAAGCTCTGAAGGTTGTAAACCTGATGTTTTTTTGTTTAAATCTTGATATCCTGTATTTATTCCTGTTACTCCGTCATTAGGAGATAAAAATAACTTTTCAATACTAGTAACAGTTTCATCAAGGATTTGTTCAATATTTTTTGGCCCTGAATCTTTTTTAAAACGTTTTTCAGCAATTTTAAAAACACTAGATTCTGCATAGTCTAATAATTCTTCGCTTTTACGTCCTTGCGTATCATATCCTGCATTTGCTATTTTATTAGCTACTAATATCATTTCTCTTACTATTGCTCTTTCTCGTATTATATCAGCGTATGCAGTAATATTTGCTGTACTAGGAGTATTTTTAGATAATTCAGCTAAATACGAAAATCTACCTACGCTTTCTAATTTTCCTTTTTGTTCCAAAGATTCTGATAGTGTAATTAAATCAATAGGATGTCCTAAATCTAATAATTGTTGCATTTCTTGAAATATTAAACGATGTGGTTTACTAAAAAAATCATCAGCTACTACATGCTCTGATACTGAATCCCATTGTTCGTTATCTAACATTAATCCACCTAATACTGATTGTTCTGCTTCTAATGAATGTGGTGGAATCTTTAATCTGTTAATTTGATGTAAATATGATTTATTTTTTGCCATATATATTGGATATACCATTATTTAGTAAATAATTGTAAAATTATATTATAGTATTCTAAATAATAGATTATTTATTCACTAATCTAATTCAGTTTTTTATCTTATTTTTAATAAATTAATCATTTGAAAAAGTTTTTGTTTTTATTTTTAAATATCTAATTAATTTTTTCAAAAAAAGTAAATACTAAGATATTTTATTGATTATTTGAAAATTATATTCTAATTTTATTAGGGGAGTATATTTTTAGGGGGAATATCTTTTTGATATACTAAACAATGTTAAAATTAATCTTTACTATATTTTGACAGTTTTTATATAAAAATGTATAAAATAAAAAATTAATACTTATGATGTTATTTTTATATAATTTTTTATTTAAAAATTTATAATTATTTAAAATAATACATCAATAAAGAAAAAATATGATTTAATTTTTTAAAAAATGTAAATTATGATCTATAATTTTAGTTTTTAATAGTTATAATGTAATATAAATATATAAAAAAATTGTATTCTTTTATTTTTTAAAAACACTTTAAAATTTTTTGTAAAAAATAATTATTAAAAAATTTTTATTATTTTTAATATCTCAATCACTATTAATATATCGTTTTTTACAAGTTTAATTGTATTAAATTACTTATTCATGATGTATTTTTATTACAAATAATTAAAAATTCTATTTAAAAAGGTACTTAATTTTTTTAAAGTTAAAAAATGGAGTTTTTATTATGGCAAGTAGAGGTGTAAATAAAGTAATATTAATTGGTCATTTAGGCCAAGATCCTGAAGTTCGTTATATGCCGAATGGTAATGCAGTAGTAAATATGACACTTGCAACTTCAGAGAATTGGAAAGATAAAAATACTGGCGAAAATAAAGAGAAAACAGAATGGCATAGAATAGTATTATTTGGAAAATTAGCTGAAATTGCTGGAGAATATTTGAGAAAAGGTTCTCAAGTATATATTGAAGGATCTCTTCAAACTAGAAAATGGCAGGACCAAAATGGTCTAGAACGTTATACAACAGAAGTCATAGTGAACATTGGCGGTACAATGCAAATGTTAGGAAATCGTAATTCAAATTCTCATAATGTTGTATTAAATGATAATAATAATATTTTAAAAACAAAAAAAACAGAAACAAATAATTCTCCAAAAAATATAGAAAAGTATAAATTAAATAAAGAACAAATAGATTCTTCAGAAATAGATTTTGATGATGAAATTCCTTTTTAGAAATATAAAATTTATAGCCCCAATTTTTTTAGGGGCTGTATATCTTTTAATTAAATTTTTTTATAAATTCTAATAAAATAGAACAAAATTTTTCTTTATGTGAAATAAATGGGATATGAGCAGCTTTTTCTATAATAATAGAAATGCTTTCAGGCCATTTTTTATCGAGTATTTTGGATATTTTTTTTGGAACTAAGCTATCTAATGAACCGTATATCCGCAATAAAGGTATTTTAAGAATATTTTTTTCTAGCCTTAAATCAGTTGTAAGAATTATTTCTAATCCATTTTTTAAAAATTTTTTACTTGGTTTTTCTTCATAGGATATTATTTTTTTTAATTTTTTTAAATCTTCTAAATTTTCTTTTGATTTCATTGTTTGTAAAAACAAAAAGTTATTTATTGTATTATGATAATTTTTTTTTAAATCATTATAAAAATGGTATATTTTTTTTTCTTCTATTCCTGGCCATTTTTTTTTTTATAAAACACGGAGAAGAAGCTACATTTATTATGCCTAAAATATTTTCTGGATACAACGATGCGAATTTATTCGCAACCAATCCACCTATAGACCATCCCAACCAAACAGCATTTTTAGGCATATAATGATATAAAACTTCAGTTATTTCATCGATTTTAAGTGGAAATAAATGTTTATTAAGTCCCATTCCAGGTAAATCAATTATATGAAATTTAAATTTGCTATTAAGTTTATTTACAATAAAAAACCATATTTTTGAATTAAATCCCCATCCATTCAACAAAATAACATTAATATTTCCATTTCCAACAGTTGTCCAGTAAAAATTTTTCATTTTTTTTCCTTAAATAAAAATTTTTCATTTTTTTTCCTTAAATAAAAATTTTTCATTTTTTTAAATAAAAAATTTTTTAAGAATAGAATACTCTTGTATTTATTTTAATAAATTAGTAGAATTAGTTATAATTAAAACTTAACTAAACTAGTATTTATGATTAATATTTCTGATAAAGCACAAAAACATTTTATATCACTTTTATCAAAAGAACCTTTTGACACTCAAATACGTGTATTTATTATAAATCCAGGTACACAAAATGCAGAATGCGGTGTAGCATATTGTACTAAAGATGAAGTAGAAAAGAATGATATTAAATTAAATTATAATAATTTTTTTGTTTATGTCGATCAATCTATTATTTCTTTTTTAAAGAATTCTGAAATTGATCTTGTGGTTGATAATTTAGGTGCACAGTTAACTTTTAAAGCTCCATATGCTAAACAAAATATTTTAAAGAATACTGTATCTTCTTTAAAAGCAAGAATAGATTCTTTAAAAGAAAGAATAGAAAAATTTTTAGATACTAATATAAACCCTCAATTATCAATTCACGGTGGGCAAGTTAATTTAATTAAAATTTCTGAAAATAAGACAGTTTTTATACAATTTAGTGGGGGATGTAACGGATGCTCAATGATTGGAACTACCTTAAAAGAAACAGTAGAGAAAAAAATATTATCTTTCTTTCCTGAAATAAAGAAGGTAACTGATCAAACTAATCATCTTCATGGTAATCATTCTTTTTATTAAAAATTTTAAATTTTTTTTAAATAATATTTTTATAAAAAAATATTTTTTAAAAATTATATCAAAATTACTTAATTTAGTGTTAATTCGCCCCGTAAGTTATTTTGCATTTGAATTCGAATTGTTTCAATTGAAAGATTTTGACTTAATAAAAAATGTAATTTAGTTAACGCCGCCTCTACTGTTAAATCGTATCCGCTAATGACACCGACTTTTATAAGCGAATTACCGGTTGCATAACCATTCATATTAACGCGTCCGGATGTACATTGTGTTAAATTTATTACGATAATATTTTTTTTTTGAGCTAAGTCTAATTCTTTTAAAAAATCTCTATTTTGAGGGGCATTTCCTATTCCGTAAGTGCATAAGATTAATGCTTTTACGGGATTTAATAAAAAATTTTGTATTACTTCTTTAGATATTCCTGGATATATTGTTAGTATACTAATAGGTTGTGGTTTGACTTGATATACCTTTAGTTCTTTTGTTTTTTTTTTATATTTTTCTTTATAAAAAGATCGAATATTAATCCCTACTTCTAATAAAGGTCCTAAATTAGGTGAAGAAAAAGCATCAAAACCGTCAGCATGTGATTTAGTTGTTCTGTTTCCTCTATATAATCTATGATTAAAAAATAAAGTAACTTCATTAATCGGATAGTTTGCAGCCATTAATAATGAATTTAATAAATTTTGCCGTCCATCTGATCGGATTTCTGAAAGAGGAATTTGCGATCCCGTTATTATTACTGGTTTTTCTAAATTCTCTAATATAAATGATAAAGCTGACGCGGTGTACGCCATGGTATCTGTTCCATGAAGAATAATAAACCCGTCATATTTATGATAATTATTTTTAATGTCGTCTGCAATTTTTTGCCATTCTATTGGAGTCATATTAGATGAATCAATTAATGGATTGTATTCCTTAATAGTAAAATTTGGAATTTCTACGCTATGAAATTCTGGCATATTAATTAATTGTTTTTGAAGATGTCCAGAAATAGGAATATACCCACATTTTGATTTTTGCATTCCAATAGTACCGCCTGTGTATGCAATATATATACATTTTTTTTTCATTGCAGAAACTCTTTTTTTTCATAATGAAATTATGAATATTTTTATTATTACATACAATTTAATTCATTTTTATCACATCTAGTATAATATTACTATTTTTTTTAAATAAATCAAGGTAGCTGACATAGACTTTTAGAAAAACCCCTAATTTTTATTTTTAAAAAAACAATTTTTTTTATATCTAAAATTTTTAATTATAAAAAATAATTTAAATGAGTATATATGTTTGATATGAATCATCAATTAGAATTAAGTAAAAGACGTACTTTTGCTATTATTTCTCATCCTGACGCTGGTAAAACAACTGTAACAGAAAAAATGCTGTTGCTTGGAAAAGTAATTCGTACTTCTGGTACTATTAAAGCTAGAGGAAATGGAAAATATGCTAAATCAGACTGGATGAATATTGAAAAAAAACGTGGAATTTCTGTTACTACATCAGTCATGCAATTTACGTATAAAAATATTTTAATGAATTTGTTAGACACTCCTGGTCATGAAGATTTTTCAGAAGATACATATCGAATTCTTACTGCAGTTGATTGTTGTTTATTAGTTATCGATGCTGCTAAAGGAATAGAAGATCGGACAAAAAAGTTAATGAACGTTAGTCGTTTACATAACACTCCTATTATTACTTTTATCAATAAATTAGATCGTGATAGTCGTGAAGCAATAGAAATTTTAGATGAAATAGAAAAAGAGTTAAATTTGAACTGCATTCCAATCACTTGGCCTATTAGTTGTGGGAAAAACTTTAAAGGTATTTATCATATTTACGATAAAATAGTTTATTTATATAAAAAAAATGCTATTAAAAAACTCAATCTTTTTCATTCTAATTCTTTTTCTTCTCTTCTTAATGAATCCTCTTTAAAAAAATATATTGGTATAGATTTATATAAACAATTGCATGAAGAATTAAAATTAGTTACTTGTGTATATCCACGATTTAGTAAAAAAAATTTTTTATCAGGTAATATAACTCCTGTTTTTTTGGTAGTGCATTAAATAATTTTGGTATTGATCACGTATTAGAAAGTTTAATAAAATGTGCTCCTTCTCCTGTTTATCGCTTTAGTAATATAAGAAAAGTTGAACCTGAAGAAAAAAAATTTACAGGTTTTATATTTAAAATCCAAGCAAACATGGATTTAAAACATCGTGATCGCATAGCTTTTATGAGAATTGTTTCTGGACAGTATAAAAAAGGTATAAAACTAAAGCATGTACGAATAAAAAAAAATATTGTTATTTCTGATGCATTTTCTTTTTTGGCTGGAGACAGATTTTCTATAGAACAAGCTTATCCTGGAGATGTAATAGGAATACATAATCATGGAACAATAAAAATTGGAGATACTTTTACAGAAGGAGAAGAAATTAAGTTTACTGGAATCCCAAGTTTTGCTCCAGAAGTATTCCGTCGTATTTTTTTAAGAAATCCACTACAGCAAAAAAAACTAAAAAAAGGTTTATTTCAATTATCAGAAGAAGGCGCGATACAAGTTTTTCGTCCTATGATTAATAATAGTCTAATTTTAGGTGCTATTGGAATATTGCAATTTGATGTTGTCATTGAACGTTTGAAAGTTGAATATCAAATAGATGCAATTTATAAAATAGCAAACATTGCTCTTGCACGTTGGATTAGATCAAAAAACAAAAAAGAGATTTCTGATTTTATAAATAAAAATAAATCTTATCTAGCATTAGATGGTTCTGATCAGCTAATATATTTAGCGCCAAATAAAGCAAATTTAGATATAATAAAAAATGTTTATAAAAATATTTTTTTTGACAAAACAAGAGAACAGTAGATATATTTTACTAATTTTAGGTATTTACGATGAAACGCGTTTTTTTAATGGTTTTAGATTCTTTAGGAATAGGTTCAAGTCTTGACGCACATAAATTTAATGATGTTGGAGCAGATACGTTTGGACATATAGCAGAGCAATGCTTTTTGAACAAAGCAAATATAGGAAGAAAAGGTTCTCTATATATTCCTAATTTAGTTAAACTAGGGATAGTTAAATCATATCAATCTTCTACAGGAAAATATCCATTAGGATTTACTCAAAAAGAAGATGCTAATATTATTGCTAGTTATAGTTATGCCAGTGAGATTTCTTCTGGAAAAGATACCACTTCTGGACACTGGGAAATTGCTGGAGCCCCTTTTTTAAAAGATTGGTATTATTTTACAGAAAAAAATAATTCTTTCCCTTTATCATTAGTTCAGAAAATAATAAGAAAATTAAAATTACCTGGTATTCTTGGTAATTGTCATGCATCAGGTACAGAAATAATAAAAAATTTAGGTGAAGAACACGTTAAAACAGGAAAACCTATTTTTTATACTTCATCTGATTCTGTATTTCAAATAGCATGTCATGAAACTAAATTTGGTTTATCAAATTTATACAAAATATGTGAAACTGTTCGTGAGATACTTGATCGAAACAAATATACAGTAGCGCGTGTCATAGCGAGACCTTTTATTGGAACTAATAAGTTAAATTTTAATAGAACTGGAAATAGACATGATATTTCAATGAAACCTCCTTCTATCACTTTCATGGAAAAATTAATACAAGAAAAGAAAGGTACAGTAATTGCGATAGGAAAAATTTCAGATATTTATGCAGGTGTCGGGATAAGTAAAAAAATTAAATCTACTGGTTTACATGAATTATGTAGTAATACTATTGATCAGATGAAATTAGCAAAAAACAATACTGTTGTATTTACAAATTTTGTAGATTTTGATTCTGTGTGGGGGCATCGTCGTGACGTTTCAGGATACGCTAAAGGATTAGAGTTTTTTGACAGTCAACTATCTAAAATGATTAATTTGGTTAAAGAGCAGGATTTATTTATTGTAACTGCTGATCACGGATGTGATCCTACATGGAAAGGAACAGATCATACCAGAGAAAATATTCCTATATTAATATATTCTCCAGGTAAAAAAATAAAATTTTTAGGTCATCGAGATACTTTTTCTGATATAGGACAAACTATTGCAAAACATTTTTTATTATCTGACATGAAATATGGTAAGAATATGTTTTAAAAAAAATTTATTTATTAAAATAAGGAAAAAATCAGTGCCTACACTTCATATTAAAAGTGAAAAAAATTCTTTTTCAAATATAGTTCTTATGCCCGGTGATCCAATAAGAGCTAAATATATAGCGGAAAATTATTTAAACAGTGCTATTCAAATTAATGATACTAGATTAATGTTAGCATATACAGGATATTATAAAAGCAAAAAAATTTCTATTATGAGTCATGGTATGGGAATACCTTCTGCGTCTCTATATGTAAGAGAGTTAATATCAGAATATAATGTAAAAAAAATTATTCGTGTAGGAACTTGTGGTACTATTCAGAATAATATAAAATTGCGTGATATCGTTATTAGTATGGGCGCTTCTACAGATTCAAAAGTCAATAGAATACGTTTTAATAATCACGATTATGCTGCAATTGCAGATTTTGAAATGATTTTTCATGCTTTTTTAACAGCTAAAAAAATGAATCTTAAAGTTCATATTGGCAATTTTTTTACAACAGATTCATTTTATAGTGATGATGAAGACATGTTAAAAATTTTAAAAAAATATAATATTATTGGTATAGATATGGAGACTTCTGGTATATATGCCGTTGCCTCTGAATTAAAAGCTCAAGCACTATCAATTTGTACTGTATCAGATCATATCATTAAAAAAGATGCATTATCATCTGAGGATAGAGAGTCTAGTTTTCATAATATGATTACTTTATCTCTAGAAACTGCTTTACTATTGTAAAAAAATTAAAAAAGAATTCTGAATAAGAATGTGCAATTTTTAAGATTAAATTTTTAATATTCTAAATCTTATGGTGAGAAAGGGATTCTTGGTGAGAAAGGGATTCGAACCCTTGATACGTTTCCATATACACGCTTTCCAGGCGTGTTCCTTAAGCCTCTCGGACATCTCACCTTTAAAGTTTAAAGAATTTTAAAATTTTTTTATACAAAATCTATTTTAAACTTAAAAAACAAATTACGTCAAGTTTTTTAACTTAACAAAATTATTTTTTTAATAAAGACTCAAATTTGTGAAAATTTTTACAAAAAATATTTGTATTAAAATAATAAATAAATTATAGAAAAAAGAAGGTTTACTCTGATAGAATATGATTCTATTTAGAAAAAAATTTATTCAGTAAGAATTTTTAAAAATAAATTTTTAGATGTTTTTATTCTGTTTTTTTTGATAAAAGTATTACAAGAAATTTTTAAAATTATAAAAATATTATTTTTTTTAAACAATTCTTTTTACATACAAGGATTATATTTTTTAATGAAAAATTAATAAGATTATTATTTCTAAATATATAATTGCTATTAATTTAGAATATTTATATAAATTTAATTTATTCTAAATCGTAGTTTTTTTTATGCCTTGCTAGCAATATTTGCTGAGCATTGCTGTTATTAACGAATTATCTTAGTAATAAAAATATGGCAGAAAAAAGAAATATTTTTTTAATTGGGCCTATGGGAGCTGGTAAAAGTACTATTGGTCGTCAGTTATCTCAACAACTCAACATGGAATTTTTTGATTCTGATCAAGAAATCGAGAAACGCACTGGAGCTAATATAAGTTGGGTTTTTGACGTTGAAGGTGAGAATGGTTTTCGTCAAAGAGAAGTAAAAATTATTGATGAGTTAACAAAAAAACAAGGCATTGTTCTCGCTACAGGTGGAGGTTCAGTAAAATTCAAAGAAAATCGTAATATTTTGTCCGCTCGTGGAATTGTTATATATTTAGAAACTACTATTGAAAAACAGTTGTCACGTACAAAAAGAGATAAAAAAAGACCACTATTACAATCTAATATTTCAAATCGTATTGTATTAGAAAATTTAGCATATGAAAGAAATCCATTATATGAAGAAATAGCAGATTTTAAAATTCAAACTGACAATCAAAGTGCTAAATCTGTTGCATATAGTATTATTCATTTATTAGAAAAAATGTAATGCAATTATTCAAACATAATGTTTACAGAGTATAAAAATTATGGAACAGTTAAAAGTTGTTTTAGGACAACGTAGCTATCCGATTAATATCGGATCTGGTATTATTCAGGAAGACAATATTTTTTGGCCGTTAAATCCTGGAAATCAAGCTATGTTAATCACAAATAAAACATTAGCTAATCTTTTTAAAGACGAGGTATTTTTTCATTTAAGGAAATCTGGTATTAAAATAGATCAGGTCATTCTTTCAGATGGAGAACAATTTAAAACATTAAATGAAATAGAAGTAATCATTTCTACTCTATTAGAAAAAAAACATTCTCGTGATACGACTTTAATCGCATTAGGTGGAGGAGTAATAGGTGATTTAACTGGATTTGCAGCGTCTATTTATCAGAGAGGTGTAAGATTTATTCAAATTCCAACTACTCTTTTATCTCAAGTAGACGCTTCTGTTGGTGGAAAAACTGGAGTAAATCATTTACTTGGTAAAAATATGGTGGGTTCGTTTTGGCAGCCTTCTTCTGTTATTATTGATATCAATTTTTTAAAAACTCTTCCTCATAACGAATTAGTTTCTGGTATGGCAGAAGTTATTAAATACGCTGTTATTTTTGATGCAAATTTTTTTAATTGGTTAGAAGAAAATATTGAAAATTTATTATTATTGAACAATAAATTAATGTCTTATTGTATTAAAAAATGTTGTGAATTGAAAGCAAAAATAATTGCTCTTGACGAAAGAGAAAATAATTTTAGAGCATTATTAAATTTTGGACATACGTATGGTCATGCTATTGAAGCACATGCTGGTTATGGTAATTGGTTACATGGTGAAGCAATTTCAATAGGAATGGTAATGGCATCTCGTACATCAGAACTAATAGGGTGTTTAAAAAAAATAGATTATAAAAGAATATTGTCTTTATTAAAAAAAACAGGATTACCTGTTAAAGGGCCTAAAAATATGTCTGCTGCTTCATATTTACCATATATGATGAGAGATAAAAAAGTTATTTCTGGAGAAATGCGATTAGTGCTTCCAGTTTCTATTGGAAAAGCAGAAATCTATTCAGGAATAGATAAAAATATTATTTTAAGTGCAATTAAAGATTCTCAATAAAATTTTTAATAATTGAAATTAACAATAACATAATAATATTATAAGTTTTTTTATTAAAATAAAAATTTAATTTTTTTCATTTTATATAGTTTTGAAGTTTAATTAAATATTAAAATTTTTCT
This sequence comes from Buchnera aphidicola (Rhopalosiphum maidis), assembly GCF_003671935.1. NCBI lineage: Bacteria > Pseudomonadati > Pseudomonadota > Gammaproteobacteria > Enterobacterales > Erwiniaceae > Buchnera > Buchnera aphidicola. Next base: position 205,085 of record NZ_CP032759.1, read on the forward strand.
TCTAAACTATATTTCTTTTTAAAAATATTTTTTTGGTAAAAAGAGAATTTAATTTTTTATTAAGATTTTTAAAAAAGTACTATATAAATAAAAATAAAATTTTATTTAACAATTTGTTAACTTAAATAAAGTTTTATGTATATTTTTTTAAAATAATTTTGCGATAATCACAGCATTTTTTATTGAATTTATTTTTCATTAGAAAACCTTTTTCTAAAGGTTATATTAATAACTTTACTTCTTATTAAAAATATAAATTCAGTGTGTCTTAAAAAATTTATTTTATTTTTAATATTTAACTAAAATGTTATTAATTAATATTTTTTCATGTAAAAGTCATTTTTTCAATAAATATTGGAGTTTTTTTATTTTTTATAATGCAATGAAAAACATACTAATTAAAAGATTTTTTTTTATAAAATTATTAAATAAAATTAAATAAAAGGTAGGAAGATTAAAATGAAAAAGTTTTTTTTATCATCTTCAATTTTATCTGCTGATTTTGCTCGTTTAGGAGAAGATACAAAAAAAGCTATAAATGCAGGAAGTGATTGGATACATTTTGACGTAATGGACAATCATTATGTTCCGAATTTAACAATGGGTCCTATGATTTTAAAATCTCTGCGTAACTATAACATTACTGTACCGATTGATGTTCACTTAATGGTAAAACCAGTAGATAATTTAATCCCGCAATTTGCTGAAGCTGGAGCTGACTTTATTACCTTTCATCCAGAATCAACAGATCATATTGATCGTACTTTAAATCTTATTAAGGACTGCGGATGCAAAGCAGGTTTAGCTTTAAATCCTGCAACTTCTCTTAATTTTCTTGATTATATAATGGAAAAACTAGATTTAATTTTATTAATGTCAGTAAATCCCGGATTTGGTAATCAATCTTTTTTACCGTCTACTTTTAGTAAATTACGTGAAGTTCGAAAAAAAATAGAGTTAAATTCATCAAATATTCTTTTAGAAGTCGATGGCGGGGTTAAATTAGAAAATATTTCTGAGATAGCTTTTTCAGGAGCAAATGTTTTTGTGATTGGTTCTGGACTTTTTGGCTACACTAACTATGATATTATTATAAAAAAGATACGTGAAGAATTAAAAAACGTTTATTCTACATCTATTCATTGATGCATTTAATATATTTTAGGATCATATAATATGATTAATTCTAAACCAATATTATTTAGTGCGATACAGCCTTCTGGAAACTTGAGTATTGGAAATTATATAGGAACAATGCGTCATTGGTCTTCATTTCAAGATAATTATGAATGCTTATATTGTATTGCAGATTTACATTCTTTGACTACATTGAATAAAAATTTTTCTTTACAAAATTCAGTTTTAGATACATTAGCATTATATTTAGCTTGTGGGGTGAATCCGAAAAAAAGTATTATTTTTATTCAATCACATGTTTATCAGCATAGTCAATTAAATTGGATTTTAAGTTGTTTTAGCCAATTTGGAGAACTATCTCGAATGACACAATTTAAAAATAAAAGAAAAATACAAGACAATTATGTTGAAAATATAAACATTGGATTATTAAATTATCCTGTTTTAATGTCATCAGATATTTTATTGTATCAAACGAATTTAGTACCTGTAGGACAAGACCAGAAACAACATTTAGAATTAACTCGTAATATTGCTAATCGTTTTAATCTTTTATATGGAGATATTTTTACCTTACCTAAGCCATTAATTACTAAAACTGGATCTAAAATTATGTCTTTATTGGATCCTACAAAAAAAATGTCTAAATCAGATACTAATAAAAATAATGTAATTTTTTTATTAGAAGATATTTCTTCGGTTTTTTTAAAAATAAAAAATGCTGTTACAGATTCAGAAATGCCACCTAAAATATATTATGATTTAAGAAGAAAATCAGGTATTTCAAATTTATTAGAAATTCTTTCTGCTATTACAAATAAAAAAATTTCTATCTTAGAAAAAGAATTTGAAGGTATAATGTATAGTGAATTTAAAAAAATCATTTTTGATAATATATCTAAATTTTTGCATAAATTGCAAAAATCTTACTTAGTTTATCGAAAAGATGAATCTTATTTGAAAAAAGTTGCTAAAGAAGGAGCAATTAGGGCAAGATTAAAATCTGAAAAAATTTTAAAACGTGTGTCTACTGCTATAGGTATAAATTAATTATTTAAATAAACCAGAAGTTATTATTTATTCTAGTTTATTTAAAAAAATATATTGATCTTAATAATAGTTTTTTATAAATAGTATTTATTTTTTTTGTTATTAAAAATTATACAAGATAGAAAAAAAACTATTATATATAATATATTTGAAAAAATTAACGTTGCATATAATCCTTTTTTTGCGACAATTGGGCTAGTTATCACAAAAGTAAGCAGAGTTCCAATAGTTCCAAAAAATAAAATTAAATTAATTAATTTTGCAGATGGTTTTTTAGTTTCTAACGATGCTATTGTTATAATAATAGTATAAATTGCACTAGAAAAAAAACCTAAAGTAATAATAGTATATTTTAGTGCTAAATAACTTTTGCTATAAATAAAACAATACATAAGTATTGAAGAAATGCCTGTTAAAAAAATAAATATGCGCTCTAAATTAAAAAATTTGATCATAAAACTAAAACACCACATACCAATCATATATGCCATCCAAAAACTACTTACTAAAGTACCAGTTTTTTTTATATTAATTTTGATAACTTCAGTGGCATATTGGGGAACCCAAGAAATAAAACTCAATTGTCCTAAGATATATAATAAAGCTGAAATAGATAATAAAATTATATTTATATTAAATTGTTTAATTTCGTCGTTATTTTTTGTTTTTTTTTCTAAAATTGGAAATTGTGATTTTATTGTTAAAACAAAAATAAAGAAATAAATAATTCCTATAAATACATAGATCCAATACCATAAAAATTTTTTTTCTAATAAATATGCAGAAATAATCGGAAATATCATACCAGACATGCTAAAAAAAGAATCAGTGAGTAATAATTGTGATCCTCTTTTTTCACCTGAATATAAATACGTAATAATAAAAGTACCAATTGACATAGTTATTCCACTAACTAAACCAAGTATGAATATATTTATAGAAAATAGAAGTATATTACTTGAAAGTACTATGCCCAGTATTGCTACTATTGAAAATAAAAAACCAAATATTAATTGTTTTTTTATTGATATAATATCTATTAGCCAAGAATTTAGAAAAATTGATATTAAAATACCTGCATTTAAAAACGTGAAAATATTACTCATCTCTGATACAGACAAACGAAAGTAATTAGCAATATCCCCCATTATCATTCCAGTAATAACAATTAACGCACCTGTAAAAGCGTATGAAAAAAAACTAATCCATGTCAGTTTTATTTGGTTGATATGTTTCATTTTTTTACCTTTTTTTTATAAAAATTAAAATTTTAAGATATTTTTTTAAATCTTATTGGTAATTATTAAAATTATTGTATCAAGATGTTAAAATCTAAAATAGTTTTTTACTTTAAAAAAACTTGTTCTAGTGTTTTCAAGTTTGTTAATAAAATAAGTTTAAATTTAATAAAATATAATGTATATTTTAATTTTATAAATTTAATCTTTTGATCTGTAAAATTCTTTATTATGTCAGTGAATATACTTTAGGAAAATAAATGATAGAAAAAATAAAATTAATTACTCGAGATAGTTTTAATAAGTTAATTTTACCTATTTATAATCCAGCATTTTTTATTCCAGTTAAAGGTAAAGGCAGTCGTATTTGGGATCAAAAAGGAAAGGAATACATTGATTTTTCAGGTGGAATTGCGGTGACATCATTAGGTCATTGTCATCCTGTATTAAATAAAGTTTTAAGTCAACAAAGTAAAAAATTATGGCATATCAGTAACATTTTTACAAACGAACCAGCTTTACGTTTAGCTGACAAGTTAATTTCGTCAAGTTTTGCGTCTCGTGTTTTTTTCGCAAATTCAGGTGCCGAAGCAAATGAAGCAGCGTTTAAATTAGCTCGTTACTTTTCATCTAAAAAATACAGTTTAAAGAAAAATAAAATTATATCTTTTTATAATTCGTTTCATGGACGAACTTTTTTTACTGTTTCTGTAGGTGGACAAGCAAAATATTCTGATTTTTTTGGACCAAAACCTCCCGCTATCATGCATGCTAAATTTAATGAAATTGATTCTGTTAGAAACATTATTGATAATAACACCTGTGCTGTAGTAATGGAACTTATTCAGGGAGAAGGAGGAATTATACCAGCAGAGATTTCTTTTGTCAGAGAAGTTAGAGAGTTGTGTTACAAGTATAATGCACTTTTAATTTTTGACGAAATCCAAACTGGAATAGGTAGAACTGGTAAGCTATATTCATATGAACATTATGAAGTACAACCCGATATTTTAACTATTGCAAAGTCTTTAGGTGGTGGTTTTCCAATAAGTGCGATGTTAACAACGGATAAAATTGCATCTATAATCCAACCTGGAATTCATGGTACTACATATGGAGGCAACCCCCTTGCTTGTTCTGTTGCAGAATCTGTTATCGATATTATTAATACAAAAAAAATTTTATTAGGTGTAGAAAAAAAATTAAAAAAAATTATTTTTGAATTAAATATTATTAATAAACGTTTTAATTTCTTTACAGAAATAAGAGGAAAAGGTTTACTTATTGGTATTGTATTAAGATCAGAGCTTTCTGAAAAAATATATGACATTTTAAATTCTTTATTTTTAGAAGGTGTAATTGTTTTAACTGCAGGTAAAAATGTAATTCGATTAGCTCCTTCATTAATTATTAGTAAAGGTGATATTGTTGAAGGTATGAAGCGTTTTTATCGTGCTTTAGAAAAATGTTTATAGAAAATAAAATTTTTTAAGAAAATCACATTTTTCAAAAATTATTAAAGTAATATAAAAATATTTATATTTTTTATTTTTTAGTAAACTAATACTATATATTATAGTTGAACTTTTTAATAAATAATTTAGTTGAACTTATTAATAAATAATTAATTTATTATTTTATATAATATAATTTCTTGACAAGTCTTGTATTTTTTTTAAATATTAATTATTTCTATTATTGTTATAAAAACATAGCCTATTTAATTTTATTAACATCTTTTTTTAGATTATCTAAAAAACTTTGTAAAGTATTTTTTTATTTTTATTTGTTAAGGTTTTTAAAATTTTTAATATGTAAAAATTAATAATTAAATAATTTTATATTAAAACTATAAATTTAATATAAAAGTTTTTAAATATAAAATAAATTTATTATTTTTTTTTTTTTTTTGCATGTTTTTGGAGTAATAAATGATTTTTTTTCTATTAAAAAGAATTTTATTCTTATATTTAATTTTTTTTATCCCAAAATCATTTTCAGAAAACCTACCTTTTTCTAAAATTCAATCTTATTCAGAAAAGAAAGAATTCTTTAAAAACGATAATGAAAAAATAGGATACTCTTTAGGAGTATCGTTAGGTAATTACGTAAACGAATCTTTTGAAAGACAAAAAAAAATGGGAATAAAATTAGACAAGTATAGTATTTTATTAGGAGTTCAAGATGCTATTTCAGGTAGTTTAAAACTATCACATGAAGAAATTTCTATAATTCTTCAAACATTAGAAGAAAATTTGAAAAATGCAGCAAAAGTTCAATTTGAAAAAAGTGAAAAAGAAAATTTAGTTCAAGGAAAATTATATATGAAAAAATTTTCTGAAATGAAAGGAGTAAATAAAACTCCTAGCGGTCTTTTGTATATTGTTGAAAATTTAGGTGAAGGTGAAGAAATAAAAACAAAAAATACAGAATTTACAGTTCATTACAAAGGATCTTTAATTAATGGTGTGGAATTTGATAGTTCTTATAAAAGAGGAAATCCTGTAACATTAACCTTAAAAGATGTTATATTAGGTTGGCAAGAAGGTTTAAAATATATTAAAAAAGGTGGTAAAATTAAATTAATCATACCTCCTAATTTAGGATATGGAAGTAATAGAATTAATGGAATACCAGCAAATTCTATCTTAATTTTTGATATAGAATTATTAGATATAAAAAATATTTAATATCATTTTGTCACTATTTATATGAAATTATATTTTTACGAATAACATTTTTTTTGACTTAAGATATTTTAATATGAATTATACAGTGTTAGTTACAGGTTCTGCTTACGGAACACAAAATGCCAGTACAGCCTTCCTATTTTGCCAATCATTAATAAAGATGTCTCATACATTAAATAGTGTTTTCTTTTACTGTGATGGAGTTCTTAATGCTAATAATTTAAATAAATCAGCTATCGATGAATTTAATTTACTTGCAGCATGGCAAAAATTAAATAAAAAACATAAAGTAAAACTGTATGTTTGTATTAGTGCTGCTTTAAGACGAGGAATAGTAGAAGATGAAAAATTATCAAATATAATGATTAAAAAAGGTAATTTTGCTTCCTTTTTTCAATCTAGCGGATTAGTAGAATTAGCAAATTCTATACAAATTTCTGATCGTATAATACAATTTTAATTTAATGTGTTTATTTTAATGAAAAAAATTGCCTTTGTTTTTTCTCATGCGCCACATGGGACTAGTTTTGGTAGAGAAGGATTAGATGCTATTTTTGGCGTTTCTTTGATTATAAAAAAAATAAGTTTATTTTTTATTGGAGATGGAGTGTTACAAATTTTAAAAAGTTCTAAATCGGAAAATATTTTATCACGTAATTATACATCTTCTTTTCCTATATTATCTATATACGGTATTAAAAATTTTTATTGTTGTGAATCTTCATTAGTTGATAGAGGATTAAATTTTCATAATAAATTTATATTAAAAGTAAATATACTAAGTTCACATTTTTTTCGTCTAAAGTTAGATGATCATGATGCAATCATTAACTTTTAAGGTACATAAATATGCTACATACTTTAATGAAATCTCCTTTTGAAACTAATATTTCTCCTTTTTCAAGTATGTTAAAAAAAACAGACGATTTTTTAGCTTTACAAGATGGAGTGTTAATTGCATTAGTTGACAATATTTTTTTAGAAGACATCGTTTTTTCTTCAGCAAATTTATATGTTATGAAAGAAGATGTTTATGCTAGAGGAATTCATAAAAATATTTCTAGTAATTTTATTTTAATTAGTTATATTCACTTTGTTACTTTAACATTGAAAAATAAAAAACAAATGAGTTGGTAAAATATACTTTTTTATTCTTTGATTTATATATCCAATCCTAAAATTCTACATGATATAATATGACCTCAATTTTTTTATATTATCTTAATGTTACTCATAGTATTAATTAGCAATAAGGAGTTTATATATGGCCACCGTTAATCAATTGGTCCGTAAACCTCGTTTACGTAAAATAGTTAAAACTAATGTTCCTGCTTTAGAAGGTTGTCCTCAAAAAAGGGGCGTTTGCACTCGAGTGTATACTACTACTCCTAAAAAACCTAATTCAGCATTACGAAAAGTTTGTCGTGTAAGGTTAACTAATGGTTTTGAAGTAACTGCTTATATTGGTGGAGAAGGGCATAATCTACAAGAACACTCTGTAATTTTAATACGTGGTGGTAGAGTAAAAGATTTACCAGGAGTTCGATATCACATTGTAAGAGGTTCTCTAGATTGTGCTGGTGTTAAAGAACGTAAAAAAGGACGTTCTAAATATGGTGTAAAAAAAGCAAAAGTTTAATTATATTTAACTAAGAGAGTAAATAATATTTTTACTTAATTTAATGGAGGGTTTTTTTATGCCTCGTCGTCGTATTATTAGCACTCGTAAAATTTTACCAGATCCAAAATTTTCCTCAGAATTACTAGCTAAGTTTATTAATATTTTAATGATAGATGGAAAAAAATCTATTGCTGAAATAATTGTGTATACTGCATTAAAAAATTTATCTAAACGAACAGATAAAAAAGAATTAGATGCATTTGAAATTGCTTTAGAAAATGTACGTCCAACAGTAGAAGTGAAATCTCGTCGTGTTGGTGGTTCAACATATCAAGTTCCTGTTGAAGTTCGACCAGTTCGTCGTAATGCATTAGCAATGAGATGGATTGTAGATTCTGCTCGAAAAAGAGGAGATAAATCTATGGCGTTACGTTTATCTAATGAACTTTATGATGCTGTTGAAAATAAAGGAACAGCTGTTAAAAAAAGAGAAGAAGTCCATCGCATGGCTGAAGCAAATAAAGCTTTTGCTCATTATCGTTGGTGATTTTTTTTAGAAAATTTTCTAATTCGTATAACATTGGGGCAATTGTTTTATTTTGCTCATACGGTAATAACTTTTTAAAAACCTAAAGATGAGAAAACAATTATGTCTCGTACAACACCTATTTCTCAATATCGTAATATTGGTATAAGTGCCCATATAGATGCAGGGAAGACGACTACTACTGAAAGAATCTTGTTTTATACTGGTATTAATCATAAAATTGGTGAAGTTCATGATGGAGCTGCCACTATGGATTGGATGGCGCAAGAGCAAGAAAGAGGAATTACTATTACTTCTGCTGCTACTACTGCGTTTTGGAGTGGTATGGCCAAACAATTTAAACCTCATAGAATTAATATTATTGATACACCTGGACATGTGGATTTTACTATAGAAGTTGAACGTTCCATGCGAGTATTGGATGGAGCTGTTATGGTTTATTGTGCAGTTGGAGGTGTTCAACCTCAATCAGAAACAGTATGGAGACAAGCCAATAAATATAACGTTCCTCGTATAGCTTTCATAAATAAAATGGATCGTATGGGGGCAAATTTTTTAAGAGCAGTAAAACAAATTAAAACACGATTAGGGGGTAATCCTGTACCGCTTCAATTGGCTATTGGATCAGAAGAAAATTTTAAAGGAGTTGTAGATTTAATAAAAATGAAAGCAATTAAATGGAATGATGTTGATCAAGGAATAACTTTTTTTTATGATGAAATTCCGTCTGATATGATTGAATTATCTGAAAAATGGCATCAAATTTTAATTGAGTCCGCGGTTGAATCTAACGAAAAATTAATGGAAAAGTATTTAAGCGGACTTCCGTTATCTGAAACAGAAATAAAATCAGAATTACGAAAACGATCTTTAAATAATGAAATCACACTTATTACTTGTGGTTCTGCTTTTAAAAATAAAGGAGTACAAGCACTGCTAGATGCAATAATTGAATATTTGCCTGCTCCTAATGATATTCAAGATATTAAAGGTGTTTTAAACGACAAAGTTAATACTTCTGCTGTAAGATCTTCAAATGACAAAGCTCCATTTTCAGCATTAGCATTTAAAATTGCCAGTGATCCTTTTGTAGGGAATTTAACATTTTTTCGTGTATATTCAGGAATAGTAAAATCTGGAGATACTGTTTTTAATTCTGTTAAATCTCAACGTGAAAGATTTGGTAGAATTGTTCAAATGCATGCTAATAAAAGAGAAGAAATAAAAGAAGTCTATGCTGGTGATATAGCAGCTGCGATTGGTTTGAAAGATGTAACTACTGGTGATACCTTATGTGATCTAAATCAACCTATTATCCTAGAATGTATGGATTTTCCAGAACCAGTTATATCTATTTCTGTAGAACCTAAAACAAAAGCTGATCAAGAAAAAATGGGTTTAGCATTAGCTAGATTAGCAAAAGAAGATCCTTCTTTTAGAGTTCGAACAGATCAAGAATCGAATCAAACAATTATTTCTGGAATGGGAGAATTGCATTTAGAAATAATTGTTGACCGAATGAAACGAGAATTTAGCGTTGATGCTAATGTTGGAAAACCACAAGTCGCATATCGCGAAACCATTCTTAATAAAGTTACTGATATTGAAGGAAAACATATTAAGCAATCTGGTGGACGAGGTCAGTATGGTCATGTTGTAATAGAATTATTTCCTTTAGATCCAGGAGGTAAAGGATATTTGTTTATAAACGATATAAAAGGAGGAGTGATACCTAGTGAATATATTTCAGCAATTGATAAAGGCATTCAAGAACAATTAAAGTACGGACCTTTAGCGGGATATCCTGTTGTAGATATAGGAGTACGACTTTATTTTGGTTCATATCATGATGTTGATTCTTCAGAGTTAGCTTTTAAATTAGCAGCTTCTTTAGCTTTTAAAAATGGATTTAAAAAAGCAAAACCAATTTTACTAGAGCCTATTATGAAAGTAGAAGTAGAAACTCCAGATGATTATATGGGTGATGTAATTGGTGACTTAAATCGTCGGAGGGGAATTATTGAAGGAATGAAAGATTTAGAAATGGGTAAAATTATTAATGCGTGTGTTCCTTTATCTGAAATGTTTGGCTATGCTACTGATTTACGTTCTCAAACTCAGGGTAGGGCTTCCTATTCTATGGAATTTTTAAAATATGTAGAAGCACCGTCTGTTGTTTCTGATTTAATTATTAAGAAAAGAGAGAAATAGTAGAATTTTTTCTATAAAATAATATTTGATAAAAACTTTAAATTTAAAAGGGTATAATAATGTCAAAAGAAAAATTTCAACGTTTAAAACCTCATATAAATGTAGGAACCATAGGTCACGTTGATCATGGGAAAACAACATTAACTGCAGCAATTACCACTGTATTATCAAAAAAATATGGAGGTTCTGCCCGTGCTTTTGATCAAATAGATAATGCTCCAGAAGAAAAAGCAAGAGGTATTACTATTAATACTTCTCATGTGGAGTATGATACTGAATTGAGGCATTATGCACATGTAGATTGTCCAGGTCATGCTGATTATATAAAAAATATGATTACTGGTGCAGCTCAAATGGATGGTGCAATTTTAGTTGTAGCTGCTACCGATGGACCAATGCCTCAAACTCGAGAACATATTTTACTTGGTAGACAAGTTGGTGTTCCTTATATTATTGTTTTTTTAAATAAATGTGATATGGTAGACGATGAAGAATTATTAGAATTAGTAGAAATGGAAGTGCGCGATTTACTAACACAGTATGATTTTCCTGGAGATGATACTCCTATTATTCGTGGTTCTGCTCTTAAAGCTTTAGAAGGTGATGCAGATTGGGAATCAAAAATACTTGATTTATCTAAATTTTTAGATACTTATATTCCAGAACCAAAAAGAGCAATTGATCAACCTTTTTTATTACCGATAGAAGATGTTTTTTCTATATCAGGAAGAGGAACTGTTGTTACTGGAAGAGTCGAAAAAGGAATCATTAAAGTTGGAGAGGAAGTAGAAATTGTAGGAATTAAAAAAACTACTAAAACCACCTGCACGGGTGTAGAAATGTTTAGAAAATTATTAGATGAAGGCCGTGCTGGAGAAAATGTAGGTGTTTTGCTTCGTGGTACAAAACGTGATGAAATTGAAAGAGGTCAAGTTTTAGCAAAACCAGGTAGTATTCATCCACATACAACATTTGAGTCTGAAGTTTATGTTTTATCCAAAGAAGAAGGTGGGCGTCATACTCCATTTTTTAAGGGATATCGTCCTCAGTTTTATTTTCGAACTACTGATGTAACGGGTTCTATTGAATTGCCTGAAGGAGTAGAGATGGTTATGCCAGGAGATAACATTAAAATGACTGTTACTTTAATTCATCCAATTGCTATGGCAGATGGTTTGAGATTTGCTATACGAGAAGGTGGTCGTACTGTTGGAGCTGGTGTTGTTTCTAAAGTTTTAGTTTGATTTTTTATACTGTACTTAGTTGAATTTGTTAAGAAAAGAGTATAAAATGCTCTTTTCTTGATTAATTTTAGTGAAAGTCTAATAATTTTTTTTTTTTTTTTGGATAAATAATCGTGAAATAAAACTTTTTTTTATATACTTAAATTCTAAAAATACTACAATACTCCTAATATAGGAGTTATATAAAAGCAATTAACTGCATCCAATCTCTAAAAATATATATAGAGACAGGATAAAATTTTTTATTTTTAAAATAAAATTGGAGTTCTGGTCTAATGCAGAACCAAAGAATTCGTATTCGTTTAAAAGCTTTTGATCATAGATTAATTGATCAATCAACTACAGAAATTGTTGAAACAGCTAAAAGAACTGGTGCGCAAGTTCGCGGACCAATTCCCTTACCAACTCGTAAAGAAAAGTTTACTATTTTAATTTCTCCACATGTAAATAAGGATGCACGTGATCAATATGAAATTCGTACACATAAACGATTAATCGATATAGTAGAACCTACTGAAAAAACTGTTGATGCACTTATGCGTCTCGATCTTGCTGCTGGTGTAGATGTTCAAATCAGCCTGGGTTAATCAAATATATATATGATTAAAAGGTTTTAAATAATGATTGGTTTAGTTGGTAAAAAACTTGGTATGACTCGTATTTTTACTAAGGAAGGAAGTTCAATTCCTGTTACAGTAATTGAAATACAAGAAAATCGAATTACACAAATAAAAAATATTAAAATTGATAAATATCGTGCCATTCAAGTGACAACTGGTCTAAAAAAACTAAATAGACTTAAAAAACCAGAGTCAGGCCACTTTTTGAAATCAGGAGTCATTCCTGGTCGTGGATTATGGGAATTTAGAACTAATAGCGATGAAAATTTTCAGATAGGTCAAAGTATAAAAATTAATATTTTCAATAATATTAAAAAAGTAGATATTACAGGTATTTCTAAAGGGAAAGGTTTTTCTGGTACTGTAAAACGTTGGAATTTTCGCACTCAAGATGCAACACATGGAAACTCTTTATCTCATAGAGTACCAGGTTCTATTGGTCAGAATCAAACTCCAGGTAGAGTATTTAAAGGAAAAAAAATGGCGGGGCATTTAGGTAATAATCGTGTTACAGTACAAAATTTAAATGTAGTAAATATTGACCAAAATCGTAACTTACTTCTAGTAAAAGGTGCTGTTCCAGGACCTACCGGTAGTGATATTATCGTTAAACCAGCTATTAAGAAGATTTGAGGAATAAGGAGTTAAGCATGGAATTAGTGATTAAAGACGTGCCAAGCCTTCTTAGTGTTTCTGAAATCATTTTTGGTCGAGATTTTAATGAAGCTCTAATTCATCAAGTAGTTGTCGCTTATTCAGCTTCTACTCGTCAAGGTACACGAGCACAAAAAAGTCGTGCTGACGTTTCCGGATCAGGTAGAAAACCATGGCGTCAAAAAGGTACTGGTCGCGCACGTGCAGGTTCTTTCAGAAGTCCTATCTGGCGATCAGGAGGAGTCACATTTGCTTCAAAACCACAAGAACATGCTCAAAAAATTAATAAAAAAATGTATCGTGGTGCTTTAAAGAGTATTTTTTCTGAATTAATACGTCAAAAAAGATTAATTATATTTGAAAGATTTTCGTTAGATTTACCTAAAACCAATCTTTTAGTTAAAAAATTAAAAGAAATTAATTTAAATAATGTGCTTATTTTAACTAGAAGAGTAGAAAATAATTTATTTCTTGCGTCTAGAAACTTATATTCAGTTGATGTAAAAGATGTATGTTCGATTGATCCAGTTAGTTTAATTGCTTTTGAGCATATTATAATTACTGTTGAAGCATTAAAGAAGGTAGAGGAAATACTTTCATGATTTCTGAAGAGCGTTTACTTAAGGTATTACTTTCTCCACATATATCTGAAAAATCGTCTATGTCTATGGAAAAATTTAATACTGTAGTTTTAAAAGTTTCTAGGAATTCAACGAAAAACGAAATTAAATTTGCAGTACAAAATTTATTTAATATAGAAGTTGATAGCGTAAAAACAGTATATGTAAAAGGAAAAAAAAAGCGTCAATCTAATCGTGTTATTTGTCGAAGTGATTGGAAAAAAGCTTATATTAAAATCAAAAAAGGTCAAAACTTAGATTTTATGAGTAACATAGAGTAAGTCGGAGGAGAAAAACAATGGCAATTGTTAAATGCAAACCGACATCTCCGGGTCGTCGCCACGTTATTAAAGTTGTAAATAAAGAACTATATAAAGGAAAACCATATTCTTTACTTTTATCAAAAAAAAGTAAAACTGGAGGACGTAATAATAATGGTAGAATTACAACTCGTCATATTGGTGGAGGACACAAAAGAGCATATCGAATAATAGATTTTAAAAGAAATAAAGATAATATAACAGCATTTGTAGAAAGATTTGAATACGATCCCAATCGTTCATCTAACATTGCATTAATCTTGTATCAAGATGGGAAAAGAGATTATATTTTAGCACCTAAAAATTTAAAAGTAGGTGATTCTATTATATCTGGTGTAAATGTTCCTATTAAAACAGGAAATTCTTTGCCTATCAAAAATATCCCAGTTGGTTCATTCATTCATAACGTAGAAATGAAACCAGGAAAGGGAGGTCAAATAGCTCGTTCTGCTGGAAGCTATGTCCAATTAGTTGCATGTGACAATGATTATGCTACCTTAAGATTAAGATCTGGTGAAATGAGAAAAACAGAATCTAATTGTAGAGCTACAATTGGTGAAGTTGGAAATTCTGAACATATGTTAAAAGTTTTAGGAAAAGCGGGCGCTTCACGTTGGATAGGAATTCGGCCAACTGTTCGTGGTACAGCTATGAATCCAGTTGATCATCCTCATGGAGGTGGTGAAGGAAGAAATTTTGGAAAACATCCAGTAACGCCATGGGGACTCCAAACTAAAGGTAAAAAAACTCGGAAAAATAAGCGCACTGAAAAATTTATTTTGCGTCATCGTCATAAATAACTTTAGAGGATCATTTATGCCACGATCTCTTAAAAAAGGTCCTTTCATTGATGTAAATTTATTAAAAAAAGTAGAAAGAGCAGTAAAGATAAATGATAAGAAACCTTTAAAAACCTGGTCTAGACGTTCAACAGTTTTTCCAAATATGGTGGGTTTAACAATATCTGTTCATAATGGGCGTCATCATATTCCAATTTTTATTACTGAAGAAATGGTTGGTCATAAACTAGGTGAATTTTCTTTAACTAGGACATACAGAGGACATATTGCAGATAAAAAAGTAAAAAAACGTTAGATAAAAAATGAGGAATAAATGGAAACCTTAGCTCAACATCGTCAAGCTCGTTGTTCTGCTCAAAAAATTCGTTTAATAGCAGATTTAATTCGTGGTAAAAAAGTTCCAAAAGCATTAAATATTTTGAATTTTAATAATAAAAAAGCTGCTGTTTTAGTAAAGAAAGTTTTAGAATCAGCTATAGCAAATGCTGAACACAATGATGGTTTAGATATAGATCAATTACGAATAAAAAACATATTTATTGACGAAGGCTCAACAATGAAAAGAATGATGCCACGTGCTAAAGGACGTGCAGATCGTATTCTAAAACGTACTAGTCATATTACTGTAATTGTGTCTGATCGTTAACATTTTGGAGAAGAGGTAAATGGGTCAAAAAGTACATCCTAATGGTATGCGACTGGGTATAATAAAAAAATGGAATTCTGTATGGTTTGCAAATACTAAAGATTTTGCTGATCATCTAGACAGTGATTATAAAGTTCGTCAATTTTTGATGAAAAAATTAATAAAGGCATCAGTTTCTCGGATTATTATTGAAAGACCAGCTAAAAGTATTCGCGTTACTATTTATACAGCTAGGCCAGGTATTGTAATAGGGAAAAAAGGAGAAGATGTAGAAAAACTCAGGATTAAAATTGCAACAATTACTGGTGTTCCAGCTCAGATAAATATTTCTGAAGTACGTAAACCAGAATTAGACGCTAAACTTGTTTCAGAAAATATTACTTCTCAGTTAGAAAGACGAGTGATGTTTCGGCGTGCTATGAAAAGATCTGTTCAAAATGCTATGAGACAAGGTGCAAAAGGCATTAAAGTAGAAGTTAGTGGTCGATTAGGAGGTGCTGAAATCGCTCGTAGAGAATGGTATCGAGAAGGAAGAGTACCTTTACATACTCTTCGTGCAGATATTGATTATAGCGTTTCAGAAGCTCATACAACATATGGTGTAATAGGTGTAAAAGTATGGATTTTTAAAGGAGAGATACTAGGTGGAATGTCAACTGTTGAAAATTTAGAAAAACCTTCTG
Source organism: Buchnera aphidicola (Rhopalosiphum maidis) (assembly GCF_003671935.1). NCBI lineage: Bacteria > Pseudomonadati > Pseudomonadota > Gammaproteobacteria > Enterobacterales > Erwiniaceae > Buchnera > Buchnera aphidicola. The sequence goes on from NZ_CP032759.1 coordinate 221,166, forward strand.
TTCAAATAAAAAAGCAACATCGAAAAAATCGCAAGTAGGAGAAAATATTAATGTTGCAACCAAAACGTACTAAATTTCGTAAAATGCATAAAGGACGCAATCGTGGTCTTTCTATTGGTGCTAATGTTAGTTTTGGTATATTTGGATTAAAAGCAATTGATCGAGGACGTTTAACAGCTCGACAAATTGAATCTGCACGTAGAGCTATAACTCGTTGTATTAAAAGACAAGGTAAAATTTGGATACGTGTTTTTCCGGACAAACCTATCACTCAAAAACCATTAGAGGTAAGAATGGGTAAAGGAAAAGGCAACGTCGAATATTGGGTTGCTTTAATTCAACCAGGTAAAATTCTTTATGAAATGGATGGAGTTTCTGAAGAAGAATCACGTGAAGCTTTTAAATTAGCTGCAGCCAAATTACCTATTAAAACTACTTTTGTAACTAAAATGGTGATGTAATGAAGGAAATATTAAAATTTCGCAATAAAAATTGCCAAGATCTTAATATAGAACTTCTACAATTATTAAGAGAACAGTTTAATCTTCGTATGCAATCTGTATCTGGAAAATTAAAACAACCTCATTTATTGCGTAAAGTGAGAAGAAATATTGCACAAGTAAAGACGTTATTAACACAAAAGGAACGTCTAAAATGAAGGAAAAAATTCGTACTTTACAAGGTCGTGTTACAAGTGACAAGATGAATAAATCTGCTGTTGTTGCAATCGAACGTTTTGTAAAGCATCCAATTTACGGAAAATTTGTTAAAAAAACGACGAAATTACATATTCATGACGAAAAAAATGAATGTTCTATTGGCGATTTAATAGAAATTCGTGAATCTAGACCAATTTCTAAAACTAAGTCTTGGATTTTAGTTAGAATTGTTGAAAAGAATATTTTTTAAAAAATAATTTTTTAAAAACATGAACAAACTTAGGTCTGCTCATGTTTTCTATTCATTGAATATAACTAATGTTACAATATTTAAACTTGTTTTTTTAATTAAATAACCATAATTATTCGGAATTTTATAAAAATGATTCAAGAACAAACTATTTTGAATGTAGCTGATAATTCAGGTGCTCGTTCAGCCATGTGCATTAAAGTACTCGGTGGTTCTCGTCGCCGATACGCTCGTATTGGTGACATAATTAAAATCACAATTAAAGAAGCAATACCTCGTGGGAAAGTAAAAAAAGGAGAGGTATTGAAAGCTGTAGTTGTTAGAACAAAAAAGGGAGTAAGAAGATCTGACGGTTCAATTATTCGTTTTGACAACAATGCTTGTGTTGTTTTGAATAATAATGAACAACCTGTTGGTACTCGTATTTTTGGACCTGTTACTCGGGAACTTAGAACCGAAAAATTTATGAAAATTATTTCTTTAGCTCCTGAAGTTTTATAACATAAAAATTTTTAAGGAATAAATCATGGCATTGAAATTACGCCGTAATGATGAAATTATTATTTTAACAGGAAAAGACAAAGGAAAAAAAGGTATTATTAAAAATATTTTGCCTTCAAATAAAGCTATTATTAATGGTTTAAATTTAATTAAAAAACATCAAAAACCACTTCCTTCTCAAAATAAAAATGGTGGTATTCTTGAAAAAGAAGCACCTATTCACATATCAAATATTGCTATTTTTAATCCAGAATCAAGTAAAGCTGATCGAATTGGTTTTAGATTTGAAGAAGGTAAAAAAGTTCGTTTTTTTAAATCAAATAAAAAAACGATTAAATAGTTTTGGAGCAATTTAATGGCTACGTTTTACAATTATTATAAATCAAAAATAATTAACAAACTTATGATGGAACTAAATTATAGTTCTGTTATGCAAGTTCCTAAAATTGATAAAATTACTTTAAATATGGGGGTAGGTTCTGCTGCTTCAGATAAAAAAGTACTAGACAATGCTATTTTAGATTTAACTGCAATTTCTGGACAAAAACCTATTATTACCAAAGCTCGAAAATCTGTAGCTGGTTTTAAAATTCGTCAAGGTTATCCTATTGGTTGTAAAGTAACTTTACGTGGAAAAAGAAAATGGGATTTTTTTGAACGCTTGATTATTATTGCTATTCCTCGTATTCGAGATTTTAGAGGTTTATCCATAAATTCTTTTGACGGAAGAGGAAATTATAGCTTAGGAATACGAGAACAAATTATTTTTCCTGAAATTGATTATGATAAAATCGATCGTGTTCGTGGTTTAGATATAACTATTACTACTACTGCAAAATCTAATCATGAAGCGCGTTTGTTATTGTCTTTTTTTAACTTTCCTTTTCGTAAGTAAATTAATAAGGTTATTCAATGGCTAAACAATCAATGAAAGCACGTGAAATTAAACGTGTAAAATTAGCTAATAAATTTTATGCTCAGCGTATTGCATTAAAAAATATTATTACTAATCTGAAATTATCGGAGGAAGAACGTTGGGATGCTGTGCTTAAATTACAGGTTTTTCCACGAGATTCAAGTCCATCTCGTCAAAGAAATAGATGTCGTCAAACTGGTCGCCCACATGCTTTTCTTCGAAAGTTTGGGCTTAGTCGAATTAAAGTTAGAGAAGCTGCTATGAAGGGTGAAATTCCTGGTTTAAAAAAATCCAGTTGGTAATTTTTCATAAATTTTGGAGTAGTTTAAAAATGAGTATGCAAGATCCAGTCGCAGATATGCTCACTCGAATTCGAAATGGTCAATCAGCGAATAAGTATTCTATTAAAATGCCTTATTCTAAGTTAAAAATTTCTATTATTGAATTGTTAAAAAAAGAAGGTTACATTAAAAAATTTAATGTTGAAGGTAATCATAAATTAGAGATAGAAGTTATTTTAAAGTACTTTAAAGGCAAATCTGTAATAGAAATGATTCAGCGTGTAAGTAGACCAAGTTTAAGAATATATAAAAAGAAGAATACTTTACCTAAAGTAATGGCAGGTTTAGGAATAGCGGTTATTTCTACTTCTAAAGGAATTATGACAGACCGTACAGCACGTCGACTTGGTCTTGGTGGCGAAGTTTTATGCTATGTAGCTTAATGGAGGAAAAATGTCTCGTGTTGCTAAACGTCCAATTTTAATTCCTTCAGATATAAAGATTGAATTAAATTTACAATCAATATCTATTAAAGGAAAGTATGGTTGTCTTTCACGTATTATTCATAATTCAGTTAAGGTAGAATACTTAAATAATAAAATAACTTTTTCAGCACGTTTGGGTTTTTCTAATGCTTGGGCACAAGCAGGGACTTCAAGAGCTCTTGTAAATTCAATGATTATAGGAGTTTCAAAGAAATTTAGTAAAAAATTACAATTTTCTGGAGTAGGATATCGTGTTTCAATAACAAAAGGCAACATTATTAATATGTCATTAGGTTATTCTCATCCTATTGAATATTCCTTACCTCCTTATATCGAAGTAGAAAACCCATCTCCAACAGAAATTATTATCAAAGGAGTAGATAAGCAATTAGTTGGTCAAATAGCTGCGAATTTAAGATCTTATCGCAAACCTGAACCTTATAAAGGAAAAGGAATTAGATATTCAAATGAATTTGTACGTATGAAAGAGGCTAAGAAAAAGTAAAATGATGTTTTATAGGAATAAAAAAATAATTTCTCGTATACGTCGATCTGTTAAGGCACGTTGTAAAATTAAATCATTAGGTGCGATTCGTTTAGTTGTACACAGAACTTCTCGTCATATGTATGCTCAAATAATTTCTCCTGAAGCAAAAGTTTTAGTTTTTGCTTCGACTTTAGAAAAAAAAGTTAAGTTAGACTTAAAATATACCGGAAATAAAGAAGCGGCTGAAATTATTGGTAAAATTATTGCTGAAAGAGCTTTGTCAAAAGGTATTTCTAAAGTTTCTTTTGATCGATCTGGTTTCAAATATCATGGACGCATAAAAAAACTAGCAGATTCTGCACGCAATTTTGGATTAAAGTTTTAAGGTGAAAAATATAGAATGGCTAATATCGAAAAAAAAAATAATAGTGAACTACAAGAAAAATTAATTACTGTAAATCGTGTTTCAAAAACAGTTAAAGGTGGTCGTATATTTTCATTTACTGCTTTAACAGTAGTAGGAAATGGAGAAGGGCGTGTTGGTTTTGGTTACGGAAAAGCTCGTGAAGTTCCAGCAGCAATCCAGAAAGCTATGGAAAAAGCTAGACGTAATATGATCACTATACCATTAGTCAATAAAACTCTACAGCATTCATTAAAGGGTTCACATACTGGATCTAATGTTTTTATGAAACCCGCTTCAGATGGAACAGGAATAATTGCAGGTGGAGCCATGCGTGCAGTTTTAGAAGTAGCTGGTATACATAATGTACTAGCTAAAACTTATGGTTCAACAAATCCTATTAATGTAGTTCGTGCTACTATAAATGGTTTAACTAATATGAAATCTCCAGAAATGATAGCTGCTAAAAGAAATAAACCTATTGAAGATATATTAGGATAAATTTTTTGATGAAAACAATTAAAATAACTCAAATTAAAAGTTCAATAGGGCGAATACCTAAGCACAAGAAAACGTTATTAGGACTTGGTTTACGTCATATTGGTCATAGTGTAATACGTCAGGATACTCCTTCTATTAGAGGTATGATAAGAAAAGTATCTTATATTTTAAAAATACAAGAGGAATAATAAGATGCGTTTAAATACTCTTTCTCCATCTTTAGGATCTCGGAAAAATCATAGACGATTAGGTCGTGGCATTGGTTCTGGTTTTGGAAAAACTGCAGGTCGAGGTCATAAAGGTCAAAAATCTAGATCTGGAGGTCATATTAATCGTGGTTTTGAAGGAGGTCAAATGCCTCTTTATAGAAGACTTCCTAAATTTGGGTTTAATTCTCATAAAAAAAATATTACAACAGAAGTTCGCTTGTCAGATATATCAAAATTATCTAGTAATATCATTGATTTAAAAATTTTGAGAAAAGAAAATATTATTAATAAAAACATTAAATATGTAAAGGTTATTCTTTCAGGAAAATTAGAAGTTCCTTTAATATTACGTGGTTTACGTGTAACTCGAGGCGCTCGTCTTGCAATTGAAAACCATGGCGGTAAAATTGAAGGATAAGCGGTAAACAATGATTAAGAAATTAGGATTAAATTTTAATAATACTTCAAAAGTTACAAATGAACTTAAGCAAAGAATTTTTTCTGTAATTACTGCATTAATTATTTTTCGCATTGGTTCTTTTATTCCTATTCCTGGAATTGACACGACAATTTTGTCTAGGTTATTAAATAATCAGAAAGGTACTATTATTGAAATGTTTAATATGTTTTCTGGTGGTGCTCTAAGTCGTGCTTCTATCTTTGCATTAGGAATTATGCCGTATATATCGTCTTCTATTATTATTCAATTATTAACATTAGTAATTCCTTCTTTATCTGAAATTAAAAAAGAAGGAGAAGTTGGACGTAGTAAAATTAATCAATACACAAGGTATACTACTTTAGTATTAGCACTATTTCAAGCTATTGGTATTGTTACAAGTCTTCCTAAAATATCAGGTATGCATCAAATTATAATTCATCCTGATTTTTATTTCTATTTTACTGCTATTGTTATTTTAGTTACTGGTACAATGTTTTTAATGTGGTTAGGAGAATTAATTACAGAATGTGGTATTGGTAATGGAATTTCTATCATAATTTTTATAGGTATAATAGCTGGTTTGCCGTCAGCTATAGTTCATACAATTGAGCAAACTAGACAAGGTAATCTACATATACTATTATTTTTATGTATTTTAATATTAATTTTTTCTGTTGTTTTTTTTGTTGTATTTATTGAGCGTAGTCAAAGAAAAATTATTATTCATTATGCTCAACGTCAAAAAGGTCGTCGTATTTATTCTACTCAAAGTACTCATTTACCTTTAAAAATAAATATGGCAGGTGTTATACCAGCTATTTTTGCTTCCAGTGTTGTTTTATTTCCTATAACAATTATATCTTGGTTTGGAATAGATCAAAAATGGTATTTACTAAAAATTATTTCTTTTTATTTTCAACCTAATCAACCTTTGTATTTAGTATTGTATATTTTTTCTATAATATTTTTTTGTTTTTTTTACACTGGATTGGTTTTTAATCCTCGTGAAACTGCAGATAATTTAAAGAAATCAGGTGGTTTTATTTCAGGAATTAGACCAGGTGAACAAACAGCTAAATATATTAATAAGATTATGATTCGATTAACACTTTTTGGTTCGTTATATATTACATTTATTTGTTTAATACCTGAATTTATGAGAAGTGCTATGAACGTTCCGTTCTATTTTGGTGGAACATCTTTATTGATTGTTGTTGTTGTGATTATGGATTTTATTACTCAAATTCAAACTTTAATTATGTCGAGTCAATATGAATCTGTATTAAAAAAAGCTAATTTAAATTAAATTATTTTTACTATAAAAAAGGAAAATAGAGTGAAAGTTAAAGCTTCTGTAAAAGTTCTTTGTCGAAATTGTAAAATAGTACGAAGAAATAATGTTGTTCGAGTAATTTGTAGTAATGATCCTAAACATAAGCAGCGTCAGGGTTAAAACTATATTTATTAATAAAATATTCTAATAAAAAATTTTTCTAAAATTTGTTAATATATTTTAAATAAATTGTTAAATTAATAATTTTTCATCAATTTTAAAAGGTTTTATAAAATGGCGCGTATTGCAGGTATTAATATTCCTGAACATAAGCATACTTTAATTGCATTAACTTCCATATATGGAATTGGAAAAAAACGTTCTAAAATTATTTGTTTTAATTCAAATATTTCTGAAAGTTGTAAAATTTCGGATTTAAAAGAAGAAGAAATTGAATTATTAAGAGAAAATGTTGCTAAATATGTTGTTGAAGGTGATTTAAGAAGAGAAAAAACTTTAAATATTAAACGTTTAATTGATTTAAATTGTTATCGAGGCCTACGTCATCGAAGAGGTTTACCAGTCCGTGGACAAAGAACGAAAACTAATGCTCGAACTTGTAAAGGTCCTCGAAAAGCAATAAAAAAATAATTTAGGTAATTTTAATCATGGTAAAAAATTCAGCTGTTCGAACACGAAAACGTATAAAGAAACAAATTACAGATGGTATAGCTCATATTCATGCTTCATTTAACAATACTATTGTTACTATTACTGATAGACAAGGAAATGCTTTAGGTTGGGCAACGTCTGGAGGTTCAGGTTTTAGAGGTTCTCGTAAATCAACTCCTTTTGCGGCGCAGATTGCTGCCGAACGATGTGCTGAAATAGTTAAAGATTACGGCATAAAAAATTTAGAAGTAATGGTCAAAGGACCTGGACCAGGAAGAGAATCTACTATTCGAGCGTTGAATGCCGCTGGTTTTCGTATTACAAATATTACTGATGTAACACCTATTCCTCATAATGGTTGCCGTCCTCCTAAAAAACGTCGTGTTTAAATTTTAGGAAATATTGGAGAATAAAATGGCAAGATATTTAGGTCCTAAATTAAAGTTAAGTCGACGTGAAGGTACTGATTTGTTTTTAAAATCAGGATTTCGTTCAATAGATTCTAAATGTAAATTAGAACATCCACCTGGACAACATGGGATTCGAAAACCAAGATTATCAGATTATGCTATTCAATTACGTGAAAAACAAAAAGTTCGTCGTCTTTATGGTGTTTTAGAGCGTCAATTTAGAATATATTATAAAAAAGCGTCTCGTTTAAAAGGTAATACTGGAGAAAATTTATTACAATTGTTAGAAAGAAGACTTGATAACATAGTTTATAGAATGGGATTTGGTTGTACTCGTTCTGAATCTAGACAATTAATAAATCATAAATCAATTAAAGTAAATAATAATATTGTTAACATTGCTTCATATCAAATCTCTCCTAATGATCGTATTTCTGTACGAGATAAATCTAAAAATCAATCTAGAATAAAAGCTTCTTTAGAACTTACTGAGCAAAGAGAAAAATCAATGTGGATTGAAGTCGATATTACTAAAATGGAAGGAATTTTTAAAAGATTTCCTGAACGTTCTGATTTATCTGCAGAAATTAATGAGCATTTAATTGTAGAACTTTATTCTAAATAGAAAGTTCACTCTTAATCGAGAGGATATTATGCAGAATTCTATTATCGGTTTTTTAAAACCACGTTTAGTTGAAATTGAACAAATTACTTCAACTCATACTAAAGTTACTTTAGAACCATTAGAAAGAGGTTTTGGTCATACATTAGGAAATGCACTTCGTAGAATTCTGCTTTCTTCTATGCCAGGATATGCTGTAACTGAAGTTGAAATTGATGGAGTACTACACGAATACAGTACTAAAGAAGGTGTGCAAGAAGATATTTTAGAAATTTTATTAAATTTAAAAGAATTAGCAGTAAGAGTACACGGAAAAGATGAAGTTTTTATTTCTTTGAAGAAATCAGGAATTTGTTCTGTTACTGCAGCTGATATTATTCATGATGGTGATGTAGAAATTATTAAACCAGATCATTTAATTTGTCATTTAACTGATGAAAATGCTTCTATTCAAATGAGAATTAAGGTACAACGTGGAAGAGGCTATATTCCTGCTTCTTCTAGAATTCATATGGAAGATGATTCGAGACCAATAGGTTGTTTATTAGTAGATGCATGCTATAGTCCAATAAATCGCATTTCTTATAATGTAGAAGCAGCACGTGTAGAACAAAGAACAGATTTAGATAAATTAATTATTGAAATGAAGACAAATGGAACGATAGATCCTGAAGAAGCAATTCGACGTGCTGCTACTATTTTATCTGAACAATTAGAAGCATTTGTTGATTTAAGAGATGTAAGAGAACCTGAAATAAAAGAAGAAAAACCTGAATTTGAACCTATTTTATTGCGTCCTGTAGATGATTTAGAACTAACTGTTCGTTCTGCAAATTGCCTTAAAGCTGAATCAATACATTATATTGGTGACTTAGTTCAAAGAACAGAAGTAGAACTTTTAAAAACTCCTAATTTAGGTAAAAAATCATTGACTGAAATTAAGGATATATTAGCTGCTCGAAATTTATCTCTTGGAATGAAGTTAGAAAAATGGCCTCCATCGAGTATTTTAGAAGAATAATATTAAATATTAATTAGATATTACTTATCTTCTTATTTTTAAAAAGGATAAATTTATGCGGCATCGGAAAATTGGTCGTAAATTAAACTGCAAGGGTGATCATCGTAATGCTATGTTTAAAAATATGGTTTGTTCGTTAATTCTTAACGAGATTATTAAAACTACGTTAGCAAAAGCAAAAGAATTGCGACGTATTGTCGAACCTATGATTACTTTATCTAAAAAAGATACTGTATCACATAGAAGATTGTTATTTTCTCGTATTCGTAATAATGAAGTAGTAGCAAAATTATTTAAAAAAATTGCTCCTGTTTTTTATCATAGACCAGGCGGTTACACTCGTATTTTAAAATGTGGATTCCGATCTGGAGATAAGGCACCTATGGCTTATATTGAACTAGTTGACCGTGTTAAAAAGAGTCAAGAAAAGAAAGAAATTGTCAAGAAATAAAAATTGTGTGAAAAATAATTAAAATTCTTTTTAAGAAAAGATATTAATATTCTCTATAATTAAAAGCAAACGGAAGTTCGCCGTTTGCTCATCTTTTGGTATTTTTAATAAATATTAAAATAATACGTATTATATATTTTTTTTGTATTTAAATTAGATAATTTTTCCTGTATTAAACCAATCTTTTTTAGAAAAAACAATTTTTTCTACATTTATAATTTTTTTTCCAGGAAACTGTATTTTTTGAAGGTTTAATATTTGATGAGCTGTATTTATCTGAATTCCACATTTGTTAAAAGAAACTATTTCTCCTATAGAAATACCTTTTTTAACATTTGGTATAATTTTTGCTTTCCATACCTTTATTCGCGTTTTATTGACTATAAAATAACAAATAGGCCAAGGATTAAAAGCACGTATTGATCTTTCTAAAAGATATGCTTTAGTATTCCAATTTAGCAAAGCATCTTTTTTAGATATTTTTTTTGAAAAAGTTGCATATTTTTCATTTTGTTCTTTTTCAAAAATAGTGTTTTTCTTTATATAATATAAAGTTTCTAATAATGCCTTAATTCCAATTTTAATTAATTTAAATGTTAAGGTTTCAGTTGTGTCTTTACAAGAAATACTGCATTTAACTGAGTTTATTATAGGTCCAGCGTCCATTTTTTCATTCATTTTAATTATACTTATACCTGTTTCTTTGTCTCCGAATAGAATTGCTGATTGAATAGGACTTGCACCTCTCCATCTTGGCAACAATGAAGTATGAACGTTAATACAACCGTTTGGAAACATAGTCAGTATTTTTTTTGGTATTAGTTTTCCATAGGAAACGACTACCATTATATCTGGATTAAAAGTTAATATTTTATTTTGTATTTCTTCGTTATTTAGTTCTAATGGTTGCAAAAAAGGAATGTTTTTTTTTATAGATAGTATTTTTACAGGAGAAAAAATTATTTTTTGACCTCTTCCAGAAGGACGATCAGGTTGAGTAAACACAGCTACTACTTTGTGTTCAGATTTTATTAACTCGTCTAAGTATTTCATAGAAAAATGTGATGTCCCGGCAAAAATAATTTTTAATTTTTTCAAATTTATTTTTCCTTTTTTACTTTTTTTAAAAATTTTTATTTCATTCTTTTTTTAATTTTTTTTATTTTTTTTAAAAATCTTTCTTTTTTGAGGGCAGAAAGATAGTCTATAAAAAGCTTTCCGTTTAAATGATCTATTTCATGTTGTATACAAATAGACAGAATTGAATCTGCTTCTATTTTTATTTTGTTTCCATTTAAATTTATAGCTTCAATTTTTATATAATTAAAACGTGGAACAAAAGCACGATATTCTGGAATTGATAAACATCCTTCTTCAATACTACTGCTGCCTTTTTTTTCAATAATTTTTGGATTAATAAGAATTAAATTATTTTCTCTTTGATTCGTTTTATTAATCACAATTATTTGTAACTGAATATTTACTTGTGTTGCTGCTAAACCAATTCCTTCTTCTTGATACATCGTATCTATCATATTACTAGCAATAATACGTATTTCTTTAGTTATGTTTGAAACAGGTTTAGCTATAAGTCTTAGTCGTGGATCAGGATAATGTAGTATTTTTAAAACAGACATATATTTAGATATAAAATAATTTAATTTTATATACTAGTATAAACTTTTTTTTAATAATTAAAAGTTAACTTTTTATTCTTTTTTAAATTTTTAGAAAAAAGATAATTATTTTTTAATAAATGTGTAATCAATTATTAAATATTACATGTTATGTATATAACAATATTGATGAAAAAGTAATATAATGTATAAAATATTATATAAAAATTTAAACTTTTTAATATGTGATTGAGGATGTAATGTTTGAAATATTAATATATTTATTTGAAACTTATGTTCATAGTGAATCAGAAATTTCTATTGATTATGAAAGTTTAACTAGTGATTTATCGGATATAGGTTTCCGATCAAAAGATATTTATAAAGCTTTACATTGGTTAAAAAATTTGTCTTGTTATAAAAAAAATATTATTTCATCAATTAATTTATCTTTAAATCATACTACAACTCGCATTTATACTAAAGAAGAAGAATTGAAATTAAATTCTGATTGTCGTGGTTTTATACTTTTTTTGGAACAGTTGGAAATATTAACATTAAATACACGTGAAATAATTATTGAAAGAATTATGGCTCTAGATATTAGTTACTTAAACCTTGAGGATTTGAAATGGATTGTTTTAATTATATTATTCAACATTCCAGGATGTGAAATTGTTTACAGAAAACTTGAAAATTTATTATTTAATTTTAAAGCTGAAATTGTTCATTAAATTTTTATTATGAGAAATCTTTTAATGAGTAAAGATTATGTTTTTAGTTCGTTAATTCGATGTATACGTGTTCTGTATGATAAAAAAATTATTGCATATCCTACTGAATCAATGTTTGGATTAGGATGTGATCCTACAAGTGAAAAAGCGGTTAAAAGACTATTATGTTTGAAGAAGAGAAGTATAAAAAAAGGACTGATATTAGTTGCTTCAAATTATAATCAGATAAAAATGTACATTAATGAAAGTAAATTATCTGTACAGCAAAAAAAAACGATTTTTTTTCATTGGCCTGGACCTTATACTTTTTTACTTCCTGCAAACTCTTTAGTACCTTATTGGTTGACTGGTCAGTTTGATACAGTAGCTGTTCGAATCAGCGCCCATTTGGGTATAATTAAGTTATGTAATATTTTTGGAAAAGCATTAGTTTCTACAAGTGCTAATTTTTCAAATATGTCTCCATGTCTTACTCAAAAGGATGTTTTTAAAAATTTTGGAAAAAATTTTCCATTATTTTATGGTCCTATAGGAAATGAACGTCATCCCTCTAAAATCATTAATATTATTAATGGAAAATTAATTCGTTATGTGCAAACTTGAAAAGTTTAATTATGCTTTATTTGGAAATCCGATTGATCATAGCCAATCTCCTAAAATCCATGATTTTTTTTCTATACAGACAGGTATTTTACATATTTATAAAGCAATTAATATTCCATTAGGTCAGTTTTCTTTAGAAGTTTCTAATTTGTTTAAAAAAAACGTTAAAGGCGCTAATGTAACAGCACCTTTTAAAAAAGAAGCGTATTTTTTTTCTAGCAAATTAACTAAAAGAGCAAATATTGCGCAATCTGTAAATACTTTGAAAAAAGTAAACGATAAATGTATTTTAGGAGATAACACTGATGGTATAGGATTGTTATCTGATTTAATTAGATTAAAGTTTATAAAAAAAAATTTTTCTATATTAATACTTGGTGCAGGAGGTGCTGTTAAGGGAGTTCTTTTACCTCTTTTGTCATTAGGTTGTTCAATTTATATTCTGAATCGAACTGTTTCAAATGCTGAGAATTTAGTTAAACAATTTAATACATATGGAAAAATTTTTGTTTTTGAAAAAAAAGTTTTTAAAAAACAAAATTTTGATTTAGTTATTAACGCTATGTCAAGAAATATTAAGAAAAAAAACTTCGTACCATTATCTTTAATATCTGCTAAAACTTTTTTTTATGATATGAACTATAGTACAGAAAATACACCTTTTATTGATTGGTGTTCCAGAATAGGAGTAGATTTTGTTTCTAATGGAATAGGAATGTTAGTTTTTCAAGCAGCTTATTCTTTTTTAGAATGGCATAATGTATTTCCAGAAACAAACTATATTATTAATACTTTAAGTCGGAATTGATTTTTCTTTTATATTAATTTTTAAAAAAAATTTAATATTTACTTTTTATATTTTTATAAATGATTTTTTTATATATTCTCTTATATTATTAAAGAAAACACTTGACTCTTTTTTTTCGATCTGTATTATTTAATGTAATACTTTTAAAAAAATAAATTAAAAACTTATTTTATATTTTAAAAAAGTCCCCTTCGTCTAGAGGTTAGGACATCGCCCTTTCACGGCGGCAACAGGGGTTCAAATCCCCTAGGGGACGATAAATAAAAATATTTAAAAATATTTTAAAAAATATTGTATACTATTTTAAATTCTTGTGTTATCATTAAAAAATATTGAAAAAAATATTTTATTTTTTTTCAAAAAGCTCTTTAAAAATTCGGAAAACAAGCATAAATAATATTTATTGCAAAAAAAACACCTGTGGGTTGTAAGGTTAAGCAAATAAGCGTACATGGTGAATGCCTTGGCAGTCAGAGGCGAAGAAGGACGTGCTAATCTGCGAAAAGCGACGGCAAGCTGATATGAAGCGCTATAACCGTCGGTTTCCGAATGGGGAAACCCGATACATTTTATGTATCATTATTAGTTGAATTAAATAGACTAATAAAGCAAACCAAGGGAACTGAAACATCTAAGTACCTTGAGGAAAAGAAATCAACCGAGATTCCCTTAGTAGTGGCGAGCGAAAAGGGAAAAGCCCAGAACTATAATCAATTCTATATTATAGCAGAATGATTTGGAAAATTCAGCGATACAAGGTGATAGCCCCGTATGCGAAATAATTTTTATTGTGAGTTCAAAAAGTAGAGCGGGACACGAGAAATCCTGTTTGAATATGGGGGGACCATCCTCCAAGGCTAAATACTCCTGACTGACCGATAGTGAACTAGTACCGTAAGGGAAAGGCGAAAAGAACCCCGGCGAGGGGAGTGAAATAGAACCTGAAACCGTGTACGTACAAGCAGTGGAAGCATTAAGTATTTTAGAAATGTGACTGCGTACCTTTTGTATAATGGGTCAGCGACTTGTACTCTGTAGCAAGGTTAACCGAATAGGGGAGCCGAAGGGAAACCGAGTCCTAAATAGGCGTTAAGTTTCAGGGTACAGACCCGAAACCCGGTGATCTAGCCATGGGCAGGTTGAAGGTTGGGTAAAACCAACTGGAGGACCGAACCGACTGATGTTGAAAAATCAGCGGATGACCTGTGGCTAGGGGTGAAAGGCCAATCAAACCGGGAGATAGCTGGTTCTCCCCGAAAGCTATTTAGGTAGCGCCTCGTGAATTCATCTACGGGGGTAGAGCACTGTTTCGGTTAGGGGGCCATCCCGGCTTACCAATCCGATGCAAACTCCGAATACCGTAGAATGTTATCACGGGAGACACACAGCGGGTGCTAACGTTCGTTGTGGAAAGGGAAACAACCCAGACCGCCAGCTAAGGTCCCAAAGTCATAATTAAGTGGGAAACGATGTGGGAAGGCATAAACAGCCAGGATGTTGGCTTAGAAGCAGCCATCATTTAAAGAAAGCGTAATAGCTCACTGGTCAAGTCGGCCTGCGCGGAAGATGTAACGGGGCTCAAATTATGCACCGAAGCTGCGGCAATAAAAATTATTTTTTATTGGGTAGGGGAGCGTTCTGTAAGCCTATGAAGATGTATTGTAAAATATGTTGGAGGTATCAGAAGTGCGAATGCTGACATGAGTAACGATAAAGCAGGTGAAAAACCTGCTCGCCGAAAAACTAAGGTTTCCTGTCCAACGTTAATCGGGGCAGGGTAAGCCGACCCCTAAGGCGAGGCTGTAAAGCGTAGTCGATGGAAAACAGGTTAATATTCCTGTGCTTAATTTTACTGCGAAGGGGGGACGAAGAAGGTTAGATTATCCAGGTGACGGTAATCCTGGTTTAAATGTGTAGGTATGATAATTAGGCAAATCCGATTATCTTTAATCTGAGACATGATGACGAATCACTACGGTGATGAAGTAATTAATACCACGCTTCCAAGAAAATCCTCTAAGCATCAGGTAATATTAAATCGTACCTCAAACCGACACAGGTAGTTAGGTAGAGAATACTAAGGCGCTTGAGAGAACCCAGGTGAAGGAACTAGGCAAAATAGTGCCGTAACTTCGGGAGAAGGCACGCTAGTTTTAGGTGAAAGGATTTTACTCCTAGAGCCGAATCTAGTCGAAGATACCAGCTGGCTGCAACTGTTTATTAAAAACACAGCACTGTGCAAACACGAAAGTGGAAGTATACGGTGTGACGCCTGCCCGGTGCCGGAAGGTTAATCGAAGGGGTTAAAGGAAACTTGAAGCTCTAGACTGAAGCCCCGGTAAACGGCGGCCGTAACTATAACGGTCCTAAGGTAGCGAAATTCCTTGTCGGGTAAGTTCCGACCTGCACGAATGGCGTAATGATGGCCAGGCTGTCTCCACCTGGGACTCAGTGAAATTGAAATTGCTGTGAAGATGCAGCATATCCGCGGCAAGACGGAAAGACCCCGTGAACCTTTACTATAGCTTGACACTGAATTCTGAATTTTAATGTGTAGGATAGGTGGGAGGCTAAGAAGTTAAAACGCCAGTTTTAATGGAGCCAAACTTGAAATACCACCCTTTACAATTCGGTATTCTAACCTAGTGCCGTAATCCGGTGCAGAGACAGTGTCTGGTGGGTAGTTTGACTGGGGCGGTCTCCTCCCAAAGAGTAACGGAGGAGTACGAAGATTGGCTAATCACGGTCGGACATCGTGAGGTTAGTGCAAAGGCATAAGCCAGTTTGACTGTGAGCGTGATGACGCGAGCAGGTGCGAAAGCAGGTCTTAGTGATCCGGTGGTTCTGTATGGAAGGGCCATCGCTCAACGGATAAAAGGTACTCCGGGGATAACAGGCTGATACCGCCCAAGAGTTCATATCGACGGCGGTGTTTGGCACCTCGATGTCGGCTCATCACATCCTGGGGCTGAAGCAGGTCCCAAGGGTATGGCTGTTCGCCATTTAAAGTGGTACGCGAGCTGGGTTTAGAACGTCGTGAGACAGTTCGGTCCCTATCTGCCGTGGGCGTTGGAAGATTGAGGGGGGCTGCTTCTAGTACGAGAGGACCGAAGTGGACGTATCACTGGTGTTCGGGTTGTCATGCCAATGGCATTGCCCGGTAGCTATATACGGAAAAGATAAGTGCTGAACGCATATAAGCACGAAACTTGCCCCAAGATTAATCTTCCCTGAAACAGAAATGTTTACTGAAGGGACGTTGAAGACTACAACGTTAATAGGCTAGATGTGTAAGCATAGCAATATGTTGAGCTAACTAGTACTAATGACCCAAGAGGCTTAACCTTACAACACCAGAGGTGTTTTTTATAAAAAAATATAAAAAAGCTTGTTTTACTGAATTTATTGTTGTATTAATATATATATATTATAATAGCATTAAAAATGCCTGGTAAAAATAGTGTAGTGGTACCACCTGAATCCATTCCGAACTCAGAAGTGAAACGCTACAACGCCAATGGTAGTACGGGGTCTCCCCGTGTGAGAGTAGGTACCCTCCAGGCAAATACAAAAAAACCCGAAAATTTTCGGGTTTTTTTGTATTTGAAATAAAATTGTGTCAAATATTTACTTAAATAAATAGTTTTAATATGTAGAAAGTATAATTTTATTTTTTTAAATAACTTTTAGTGTTATTTTTAAAATAAATTACTTTCTGGCTAACAATAAATTTACATGTTAATCTATTAAAAATTTTCTATTATTTTTGATTTTTTTATAAAAAAATCATTTATAATTGTTTCAATGTGTTTTTTCAATTTAGTATATTTTTTTCATGTGAAGGTAATATAGATGTCCAAGATTAAAGGTAATGTTAAGTGGTTTAATGAATCTAAAGGGTTTGGTTTTATTACTCCAGAAGATGGTAGTAAAGATGTATTTGTTCACTTCTCAGCTATACAAAGTAATGGATTTAAAACTCTAGCAGAAGGTCAAAGTGTTGAATTTGAAATTACTGAGGGAGCAAAAGGGCCATCTGCTGCTAATGTTATTAGTTTATAGATTTTATTTTATTTTTTAACTAAAAAATAAAAATCTTTTTTAGTACGGCTCTTTATCGAGCTGTACTATGTAAGATCTTATATTTTTTATAAAACCATTCTTACCATATTTATTTTACTAATATCATGATATAGTGTTTCAATCTGTTCAAAATTTTTTGCACATATTGTAATAGAAACAGAAAGATAATTACCTCGATTACTTGACTTTACTTGAGGTGTATAATCTCCAGGAATCTGAATTTGAATGACTTTTATTATTTGATCAATAAGTTCAGGTTGTGCTAAACCAATGATCTTATAAGTAAAAAAACAAGGGAATTTTAACATTTCTCGTAATTTTGTCTTCATTAATTAATCCTGGTTTTATTTTTAATAAATTTTTTTAATTTTAAAAAAATGAATTAATCTGTTATATTTTTCATATAAACATATTATTTAAAATGTTTTACAAAAAAATAAATATTAATATATGTAATTATTTTAGCATATTGATATTATAGAAAATAATATATTTTTTTTATTTTTTTTTAAATATTGCATGAGAAATTTATGTTAAAAATTTTTAATACAGCAACTTCTAAAAAAGAAGTTTTTCAACCTATTAAAAACAAAAAAATTAATTTATATGTTTGTGGAGTTACTGTATATGATTTTTGTCATATCGGTCATGCACGTACTTTTGTCGTTTTCGATATGATAGTGCGTTATTTGCGCTTAATAGGATTTCAAGTAAAATATGTTCGTAATATTACAGATATTGATGATAAAATTATTTTAAAATCATTAAAAGAAAAAATTGATATTAATACTTTTACAAATACGATGATAAGAGAGATGAATAAAGATTTTTCTTTATTAGGTATTTCTCCTCCTGATGAACAGCCTCGAGTTACCAATTATATTAGCGATATAATTAAAGTTATTAAACAACTTATTGAAAATAAAAACGCATATGTTAATAATCATGGTGATGTAATTTTTTCAATAAATAGTGATTCATTATATGGAACTTTGTCTCGTCAATCCGTAGATAAACTAATATCCGGAAAACGTATTACTATAAATAAAACAAAACAAAACTTATTAGATTTTATACTTTGGAAAAAATCTAAAAAAGAAGAAAAACTTTTTTGGGATTCACCTTGGGGTAAAGGACGTCCTGGTTGGCATATTGAATGTACAGCTATAACTAATAGTTTTTTTAAAGATTGCATAGATATTCATGGAGGAGGTTCAGATCTTCTTTTTCCTCATCATGAAAACGAAATATCTCAATCAAGATGTTTAAATAAAAAATTTAAAGTAAAATTTTGGATGCATTCAGGATTAGTTATCGTTAAAAATCAAAAAATGTCTAAATCTTTAGGTAATTCATTTTTTTTAAAGGATGTTTTAATAAAATACAAAGCTGAAGTATTGCGTTTTTTCTTTTTGTCTACTCATTATCGGCATCCTATTTATTATACTGAAGAAAATTTAAAAAAATCTCAAATATCATTAGAATATTTATATATGACGTTATTTAATACAAAACCTATATTTAATGCCGTAGAAGGTTTAAATTTTGAAACAGATTTTTATAACGCTTTAAATGATGATTTTAATACACCTCAAGCTTTTTCTATTTTATTTAAATTAGCTCGAAAAATTAATTATTTAAAAAAAACAAATTTATCTAAATCAAATTTTTTTGCGTTTAGATTACAAAAATTAGCTGGTGATTTAGGTTTTTTGTTGAATGCATCACAATATTTGTTACAAAAAAAATCATTTTTTGATAATCAAACTATAGAAAGAATTGAATCTTTAATTAAAAAACGGAATCTTGCTAGAAAATTAAAGTTATGGAAAGAAGCTGATCAATTACGTAATGAATTAATGAAATTCAATATTCAATTAGAAGATTTACCTGAGAAAACCTTATGGTATTATAAAAAATAATATATTTTTAAATTTTTAACAATCATGATATTTTTCACATGCTTCTAAAGTGTTTTCAAGCAGTGTTGCAACTGTAATCGGACCAACTCCTCCCGGTACTGGAGTAATATAAGAAGCTTTTAGACATGCTGATTTAAAATCTACATCACCTACTATAGATCCATCTTTTAATCTATTAATACCTACGTCTATAACTATAGCACCTTCTTTTATCCAATCTCCATGTAAAAAATTTGGTTTTCCAACTGCTACTACTAATAGATCAGCATGTTTAACATGATCTTTTAAATTTTTGGTAAATCTGTGTGTTACTGTAGTAGTGCATCCAGCTAATAATAATTCCATGCTCATCGGTCTTCCTACTATATTAGACGCTCCTATCATTACGGCATTAAGTCCATTAGTTTTAATTTTTTGATGATTTAACATTGTGACTATTCCCTTAGGTGTGCAAGCTCTTAAGATAGGATTTCTTTGACATAAAGAACCTACATTATATGGATGAAAACCATCTACATCTTTATCAATTCTGATACTACTGAATATTTTATAATAATTTATTTTTTTAGGTATAGGTAATTGTACTAAAATACCATCTATATTGATATCATCATTCAATTTTTTAATAAGATTTAATATTTCTTTTTCATTAATGTCTATAGGAAAACTCCAATATTTAGAAATAAATCCAACATTTTTACACGCTGATATTTTTCTTTTTACATAAATTTCAGAAGCAGGATTTTTTCCTATTAAAATTACTGCTAATCCTGGTATTCTTTTTTTCTTTTCTTTTCTTTTTTCTATTTTTTTTAAAATGTTTGTTTCTATTTTTTTTGCAATTTTTTTGCCATTTATGATTATTGCGGACATTAAGTTCATAGCTCAGTTAATTTTTTGTTTTTTAATAAAAAATTTTTTAAATTTTGATATAATTTTTTATATACAATATATAAAATATTCATATTAATTTAGTTGCATATATGTTGTTTTAATGTTAAATTTTACTTTGATTAAAAAAATTATGTGCGTTCTTAGCTCAGATGGATAGAGCAACGGCCTTCTAAGCCGTAGGTCACAGGTTCGAATCCTGTAGAACGCAAAAAAATAAATATTTATCTTTTTTTTAAAATCATATTTATTTTTTTTTGAATATTTAAAATATCTTTTTTTCCGTCAATTTTAAAATAGTTTAACTTTTTTAAGTTTTTTTCTTTTAAATAATATTGATTTAATAAATAAGCATTTTCTTCATAATTCTCTAATCTTTTTTTAATAATCTCAATTTTATCATCTTCTCTTATACTTAATTTTTCTTGAGTTAAATCATCTTTTCCTTCTTCCTTTGGTGGATTAAAGTTTATGTTGTAAATTCTTCCAGATGGAGTATGTACTCTTCTTCCGCATATTCTTTTTAAGATCAATTCATATGGAACTATTAATTCTAAGACATAATCAATTTTTATTTTAAGATTTGATATATATTTAGCCTGTTCCCGTGTTCTTGGAAATCCATCTAATAAAAAACCATTAATACAATCTTTTTCTTGAATTCTGTTTCCTATTAAATTAGAAACAATCTCGTCAGAAACTAATTCTCCATTCTTTAAAAGATTATGTATTTCTTTACCAATTATATTTTTTTTTTGAATTTGTTCTCTTAATATATCTCCTGTTGATATTTTAGGGATATTATAATTTTCTGCAATCAATTTTGCTTGCGTTCCTTTTCCTGTACCTGGAGCACCTAATAAAATAACACGCATAATTGTCTTTTTATATTTAAAAAATAGTTTTAGATGTGAGATTACTACTATAAAAAAGTAGTAATCATATTTTTATTGTTCTAAAATTAATTTATTCATTCTAGCAATAAATTCATGTGGATTTTCTAAATTTCCTTTTTCAGCAAATAATGCTTGATCTAGCAATAATTTAATCCATTCATCAAATTTTTCATCTTCTTTTATTTTGCAAATTTTTTTTATTAATTCATGTTCTGGATTAATTTCAAATATATACTTTAATTCTGGAACAGTTTGTCCTGCTGCACTAAATAATTTTGCCATTTGAGTACTCATTTCATTTGAATCGCTTAATACAATACATGGCGTTTCTGTTAATCGATACGTTAATCGTACTGATTTTACTTTATCTCCTAAAGTTTTTTTTACTTTTTTTAAAAATTCTATTATTTCTATTGATTTTTCTTTTTGAGTTTTATTTTCTTTTATTAATTTATTTAACGACAAGTCTTCTTTACTGATAGATTGAAATTTTTTTCCTTTGAATTCAGTAAGATAGTTCATCATCCACTCATCGATTCTATCTGATAATAATAAAACATCAATGTTTTTCTTATTAAATAATTCTAAATGAGGACTATTCTTTGCTGATGTATAGCTATCTGCGGTAATATAATATATTTTTTCTTGTTTTTCATGCATATTAGACATATATTTTTCGAGCGAAATAGTTTGTTCGGAACTTTTATTTTGAACAGATGTAAATCGTAATAGATCTGCAATTAAATTTAGATTTTTACTATCTTCTGCTGGACCTTCTTTTAAAACTAATCCAAATTGATTCCAGAATTTTTGATATTTTTTATCATCTTTTTTTGATAGTGTTTGAAGCATTTTTAATGATCGTTTTATTAATGCTTTTTTTAAGTTTTGTGTAATAGAGTTATCTTGTAATATTTCTCGAGAAACGTTTAAAGGTAAATTATTTGAATCTATTAATCCTCTAATAAATCTTAAGTAGTTTGGAAGAAATTCTTGAGAGTTATCCATAATATAGACACGTTTTACATATAATTTTAAACCGGATTTATTGTCTCTATTCCAAATATCCCAAGCTGCTTTTTCAGGAATAAATAACAAACTAATGTATTCATTAGTTCCTTCTACATGATTATGACTCCAAAAAAGTGGATTGTTTTGATCATTTGTAAGGTGTTTATAAAATTCTTGATATTCTTTTTCGCTGATAGAAGATTTGTTTTTCGTCCATAATGCTTTAGCTTTATTAATTTGTTCCCAAAAATATATTTTATTTTTTTCATCATATTTTTGTATTTGAACTGGTACAGTAATATGATCGGAATATTTACTAACTATATTTTGAATTCTCCACAATTCTAAAAATTCTTCTTCTTCTTCTTTTAAGAATAAAGTAATTTCAGTACCTCTTGTTTTTTTCTTTACGTCAGTAACATTGTATTTACCTTCTCCAGATGATTCCCATAATACACCTAGATCAGATTTATTCCCTGCAAATCTTGTTCTTACTGACACTTTTTTTGACACTATAAAAGACGAATAAAAACCAACACCAAATTCTCCAATTAATTCATTTTTTACATTTTTTTCTTTTTTCTCTAAAGATTTTATAAATGATTTAGTGCCTGATTTGGCAATGGTTCCTAAGTTTTCAATTACATCTTGACGTGTCATTCCAATGCCATTATCACTAATAATTAAAGTTCGTTGCGATTTATTAATAGATATTTGAATTTTAACATCACTATTATTTTCATATAATTCTGGATTTGATATAGATTGAAATCTTAATTTATCTATTGCATCTGATGCATTAGATATTAATTCTCTTAAAAATATTTCTTTATTTGAGTATAAAGAATGAATCATTAAATGTAATAGCTGTTTGACTTCAGATTGAAAATTATAGACTTCTTTTTTTTGTGTATTCATATAAAAATCTCTTTTTAAAAAATAAATTATATAATTTATTTTAAAAATTTTTTTATTAAAAATTCCAATGAATTTTTAATAGATGTAAATTTTTTTAGTGTATTAAATAGAAAAATATGAAGTATAAATTAATTATAAATCTTAAAAAAAGATTTATTAAAAATCTATTATCTAGTAAATGATATTTCTTATTTTTTTTATCTTATATAATTTATTTATACTGGTATGTTAAATCCTGCAGGTAATTGCATTCCTGTAGATATAGCAGACATTTTTTTCTTTTGAACTTCAGATATTCTTCTAGTAGCATCGTTGAAAGCAGCAGCAGCTAAATCTTCTAGCATATCCTTATCATCTTTTAATAAACTAGGATCTACTTCTACACGTCTACAATTATGTGCTCCATTAATAGTTACCTTTACCAATCCTGCTCCTGCTTCTCCTGTAACTTCCATTTTAGCTATTTCTTCTTGTATTTTAGCCATTTTTTCTTGCATTTGTTGAGCTTGTTGCATAAGAGTTCCTAATCCACCTTTAGTAAACATATTTATTTTCTCTTTTTTTAAATTCTAATTTTAATAAATAATTTTTATTTTTTTATTTCTGTAATTGCTTGGAGTAAAGTCATTTCTACTCCCATTTTATGATTAGGTGAAAAACATAATTCTTTTCTACCTTTTAATAAAATTTTATAACATAACTGAATATTATACTTGCTGTTGTTTTCTGCAATTTTTTTAATTTCATTTTCATTTTTTTTTATGAAAATTTGATTCCATGTTTTTGGATAAGATTTTAACATAGCAATATGGTGTAAAAAGCGTAACATTTCTATTAAAATATTTTGCCATTCTAAACCTATCTTACTTATTTTATTCAATAAACACATCATTTTTTTTGAATCTTTTTCTAATAAAAATTTTGTTAATAAGAAAGCATTTTTTTTGTTTGGTATACCTAACATTTCAGTTGTATTTTTTAAATTAATATTATTTTCACTTAAATGTATAGCATGTTCTAATAAATTGAGTGCATCTCTCATGCTTCCATTAGCATAATAAGATATTATTTTTAATGCTTCTTGGTCAAAGTTATTACCTTCTTTTTCTAAAATATATTTTATATAATTAAAAATATCTTCTTCAGATAATATATTTAATTTAAAATACAAACAACGAGATATAATTGTTTTAGGTATTTTTTCTATATTTGTTGTAGCTAAAATAAATTTTATATGTTGAGGCGGTTCTTCAAGAGTTTTAAGAAGAGCATTAAAACTATGTTTAGATAACATATGAACTTCGTCAATTAAATATATTTTAAAACGACTTTTAGAAGGCGAGTAATAAATGTTATCTAAAATTTCTCGCATTTCTTCTACTTTCGTACGTGATGCTGCATCTATTTCAATAAAATCAAGACAAATACCTTTTTCTATTTCTTGACAAATAGTACATTTTCTACATGGAAAAGGTGTTATACCTTTTCTACAATTTAAGCTTTTAGCGATTAAACGAGCAATTGTAGTTTTTCCTACACCTCTTGTTCCAGATAGTAACCATGCATGATGAATTCTTCCGAGAGAAAATGCATTAGATATAGCTTTAACTATATATTTTTGACCAATGATTTCTTTAAAAGACTGAGGACGCCATTTTCTTGCTAGTATTTGATAAATCATATATTATTTTTCTTTATAAAAATATTATTATGCTATCAATATTTTTAATAATATGAAAGTATTCTCTTTTTATTGTAAAAACTTTATTTAATTTTTGTAATATTAAAAATATTAGTTGTCAAATATATATTTGGTCTATAAAATATAGAATTATATTCTATACCATAAAATTTAAAAATTTAATTATAAAATAGAGTTTTCTGTTAGCTCCAAGCACTGTTAAATTGAAAAATTGGTCAGATCTGGAAAGAAGCAGCCACATCAGTTGATACAGGTGTTTTGATAAAGCTAACAGGAACTCCTAAATGTTAACATTTAGATAGTTGAAAACTGTACATTTTCCAATAAAAACCTTTTTTTTCTAATAATTGATTGTGTTTTCCAAATTCAACAACATTTCCTTTATTTAGTACTACGATAGTATCAGCTTCAATAATCGTTGAAAGTCTATGAGCTATCACAATTAATGTGGTCTTCTTTCTTATAGAAGATAAAGTTTTTTGAATTAATTGCTCAGTTCCTGAATCAATATTAGCAGTTGCTTCATCTAATATAAGTATTTTAGGATTGCGTACTAGTATTCTTGCAATAGATAATAATTGTTTTTGTCCAAGAGATAAATTATTTCCTTCTTCTCCTAAAATAGAGTAAATGCCTTTTGGCATCGATTGAACTAAAGAAGAAAGGTGAACAGTTTTTAATACATTCCATATTTTTTCTTCAGATATTTTTTTTCCCAGTGTAATGTTAGAAAAGAAAGTGTCTGCTAGAATTATTGGATCTTGTTGTACCATCAGAATGTTTTTTCGTAAAACGTCATGAGATATACAATCAATAGATTTATCATCTAAATATATTTTTCCATTTTTTATAGGATAATATCCCATTAACAGATTAGCTAAGGTACTTTTTCCACTTCCTGTTTGACCTACAAATGCTACAAAACTTTTAGATGGAATGTAGATATTAATGTTATTAAGTATATTTTTTTCATCTTTTTTATATTTGAAACTTAGATTTTTAATGTTTATTTTTCCACTTTTTATTTCTTCTTTATTTTTTCCGTACTTTTGTTTTGGTGAATCTATAAGAGAAAATATTCTTTCTCCTGCTACTACGGCTTGTTGTAATATAGACTGTTGAATGGTAATTGAAATTAATGGTTCATTAAGACGACCAAGATACGTAATAAAAGCGTATAATATACCTACTTCAAGAAATCTATTAGAAAAACAACTGAATAAAAACATAAAACTACAAAGTACTAAAGCTGATAATAAACTCAACAGCGGTCTTAGTAAAAAACCATCTAATTTTAATATTTTCATTCTAGCTAAATAATGTAATTCGCTGCTTTCTTTTATGTTTTTTTCAAATCTTATTTGTTGTCTAAATTGTTGAATAACATTCATACCATTAATAGTTTCATTAAATTTATTATTAATATTAGCTACATAATATCGTACATTTCTTAATAGTGGAGTGCTATAGTATTGGTATACTGACATTACGATAATTACTAAAGGAATAATGAATATAGCTATCATTGCCATATGCCATTCTAGAGTAAACATTGCAAATAATATAATTATAATTAAAGTTATACTTCGAAAGAAAGTAGGGCCCACTGTATCGTACAATTCTTTAATAACTTCAGTATCATTAGTTACTTTTGAGATCATTTGTCCGATAGGTTGAGAATCAAATTGATTGATAGGTTGATTTAGTGCTGCATTCATGACATCATTGCGGAGTTTATTAATTATTCCTACAGCTATTTTATTAAAGAAAATACTTTGAAAGTAGTTAAAAAAAACTGCTAATATTTGTAGTACTATAAAAAATATTATAATCATCAGTATTAACTTAAAATTTAATGCATGTTTAGATAAAACATTATTAATGAAATAACTTATTAAAATTGGCCCTAAAACTTCACAGGTCGCACCACTGAAAAGTAAAAAAAATGCTAATATTATTTTTTTTTTCCAAGGTATTGCATAAATTGTTAAACGTTTTAAAATTGGCCAAAATTGTATTAAATGATCCATATTATAAATTTCTCGCTTATTTTTTAAATATCCTCAATTTCTGTTTCTAGCTTTTGATAGCGATACATAGACTGATACCAATTTTCTTCTTTTATTAATTTCGCATGATTACCCCTTTGAATAATACTACCTTTTTTTATTACTATAATTTCATCTGCATTAATTAATGCAGATAATCGATGTGCTACAATTATTAAAGAATATCCTTTTTCTTTCCATTTTTTTAAATTTTTTAAAATGTTGTTTTCTGTTTTACCATCTACTGCGGATAAAGCGTCATCTAAAATTAGTATTTCTGTACTTAACAATAGTGCACGTGCAATGGCTATTCTTTGTTTTTGACCACCAGAAAGCATTACGCCCCGTTCTCCTACTTGAGTATTATATCCTTGAGGTAAACATATAATATCTTTGTGTATATCAGCTAATTTAGCTGCTTTTTCGATTTCTTTTTTAGAAGCATTAGGTTTACCTAAAGCAATATTGTTTGATATACTATCTGAAAATAAAAATGAAGTTTGATTTACAACTGCTATTTTACTTCTCCAATAATCAATTTTTAGTTCCAACAATGACAAAGAATTATAAAGTATTTCTCCTTTATTAATTTTAAATTGTCGTTGAATTAGTTTTAACAGCGTGCTCTTTCCAGATCCTGTAGGACCACAAATTCCTAAAGTTTGTCCAGGATTAAGATTTAAATAAATTTTTTTTAAAGATGGTTTTTTACTTTTAGGATAAAAAAA
This sequence comes from Buchnera aphidicola (Rhopalosiphum maidis), assembly GCF_003671935.1. Taxonomy (NCBI): domain Bacteria; kingdom Pseudomonadati; phylum Pseudomonadota; class Gammaproteobacteria; order Enterobacterales; family Erwiniaceae; genus Buchnera; species Buchnera aphidicola. The sequence goes on from NZ_CP032759.1 coordinate 248,709, forward strand.
CATATCAATATTAATATTTAATTTTCTATTTATATTTAGTATTGTTTTTTTTCCATCTTCTATATATAAATTTTTATTAATAATAGAATGAATTCTATCCCAAGCTGCGCTACCTCTTTCAACAATGTTAAACATCCATGCTAATGCTAACATTGGCCAAATCATTAGACCTAAATACATAATAAAACTAGTCAATTGTCCGATTGTAATAGTACTATTCCAAACTAACCATCCTCCTGCTGCAATAGCTAATAAATTAGAGAATGCAACTGATAAATAAATTACTGGATCAAAACGAGCATCTATTTCTGCAACTTGCATGTTTTTTTTTCCAGTTTCATTAACAATTTGATTAAATTTTTTCAATTGATTTTTTTCTAATCCAAATGCTCTAATCATTCGAATACTAGTTAATATTTCTTGTGTTTGATTATTTAATAAAGAAAATGCACTTTGAGCATTTCGAAAAGTATTATGAAGTTCTTTTCCATATTTTTTTATTAAAATTGCCATAATTGGCATTGGTATTAATGATATTATAGTTAATAACCAACTAATTTGAGTTATCATGACTATTAATACTGAAATACCCATTACAGATGAATCTACTAGTGTTAAGACCCCTTCTCCTGCTGCAAATACCACTCGATCAACATCATTAGTGGCTCTAGCGATTAAATCTCCAGTACGATTTTTCAAAAAAAATATTTCACTTTGTTTGCTGAGATAAGAATAAAATTTTACTCGTAACTCTGTAGCTAATTTGTACGAGGCACCAAATAAAAGAATTCTCCATAAATAACGCAGTATGTAAACTATAATAGCAATAAAAAGAATAATCGAAATCCACGGTAGTATTTTAAAACCACTCATTTTTTCTTTTATGATTAAATCTATTAAAATTCCAATTATCTTAGGTGGCAACAATTGTAAAAAAGCTATTATTATTAATAATAAAATTGATCCTAAATAACGTTTCCATTCTTTTATAAAATACCATTTTAGTTGATTGAACAATCTCACAAAGGAATCCTAAAATTTAAATATTTAAAATATATATTTTTAATATTACATGTTTTTTTATTTAATTTTTAATTTTTTCTAAATTAAAAAAAAATTATATTTAAATTATTTTTATTCAAGTAGAAATTGAATTTTTTTTATAAAATGAATTTATATTTAAATATATTTTTGTAAATTAATCATATACAATATTAATTTCTAAATCGTTTTTATAAATTAATTATAAATAATTAAATGACTTAAAAATCATGAAAAAAATACTAATAATTTTTAGTGGTGGACAAGATTCAACTACTTGTTTGATACATTACAGTAATATATGTAAACAAATTTACTGTATTACATTTGATTACAATCAATTACATAAATCTGAAATTGATTCTGCTCGTTTTATATCAAATTATTTTAATGTTAAAAAACATATATTCGTAGATGTAAAATTCTTACAGAATCTTTCCACAAGTAGTTTAACAGATGAAAAACTTTCTATTTTTGATAATCATCCGTTAAATAATTTTTTACCAAGTACATTTGTTCCAGGTCGTAATATTCTATTTTTAACTTTGTCTTCTATATATGCTTTTAATAATGAAATTGATTCAATTGTTTTAGGGGTAAATGAAATCGATTTTTCTGGTTATCCAGATTGTCGAAACGACTTTTTAAAAAAATGAATGATGTAATTCAAGTTGGTATGAACTGTAAGATTAACTTTTTATCTCCTTTAATTAATTTAAGTAAAGCAGAAATATGGGCTTTGTCAGATTATTGGAATTCTACTCAATTTATTCTTGATAATACAGTAACTTGTTATAAAGGTATTCAAGGAAAAGGATGTGGTCAATGTCAATCATGTATTCTTCGAAACGATGGATTCAATAAGTGGAAATCTAATTCTTCTTATTATATGAAAAAATTAAAAGAAAAATTCAATTTCTATAATTAATTTTAGAAATTAAATATATAAATTTATTTAAATTGATAACAAGTTTTATTAATTTTTTTATAAATCATCTATTCTATTATATAGAATTGTTGATGTTTTATGTAAGTTTTGGAGAAAACATTGAAATATTGTATCTATATTATTTTTTTCTAAGTATTGAATAATAATTTTTTCTTCTTCTTCTGAAAATTTTTCATTATAAACTTTTTCCAATAACGCGATAACAAAATTTTTGTTTTTATTTTGATACATAGTATAAATTTTTTTTCCTTTTATTGGATATGGCATTGAAAAAATTATAGATAGATTTGGGTTTTCGTCATATCGAGATACAGTTTCATATTCTTTAAAAACAATGTTTTCTTGTTTTAAAATATTTTCGTTTCCATTATTTAATTGAAATAAAATTTTTTTTGATTTGTTTCTTATTTTTTCTGTTGCTTTCATGTATTTTATTCTGTTTATAATATTTTGCTTAACATCTTGAAGTTTTTTAATTTTTTTTTCTTGATAATTTTTTATACTTAATAGAAAAGATTTATGATTATTTAATATGATTAGACCAGAGTGCGATTTTAGTTTTTTTTGTCTATCTAATAGACCTTTTTTAAAAATCATTGTTTTTAGTATAGGATTTTTTAATTCTTTAGGAATAGAATTTTGATCAAACCAATTTGTTTCTGAAGGAATAATGTGAGCTTCTTTGAGAATTAAATCAAATCTATTAATATGTTTTTTTGCGATAGTAGAAATTTTATTTTTTAATTTGTGATACATATTTAAAGATTTTTTATATTTTATCTCTTTTTCAATAATATTTGCGACTTCATATATTTTCTTATATTTTTTCGGTAATATTTTGTTTAATTTAATTATTAAAAAATTTTTATTAAATTTAATAATGTTAGAGATTTGATTTATTTTTTCTAAATTAGAATTTTTTATTTCATTTGGTATTGAATTTATCTCTATCAATCCAATATTGCCTCCTCTTTTAGAGGAAATAGGGTCTATTGATTGTTCCTTAGCTATTTTTGAAAAATCTTCTCCTTTTTTTAGTTTTGATAAAATTGATAATGCTTCATTCTTAGTATTAATTTGGATAATACTGTACTCTCTTTTTTCTTGATTTGAATATTTTTCTATATTTTTTTTATACCAATTTTTTATTTCTTTGTTGTCACAATTTGTTTTAAATTGATTAGGTGTTAGTTGAATGTAACTAATTTTAAATTTTTCTGGAATATAAAATTCGTTTTTATGTTGATAAAAGTAATCATGTATTTCTGGTTCACTTACTTTTTGAGTATGAATAATAGGATTAACTTTTAGAATTGCTTTTTTAATAATTCTTTTTTCAGATAATAATTTTATTATATTTTTTTGTTCATTATCTAATATAAATTCTGTTGCAGAAATAGCGTTTATTAAATATGTAGTGTTTAATTTTTTTCTAATTAAATTTATATATTCATAATGTGTTAAATTTTTTGATACAAGATAATCTAAATATTTTTTTTTGTTAAATTTTTTATTTTCTTGAAACATCGATGTATTTAGTATTATTTTTTTTATTTTATTATCTTGTATATTAAAGTTAATTTTTTTCGTATACTGCTCTAAAAGAATATTATTTATTAATTGAGATAATACATAGTTATATGTTTCTTCTTTGAATTTTTTATTTTTTTTAATTTTTAAAAAATCCCCCCCTAATATTTTCTCTTGTTTTTTCCTTTCATCAGTATACATTTTTTGCAGTGTTGTAAAACTAATTTCTTCCCCGTTTATTTTAGCAATGTATTCTATTTTATCTTTATTAAAGTAATTACTTATAGTACCAAACGCTAATGATAAAATAATTATTCCCAAAATACATTTAACTAAAATTACATTTAATCGGGATTTTAAATATTTAATCATAATATAACTATCCTAGATAGTTTCAATTTTATATTGAAATTTTTAATTTTTTATTTAAGTTATAAAGGCTGACAATTCTTTGTCAGCCAAATTTCGATTTTTTTATACGTAAGGTGTTTTTTCTAATGCTATTTTTAAAACTTCTTCAATATTTTTCACTGGATGAATTATTAATCCTTCAATAATATTTTTTGGTATTTCTTCTAAATTACGTTTATTTTCATATGGTATTAACACAGTTTTAACACCTCCACGATGTGCTGCGAGTAATTTCTCTTTTAATCCTCCAATTGTTAATACTTTTCCTCTTAGTGTAATTTCTCCTGTCATAGCGATGTTAGATTTGACGGGATTTTTTGTTAAAGAAGAGACTATAGCTGTACACATCGCAATACCTGCACTTGGTCCATCTTTCGGTGTAGCACCTTCAGGAACATGGACATGAATATCATGTTTTTCATGGAAGTCTTTTTTAATTCCTAGTTTTTTAGCTTGAGAACGAACTACAGTCAATGCCGCTTGAATTGATTCTTGCATGACTTCTCCTAAAGAACCAGTATAAGTAAGTTTTCCCTTCCCTGAAACACATGCTGTTTCAATTGTTAACAGTTCTCCACCTACTTCTGTCCATGCTAATCCAACAACTTGTCCAATTTGATTTAAATTGTTTGTTTTACCGTAATCAAATCGTTTTATTCCTAAAAATTTTTTTAAATTTTTACTATTGATTTCTATTTTTTTCAAAGATTTGTTTAAAATTAACAGTTTTACTACTTTTCTACATATTTTAGATATTTCTCGTTCTAAACTACGTACTCCTGCTTCACGAGTATAATACTGAATTATACTAATAATAGCGCAGTCAGTAATCGTTAATTCATTCTTTTTTAATGCATTTCTTTCTATTTGTTTTGGATATAAATAGCACTTTGCTATATTTAATTTTTCACTTTCTGTATAACCAGAAAGACGAATTACCTCCATTCTATCAAGTAATGGTGCAGGTATATTCATAGAGTTAGAAGTTGCTACAAACATAACGTCTGAAAGATCATAGTCTACTTCTAGATAGTGATCGTTGAAATTTACATTTTGTTCGGGATCTAGTACTTCTAATAATGCAGATGCTGGGTCAACTCTTATATCGCAAGACATTTTGTCAATTTCGTCAAGTAAAAACAAAGGATTTTTTACCTTTGCTTTTACCATTTTTTGGATTAATTTTCCAGGCATTGAACCAATATATGTACGTCTATGACCTCTAATTTCAGCTTCGTCTCGTATTCCACCTAAAGCCATTCTTACATATTTTCTACCTGTTGACCTAGCAATAGATTTTCCTAAAGATGTTTTACCTACTCCAGGAGGACCTATTAAACATAAAATAGGACCTTTAACTTTATTTGTTCTGCTTTGTACAGCTAAATATTCTAATATTCGTTCTTTTACTTTTTCTAGACCAAAATGGTCTATATCAAGAATTTTTTTAGCTTCTTGAATGTCTTTTTTTATTTTTGTTTTTACATTCCAAGGAACTTGTATCATCCAATCAATATAACTTCGTACTACTGTCGCTTCTGCTGACATTGGTGACATCATCTTTAATTTTTGTAATTCTGATTCTGTTTTTTCTTTTGCTTCTTTAGGCATTTTTGAATTTTTAATTTTACGTTTTAAAACTTTGTTTTCATCTGGAATTTCGTCCATATCTCCAAGTTCTTTTTGAATAGCTTTTATTTGTTCGTTTAAATAATATTCTCTTTGACTTTTTTCCATTTGTTTTTTAACACGATTTCTAATTCTTTTTTCAACTTTTAATAAATCTATTTCTGTTTCCATTATAGCCATTAAAAATTCTAATCTTTCATTTACATTGTATATTTCTAGTACTGATTGTTTATCAGATAATTTTAATGGCATATGAGAAGCAATTGTATCTGCTAATTTTTCTGCATTTTTCGTATTACTAAGAGTATTAAGTATCTCTGACGGAATTTTTTTATTAAGTTTAATATAAGATTCAAATTGATTAATTGTTGTTCGAATTAATACTTCTTGTTCTTTATCTATAAGAGTAGGAGAAACAATCAATTCTACTTCTGCGACGAAATGTTCTCCATTGTTTTTTACATTTTTAATACAAGCACGTTGTAAACCTTCCACTAGTACTTTCACTGTTCCATCTGGTAGTTTTAACATTTGTAAAATTGAGCTAATAGTTCCTATATTAAATAAATCGTTTGTGCTAGGTTCGTCTTTTGATGCTTCTTTTTGTGCGATTAACATGATTTTTTTATCATTATTCATAGATGTTTCAATACACTGAATCGATTTTTTACGACCTACAAATAATGGAATAACCATATGAGGATACACAACTACATCTCTTAATGGTAAAACGGGAATTTTAATGCGTTCAGAACGCTCAGAATTCATAGAGCTCTCTCTTAGTTGAATTTCCGCTATTTATATTTATTAAAAACGGCAATATATTAAAATATGCAGCTATATTTATAATTAAGCCAAGTATATTGGAATTGTCGCTTGACATTTAATCTGAAGCGTTTGGCAAAATAAAGGGAGAATGCCTTTTTTTGAGATTATCTGATGTCTTTATTTTTTATTCACCGGATGCTTTTTTGGATTTATTTTTTTCTTCATATATTATTTTTGGTAGTGAATGAGAGTTTACAACTGATTCATCAATTAATACTTTTTTTACATTTTTCATAGATGGTAACTCGTACATGGTATCTAATAAAATATTTTCAACAATAGATCTTAATCCTCTTGCCCCTGTTTGTTTAGATAATGCTTTTTTTGAAATTGATAAAATAGCTTCTTTTGTGAATTCTAATTTGACTTTTTCTAAATTAAATAATGCTTGATATTGTTTGATCAAAGCATTTTTTGGTTTACATAATATCTTAACAAGAGCATCTTCATTTAATTCGTTTAAAATAGTTATTATAGGCAAACGACCAATGAATTCAGGAATTAATCCAAATGTTATTAAATCTTTTGATTGCACTTGTTGCAACAAATATTGTTCTGACTCTTTCTTTTTTTTCTTTTTAATACTAGCGTTAAAACCGATTGTATTTCCAGTATCAATTCTTTTAGAAATAATTTTAGAAAGTTCTGAAAATGCTCCTGCACATATGAATAAGATATTTGAAGTATTAACTTGTAAAAATTCCTGTTGTGGATGTTTTCTCCCACCTTGTGGTGGAATTGATGCTAAGGTTCCTTCAATTAGCTTTAATAAAGCTTGTTGTACCCCTTCTCCAGAAACGTCTCTAGTAATAGAAGGATTATCAGATTTTCTTGCAATTTTATCTATTTCGTCTATATAAACAATTCCTAATTCTGCTTTTTTAACATTGTATTTGCATTTTTGAAGTAGTTTTTGTATCACATTTTCTACGTCTTCTCCAACGTATCCTGCTTCAGTTAAAGTAGTTGCATCAGCAATACTAAAAGGTACATTTAATAATTTTGCTAGTGTTTCTGCTAATAAGGTTTTTCCACTTCCAGTCGGTCCAATTAATAAAATATTACTTTTTCCCATCTCAACTTTATCTGAATTTTTAGAAATATTACGGATACGTTGATAGTGATTGTAAACAGCTACAGATAGAACCTTTTTTGTATGGTTTTGACCGACTACGTAATTATCAAGATGTTTTTTAATTTCATGCGGTGTAGGCAAGTAATTTAATTCATCATTTTCTTTTTCTTTTTTAGTTTTTATTTCTTTAATAATGTCATTACATAATCTTATGCATTCATCACATATATAGACTGCTGGACCAGCTATTAATTTTTTCACTTCTTTTTGGTTTTTACCACAAAAAGAACATTGAAGTAATTTTTTAGAATTGTCTTTACTCTTATCTGTCATATTCTTAACCTCGTTATTAACATATTTATTGATTTTTTGAGTAAATAGATTCTATTTTATTCTCTTTAAATAAAAATTTTTTATCAACGTTGAGTTAAAATTAAATCAATTAATCCATATTTTATAGATTCATGTGCTGATAAAAAACAATCTCGTTCTGTATCTTTATTAATTTTTTTAATAGATTGACCAGTATGAAAAGACATTAGTTGGTTTAATTTTTTTTTCATTTTTATAATTTCTTGTGCATGGATAGCGATGTCTGATGCTTGTCCTTGGTATCCACCTAAAGGTTGATGAATCATAATTCTTGAATTTGGTAAGCAAGATCTTTTACCCTTAGTTCCAGATGAAAGTAAAAAAGCTGCCATTGAACATGCTTGTCCGATACAAATAGTATGAACTTCAGGTTTTATAAATTGCATAGTGTCGTAAATAGACATTCCTGATGTGATAATACCACCTGGTGAATTTATATATAAAAATATGTCTTTTTCTGAATCTTCTGATTCTAGAAACAACATTTGTGCTATAATTGTGCTTGCCATGTTGTCTTCAATGGCACCTGTTATAAAAATTATTCGTTCTTTTAACAATCTAGAATATATGTCATACGAACGTTCCCCTCTTGAATGTTGTTCGACTACCATGGGAATTAATACTGATTTAGATCTCATTTAATTTTCTCTATAAATATAGTAGTACATATTTTTGTTAAAATTATTTAAAATTTAATTTTCTAATATAAAATATGTTATTTAAAATTATTTTTCTAATATATTAGAATTTTTAAAAAAACACCATTTTTAGATAAAAAGTTCTTCATTACGTTTCCAGTTATAATTCATAATTTCATCTAGAGTCCACTTTTTTTTAATAATTTTAACTTTTTTTATTAAAAATTGCATAACTTGCATTTCTACTTCTATATCTTTTATCGTTTGTCTTAATGTTTCATTATTTTTATATATATTAATAATTTCTAATGGTTTTTTATAGTTTGAAGATATTTTTTTTATTAAAAGTTCTACTTTTTTTTCATTTACTGATATTTGGTTATCTTTAATAATTTTTTCTATAATTAATTTTATGTGCAATCTTTTTTTAGCTTTTGATTCAAGATTAGTATGATATTTTCTTTCCAAAATATTATCTTTTTTTTCTTTATATTCGTTTATAAATTTATTATGTAAAAAAGCTATTTCTTCTTTTAATAAAATTGGAGGTATATTTATAGGATTTTCTATTATTAATTTTTTTATGATTTGATTTTGCAAATGATTTTGAGTTAATCTTTTTATTTGTTCAATAAGATTATTTTTTATCGTCTGATACTGTAATTCAGTAATCTTACTTTTTTTAATTTTTTTTATATCATTTTCTGATTCAATATTTTCTTGTCTTTCTTCAATATTCAATATTTTAATTTTAAATGTTATATCTTTACTACATAATTCTTTTTCTGGATGAAACTTACAAAAGTTAATTTTAAAAAAAATAATATCGTTTATAAAATGATTTATTATTTTATTGTTTACTTCATGTATAAAATTATTTTGAGACACGATAAATTTAAGTTTTTCTACGTTAAATTTTTCTATTTTTTTATTTTTTTCATAAATACAATAATTAATTGTTACTAAATCATTAACTTTAACTGCTCTATTGACTTTATTCCATGTTTCTTCTTTATATTTTTGTTTTTCTATGTTTTTTTTTATATCTTCATCTGTAATATTTACTATTATTTTTTCTGCTGTAATAAATGTTATATTTTTTATTTCGAATTCTGGGTAAATTTCATAGTTTACAGAATATTTAAAATATTCTTTTTCATCTTCATTTTCATGCATAAAGTATTTTGGAAAACCAATTATTTTTATTTTTTCTTTTTTTATAAATTCATAAAAAAATTTTTGCATTAGTTTATTAAATACATCATAATAAACTTTATTACCATATTTTTCTTGTATAATTTTAATAGGAGTTTTTCCTTTTCTAAAACCATTTATTTTTGTTGTTTTATTAATTTGAATGAATTCTCGAATAAGGTCATTATTCACTATTTTTTTCGGAATATTAATTGTGACACAATGACTATTGTTTTTGTTTTTTTCCATAAAAAACTTCATTTCTTTGCCTCAAATAATTATATTTATTTAGTTTTTAAAAATTCTGTAATTTTAAAAAATATTCTACGTTTTTACGTATTTCATTTTTTTAAAGTGAAAAATTGATTTTTTTTTAAACCTATAAAAATTTCTGATATATTTTTTAATTTTCTTGAGTATTTTAGAAAAATATTTCTAAAAATTTTATAATTTAAAGTTTATCCTGCTAAATAGTTTTTTAAAACATTTGTTTTAATAATTTTAAAAATATATTAAATAATTATTTTTTTAGAGTTAAATTTTTTATTATTTTTTAATACATTTTATGGAACTAAATTCTTTATTTTTTTTATCTTTCCATTCATTTAAAGTATAAGTGTATAGTGTGATTGAGTATATACCTTCCTTTTCTATTTCTTTTAAAGCTTTAAAAATTATACGATGTCTAGTAATTAAATTTTTATTAATAAAATCGTTGCTAACGATAATAATTTTCAGATGACTAATCATATTTTTATTCGTAGAATAATTATGGAGTTTGCTATCGTTGCAAATTTTAATAGAACTTATATTAATTTTTGATTCTAAGTGTTTCTTTATTTTTTCTAAATACATGAAGTTATTGTTATATCCTAATTAATTTTAGATGAAAGATAGAAATTGTGATACAAAATATTTTGTATTATATTTATAGTGTTTTTTTAAAAAAAATTGTTTTTTTGAATGAAAATTCAATGGAGAATTTATTTTATTGATAAAAATATATTTTTTTTATTTTAAATGTTATCAATTTTTAAAAAATAATTCAATTATTTCACAAATTATTGATTTTATAAGAGTATTTCTTTTTAGTTTATTATTAAATAAAAAATTTAATTAGGATTTAATTAAGAATAATTTTTTATAAGATAAAAGTTTTTAATAATAAATATTATATTTTGAGGTTTTTTGATGATATCTATAAATTTTAATAATTTTTTTAAGACATTATTATTAATTTCAGTTTTTTTTACGTTACATGGTTGCAACAGTGTTGTATTAAATCCTCATGGAACAATTGCTATAAAAGAATGTTCAATATTATTAGTATCTTTTTTAATGATGTTGGTTGTAATCATTCCTGTAATTTTTATGACTATATATTTTTCAGTTAAATATCGTGCCTCTAATATAAATGAAAAATATAAACCAGATTGGTCTGATTCTAAAAAAATAGAAGTAGTAGTATGGACAGTTCCAGTTTTAATAATTTCTTTTTTAGCTTTTTTAACATGGAATTATAGTCATATACTAGATCCTCAAAAATCTATAATTTCTAAAAATAAACCTATAAAAATAGATGTTATATCATTAGATTGGAGATGGTTATTTATTTATCCGGAATATCATATAGCAACAATCAATGAAATTATGTTTCCTGTAAATACACCTATAATTTTTCATATTACTTCTAATTCTGTCATGAATTCTTTTTTTATTCCATCTCTTGGTAGTCAAATATATGCTATGCCTGGAATGATAACTAAATTGAATTTAATTGCTAATGATCCTGGAAAATATAAAGGAATATCATCTAATTACAGTGGTAGAGGTTTTTCGAATATGAAATTTACCGCAATCTCTGTATTAAATATAAAAACTTTTGAAAATTGGATTAAAAAAGCACAAAAATCTCCTAAAAAATTAAATAATATAAACATTTTTAATCTCATTTCTTTTCCTAGCGAAAATCATTTCATAGAATATTTTTCTGATGTTAAGAAAAATTTATTTAATGAGATAATTAATGACACTTATTTAAATAAAAAAGTATTCAAACATTAGAAAGATTTAATATAAAATATTAAGTGTAGAGGAAATAAAAATGTTTGGAAAATTGACATTAAATGCTATACCTTTTGATGAACCAATTATAATGGTTACATATATATCTATTATTTTAATTGGATTATGTGTTTCTTTCAGTATTACTTATTTTAAAAAATGGAAATATTTATGGTTTGAGTGGTTTACTACTGTTGATCATAAAAAAATATCTATTATGTATGGAATACTTGCATTTATTATGTTGTTTCGTGGTTTTGTTGATGCAATATTAATGCGAACTCAACAGGTAATTGCATCTTCAGGAAATATAGGTTTTTTACCACCTCATCATTACGATCAAATTTTTACAGCTCACGGTGTTATAATGATTTTTTTTGTAGCTATGCCTCTTGTAATTGGATTAATGAATTTAGTTGTTCCATTACAAATTGGGGCTCGTGATGTAGCTTTTCCTTTTCTTAATAATCTAAGTTTTTGGTTGAATGTTAGCGGTGCTATTTTGCTCACTCTTTCGTTAGGTATAGGCGAATTTGCACAAACAGGATGGCTAGCTTATCCGCCATTGTCTGGGATAAAATATAGTCCAGGAGTAGGAGTAGATTACTGGATTTGGAGTCTTCAAATTTCTGGTATTGGAACTACTTTAACAGGTGTTAATTTTTTAGTAACAATTTTAAAAATGAGAGCACCAGGAATGTCCTTTTTTAAAATGCCAGTTTTTACCTGGGCTTCTTTATGTACTAATATTCTTATTGTAATTTCTTTCCCAGTTTTGACTACCACTCTTTTATTATTAACTTTAGATCGTTGTTTTGATTTTCATTTCTTTACTAATGATTTTGGTGGAAATGCAATGATGTATGTTAATTTAATATGGATTTGGGGTCATCCAGAAGTTTATATTTTAGTTCTTCCAGTATTTGGTGTTTTCTCAGAAGTAGTTGCTACTTTTTCAAAAAAACGTTTATTTGGATACGTATCTTTAGTTTGGGCGACTTTAGCTATTACTATTCTATCTTTTATAGTTTGGCTTCATCATTTTTTTACTATGGGTGCTGGCGCGAATGTTAATGCTTTTTTTGGCATTACTACTATGATTATAGCAATTCCTACTGGAGTAAAGATTTTCAATTGGTTATTTACTATGTATCAAGGTCGTGTTTATATGCATTCTTCTATGCTATGGACAATTGGATTTTTAATTACTTTTTCTATCGGTGGAATGACAGGTGTATTATTATCTATACCTCCTGCTGATTTTATTTTGCATAATAGTTTGTTTTTAGTCGCTCATTTTCACAATGTAATAATTGGTGGTGTTGTTTTTGGTTGTTTTGCTGGAATTAATTATTGGTTTCCTAAATTGTTTGGTTTTATTTTAAATGAAGTTTGGGGTAAGCGTGCTTTTTGGTTCTGGATTATAGGTTTTTTTACTGCTTTTATGCCATTATATTTTTTAGGTTTTATGGGAATGACTCGTCGTTTAAGTCAAAATATTGACATGGAATTTCACTTTTTGTTATCTATTGCTGCTATTGGTGCTGTTCTTATTGGTATAGGTATACTATGTCAAATAATTCAATTTTGGGTGTCAGTAAGAGATCGTCATGTTAATTTGGACATTACTGGTGATCCATGGGATGGAAGAACTCTAGAATGGTCTACTTCTTCTCCTGCTCCATTATATAATTTTGCCATTATTCCTAATGTTAAAAACAAAGATGATTTTTGGGAAAGAAAAAAACAAAAAAATCAAGTTCAAAAAAATCAATACAATGAAATTCATATGCCTAAAAATACAGGACTAGGTGTCTTCATTAGTTTTTTTTCTTTAATGTTTGGTTTTTCTGCAGTATGGAATATTATCTGGTTATGCTGTTTATCTTTTTTAATTATTATTATAAGTTTAATTGTTAAAAGTATAGATGAAAATAGTGAATACACTATATCAGTTAAAGAAATTAAAAGTATTGAAAATAAATACTTAGAAAATTGTAAAAAAGCAGGTTTAAAATGATAAAAGAAAAAATAAGAAATAATAAGTTATTTGGTCTATGGATATATTTGATGAGTGATTGTATCATATTTGCTGTGTTGTTTGCTGTATATGCGATTTTTTCTTCAAATTTTTCTACAAATTTTATTAATCATAAAATTTTTAATTTATCTTATGTTTTTTTTGAAACATTTATTTTATTATTAAGTTCATTATCATGTGGTATGTTAACTATACAAAAAAATAAAAAAAACATTAAAATAATATATTTTTATTTATTTGTAACATTTTTTTTAGGTTTATCTTTTTTGTTAATGGAAATAAATGAATTTCATGAACTTATTTTAGAAAAATTTAGTCCTAGTCAGCATGCTTTTTTTTCTATTTTTTTCACTCTTGTTGGTGTTCATGGAGCTCATGTTTTTTTGGGTTTAATTTTTATATTATCTATTTTGTATCAATTATTTAATTTAGGAATAACTGAAACTATTCGTATTAGAATATTATGTTTTAGTTTATTTTGGCATTTTTTAGATATTATATGGATCTGTGTTTTTACTTTTGTTTATTTAAATGGAGTTATTTAATGAATAAATGTGAAAAAATAAAAAATAACTTTAATAAAGAAAAAAATTCTTATATAGTAGGTTTTTTACTCTCTTTGTGTTTAACTATTATTCCATTTTTCTGTACTTTAAATCATTTATTTTCTAGAGAAATTAATTTTTTTATAATTTTACTGTGTGCTTTAAGTCAAATTATAATTCATTTCGTATTTTTTTTACATTTGAGTTTTTCCAAAAAAAACTCATGGAACATTATATCTTTGTTATTTGTATTAATTATTGTTTTTATTGTTGTATTTGGTTCTATATGGATTATGTATAATTTAAATCATCATCTGATGTTTTAACTACTATTTACTTTAAAGATATCGTGTTTATATGTTGAAAAATTACTTAGAAATAACAAAACCTCGTATTATTATTGGAAATATTATTTTAATAATAGGTAGTTTTTTATTTTCATCTTTTCCTTTTTTTAATTTTTTTTTATTTTTGTTTACTATTTTTGGAACTTCTCTAGTAATTGCTTCAAGCTGTGTTTTGAACAATCTTATTGACATAGATATAGATAACAAAATGAATAGGACTAAAAATAGAGTTTTAGTAAGGAACTTAATAAACCCCACATCAGCATTAATTTTTGCTTTTTTTATCGGAATTGTGGGGTTTTTTATATTAGGTTTTTTAGTAAATATTTTATCAATGTTTTTAGCTTTTATAGGGTTTATTATCTATGTTTTTTTCTATACATTTTTATTTAAAAGAAAATCAATATATTCAACTTTTATTGGAAGTTTTTCAGGTTCTATTCCTCCTGTTATTGGACATACTGCTGTTAGCAATGATGTGAATTTATTTTGTTTTTTGCTATTTATTATTTTTATTTTTTGGCAAATGTCTCATTTTTATGCTATTTCTATTTTTTACATTAATGATTATAGAAAAGCACATTTACCTTTTTTTCCTGTGGTAAAAGGTATTTCAAAAGCTAAAAAACATATTTTTTATTATATAATATGCTTTATTGTTTCTACTTCGATGTTAACTTTTTTAGGTTATTTAAGTTATATTTTTCTTTTGTTTTTTTCTTTTTTTAGTTTTTATTGGTTGTATATATCTTATTTAAGTATTCGAAAAAACGATGACAAAAAATTTTCCAGTAAACTTTTTCATTTTTCTATTTTAATAGTTATGTTATTTAATTTTTTAATATCTATAGATTATTATATATTTTAAATTTTATAAACATTGTGAAGGTTTTGGTATACCAGCTATTTTACTTGCTTGTTTAGCTGGTCCTTCAGGAAAAAGTTTAAATAAATAAATACTATTACTTTTTTCTCGACCTATTTCTTTTTCTATGCTTGTAATTAACATTCTCATAGATGGTGAGATATTAAATTTAAAATAAAATTTCCTTATAAAATTTATTACCTTCCAATGATCGTCTTGTAAAATAATTTTTTCTTTTTTTGCAATTTCTTTTGCTAATTCTGTACTCCAATCTGTAGTTTTCTTTAAATATCCTTCGCTATCTTTTTCTATTTTTTTATGACTTATTTTTAACATAATGTAAATAAAATATAAAATTATTAATAATAATTGAGTTGAATATGAAAAATTATAAAATGAATTTTATAGAATTACAAGTCACGTTAAGTTTTTGTATTGTTTTCTTATTACGGATGTTAGGTGTATTTTCAGTTCTTCCTATTTTAAGTAAATATGGCTTGTATCTAAATGGTGGAAACAAATTTTTAATTGGATTATCTATTGGTATTTATGGAGTAACTCAAATAATATTTCAAATTCCTTTTGGAATATTATCTGATAGGTTTGGTCGAAAACAATTGATTATATTTGGTCTTTTTGTTTTTTTCGTTGGAAGTCTTGTTTCTGTTAGTACTAATTCAATTTGGAGTTTGATAATTGGTAGAGCTATACAAGGATCTGGAGCTATCTCTGGTGTTTCTATGGCACTTTTATCTGATTTAATTAGTGAAGAAAACCGTGTAAAATCAATTTCTGTTATAGGCGCAAGTTTTGCTATTTCTTTTTTAATTTCTATTGTTTCTGCTCCAATTATTACTGAAAATTTTGGTTTTTTTTCTATTTTTTGGATTTCGGCTATATTTTCTATCTTTTGTATTTTAATTGTTTTTTTTCTTATTCCCTCTTCTCGAAATGAAAAGTTCAGACATCGAAAAAAAAACATTTATCAAAAAAAAATAAAATATATTTTTAATAAAAAATTTTTTAGATTTTATTTAGGTGTATTTTTTCTTCATTTTTTATTAACTATGAGTTTTTTAATTATACCTTATGAGTTGGAATTATCTGGTCTTTTGTTGCATAATCACTGGATAGTTTATTTTACTACTATAATTATTTCTTTTTTTATTTTATTTTTTATTGTTTTTTATTTTAAATTTTATTTTTTTTTAAAAAATGTTATTGAAATATGTATTTTTTTTATTTTTTTATCATTTCTGTTTTTTTTGTTATCACAACACAATTTGATATGTTTAATATTTGCTTTGCAAATTTTTTTTATTGCTTTTAATATATTAGAAATTTTTTTTCCTTCACGTTTAAGTCAAGAAATAACTATAAATGATTACAAAGGAAGTATTATGAGTATTTATTCTACAAGTCAGTTTTTAGGAATAGCTTGTGGAGGTATTTTAAATGGATGGTTATATACTTTTTTAAGTGTTACAGATCTTTTTTTGTTCGAAATTTTTATTACTTTTATATGGTTGATATTTAGTTTTTTTTGTAAGAAATAATTTTTTTGTAGTATAATTTACATAAATATTATAAATATTTTAAGTTTATTTTTTTCTTGATCTAACAATTAATATTGTTTTAGGTGTCAGAATATGAATTTTTCTCATGTATATGAGATTTATTGTAATCGCATAAATAAAAAGTTATTCGAAATAATACAAGACTTGCCTTTTCAAAACTCTGTTCTTTTAAAAGCTATGAAATATAGTACATTATTAGGAGGTAAAAGATTACGTTCATGTTTAATATATGCTACTGGAGAAATATTTCAAATAAATATTACTACACTTGATGTTATATCTGCAGCTGTTGAATTAGTTCATTCATATTCTTTAATTCACGATGATTTACCGTGCATTGATAATGATTATTATAGAAGAGGAAAAATATCTTGTCACATAAAATATGGTGAAAATATTGCTTTATTGGCAGGTGATGCATTACAGGGATTAGCATTTAATATTTTGTCAAATAATAATATGCCAGGAGTACATGATGCTATTCGTTTAAAAATGATTTCTGAGTTTTCCAATTCAATTGGTTATTCCGGAATGTGTATTGGTCAAATGCTAGACTTAGAAAAAACAAGAAAAGAAATAAATATATCTGAATTAAAAAAGATTAATTTATATAAAACCGCATTTTTAATTCGATGTTCTATACGTTTAGCTTATTTTTCTTCAAATAATTTTTCTAAAGAAGTTTTGTTGATTTTAGATAAATTTTCAGTATCTATTGGTTTAGCTTTTCAGATTCAAGATGATATTTGTGATTTTAAACATGATATTAAAAAATTCAAAGATAAAAAAAATAAAATAAAAAACACATATCCATTATTAATAGGATTAAAAAAATCTAAAATTAAAATAAAAGAACTATACGAAGAAGCTTTATTTGCATTAAAAATTTTGAAAAAAAATTTTGATGTCAATATATTAGAATTACTAACACGATTTATAATTAAAGATTTTAAATAAGTTTAATAAAGAGCTTCCAATGAATTTTGATATTACAAGATATCCAATTTTATCTTTTGCTAATTCAGTAAAGCGTTTACGACTTTTATCAATTGAACAATTACCACAATTATGCATAGAATTACGAAAATATTTATTAGATTTATTTTCTATTACTCAAGGACATTTTGCGTCTGGGTTGGGTGTGATTGAAATCACAGTTGCTTTGCATTATGTGTATGATACTCCATTTGATAACTTATTATGGGATGTAGGACATCAATCTTATCCTCATAAAATATTAACGGGAAGAGCTGAGAAAATAGATAGTATCAGAAAAAAAAATGGATTACATCCGTTTCCTTTTAGAGAAGAGAGCAAATATGACATTTTAAGTGTTGGACATTCTTCTACTTCTATTAGTGCGGGATTAGGATTGTCAATTGCCGCTAAAAAAGAGAAAAAAAACAGAAAAACTATTTGCGTGGTCGGTGACGGAGCTATGACTGCAGGTATGGCTTTTGAAGCAATGAATCATGCTGGTATGATACAATCTGATCTTTTAGTTGTATTAAACGATAATCAAATGTCTATTTCGAGAAATATAGGTGCTTTAAATAAACATTTAAAATTTTTAAGAAATATAAAAAAAAGAAATAAAATTTTTAATTTTTCAATATTTGAAAATTTAAGTTTTAAATATTTAGGTCCGTTTGATGGTCATAATATTTTTAAATTAATTAAAATTTTTAAAAAAATAAAAGCTACTAAAAATAGTTCCTTGTTACATTTAATTACTAAAAAAGGAAAAGGTTATCTTCCTGCAGAATTAGATCCAATTAAATGGCATACAGTATCTCAACCTTTTTCTTCATCTTCTAAAAGTCTCACTTATTCAGATGTTTTTGGTTCTTGGTTATGTGAAGTA
Source organism: Buchnera aphidicola (Rhopalosiphum maidis) (assembly GCF_003671935.1). Lineage (NCBI taxonomy): Bacteria > Pseudomonadati > Pseudomonadota > Gammaproteobacteria > Enterobacterales > Erwiniaceae > Buchnera > Buchnera aphidicola. The sequence goes on from NZ_CP032759.1 coordinate 267,679, forward strand.
GCTAAATTTGATAAAAAAATAATGGCTATCACACCTGCTATGTGCGAAGGTTCTGGAATGTCAGAATTTTCTCGTCTTTTCCCTAATCAGTATTTCGATGTTGCTATTGCTGAACAACATGCAGTTACTTTTGCAGCTGGTCTCGCTATTGCAGGATATAAACCTGTTGTATCAATTTATTCTACTTTTTTACAACGTGCTTATGATCAAATTATACATGATGTAGCATTACAAAAACTATCAGTTTTATTTGCTATTGATAGAGGAGGAATAGTAGGACATGATGGTCCAACACATCAGGGAGTTTTTGATTTATCTTATTTAAGGTGTATTCCTGGAATTATTATTATGACTCCAAGTAATGAAAATGAATGTAGACAAATGTTGTATACAGGCTATATGTATAAAGAAGGCCCTAGCGCAGTTAGATATCCTAAAGGTAAGGGTATTGGAATATCATTGACACCTATGAAGCTAATTCCATTAGGCAAATCTATTATTAAAAGAATTGGAGAAAAAATAGCAATTTTAAATTTTGGAACTTTGTTACAAAACGCTTATTTAGCGGCAGAAAGCTTAAATGCCACACTTGTCGATATGAGGTTTGTTAAACCATTAGATACAAATATAATTTTAAAATTATCGTTAAAATATAAATTTTTAGTTACACTTGAAGAAGGTGTCGTTGCAGGTGGTGCAGGTAGTGCAGTCAATGAGTTTATTATGATGAAAAAAATTTTACTCCCAGTTTTAAATATTGGATTGCCGGATTTGTTTATTTCTCAAGGCAGTCAAGAGGAAATTAAACATGATTGTCAACTAGACTCAGAAGGAATTCAAAAAAAAATACTTTCTTGGTTATCAAATTAAAATAACAAAAATTTTTTTAATTATTATTTTTTATTTTTTTATTTTTAATGCTGCTTTATCTAAAACACCATTAATAAACTTATGACTATCTTCAGATCCAAATAATTTTGCTAATTCAATACCTTCATTAATAGACACCTTATAAGGTATATCGTTTCTTTTATACAATTCATAGAATGAAATTCTAAGAATAGCTTTTTCGATTTGTCCTAGCTCTTTTAATGAACGAGACAAATATGGTTTCATCAAAGTATCTATACTTTTACAATCATAGGTTATTCCTATGATTAATTCATAAAAATATATAATATCAATATTTTTTTTGTTTTTTTCTTTTAGAAATTCTATTGCACTATCTCTTATATTGTTTTGCGAAATTTCCCAAGAATATAGCATTTGTAAAGCACAGGCACGAGCTTTTCTTCGAAAATTTGGTTTTATTATCATGTATTTGCCCAATGTTATTTTAAAATTTTTTATTTTTAGGTTCTAATTTTAATCGTATATCTGGTCCTATGCGACGAATATCTTTAAAACTAAATTTGAAACAGTCAAACAACTTTAACTTATTTTCAAACATAAATAATGGTTTTGCTTCATGTCCTAATATTTTTGGTGCTATATATATAATAATTTCATCGACTAATTCTAGTTTTATAAAACAACCAGATAAAATGCTTCCTGCTTCTATCCATAAGTTATTAATCTCGGAATCTCCTAAAAATTTTAAAACAGATAATAAGTTAATTTTTTCTTTATATGGTTTTATTATAGTTTGTTTTACGTTTTCTGGCCATATTTCTTTATCTAATTTTAATCTCATTAATAAAATTTTTTCTTTTGTTTGTATTATTTTATGTGATTTTTTAATACGATTTTTACTATCTATAATAACCCTTATAGGGTGTTGGAATATTTTTTTAGGAAAAATAGATAGTGTTTCTTTATCAAATTCTCTATGACGTACAGTTAGTAAAGGATTATCGTTTAATATAGTAGCACTACTAGTAAGAATAGCTGAACTTTTTGCACGAAATTTTTGTACATCTCTACGTGATTCTTTCGAAGTAATCCATTGACTTTCTCCGTTTTTCATTGCTATTCTTCCATCTATTGACATTGCTAATTTTAATCGTATTCATGGTAGTCCCGTTTTCATTCTTTTAAAAAATCCTTTGTTATATTTCTGAGATTCTTTTGACATTAAGCCTATTTTTACGTAGATACCATTTTTTCTAAGATACGATACTCCCTTTCCAGACACTTTAGGATTAGGGTCTAAACTAGATATTATTACTTTTTTTATCCCAGATTGTATAATTGCATCACAACATGGTGGTGTTTTTCCAAAATAGTTACATGGTTCGAGTGTTACATAAATAGTGGAGTCTTTTGCTTTTTCTCCTGCCATATTTAAAGCATTAATTTCAGCATGATTTTTTCCGTATTTTTTATGCCAACCTTCTCCTATGATTTTATTATTTTTCACTATTACACATCCTACATTCGGATTTGGAGAAGTTGTAAACTCTCCTAATTTACTAATTTTTATTGCTCGTGTCATATAAAATCTATCTTTCATATTTCACCAATATTTTTATATTTGTTTTTTAAATGAAATGATTGAATCCAGATTTTGTAAAAATTATTTTTTTTTTATTTTTTATTAAATTAAACCCGTTTTCTACGGTTGTAATATAACCGATGCACGTACATTTAATTATTTTGTTTTTAATAGCTATATTTAATTTTTTAATATTTTTTTTTGAAATAGTAAAACATAATTCATAGTCTTCTCCAGAATTTAAAGACCAGTTTAAATATTCATTAATCTTAAAATTATCAATTAAAATTTTAGAAATAGGTATTTTATTTAAATCAATATTAGCTCCACATTTGCTGTTTTTTAATATGTGACCTAAGTCGGAAATTAAACCGTCTGATATATCGATAGCCGCATTAGCAATATTTCTTAATGCTATTCCTTCAGAAATCCTAGGAATAGGTTTTAGATGTTTTTTAATTAAATAATTGTATATTTTTATATTTTTTAAAAAAGTTGTTTTTTGCAGTAAAGACAAACCTGCAGCACTTTCTCCTAGTTTTCCTGTTACATATATTAAATCTCCTTTTTTAGCATTACCTCGTAGTAATGTACGTTTTCCCTTTGTTAATCCATAAATGCTTAACGTTATGCTTAGAGGGCCGGAATTTGTATCTCCTCCAATTAATTTTAATTTATATTTATTTAAAATATTAAAAAAACTTGTGCTGAATGATGTCAACCATATACTGTCAGATTTTGGCATGGTAATAGATAATGTAATCCATTTTGGTCTTGCTCCCATTGCAGCTAAATCACTAAGATTAACTGCAACAGCTTTATATGCTAAATCTTTAGGATCTATATTTTTTAAAAAATGTGTTCCTTCAACTAAAGTATCAGTGCTGACTGCAAGAAGATTATTTTTTGGTATTTTTATTAATGCACTATCATCTCCAATTCCTTTAATTTGATTTTTATCTTTTTTTTGACGATCTTTAAAAAATTTAGATATAATTTCAAATTCGTTATATTTCATAGTTTAATTATTTATTTTTTTTAATTTTCTCATAACGTTAATCATTTCTAATGCAGCTAATGCAGCTTCAGATCCTTTATTACCCATTTTTGTACCAGATCTTTCAATAGATTGTTGAATATTTTCTGTAGTTAATATTCCTATTGTAATTGGTATAAAATACTTTACGCTTATTTTCGAAAGATTACTATAAGTATCATTTGCAATATGTTTAAAATGATCAGTATTGCCTTTAATAATTGTACCAATTGTAATTATTGCATCATATTTTTTGGTATTTGCAATGTAACTGGCTACTATAGGTATTTCATAAGTCCCAGGAACATATATTTTTAAAATTTTTTCTTTTTCTATTTGACCTATTCTTGTTAATGTATCTATTGCCCCAGATAATAAATTTTTGTTAATAAATTCGTTAAATCTTGCTATTACTATAGCAATTGAAGCATTTTCAACGGTAATTCCTGATTGAATTATATTCATAATGTTCCTTTTTAGTAGTTTGTTAATTAAATTTTAAGCACCCAAGCGTATCCATAGTGATTATAAAAACCTGCCAATGTGCCTGCTTTTTTTCCTATTCCTTGGTAAACATCAAAGTGTTGTCCTTTAATAACACCACCGACATCTAATGCAATTAATAAATGCAGTCCATATTTATGATTAAAATTTCCTTTTTTATCAAGAATAGGTATTTGTACTAAAACTACACTTCCACTTTTTATTATGGATTTATCTACAGCTATTGCTGCTTTTCCAATTAATGGAACTGCACTGGAACCATATGCTTCTTTTCTTTTAGTTTGTTTAAAAAAAACAAAAGATTTATTTTGTTCAAATAATTCTTGTATTTCCTTTTGAGTATGATTTTTGCACCATTTTTTAATGGTTTTCATTGACATATTATTTTTTTTTATATCTCCTCTTTTTATTAAAATTTGACCAATACTTGTATAAGGCCAATTATTTTTTTTTGAATAACTAAAAAAGGTTAATGGTTTTTTATCACCATAATCTATAAAACCACTCCCTTGAACTTCCATAATAAAATTATCTATTAAAGAATTACTATAAGCTAAAATATATTTTTTTTTTAAAATACCATTGTATATATCTTTTCTCTGTGGTAATTTTTGATTTTTTTTAAAATTAGAAGGCATTCTGTATATAGGATATATGAAGTTCTTTTTTTTTATTTTACTTGCCTGTACTATTGGTGTGTAATATCCAGTTATTTTAACATTCCCATAATTGTCTACACCTTTCATTTGGAATAAATTGATTCCAAATTTTTTCATTTCGTTTATATCTGATTTTTTTTTTAACCATTTTAATATTGCATTATAAGTAGATATATTTTTTGCGTATAAAGTTGGAGAAAAAGATTTAATTTTTTCAAGTTGTAGAAGAAATTCTTTTTGATTCACTAATTTATTTTGTATATTTATGTTTTTGACGTTCGTAAAATTTTTTATGAATTTATTTTTGTATTGTTGACCATGATTGATATTTTTAGTTGAAAAAGCAACTGAAAAAATAAAAATGAAAATTAAAATTATTTTTTTTATATTTTTTTTCTTTTTAATTTTATTAAACGTATAAGGATTAAGCATAGCAGTTTTATTAAATATTTTTAAGTTTTTTTAATAAACAATATATTAGAATTTTTTAAGAAAAATCATTAAAAAAAGGTTGCTTTTTTTGTGTTAAAGATGTATTCTTTATTACTAAAAGGCGCGGGGTGGAGCAGTCTGGTAGCTCGTCGGGCTCATAACCCGAAGGTCGTTGGTTCAAATCCAGCCCCCGCAACCAAAAAAAATTTTCAGAATTCTAAAAAAAATAATCCCATCTTAAAAAAATATTCCAAATCTTACCTTTTTGAAAGGTCATATCATAATTTATAAAAAATTTTTATTTTTTATTTTTTTTAAGATAAATTATATGTGTTTAAAAAAAAACAAAAAAGTGAATTATATAAAAAATAATATATAGATTTAAATAAAAATGCAAGAGGATTGTCATGAAAGAGCGTACTACTGAATTAGTTCAGGGTTTTCGCCATAGTGTACCCTATATTAATGCTCATCGCGGTAAAAAATTTGTAATAATGCTAAGTGGTGAAGCAATTAAATATGGAAATTTTTCTGGTATTATCAATGATATAGGATTATTGCATAGTTTAGGTATTCGCTTAATTGTAGTATACGGGTCTTGTCCTCAAATTAACGCTAATTTAAAAGAAAAAAATATTAAAGTAGCTTATCACAAATATATACGTATTACTGATTTATTATCTCTAGAACAGGTAAAACAAGCAGCAGGAAGATTACAACTAGATATAACAGCACGTCTTTCAATGAGTTTAAGCAATACTCCTTTACAAGGCGCTAATATTAATGTTGTTAGTGGTAACTTTATTATTGCTCAACCTTTAGGTGTAGATGATGGTGTAGACTATTGTCATAGTGGTCGTATAAGAAGGATTGACAAAAAAGCCATCGAGTGTCAACTAGAAAATGGAGCTATAGTTTTAATTGGACCAGTCGCAGTTTCTGTTACAGGAGAAAGTTTTAATTTAACTTCTGAAGACATTGCAACTCAAGTCAGTATTAAGTTAAATGCAGAAAAAATGATAGGTTTTTGTAGTAAGCAAGGTGTTATTGATAGTCAAGGAAAAACTATTTCTGAATTACTACCTAATGATATACAAAAAAAAATTAAAAAATTAGAACAGAAAGGTGATCATATTTCTTCAACAGTTCGATTTTTAAAAGGAGCTATCAAAGCTTGTAAAAGTGGAGTGAATCGTAGTCATTTAATTAGTTATTATAAAAAAGGTGCATTACTACAAGAATTGTTTTCACGTGATGGAATTGGAACACAGATGGTTATGGAATCTGCAGAAAAGATTAGACAAGCAAATATTAATGATATTGGAGGTATTCTAGAATTAATTCGTCCCTTAGAAAAAAAAGGAATTTTAGTGCGGAGATCAAGAGAACAATTAGAGATAGAAGTAGATAAATTTACTATTATTGAACGTGATAATTTAACTATTGCTTGCGCTGCATTGTATCCTTTTTTTAAAGAAAAAATAGGTGAAATGGCTTGTGTAACTGTTCATCCTGATTATCGAAATTCTTCAAGAGGAGACTTATTACTAAAAAAAATAAAATTCAATGCTAAGAAAATGAATCTAAAAAAACTTTTTGTTCTTACTACTCAAAGTATTCATTGGTTTCAAGAAAGAGGTTTTATTTTAGTAAATGTTGAAATGCTTCCTGAAAGCAAAAAAAGAATGTATAATTATCAACGTTGTTCTAAAATGTTGATGATTGATTTATTTTAGACCATTTCAATTTTGTAAGATTGTTTTAATGAATATTTCTTTTTTTGAAAAAATGCTTAATTGTTTTCGAGTTCTTGTAATACCAGTATATAAAATATCTTTTTTTAAAATTTTTAAATCTTTATTTGGAAGTATTAACGTTACGTTATTAAATTCAGAACCTTGTGCTTTGTGTACAGTCATTGACCAAGCAGTTTCATATTTTTTTAATATTTCTACAGGAATATCGTTCACGATATTATCTTTTTTTAAAAAAGATACTTGTAAAGTATTTTTTTTACTAAGATTAGTAATACCTATCTCACCGTTAGATATTCCTAGACATTTATTATTTTCTGTAATGATAATTGGTTTTCCTATATACCATAATTTATTTTTTATATAAAAGTATTTGTCAAAAATATTTGTTTTATACATTTCTTCTTCTAGAACTTTATTTATAAAATTTACACCAAAAAAACCGTTTCGCATAATGCATAATACTTGATAATTTTTAAAAACATTTATAATTTCTTTTATATCCCGTTTTTCATGTATTTTTTTCCAAAATTTTTTATAATTATTAATTATGATGTTAATCATATTTTTATATTTTATTTCAGAAGTAACTTCATAGAAAAAAACATTTTTTATTGAGTTTTGAAATAATTTTTTAAAAACTTGATTTTTATTTGTACGAATTGCGTTTGATAACATATATATTCCTGTATTTTTTTTAAATCTATAGCTTTTTTTGAGAATACATACCTTATCACTTATATCAGCAGTATTTTTTTTATTTATTTTATTTTTTATTATTGGGTTTTGTGTAATTTTTTCTAAAATAGATTTAGTTTTAGAACTATATCCATGTTCAGCATAATAGTAAATATCTTTTAATATAGAACTTGATTTTACTGGTTTTAATTGATTATGATCTCCAACAAAAATTATTTTAGTTGTTTTAGACACTGCTAATAGTATATTGTTCATCATCAAAATATCTATCATAGATGCTTCGTCAATAATCAAGACATCTATAGTTAACTGTCTTTTTTTATTAAAAAGAATTTTTTCAGATGTTTTTGAAATTCCTAGCAATTGATGTATAGTAATTGGATGAAGAAGAATTTTCTTTTTTTCTTCTTTACAAAAATAATCATTAAACCATTTTTTCTTTAATATTTCTATTAAATTTTTTGTAGCTTTTCCCGTTGGAGCTGATAATTGAATTTTTTTTATTTTGTTATAACTTTTTATTAATGCAATAATAATTTTTAATATTGTAGTAGTTTTTCCAGTTCCAGGTCCTCCAGTTATAAAAACAATATTGTTTATTAAGGTTAATGCTACTGCTATTTTTTGAACGTTGTATTCTTTTTCCGGAAATAAGTTATTTAATATTTTTAAGCATGTTTTTATATTACTCTCATCAAATGAATTTTGTTGACATACACGTTCTAATATATTTTTTTCAGCTTTCCACATTTTATAAAGATATACCTTCCCTTTATATAATACTAAAGGAGTTATAATAGAACCATTGCCAAAAGAAGAATGTTTTGATAATTCTAATGACCAATTTATTTTTTTTTTTAAACATTCTAAAATTTTTTTAATAAAATTTTTATTTGATATAGAAAAAAAACAGTTTTTTTCGAAGTATTCAATTGGTAAAAAAATATGATTATTTTTACTTTCGAAGCTTACACAAGCTGAGACTAACATAACAATAGGATTTTTTTTTGAAATAAACTGAGAAAAATAAAAGTCAATCAAATTTATGATTTTTTTATTTGCTAAAACTTTTAATAAACGAGACATGTTCATTTTTTTAAATTAGTTTTTTTTTGAAAAAGTAAATTACTTAATTTTTTGATTAATAAATAATCTGGAATAGTATAAAAAATACTATCTTGTAGATTTATACCTCGTAAGAATATATAAAAAACTCCACCGAAATGAATTTTATAGTGATAGTTTTTTAATTTTTTCTTTAAATATTGATGTAATGCTAACGTATATATTTGATATTGTATATCATATCGATGTTGAATAATTTCTTTTTTTATATTTTTAAAGCAATAAGAACTATCATTGTCACCTAAGTAATTAGATTTATAATCAAGTATATAATATTTTTTATTAAAAATAAAAACTAAATCGATAAAACCTTTTAAAATTCCTGTTACAGGATTAAAAAGTATTTTTGGAGAAACAGAAGAAATTAAATCAAGAGATTGAATAGTTTTATTAAGATCGTTACTATATAATATATTTTTTATAGGTAAAAAAAATTCTAACTCTTTTATATATTTTGTTTTTTCTAAAGATGATAAAGTAATATTTAATTTATTTATTTTTAAATTTAAAAAGTCATTAATCCAACATTTTAATATTGGAGCCCATTTTTCTGAAAATTCATATTTTTTTAAAATTTCATAAAACCAATCCGTTGTTAGTCGACTATTAAATTCTATTTTTTTTAATATATAATGAATGAAGATACCGGCTTTATTACCGCGTGGAAAATTGTGAATCGTTAGTGTTTTGTCTTTTTTTTTAAAACAACATGATTGAACATATTCATGTTTAATGTTATTTAAATACTTATTTTCGTTTTTTAGTTTTGTAAAACTAGTTATCTGAGAAGACAATTTTATTTCTCGTAGCAAAAATTGGGGTTGAGATAATTTATAAAGATTATCTTTAATAGTTAAACGTTTTAAATTTATAGCTTCATATTTTACTTCAATATACGATTTTTTATTTAATATTTTTAATTCACTTAGCAATTCTTTATAATCCATACATTTTCCATTTTGTATAATATATCCTAAAGAACTTTTATGAATATCGCTATTTTTTTTATTTTTTTTTCTTTTTTTAATTAAGTATGCTATACCTATGCTGCAATGATTAACTGATCTTGTTAAAGCCACGTATAAAAAACGTAAATCTTCAGCTAATCTTTCTTCATCTGATTTTTTTAAAGTTTCAGAATTTTTTCTATTATCAAAAAATATTTTTAGCGTTTTTTGTTCGTGATAAAAATATGATTTTGATTCATTAAAATCTATCATAAACGGTATCCAAACAATAGGATATTGCAATCCTTTTGATTTATGTATAGTGATAATTCTTATTGCTTGTGATTCTTCAAAATTTTTAATATATTCATTTTCTAAAGTGTTTTTTTCTGATATTTTTTTTTCAAACCAGCGGATTAAAGAGTTTTCTTCATAAAAATATTGAGATTTTTCTTGTAATAATTCAGCTATATGTAAAAAATTTATATTTTTTTTCTGATTTTTATAGATTTGAAAATCATTAGAATTTTTTTGATATTCTAGTATCATTGTTTTAATAGTATAAAATATACCTATATTTTTCCATTTTTCATTGTATTCATATAACTTTTTTATTAAGTAATATGATATTTCTGTTTTAGAATTTTCTTTTATTTTTCGAACGGCAATTTTATTCAAAATATGTGTTAAAATAGATTTTTTTAATAAATTTATATTCGTTGGATCTAAAATAGATTTAAGTATTGCTAGTAATTCAGAAGCATCTAAAGTTTTAAATACGCTTTCGTACGGAGATGAATATTTTGATGTAATATTAACTTTTTGCAATGCTTTTTGAATAATTTCTGCTTCTGTTCTATTTTTAACTAATATAACAATATCTTTTTCTGTTAAAACTCTCTCTTTATTTTGATGTAATATTACAGCTTCACCTTTTTTGGCGCAAGTTAACCAGTAACTGATTTCATTTGAACATTGTTTTGCAATCCAATCTCTATAATCTGAAATAGACACTCCTTCTTTTTTTTGAAAGAAGAAAGAAATTGCAGCTTGATTTATTCCTTTTATTTTAAATTTTGTTCTTTCATTTTTAGAAGATGATAAAATAGGTTCGAATGTAATACTTTTAAAATAAAAGGGATTGTTGTTTCGTGAAAATAAATAATTAATAGATTGACATATATCTTTTGAAGAGCGCCAATTTGTATCAAGATAGTAATAGTCTTTAATTTTAGATTTAGCGTGTAAATATGAAAAAATATCAGCTCCTCTAAAACTATATATGGATTGTTTTGGATCTCCAACTAAAAACAATGCTAATTTTTTATTCTTATATAAAATATTAAAGATTTGATATTGTTGTATGTTAGTGTCTTGAAATTCGTCAATTAATGCTACTGGATATTTTTTAATTATTATTTTTCTCAAAAATTTTTCTTTTTTTATGTTTTTTAAAAGAATTTCTAATAAATCATTGAATCCTAATAATGATTGTTTTTCTTTTTCTTTTTTTATAAATTCAGGAATTTTTTGTATAGCATAAAACAAAATAATATTTTTTAAAGAAAAATTTTTTTTTAGTATTTTATTAATATCTTTAAAAAAAACATGTTTTTGAAGATTATAATTCTTTGTGTTTTTTTCTATATTATTTTCTGAAAAATATTTTAAGCAAATTGGAATTTTATAATTTTTGGTTTCAGATTCAGCCCATTCTGTAATATTTTTTTGCCATTTAAAGATATTAAATGTATTGTATATTCTTTTATTCACATTTAATTTATCAATTTGTTTTAGGATAATTAAATTGTAATTTAACCATTTTTTTTTAAAAATATTTATTTTTTTTATTATTTTTTCGTGAAAACTTATTAAAGTTTCTTTTTTATCAATTTTTTTTTTAAAATTTATTGATGCGTTAATTTGTAAAATTGGTTTTATTTCTTTTAAGAGAGTATTTGGATCATTGTATTCTTCACGAATAATTTTAATAATTTTTTTTGGTAAATTATAAAAAAAACGTCTCCAAAAATCTTGTGTAGCTTGCAAATATAAAAAGGATTCGTTTTCAATTATTTCTTTATTAAAATTAAATGTATTATTTTGTAAAACATCTTGACAAAATCCATGTATTGTATAAATAGCGGCATTATTTATGTTTATTTTGGCTTTTTCTAGTATATAAATAGCTTCGTCAAAATTTTTATTTTTTTTAAAAAAGATTGAAAAATAGGATTTTCGCTTTTTTTATTTATGAGTGACGAATGTAATTTCTCAATATTTTTTTTTATTCGTATATACAGCTCTTCTTTTGCTGCATTAGTAAAAGTTACTACTAGTATTTCTTGTACTAGTAATTTTTTTGTATTTTTTTTATTTTCTTCTAATCCTAATAATAAACGGAGATATAAAAGTGAAATCGTATTCGTTTTTCCTGTTCCTGCGGAGGCTTCAATCAGGTTAATTCCCTTTAAAGGCATTTGAAATATATTTAATTTTTTTTTCATTATGTTAATGTTACAAATTTTTTATTTTTTTTGATTTTGTAGTATTGGAGTAAACCACTTTTGAGAAATTTTACAAATTTTTTTTATATTTAATTCAAAAATAATTTGTTGTATATATAAGTCTTCTTTTTCTCCTATTATATATTTATTTCCTAACCATGTTTGACATAGTATTTTATATGCTTCTCTTTTTATATTATTGTCTTTGTTAATACAATTGTTTTTTTTATCATAAATTTTATCAAACCAATTTGATCCTGATTTTGTGAGTAACAAAGGATTTTTCATTCCATGTATGTATCCTTCAATATACTTTAAGAGATAATTATACGCTACGTTATGTGGTAAGGTACAAAAAGAAAAAATTTGTTTTTTATATCCTATTATTTTACTTTCCCCAGTACCTATTAAAATAGAGTAAATTAAATGTTCTAACCATAGCGACATCCTATCTTTATAATTAATTACACCTAATTTCCATCGAAGTAAACATGTACTTTGTATTTCATCCAAAAATCCATGAATGTTATATTTTTCTATTTTTATATCAAAAAATTTTTTTTGAGGTGATATTCGGTAGTTAAAAATTATTTCTAATATTTCTTCTATTTCTTTTTTTTTCTCTTCTAATAACAACAATCCAAAATTTCCATATGGTAAAACACCCGATAGAATAATTTTTTTAAAAGTATTTATTACATTTTCTTTGTTTAACATTTTTTTAAATATTATATGACTTATTTTAAAATGATCTAATTGATTAATTGAAAATGGCTCTGTTATAATGTTTTTTTCTTTTTTTTCGAATTTTATATTTAAAGTATGATTAAAGAAATAACGTATTGGATTTTTCCAAAAAGATATTATATCTTTTAGATTAATTTTTATAACATCAGGAATTGTTAGATCTTTTTTAGAAAAAATTTTATTATATATTTCTTTATTTATTTTTTTTATTTCTTGAATTTTATTTAAATTAATTTTTTTTATGTCTTTTTTCTCATAAAGATTTTCTTTTTTATGTTTTTTACAAATATGTTCAAATATTTTCTTTTTATTATCTTTTAAATTAAAATCTTTTGAAAAATAAAAATTTGACATTATGTAATTTAATAACTGATCAATTAATATTGAAGGATAAATTTTATTATCATTTTTTACAGAATATCCAACGTAACTAATGTAGAAAATGTCTTGAGTAGAAATGAAGTTGTGAAGAAATATTTGATAACTTTCGTCATAAGTATTAAAATCGCCAATCAATGGATATTTGTTTAGTAAATTAAAAGAATTTATATTTTTTTTTTAGGAATTTCTTGATTATCTGCTCCAATAATACATTTTATTTTGAATGGTATGTAAGATGTTAAAGACGGATGACAAAAATTTATTACACCTGGTAAGAATTTTTTTCTACTAAAGTAATTCATAGAATATAAGAATTTTCTCTTTAAAATACTTATAGGAATTTTTTTTTGATAATTAGACAACAGTGCATCATCAATCATTTTTGTCCAATTTTTATTAATAATATTGATACTATTGCCTATTTTTTTATTTTTATGAAAAAAATCATTTATAAAGCAAATAAATAATGTACGCCACGATTTAATTTTTTTTGAAAAAGATAATTTATTTCTCCATTTATCAAGAGTTTCAATAAAATTTATTAGTTTTCCTATTAATTCTGTTCTTGAAGTATTAATAGAAGTAAATGATAAAGTATTATTGCAAATTTTTTCTTCTTCATTAATTGCATAACTCATAAGTAATTTTTTAATACCATAAAACCAAGTATTTTGATTATTTTTTGGAAAAATTAAATGTTTTTTTTGTTTTTGATGAAGACCCCATCTTATATTTGATTTTTCAATCCATTCATACAAAACATTTATTTCTTCTTCTGCAATATGAAATTTATCTCTTATATCTTGAATTTCAATTAAATCTAATATTTCTTCATTACTAAAACGGATATTAGATAAATTTAGTATTTTATTAAAAACAAATAGAATTTTTTCTGTTGTATTAGAATGTTTTTTAGATATATAAAAAGGTATTTTTTCTTTTTTATTGTCAGATTTAAATATTGAGTTAATATAACTTATATAAGTATCTAACGAAAATGAGGTAACGACGATATCACTAGCTTTTAGTTTTGGATTATGATTAAATAAAGTCAATATTTTTTTATGTAAGACTTCAATTTCATGTTTTTTGTTGTAGCAAATATTGATTGATATTGAATTATCTTGTGGTAAAAAAGATCTTTTTTTTATTATACTTTCGACTTTTTTTAAACTTAAAAAATCATTTTTAATGATGTTTAGTAAATTTTTTTTATTGTTTTTTTGAAAAAAATTATTGAATTTTATTTTTTTAAATCTTTTAAAAAATAAGAAATAAAATTTTTCATATTTTTCCCATAAATTTATCAATGAATTGTTTTCTTGAAGGACATAGTTTTTTTTTATTCCTATAAAACTAGTATGAAAAAATTTTTTTTCGGAAGCGTTTATAGATAAAAAATATACATCTGTATGCGCACTTATTTTTTTAAAAATTTCCATGTACGTTGGATTTAAATTTAAAGAAGAAATAATAAAAATACGTTTTGGAAGTTTTATTTTTTCTTGTTTTATTAATAAAATAAATCTTTTTAATAAATTAGGAAAATGGCATTTTGATTGTTTAAGTTTTTCTGTATAATTTATAATTTTAATCCATAACTTTCCTTGCCATTCATCATTTGTATCGATTTTTAGTATTTTTTTTTGATTTTCTTCCCATTTATTAATCCAATTTGGTCGATATAAAATATATTTTTCATATAAACGAGCCATTAAAAATGCAAAATCAAATTTTTTTGTTATTTTATCTTTTTTTTGAATAAATTCAATAAAACAATTTTTTTCTATAATTTTCATGATTTTCCAAGTGATAATGGATTCTGAAAATATGTTATTTAATTTAATATTAGGTAAGTTTTTTTTAAATAATTTCCATATAAAAACATTAGGGTGAATTAATTTAAAATATGCAGAAATTCCTGTATTATTTGCAATAAATGTATTCAAATATTGAAATAACACTTCATTATCATTAATAATAATTTCTCTGTCAAAAATATTAAGAAGAGGTTTTTCTTTTATTATTTTGTATACTTCGGTAAATAGAATATTAATTTGGTTTGATTTATAAACGAAAAACATAAAAACCTTATTTTTAATAAAATAGAAATTTAGATGATAATCTACTCTAAATTAGAATAATTAACTTTTATTTTTTTTGTAAAGATGAACGTCTATTTGAGGATACGGAATATTAATATTATTTTTATCTAATGCTTTTTTAAACTTAGCCATTAAATCCCAATATACTGCATTCAATTCATCATTACTGCTCCAACATCGAATAATAAAATTTAAAGAAGATGGAGCTAATTCACTTAAACCAATAACAATATCGCGATCTTTCATAACTCTATCTTCATTTTCTATTACTTTTCTGAGTACTTTTGTTACTAAATCAATATCAGTATTATATGAGACACTAATAGAAAATTCATTGCGACGAGCAGGTTCTCTAGAATAGTTAATAATATTTCCAGAAATAATTTTATTGTTTGGAACTACTACAATTTTACCATCCAAGGTACGCAAAGTAGTATAAAAGATATGAATATTTAAAACTGTTCCCGCTACATTACCTAGATTAACGTATTCTCCTGTTTTTAAAGGTCTTAAAGTTACTAATAATACTCCTGCTGCAAAATTAGATAAAGAACCTTGTAATGCTAATCCAATTGCCATACCAGCCGCTCCTAATATCGCAATTACTGATGTTGTTTGTACTCCAATTCTTCCTAGTGAAGCAATAAGTGTAAAAGTAATAATAATATATCGCATTAACGCAGAGAGAAAACCAGCAATAGTAGCATCTATATGACGTGTTATTAATATTTGATTTACTCCATTAGAAACTATTTTAGCAATAAACATTCCAGAAATTAAAATTATAATCGCTGAGGTTAAATTAATTAAATATCCAAATAATAATTCTTGATTTCGTATTAACCAATTTCCTGCATGATTAATATCATTGACTACGTTTAATTCATCCATTTTTATCTCTATTTGTTTTTTATTAACATAAACAATTTTTATTAAAAAATATTAAATTATCTTAATTTTTTAAAAGAATAAATTTTTTAAAAAATTTCGGAGAATATTTTTATTTATTCCCCGTACTTAAATATAAAATTTTTTTATTTATTTTATAAAATATTAAAAGAATTAAGATTTTTAAATGTTTCTTCTAATCTTTTAGACATTGATTCTTGAGATGCTCTGATCCATGATCTAGGGTCATAATATTTTTTATTAGGTAGATTTGTGCCATTTTTATTTCCGATCTGTTGCTGTAAAAAGTCTTGATTTTTTTTATAAAAATTTAAAACTCCTTTCCAACTTGCCCATTGCATATCAGTATCAATGTTCATTTTTACTACACCATATTCAATAGATTCATGTATTTCTTTCAAATCTGAACCTGATCCACCATGAAAAACTAAATTTAATGGAAGTTGTTTGCTCAAATTATTTTTAATTCTGACATATTCTTGTGATTTTTTTAGAATATTTGGTTTAAGATTAACATTTCCAGGTTGATATACACCGTGAACATTACCAAAAGAAGCAGCAATAGTAAAATTTGTACTAATTTTTCTTAATTTTTTAAATGCATAATTAACTTCTTTCGGCTGTGTATAAAGTAGTTTTTTATCTATTTTGCTATTGTCTATACCGTCTTCTTCTCCTCCTGTACATCCTAATTCAACTTCTAACATCATATTCATTTTTTTGATTTTTTTTAAATAATTGCTACATATAGAAATATTTTCTTCTAAATTTTCTTTTGATAAATCAATCATATGAGAAGTAAAAAGCGGTTTTCCAAAATTTTTATAGTGTTTTTTACCTTCTTCTAGTAGTCCATCAATCCATGGTAGCATTTCTTTAGAACAGTGATCTGTATGAAGTATGACGGGAATTTCGTAGTATTTTGACATTAAATGCACGTGTTGAGCACCTGATATAGATCCTTGAATAGCTTGATTTTCTTGATTTTTTAAAGATTTTTTCTTATAACCTGCAATAAAAGAAGAACCTCCATGAGAAAACTGTATAATAACTGGAGATTTTACTCTAGAAGCAGTTTCTAAGACTGTATTTATTGAATCAGTACCTATACAATTAACAGCTGGTATGGCAAATTTCTTTTTTTTAGCTAACTCGAATATTATTTGACATTCATCACCTGTTAAAACTCCAGGTTGAATAGAATTTGAAATTTTCAATTTTTTTCCTATTATTTAAATTATTTTATTAAAAAATCAATTATTTAAAGCTTATTTATTAAAATTTTCTTCTAGCATTTTTATTGCAGGCAATGTTTTTCCTTCTATAAATTCTAAAAAAGCTCCTCCTCCTGTTGAAATATAAGAAATTTTATTTTTTATTTGAAACATGTCAATTACAGATAGTGTATCTCCCCCTCCAGCTATTGAAAATCCATTATTTTCTGCAATTGTTTTTGCAATCATTTCAGTTCCTTTTCGAAAATTAGGAAACTCGAACACTCCAACAGGTCCATTCCAAAGAATCGTTTTTGATTTTTTAAGAATTTTAATGATTTTCTTTATTGTTTTATCACCAAAATCCATAATTTCTTCATTTTTTTCAATTTGAGATGGTAGTTTTATTGTGCATTTTTCACTATAAGAAAAGTTTTTTCCGACGCGAGAATCAATTGGTATAACAATATTATTGTATTTATCACGTAATTTTTTAGCTTTTAGTATAAATTCTTGTTCATGTAATGATTTTCCAATATTATTATCAATAGCTAAAAATGTATTAGCTATACCTCCTCCAACAATTATTGTATCTGAAATTTCAACTAATTTATTTAATACATTAAATTTGGTTGATACCTTTGCACCTCCTACTATAGCTACCATAGGACGCATTGGATTTTTTAACGCTTTTTTTAAACTATTAATTTCAGATATCAAAAGAGGGCCAGCACATGCAATTTTAACAAATTTTCCAATACCATATGTTGAAGATTGCATTCTATGTGAACAGCCAAAAGCATCCATGACAAAGATATCACATAAATTAGCGTATTCTTTAGATAAATTGTCATCGTTTTTTAATTCTCCTACGTTAAAACGAACGTTTTCTAAAATTAATATTTCACCTGAGTTGATTTTAATTTTTTCTAAATAATCATCAGAAAAGTAAATTTTTGTTTCTTTTAATTTTTTCTTTAGATATTCAAAAATAGGAAATAAGGAATATTTTTTTGTATAATGCCCTTCTTTGGGACGTCCTAAGTGAGACATAATAATTACTTTAGCTTTTTTTTGAACTGCTATTTTAATAGTAGGAAGAGCCGCAAGAATTCTTGCATCAGATTGAATTATTCCATCTTTTATAGGAACATTTAAATCAGTTCTTATTAAAACTGTTTTTCCTGTTATGTTTAGCTCATTCATTTTTCTTAAATTCATAAAATAACCTTTTTTTATAAGAATTTTTAATTTTTAAACCATGCTCTTATTCCATCAAGAAACATTTGCGTGGAGAGCATTATTAATATCAGACCCATTAATCGTTCTAAAGCATTTACACCTTTATCTCCAAATAATTTTAAGAATAAACCAGATAATAACAATATTATAATTGTAAAGCACCATGCAATTAACAAAGATCCTACTAAATAAGACATATGATGCAGATACTGATGAGACAATAGCATTAATGTAGCTAATAAAGATGGTCCTGCAACTAACGGTATAGCTAAAGGAACTAAAAATGGTTCTTCGTCTGAAGAAATTCCATTGTTATTATCATCTGAGGGAAAAATCATTTTGATAGCAATAAGAAATAAAATAATTCCTCCAGATATAGAGACTGTTTCAGTTTTTAAATTAAGAACAGTAAGTATTTTTTCTCCGACAAATAAGAATATTAACATCACAAATAGAGCTATAATCATTTCTCGTATTACTACTATTCTTCTCCTTTTTGCATCTAAATGTTTTAGTATCGTCATAAAAATTGGAAGATTACCTAAGGGATCCATTATTAAAATTAGCAATATAGTCGTAGAAATTATTTCATTCATTTTAATTTATTATGTCCTTTTAAAAATGTAAAGTTTTTAACGATATGCATATTGAATAAAACATTAAAAAATTTTTTTAATATAAATATATTAATATTATTTTTTTATATATAAATCTTAATTTTAAGATAAATTTATAATTTTATAGTATATTAAAAATTTAAATAAAATTTTATTTTTTCCATAAAAAAACTACTTTTTTTAGTAAAAAGTATACAGTATTTATATTTTTTTTCGGAGGACGGAGAACTTTTACTTTAATTAAATTAATTATTAATTTTAATAAAAACTATTAATTTAAAAGTCCGTATATTAATTAATGATTAAATCTGTTGGAATAATTGGTTGGCGTGGAATGGTAGGATCAGTTTTATTAAAAAGAATGCAAGAAGAAAAAGATTTTTCAAAAATTATTCCTTATTTTTTTTCAACTTCGCAATCTGGTCAAAATGGTCCTATTATAAATAATACATTATCTAAAAATTTAAAAGATGCTTATAACATTAATTCATTACAAGAAATGGATATTATCATTACATGTCAAGGAAGTGCTTATACTGAAAAAATTTATCCACAATTAAGAAATAATAATTGGAAAGGTTATTGGATAGATGCTGCTTCTACATTACGAATGGAAAATGATTCTATAATCATATTAGATCCTGTTAACTTAAATATTATAAATAATGCATTAGATAAAGGAATTAAAACGTTTGTAGGTGGTAATTGTACTGTTAGTTTAATGTTAATGGCTCTAGGAGGATTGTTTTCAAATAATTTAATAGATTGGATTTCTGTATCTACTTATCAAGCAGCATCAGGTGCTGGTTCTCGTTATGTAGTTGAACTATTAAAACAAATGGGTTGTTTATATAGTGTTGTTGCTGAAAAATTATCAGATCAATCTTGTTCTATTCTAGATATTGAGAAAAAAGTTACTCTCGAAAGTCATAGTAAAAATTTTCCATCAGAAAATTTTTCTGTACCGTTAGCAGCTAGTTTAATACCTTGGATAGATATAGAAATGAAAAACGGTCAAAGTCGAGAAGAATGGAAAGGACAAGCTGAAACAAATAAAATTTTAGGTCTGAAAAAACAAGTATTAATTGACGGAACATGTGTTCGTATAAGTTCAATTCGATGTCATAGTCAGTCTTTTTTAATTAAATTGAACAAAGATATTTCTCTAGAGAGTATAAGAAAAATAATTGTTAATCATAACCAATGGGTTAATATTATTCCGAATCATATGCAAGAAACGTTATATAATTTAACTCCATCTGCAGTTACTGGTACATTAAATATACCAATAGGTCGATTAAGAAAATTAAGTATGGGTAATCGATATCTTTCTGCTTTTACTGTAGGAGATCAGCTATTATGGGGTGCTGCCGAGCCTCTAAGAAGAATGCTAAATTTATTAATTAATATTTAACTTCTTTTTAATTGTTCTTAATTTTTCGTTATATATTAATATACACACCAAGTGTGTATATTAATCTTTTAACTTTTTTTAGATAAATTAATATGAATTAATTTAATCAGTCTTACTAGAAGAAAATCCTTTTTTTAATAAATAGCGATAGGGTTTTACATGAATGAAATGATCGATAAGTTGATGATTCATAAAATGACAAAAATATGGAATATCTCTTTTAGTTGACGGGTCATCTGATAATACTAATACTTTTTCATTTTCTTTCATTTTTCTTATTGTTTTTCTTATAACCATAATAGGTTCGGGACATCGAAGTCCAATTAAATTTAATATAATATTTTTTTTTTCATATTTTTTCTTTTTTTAAAGAAACAAAAACAAATTTTGATTATAAATTTTTATAGAGATTCTTTGACAAAATATATTTGTCTATTTTGGAAGGTAATAATCCGAAAGAACTTTTACTTTCATAATAATTTTTTCTTATTTGCGTTGAAGAAATATTAATCATAGACATTTTTGAAAAAAAAATAAAACCATATGGTTTTTCGTGTAATAAATTAATATTTGTAATTGTATGAGATACAATCCATTTTCTTAATTTAGGATTATTTTTTTTTATATGGATTCTAGGACAAATTAATAAATGAGATAACGATAATATTTTTTTCCAATCTTTCCAAACATTTAAATTATTTAGATGATCTTCCCCTATTATAAAACATAATGATTGTAGATAACCAATTTTTTTTCTTATTTTTTTTAATGTTTCTGTAGTATAAAAAGTTGTATTTTTCTTTGTTTCTAAATAGCTTATTGTAAATAATTTGTTATTTTTAACAAATAATTTAATCATGTTTAATCTATCTATTATAGATGTTTTTGTTTTTAAACGATGAGGGGGTCCATAATTTGGAAGTAATATTATTTTTTTTATTGAAATTTCTTGTGCTAATTTTTCAGCAGAATTTATATGACCGTAATGAATAGGATCAAAATTCCCGCCAAATATTCCATATATTTTTTTCATTTTTTTTACTATTTTTTTGATATATATTTCTTTGGTGAAGATAATAATAATGTTAATGTTTTTAACTCAATCCATACAGAATTATTATATTCTTTTTTTATTTTAATTTCTATTTGTAATAGAATTCTTATTATTTTTAAAAAAATATTAAAATCAATAGAATAGAGAGCTTTGATAAAAAATTTCGATCTATTAAGCCAAATATTATTCTTTTTTAAGAAAAAATCTATATTTATTTTTTTTTCTCTTTTCATATTTAGTAATACTAATAAATCTTTTTGTAAAGATCGTATTAAAATTAGAGGATTATATTTTTGTTTAAAAAAACCATCTAATATATAGATAGCTTTTTCTACATCATTATTAAAGATTGCATTTATCCAATTTGATGGAAAAAAGATTGAAAATTGATTGATGATTTTTTTTATTTTTTCTATTTTAATAGTTTTACCAGGCCATGTAATTAAAAGGATATCTAATATTTGATACGCACATAATGTATTGCCTTCATAATATTTATGTAACAATAAAAAAGATTCTTGTGTGATTTTTAAGTTTCTTTTTTTTATTTCGTATTTTAACCAGTTTTTAAATGCCCATTCATGTGGAGTATCACAACATATAATATCGTTTTCTGACATAAGTATTTTCAATGTCGTATTTTTTTTTACAAAACTAGATAATTCATTAAATTTTAATATTATTAATGTATTTTTGCTTTTAAAAAAAGAAATGCTATTTATATTTTTAATTAAAGATAAATTTAATTTTTTTATAATAAAATTAATTATTAAAATAGTTTTTTTAAAAAATAAATTCTTTAATTGATAGAAATCAATAACTTTATTCCAGTCTGTATTTTTTTCTATATTGATAGTCTCTTTTTCTACAAATTTTTTATTTTTTGCAACACAGAATATTAATTTTTCTGTTTTGTTTAATAAAAGTGAATCTTCTCCTAATAATATATAACAACAATTTAATTGTTGAATTAATTTTTTTTTAAGTTCTTCTGGATATATAATTTTCATTTCGATAAAAATATCACTTTTATTACTTCTTATATTTAAACTACAAAATTGATTACTTTCTCAGGAATATAAATTATTTTAATTATTTTTAAATTTTTTATTTTTTTTTGAATATTTGAGTGGTTTTGTACATAAGATAAAATTTCTTCTTTATTTAAATTATTTTTAACTTCTATGGCATATCTTTTTTTTCCATTAATTTGTACAATTAAAGTATTATAATCTTTATACAAAAATCTTTTTTCAAAAGTTGGCCATTTTTCATAATCAATATAGCAATTTTTATTTAAATATTTCCATAATATAAAACAAAAATGAGGTGTAAATGGATGAAGCATTTTAATAATTGAAATTAAAGATTCCTTCATAATATATTTATCTTCTTCATTTTCTAGTTTAAAATTTGAAAGTGCATTAACTAATTCCATAATTGCTGAAATTGCAGTATTAAATGTTTTTCGACGGCTCATATCATCAGAAACTTTAAAAATAGTTTTATGCAACAAACAATAAATTTCTTTTTGTTTTTTGTTTAAAATATCTAAATTTATAGTTTTATTTATTTTTTTTATTTCAATGTAATTAAATACTAATTTCCAAGTTTTCTTTAAAAATCTATAAATTCCTTTTACACCAGATTCTCTCCATTCTAATGATGATTCTACTGGAGCAGAAAACATTATAAATAAACGAACAGTGTCCGCACCATAACGATTGATCATTACTTCTGGTTCAATTCCATTGTTTTTAGATTTAGACATTTTAATCATTCCTGCATATATAACTTCTTTCTTATTTGTATCATAAAATTTGATTTTTTCTCCTTTTAAATTTTTTTCTTTTCTTACATAAGATGGATGAATCCAATTACGTTGATTATTTTGATCAAATTGATAAAATGCTTCGCCAAGCACCATCCCTTGACACAGTAAATTTTTTACTGGTTCAGTAAATTTAACTAATTTAAAATCATGTAGTAATTTGTGATAAAATCTAAAATACATTAAATGCATAATTGCATGTTCTATTCCTCCAATATACTGGTCTACAGGTAACCAATATTGTGAGGCTATCGGATCAATCATTCCTTCTTTAAAATTCGGACAAGTATATCTTGCATAATACCAAGATGATTCCATAAATGTATCAAACGTATCCGTTTCACGGATAACATCTTGATTTTCAATTTTAATTTTAGCCCATTCAGAATTACTGTTCATAGGTGTTTGAAAAAAATCGGAATTATCTTTTATTTCTGGTAATACCACAGGTAAATTATTTTCTGGTATTGCTATAATTTCTCCATTTTTTTTTGTTGCCATAGGAATAGGTGCACCCCAATAACGTTGTCTTGATATACACCAATCTTGTAATTTATAATTTATTTTCTCTTTTATAATTTTCTTTTCTAATAGTGTTTTTTTTATTTCTTTAGTCGCATCTTCATAATTAAGATTATTAAATTTTCCAGAATTAAATAATATTCCTTTTTGAGTTGTAAATAAATTATACGATTCTGTATTTTTATATTTTTCGTTTTTAACGACGTATTTTATTTTTAAATTATGTTTTATAGCAAAGTTCCAATCATTTTGATTATGTCCTGGAACTGATATAACTGCACCAGTACCGTATTCTTTTAAAACAAAATTTGCTATCCAAATAGGTATTTTCTTATTTGTAATCGGATGAATAATAAACATGTTACTATTTATTCCCTCAAATTTTGTTTTTTCTGTATCTTCTTGAGAGAGATTATTATCAATTTGTTTTTTAATAAATTTTTTTATTTCTTTTTTTTCTTTAGAAATATATAAAGAAAATTCATGAAAAGGAGATATAGAAATATATGTTGCTCCTATTATTGTATCTAATCTAGTAGTAAATACTTTTATTTTTTTAGTACTATTTAATATGTCAAGAATGATTTCAAATCCTTTTGATCGACCAATCCAGTTTCTTTGCATATTTTTTACTTTTTCAGGCCAGTTTTCTAATTGATTTAGATCATTGTGTAAAGATTCTGCATAATCTCTAATTTTTATAAACCACTGCGGTATTTTTTTTATTATTATTTTATTTTGACATCTCCAGCAACAGCCATTTATCACTTGTTCGTTAGCTAAAACAGTTTTATCGTAAGGACACCAATTTACAAAACTATTTTTTTTATAAACTAATTTTTTTTTGTATAGTTGAATAAAAAACCATTGTTCCCAACGATAATAATCTGGTTTACATGTAGTTATTTCTCGATCCCAATCATAACTGAAACCTAACGATTGGAGTTGTTTTTTCATATATTTAATATTTTTATATGTCCAATCAAATGGTTTGGTTTTATTTTTAATAGCTGCTTCTTCTGCAGGCAATCCAAAAGCGTCCCAACCAATTGGTTGTAAAACATTTTTTCCCAACATTCTTTGATATCTTGAAATAACGTCACTAATTGTATAGTTTCTAACATGACCCATATGCAATTTTCCGGAAGGATACGGAAGCATAGGAAGACAATAGTATTTTTCTTTTTTGTTATCTTCATAAACATGGAATACTTTATTATCTTTCCAGTATTTTTGTACGTATGGTTCGATGTTTTTTGGACAATATTCTTTTTCCATAATTTTACTCGTATAAAATACATAATAGTTTAAAAAATTAATTTTTTGATAAAGACATGAATTAAATATTTTTTAATGTGATTTATTATAGACGAACAATTTTTATTAAAAAATAAGAGGATTTTTAGTTTTATCATTCTAATAAATTTTATTCATTAAATTAATGATTTTTAATTTTTTTATTGTCTTAAAAATGAAAGACGTACTGAATAGTATAATTTTATTTTAATTTTTAATAAAAATAATTTTGTAGATAAAATATATAAATATAGTCCTTATTTTTATAGTCCTTATTTTTCTAATTTTTTTGGGATTTTATTTTCTGGAATAGTGACATGTACTTGTATAACTTTTCGACTATCAGCTATAGAAACTTTAAAATTATATCCGTTAATATTAATATTATCTCCCCTGCTTGGTAGATGTCCAAAAGCTTTCATAACTAATCCACCAATTGTATCAACTTCTTCGTCACTAAAATTAGTTTCAAAAGTACTATTAAATTCACTTATTTCTGTAAGTGCTTTAATAGAAAATACACATTTTTTTAATTGTCTAATATTTACTTTTTCTTCATCATCGTATTCATCTTGAATTTCTCCTACAATTAATTCAAGAATATCTTCTATTGTAACTAATCCTGAAACAGCTCCAAACTCATCTATTACTATAGCCATATGACTTCGTTTTAGGCGAAATTCTTTGAGCATTCTATCTACAGATTTGCTTTCAGGAACTACGACAGCAGATCTTAATATGTTTTTTATACAGAATATATCTTTTGAATTTTTCATAAAAGGTAGTAAATCTTTTGCGATCAAAAATCCTTCTACATAATTTTGATCTCTGCTCATTACAGGAAAACGTGAATGTGCAGATTCAATTATAATATCAAGACATTTATTAAGATTATAGTTTAATTTTAATGTTATCATTTGTGTTCTTGGTATCATAATATCTTTGATTCTTTTTTTTGCAATATGCATAACACCTTCTAACATATCACAAGTATCTTGATCAATTAATTCGTTTTGTTCTGAATCACGAATTAATACTAACAGTTCTTCTCTGTTTTTTGGTTCATCGTGAAAAATATGATTCAGTAAAATAGAAAAAAAACCTTTTCGATTAATTTTATCTGTACTCTGTGTATCTTTGTTGCTCATAGTGTTATAATTATCTATTTTTAAAATATATTTTTACTATTCTATAGGTAGAAAGAGATAGGTTGAAATATTTTTTGTAAAAAAATTAGAAATTTTTTATAAAATATGGTTTTTCATAATCTAAAGATAACATTATTTTATTTTCTATTTTTTCCATAATGTTCTTTTCTTTTTTATTTTTATGATCATATCCTAAAAGATGTAATGTTCCATGTATTATCATATGCGCCCAACGTGATTCTAATTCTTTATTATATTTTAATGATTCTTTTTCAATTATGTTTTTGCATAACACAAGATCTCCTAATAAGTTTTGATTTTTATTTATAGAAAAATCCAATTGAAAAGATAAAATATTTGTTGATTCATTTTTTCCTCTATATTTTAAATTTAGATTTTTTATTTCTTTTTCATCAACAATTCTGATCGTAATTAAATTAATATTTTTTTTTTATATAAAACTTTTTTTATCCATTTTTTGAAAATATATTTTTTTGGTATATTTTTAGTGTTTTTACAATTTTTTTGAATTGTTAAGACAATCTTATTTGTTTTTTTCATATGATTTTTAAAGTAATTCACCTTTTAACGAATGAGTGTGGATTTTCTTTATTTTTATCTTAATAAATTTTCCAATTGTATTATGTGATCCTCTAAAAGTGACAATTCTATTGTTTTCTGTTCTTCCATATAATTCCATAATATTTTTTTTTGATACACCTTCTACTAAAACAGATTGTGTACTTTCTAACATTTTTCTACTCCAGGACATAGTTTGTTTGTTGATGCAATTTTGTAAGATATGTAAGCGTTTTTTTTTCTCTTTTAAATCAATATTATCTTCCATTTCTGAAGCCGGTGTACCTGGTCGACTAGAATATATAAAACTAAAACTCATATCAAAATTTATTTTTTTTATGAAATCGATAGTTTTTTGAAAATCTTCTTCAGATTCAGTAGGAAATCCTACAATAAAATCAGAACTAATTTGAATATTTGGACGAGCTAATATGAGTTTTTCGATAATCTTTTCGTATTCTTCTGTTGTATATGACCTTTTCATTAGTTGTAGAATTCTATTTGATCCACTTTGTACCGGAAGATGAAGAAAACTGACTAGTTTTGGTGTATCTTGATAAACTTCAATAATATCATCAGTAAATTCAAGTGGATTACTTGTTGTGAAACGAATTCTATTGATACCGTCTATTTCAGAAACTAATCGTAATAATTCTGAGAAAAAACAAATTTTCCCGTTAAAAGTACGACCTCGATATGCATTGACATTTTGTCCTAATAAATTAATTTCTTTAATGCCATTTTCAGCTAAAATTGATATTTCTAGTAAAATATCGTCAGATGGACGACTAATTTCATTTCCTCTAGTATACGGTACAACACAAAATGAACAGTATTTGTTACATCCTTCCATTATAGAAACAGAAGCTGTATATCCTGTGGTTTTAGGTTCTAAAGAATAATAATTAAATTTCTCTAATTGAGGAAAACTAATATCAATTGTAAAGTGACGTTTTTTTTCTACCTTATCAATCATTTCAGGTAATTTATGTAAAGTTTGTGTACCAAATACAATATCTACATAATTTGCTCTTTTAAAAATTTCTTTACCTTCTTGTGTCGCTACACAACCTCCTACGGCAATAATAATATCTGGTTTTTTATTTTTTAATTTTTTCCATCTTCCTAATTGATGAAAAACTTTTTCTTGAGCTTTTTCTCTTATAGAACAGGTGTTTAAAATTAAAATATCAGCTTTTTCAGCCTCTTTAGTAATTAAATATTTTTTTGTTTTTTCTAAGAATGTAGTCATCATAGATGAATCATATTCATTCATTTGACAACCCCAAGTTTTTATATATATATATTTCATTTTAATAAAATTAATCCTAGTTATTATATAAATATATTTTATTAGTATAAAATATAGTCTTCTTATACAGATATTTTTCCCTTGATTAAAGGATATGGGTTATATCCAATAATTTTGAAATCTTCAAAAGAATAATGGAATAATGATTTAGGTTTTTTTGAAATTATTAATTCTGGTAATTTTCGAGGTGTGCGAAGTATTTGTTTTTTTGCTGATTCAATATGATTTTTATATAAATGAACATCTCCTCCTGTCCATAAAAAATCTCCAACTTGGAGATCGCATTGTTGAGCTATCATATGTATAAGTATCGCATAGCTAGCTATATTAAAAGGTAAACCGAGAAATACGTCACAAGAACGCTGATAAAGTTGACAACTTAATTTTTTTTTTAATACATAAAATTGAAATAGTACATGACATGGAGCTAAAGACATTTTATCAATTTCTCCAACGTTCCAGCTGGATACTAATATTCTACGAGAATTAGGATCTTCTTTTATTTGTTGTAATATATTCTTTATTTGATCGATTTCTTTGCCTTCAGTTGTATTCCAACTTCTCCATTGTTTTCCATAAATTGGACCTAAATTACCAAATTCATCTGCCCAATTATTCCAAATTGATATTTTGTTTTTATTAAGATATGCAATATTCGTTTCTCCTTTAAGAAACCATAACAGTTCATGGATAATTGATGGTATATGACATTTTTTCGTTGTAATAAGAGGAAATCCTTTTTTCAAGTTAAATCTCATGTTGTATCCGAAAATAGATAATGTTCCTGTACCAGTTCGATCTTTTTTTGATTTTCCATTTTTAATTATTTTTTTTATTAAATTTAAATATTGTTTCATATTATCTCAAAAGAAAAAGGTTATTTTTTAAAAAAAGATTGACAAATTATAATACATCCAACAACAATCATTGGAATAGATAATATTTGACCCATAGTTATTATGTTTTTAAATAATCCGATTTGAGGATCTGGTTCTCGAAAAAATTCACTTATTATTCTTAATATTCCATAACTTATTAGAAATAAAGCACTTATACTACCTGTTTTTCTTTTTTTTCTAGTAAAAAAATAAATTATCAAGAATAAAAGTATACCTTCTAAAAAGAATTCATATAGTTGCGAGGGATGTCGAGGTAATACTCCGTATTCATCTAATATGGTTTGTAACTTAGGATTTTTAGAAACTATTTTTAAATCTTCTTTATATGTAGTAGGAAATAGAATAGCATATGAAAAATTTGGTGCTATTCGACCATATAGTTCACCATTAATGAAATTCCCTAATCTTCCTGCCCCTAATCCAAAAGGTACAATTGGAACTATAAAATCAGATATTTTTAATATTTTAATATTTTTTTTTAAAGAAAAGTAATACATGGCCATTATTGCTCCTATCAATCCTCCATGAAATGACATACCACCTTCCCAAATGTGCAGTGAGCATAATATATTTTGAGAAAAATATGAAAAATTGTAAAAAATTATGTATCCTACTCTACCTCCAATGCATGAACCTAAAAAAATAATATATAATAGTTTTTCTATCTTTTCTTTATCTGATTTTTTTTTTATATTTTTTTTTTCCATACCATAGAGCAAATATAAAACTTATGAAATACATAAAGCCATACCAGTGAGCTTTGAAAGAACCAATGGAAAAAATAATAGGATTGATATTTGGAAAATTAATATACATGTAATTTTATTACATCCTTTATTATTTAAATTGTATTTTTCTATAAAAAATTTTATTTTTCTAAATTTAATAATTCTTCAATTGTTTGTCGTCTTCGAATAGTTTTGAAGGTATTATTTTCTATCATTATTTCTTGAATAAGCGGTCTTGTATTATAATTAGAGGACATTGAAGCACCGTAAGCACCTGTATCATGAAAAATTAAGTAATCTCCTATTTTTAATATTGGTAATTTTCTAGTTTCTATAGTTCCACCTTCTTTTTGTGTAAAAATATCGCCTGATTCGCATAAAGGGCCGCCTATAATTGTATCTATTGTATCTCTTTCGTTTATATTTCGATTGTGTGCAGATACAACAGATACGTGATGATAACTTCCATACATAGTTGGACGCATAAGATCGTTGAAACCAGCATCAATTAAGACAAAATTTTTATTTCCCATTTTTTTAATTGCTCTTACTTGTGCAATTAAAATTCCTGATTCTGCTACTAAAAATCTACCTGGTTCAATTTCTAATTGAATTGGTGTATTTAAAAAGCTAGATATTTTTTTTCTTGCTTCATCCCAAATTTTAAAGTATTTTTTCGTATTAATAGGTTTTTCATTAAATTTATAGGGTATTGGTAATCCACCTCCAGCTGAAATAGATGATATTTTTTCATTTATTTTAATTGCATGTTCGACCATGGCTTGACTTACCTTTTTTAGGTGTTCATAGTTAACTCCTGAACCAATGTGCATATGTAAACCTATTAGCTTTAATTTATGTTTTTTTATAATAGGTATAGCTAAATTAGGATTCCAAATTCCATGTTTACTATTTTCTCCTCCAGTATTGGTTTTTTTACTATGTCCATGTCCGAATCCTGGGTTGATTCTCAACCAAACATGATGACCGGGGGAACGTTTACCTAATTGTTCTAACATATCTATTGATCCTGCATTCACTGGTATTTTAAGATCAACTATCTTAGATAAAGTTTCTTCATCAAAAAGATCTGCCGTGAAAATTATTTCGTTAGAATTAGGTTTAAATCCAGCTGCTAAAGCTCGTTCTATTTCACCTAATGAAACTGCATCTATTTTTAGATTGTTTTTTTTCATTAAATGTAATATATGAATATTTGAACACGCTTTTTGAGCAAATCTAATAATATCAAATTCTTTTAATAATTTTATTTTTTTATAGATAATATTCGAATCATAAACCCAAAAAGGGGATTGAAATTTTTTTATTAATATTTGAATATTATTAAAATTAAGATTTGTTTTAGTTTTTTTTAATAATTCTGGCATTTTTTTTCCTATTTAATTATTTTACAATGGAATAATTTATGTAAAATAAATTTCTAAAAAATTAAAAATTATTTTTTAAATGAACGCAATGTTGGAAATAAAATAACATCGCGAATGCTCATTTGATTTGTTAGTATCATAATCAAACGATCGATTCCAATTCCTAAACCGGAAGTAGGAGGCAAACCGTATTTTAATGCTTCTATATAATTTTCATCATAAAATATATCTTTATTTTTTTCTTTTTCTGCTATTTTCATTTGATTTAAAAACCTATTTTTTTGGTCTTCTGGATCGTTTAATTCAGAAAATCCATTTCCGATTTCATATCCAGCAATAAACAACTCAAATCTATCTGTCACATTAGAATTAAAATCATTACGTCTGGCTAGAGGAGAAACTTCTACTGGGTACTGAGTAATAAAAGTCGGTTGAATGAGTTTTTTTTCTACTGTTTTTTCGAAAATTTCATTTTCTATATAACCTATACTCCAACTTTCTTTTATTTCTATACCAATATTATTTGCAATTTTTTTAATTTTTTTTAAACTATTTAAATCTGACAAACAAATATCTGAATTAAATTTTAAAATCGATTCTTTCATTGTTAATTTTTTAAAAGGAAGATTAAAATTTAAGCAATATTTGTTATATTGTATTTTATTTTTTCCAAAAAGTAATTTTGTTATGTTTTTTAGTAAATTTTCAGTAAAATTCATCATATCTTCATAATTAGAATAAGCCATATATGCTTCCATCATAGTAAATTCTGGATTATGTCGAGAAGACACCCCTTCATTACGAAAATTTCTATTTAGTTCAAAAATACGTTCAAAACCGCCTATAATTAGTTGTTTTAAATATAATTCGGGCGCTATTCGTAAGTACATTTCTTTGTTTATTTCATTATGATAAGTAACAAACGGTCGAGCTGTAGCTCCACCAGGAATATTATGCAACATAGGAGTTTCTACTTCTAGAAAGTTATTTTCTACCATAAAATCTCGAATTAATCTGATTATTTTAAAACGATTTTTAAAAATATTAAATAATTTACTATTACTAATTAAATCTAAGTATCTTTTTCTATAACGTTTTTCTTGATTAGATAATCCGTGGAATTTATCAGGTAAAGGTCTTAAAGATTTAGTTAATATTGTTAATTTTTTACCGAAAATAGTTAATTCTCCTGTTTTTGTTTTAAACAACACTCCCTGTATACCTAAAACATCTCCAATATCCCATTTTTTAAAATGATTTTTATAGAATTCAGATCCAATTTCTTTTTCCCTAGTATAAATTTGTATTTTTCCTACCATATCTTGTAGTGTAAAAAAAGATGCTTTTCCCATAGTTCTTCTTTGTATCATACGACCTGCGATAAAAACTTCAATATTTAATATTTTAAGTTCATTAATTGTTTTATCTTTATATTCTTGATATATTTTTATAGAATTAGTATTTCTTTTAAAATTATTTGGAAAAGAAAATCCATTTTTTTTCATATTAATTAATTTTTCTTTTCTTGTTTTTTTTTCATTGTTAAAAGTATTGCTACTTAAATCTGTTTTTTTAATCATTTTATTTCCTATAATTTCATTATTAAACTTTGTTCAATAAAATCATCTAAATCACCATCTAATACAGATTGTATATTATATTTTTCTATTCCAGTTCTAAGATCTCTTATTTTTGAGCTATCTAATATGTAAGAACGAATTTGATTACCCCAGCTGATATCTAATTTATTATTTTCTATTTTTTTTTGTTTTTCTTTTTTTTCTCGTATTTTCATTTCGTATAATTTAGATTTCATTTGTTTAATTGCTTGCTCTTTATTTTTGTGCTGTGATCGATTACTTTGGCATTGAGTGACAATATTTGTAGGTAAATGAGTAATTCGAACAGCTGATTCTGTTCTATTTACGTGCTGTCCTCCTGCTCCTGAAGCTCTGTATACATCTATTCTAAGATCAGATGGGTTAATTTCAACATTAATTTTATCTTCTATATCTGGATATATAAAAATTGAACTAAATGAAGTATGACGTCTTTTTCCTGAGTCAAATGGACTTTTTCGAATTAAACGATGTATTCCTGTTTCTGTTCTTAGCCATCCAAAAGCATATTCTCCAGAAACTTTAATAGTAGAAGATTTTATACCAACTATTTCTCCTATAGATTCTTCAATAATCTCTGTTTTAAATCCCTTTTTATCAGACCATTTTAAATACATTCTTAATAATATTCTTGACCAATCTTGCGCTTCTGTCCCTCCAGAACCAGATTGTATATCGATGTAACAATTGCAGTTGTCATGTTTATTTGAAAACATACAATAAAATTCAAGTTCTTTTATTTTTTTCTTTGTGTTTTTAATGTCTGTAAATATATCTTGTAAAATTGCACTATCTTTTGTTTCTATAGCCAAATCCAAGAAGATAATTGTTTCTTTTATATTTTTTTCAATATTATCAATCTTATTTACTATAATATTTAATAAATTTTTTTCTTTATTTAGATTATATATAGATTCTTTTTTTTTCCATGTTTCAGCTGATGATAATTCTAAATCAATTTCTAAAATACGTGCATTTTTTACTGTATAGTCAAAGATACCTCTTCAAATCTTTTGTGCGTTGTGTCAATTTTTTTATTTGACTTGTTATTGTATTGATATCTATCATAATTTTTTCCAAAAATTTATTTTTGTACTTTTTTTATTATATATTTAATTTAATAATTTTATTTTTTTATTTTCAGGAGAAACAATGTTGTTGTTTAATTTTTTAAAAAAATCTGTTTACCCTTCAACTAATCTACCTTTAACATTAAGTTTACTTGAAGAATGGTGTCTAGTTTACATAGATGGTCTTGATGGTAAAAAACATCTCCAAAATCAATTTACTATTGATATTAATTTTTTAAAAAAAGAAGAATACAAACTTTGTGCTCATTGTAACTTTAATGGAAAAGTATGGGCAACTATGTTTTTATTCCATTATAAAAAAGGTTATGCTTATATTATTCGTAAAAGTATTGTTAAAACACACATTAAAGAACTAAAAAAATATGCTGTTTTTTCTAAAGTACAAATTCGAGAATTAGATAATATTTTTTTATTTGGCTTATCTGGAATTGACGCTAAGTTGTTTTTATCGAAATATTTTATTGATATCCCAAACGAACAGTGTCCATTAACTTTTCATGAAGATAAAACTATACTTTGGTTTTCAAAACCTTTTGAAAGATTTTTATTAGTTTTGTCTTTAAAGGATTTATTTTTTTTACGCAAAAAAGAAAATGAAATTATTTTACTAAACAATAGTAAACAATGGCTTCTATTAGATATAGAGGCAGGATTTCCTATTATTGATGAACAAAATTCTCAAAAATTTTTGCCACAATCTATCAATTTAACAAATCTTCAAGCTGTAAGCTTTAATAAGGGATGCTATTATGGACAAGAAACAATAGCACGAGTATTCCATAAGAATTTGAATAAACATGAATTATATATTTTATCAAGTACAGGAAATATTAATCCTAAAATTGGTTCTATTATTGAAATGAAAAAAGATGAAAAATGGTATAGAATTGGTTTCTTACTAGCAATAGTTCATGTTAAAGTTAATGAAATTGTTATACAAGCAGTTTTAAACAAATCTGTAAAGATTCAAAATATATTTAGAATTTATGAATTTAAAAATATTTTTTTAATTAAAAATTAGTATTTTTTATATTTTATTTAATATTTTTTAAAAAAATTCTTTCTGTGCAAAAATTTAGATAATAATTTTTAAAACATCATGTCTCAAGGTATTCTTTTTATTATTTCAGCACCAAGTGGAACGGGAAAATCTAGTTTAATTGAAGGACTATTAAAAACAAAATCTTTATATAATATCCAAGTGTCTATTTCTCATACTACTAGAGTCATGAGACCTGGTGAATCTCATGGAAAACATTATTATTTTATATCAAAGAAAGAATTTAGAATAATGATTAAACAACAGTCTTTTTTAGAACATGCTAAAGTATTTAATAACTATTATGGAACTTCACGTCAATCTATTGAAAAAATGTTATTTTCAGGAATTGATGTTTTTCTTGATATTGATTGGCAAGGAGCTAATCAAATTCGATATAAGATGCCACATTCAAAGAGTATTTTTTTACTTCCTCCATCTAAAGATGAACTATATAAAAGATTAAGAGAAAGAGGACAAGATAGTGATACAGTTATTTCAAAAAGAATGGAAAAAGCCGTTGATGAAATGAATCATTATTCAGAATATGATTATTTAATTATTAATGATGATTTTCAAAAAGCTATAAATGACTTAAAAACTATCATTAAAGCTGAACATTTGTGTTTATTTCATCAAAAAAATAAACATAACGTATTAATTTCTCAATTATTAAAAAACTAAAATTATAAAAATTTTTTTTCTATATATGAAACATCTTTTTTTATTTAAAATTATTTATATAATTCTATTGATTAAATAGAATTATATAATTAATAAAAGTTAATTTTCTGACAAAAATTTCTTAATTAACTATAGTATTTTTATTTCGATTTGCTTTTTTTCTCTCGTTTTCTTTTAAATAACGTTTTCTTAAACGTATTGATTTTGGTGTAATTTCTACTAATTCATCATCGTTGATGAAAGATAAAGCTTCTTCTAGCGTAAATTTTGTAAATGTTGTTAAAATTATTGCTTCGTCTGTTCCTGAAGCTCGCATATTAGTCAGTTTTTTTCCTGTAAGACAATTTACTGTTAGATCATTGGAACGATTATGAAGACCTATTATTTGACCTTCATAAACTTGACTACCATGTCCTAAAAACAATTTTCCTCTTTCCTGTAAATTAAATAAAGCAAAAGCTACAGCCATGCCAGTGCTATTTGATATTAAAACTCCATTTTTTCTTTGTCCTATATCGTTTTTTTGATATTCTTCATAGTGACTAAAAGATGAATAACAAAGCCCAGTACCAGAAGTTATACTCATAAATTCTGTACGAAATCCAATTAGCGCTCGACTAGATAAAATATATTCAAGACGTATCCTTTTATTAGGATCGACAATTATATTTTTTAATTCGCCTTTTCTTTCTCCTATAAACTTCATGACATTGCCTTGGTGCTTTTCTTCAATGTCTAGAATTAAGTTTTCAAATGGTTCTTGTTTCGTGTCATTTATTTTACGAAAAATTATTTTTGGACGAGATACTTCTAGTTCAAATCCCTCTCGACGCATATTTTCTATTAATATAGATAAATGTAATTCGCCACGTCCAGAAACAGAAAAAGTATTTGCATCTTTTGTTTCTTTTACTTGTAAAGCTACATTATGTATAGTTTCTTTTTTTAATCTTTCTAAAATTTGACGTGATGTAATATATTTACCTTCTTTTCCTGAAAAAGGTGAAGTATTAACTGAAAAAAACATATTTACTGTAGGTTGATCTATAATTAATGGTGGCAGGGGTTGTAAATGATCTGGATGACAGATTGTATCAGAAATATTTAATTTGTTTAGACCTGTAATAGCGATTATATCACCTGCTTCGCCTTTTTCTATTTCTAATCTTTTAAGTCCAAAGTAATTCAATACCTTATTAACTTTACCAATTCTACTTTTTCCTAAATTATCAATAATAACTACTGAATCATTAGGTTTGATATGACCTTGTTTAATACGGCCAACGCCTATTACTCCTAAATAATTATTGTAGTCAAGTTGAGAAATTTGCATTTGAAATTTTTGATTAGGATC
Organism: Buchnera aphidicola (Rhopalosiphum maidis); assembly: GCF_003671935.1. Taxonomy (NCBI): domain Bacteria; kingdom Pseudomonadati; phylum Pseudomonadota; class Gammaproteobacteria; order Enterobacterales; family Erwiniaceae; genus Buchnera; species Buchnera aphidicola. Next base: position 304,949 of record NZ_CP032759.1, read on the forward strand.
TACATTAGGAGATGGAGCATGTTTAATAATTGCTTCGTATAATGGAATCATATCGTTTTGCATCTGAAGATAGTCGGTCCCTGAAGTTCCAAGAATAGCAGAAGTATATATAATTGGAAAGTCAAGTTGTTTATCATTAGCATTAAGATTTATAAAAAGATCAAAGATTTCATTTATAACCCAATCAGGACGAGAATTTTTTCTATCAATTTTATTAATAACTACAATGGGGTTTAAACCGTGTTTAAATGCCTTTTTAGTGACAAAACGAGTTTGTGGCATAGGTCCATCTAATGCATCTACAACTAGTAAAACTGAATCAACCATAGACATTACTCGTTCTACTTCACCTCCGAAATCAGCGTGACCTGGTGTATCAATAATATTGATTTTATATTTTTTCCATTTAATAGAAGTATTTTTAGATAAAATTGTGATTCCTCTTTCTTTTTCTAAATCATTAGAATCCATGATACGTTCTTTCTTTTCTTCATGTTTTTGAAAAGTTCCAGATTGTTGTAAAAGCTGATCAAGTAATGTTGTTTTCCCATGATCAACATGTGCTATAATAGCAATATTTCTTATATTTTGATGCATTTTTTTTCCTTTAAAAAGTAATTTTTTAAATAAATAGATATACCAATAAAGATTAGTTTTAGATAGAATTTAAGAAAAGATTAAATCTTGCGGATTATGTGTTTTATATTAAAGATATCGAATTTATTTGAGAAAGATTTTCTAGAAAAAATACAGTAATTCTACATAAAAATATTTTCAAAAAAAATTTTTGATTCCAGACATTTGAGGTTAAATTTTGACTATTTTGAATTATAACAAAACATTTTTTTTAAAGAGTATTTCTAACATTTCTGATATAAAGATTGAAAATGGAATTGAAATTGCTTTTGTTGGTTATTCTAATTCAGGAAAGTCTAGCGCTATTAATGCATTGACTAATCAAAAAAAACTAGCTCGTTTTAGTAAGATTCCTGGCCGTACTCAATTGATTAATTTTTTTCAAGTAACTTCTAATTTTAGAATCGTTGATCTTCCGGGTTATGGTTATTCTAAAGCTCCTGTTTTAATTAAGATAAAATGGCAAAATATGATACATAGTTATTTAACAACTAGTAAAGCTTTAAAGGGATTAGTTTTATTAATGGATATTAGATATCCTTTAAAGATTTTTGACGAAGATATAATACGCATGTCTTTCGATTATAAAATTCCTATTTTATTATTGTTAACGAAATGTGATAAGTTTACAATAAATAATCAAAAAATTCAATTTCAAAAAGTGCACAAAAAATTAGAAAAATTTTCAAATGAGTTTCATATTCAATTATTTTCATCTTTAAAAAAAGTAGGAATTAAAGAATTAAAATCTAAATTAAATTTTTGGTATAAAAAATATCATTAAATATAGATATTTTTATTTATTAAATGAATATAATTTAATTAAATTAGATAATTTTTTAAAACATGTTTTTTTTAAAGTAATTTCTTCAGAAGTAATATTAATAGGAACATCTAGTTTTATTTGTGCTAATTTGTATGAAAGAAAAGCAGTTTCTTTATATTTTTTTAGTTGAATAGCAGCATTTTTAGAATTTCGAAAAGATAAAAATTGTATTTTTTCAATGTTATTATAAATATTTTTAATATTTGAAAATTTTTTTAATAGACATAATGCAGTTTTCATGCCAATTTTAGGAATTCCTGGAATGTTATCAGAAGCATCTCCCATTAGAGCTAAAAGATCAATAAATTCTTGAGGATAAATACCATATTTTTCTCTTATTTTATCGGGAGTAATAATATTATTTTTACTTAAATGCAATATATTAATATTATTGGTTACAAGTTGTATCATGTCTTTATCATGACTAACAATTAATACTTGTTCTCCTTCTTGTTCTAGTTTATAAGCCAAACTTCCAATAATATCATCAGCTTCTATTCCTAAAATATTTAAAGTTTTAATACCAATTTCTTTAAAAATTTTTAAAAGGGGTGGAATTTGTACGTATAATTTATTAGGCATTTTAGCTCTATTACTTTTATATTCTTTAAATATTGTATTTCTGAAAGTTTTTTTAGATGAATCAAAAATAATAATAATTTTTTTTGAACCATAATTTTTTTTTAAAATATTTTCTATCGTTTTTAACATTCCATATATAGCCCCAGATGGGTTTTCTTCATTATTATTAAAGTTTTGAAATGTAAAATAAGAACGATATAAATATAAGCTTCCATCGACTATAATAATAGGTTTTTTTTTTATGTATAACATGAATTTTTATCTTTTAATTAGTTAAAACCGAATTTAGTAAAATGTAAGATAATAATATAAAATAAATATTATTAAATAATTTTTTACAAAAGTTATCCTGTGGATAACTTTGTGTGTAAAATATATTACATCAATATAATATTTTTTTACTTTTTTTTATTTTCTAATAAAATCAAAAAGTTAAGTCAATTTAATTTTAATGAAAAAAAAAAATAGTATAAAAAAAAGATGTGGATTAAATATTGACAATGTTCTTATTACTTATATAAACAAGAGTTTACCATATAAAATACACAGCTTTGAATTATATTGTATTAATTTATTTTTTTGAAAGTAAAAAGTTTATTAGTTTTATATATTTTTTAGAGAATTGTTTTTTAAAAATCATCTCTAATTTATAATAATCAATAATATATTTTCCATTGATTATCATACTGGGAACATGATTTAATTTTATTTTTTTTATATCATTATCATTTTTTTTTATTAATGTTTTAATTGTAAAACTGTTCCAAAATTGGTTATATTGATCTGAATTTATTCCTGTTTTTTTCAAAAATATATTTTTAATTTTAGAAATATTACTTACGGTATTATTATCTTGAATTTCTTTAAAAATAGGTATCATAATTTTTTCTTCAACTTTCATTTGTTGCGCTATTATCCAAATTTTTGTTAATTTTTTACTAAATGTTCCTCCTAAAAAATTAACATGGTAAGTTTGTATTTTTGTTTTTTTATTTAATTTGTTTTTAATTAAAGATTGAATATTATGTGTCTTTTCTAGTTCGTAACAGTATGGACAAAAAAAAGAAAAAAAATGCATTACTTCAGGAACATTCGAAATATTTCTTTTTTCTATGTCGTATTCTTTTTGATTAGTGAATTCATAAGATAAAGCACTACAAGATAAAAATATACTGTATAAAACAATTAATATTTTTTTCATTTTTTTTATCCGTGTTTTATATTTTGTACAAATTAAAGATTATAAAATAATTTATAAAATAAAAAGAATACACTTATATAGTGTATAATATTAAATTTTTATTTTATAAATTTTTAAAATTTTTTTCATAATTTTAATTATATTTGAGTTCCAAATGACTGAAAATAATAGTTATACTCCAATGATAAAACAGTATTTATCTTTAAAATCACAATATCCTGATATGTTGCTTTTTTATCAAATGGGTGATTTTTATGAATTGTTTTATGAAGATGCTAAGCGTGTTTCTAGACTGTTAAAAATCACTTTAACAAAAAAAGGTTATTCAAATAAAAACACTATACCTATGGCTGGAGTCCCATGTCATACTGCAGAATATTATCTTTCTAAGCTTGTAAAAATGGGAGAATCTGTTGCAGTTTGTGATCAAATAAAAGATATTCATTCTGAAAAAAAACTGTTAACTCGTCAAGTAGTTCGAGTAATAACTCCTGGTACTATTACAGATGAAGCTTTTCTTGAAGAGAATAAAGATAATTTTATTGCTTCTGTTTGGAAAGAAAACAACAAGTTTGCATATGCTGTTTTAGATATTTCTTTAGGATTTTTTGGTGTTTCTGAATATTTTGATAAAAATTCTTTATTATCAGAAATTGAACGTACAAATCCTACAGAATTGTTATATCCTGAAAATTTTGAAGATATTTTATTGATATCTAATAGAAAATGTATACAAAAACGTCCATTATTAGATTTTGATTTAGAAATTTCATATAAATTATTAAATTTACAATTTAAAACTTCTAGTTTGAATGGATTTGGTATTAAAAAAAATCACTTTGTTATTCGTCCTGCAGGTTGTTTAATTAATTATGTCAAATTAATGCATATAGCATATTTACCTCATATTCGTAAAATTCAATTTAATTATATGGAAAATAATATTTTTATGAATACGAGTACGCGTAAAAGTCTTGAAATTACTCAAAGTATTTCGGATGAAAACAAAAACACTCTCTCTTCAGTATTAAATAAAACAGTAACATCTATGGGTGGAAGATTATTAAATCGTTGGTTAAATTCTCCATTAAAAGATTTAAATGTAATCCGAAATCGTCATAATATGATTAAATGTTTGCAACCTTTTTATAAAGAAATACAATATATTCTTAGTCAAGTTAGCGATTTAGAAAGAATATATTCTCGTTTAGCCTTACGTACAGCTTTACCTCGTGATTTTGTACGAATGCGTTCTACATTAAATGTTTTGCCCAGTTTAGATTTAATATTAAAAAAAATAAAATCAAATAACATTAATAATCTTCGTATTTCTATTGGAAAATTTGAAAAAATATTATTTTTATTAAAAAAATCGATAAATTTAACAGTTCCTTCGTCTATTCGAGATGGAGGAGTAATAGCATTTAATTACAATAAAAAACTTGATGAATTAAGATTGTTACAAAATAATTCTCAAAAATATTTAAAAGATTTTGAAATAAAAGAGAAAGATAGATTGAATATTGATTCATTTAAAATTAGATACAATAATATTATTGGTTATTATATTCAAGTCAACAAACGTCACGTTCATTTGATTCCACAATCTTATCTTAAGATACAAACTTTAAAAAACACAGAACGTTACAGCATTCCTCTACTGAAAAATTATGAAAAAAAAGTTATTACTGCCAAATTTCAAGCTTTGCTTTTAGAAAAAACGCTCTATATAGAATTATTTGATATAATAGAACCTTTTTTAGAACGATTAAAAAATAGTGCATTTGCATTGTCAGAATTAGATGTTTTAGCGAATTTATCAGAACGTTCTATATCTTTAAACTATGTTTGTCCTAAAATGACTAAAAAATATGGTATTTCCTTGTTAGACAGTCGTCATCCAGTTGTTGAATGTTTTTTAGAAACTCCCTTTATTACCAATTCTATTTCTTTATCCAATACGAATAGAATGCTTATTATTACAGGCCCTAATATGGGTGGTAAAAGTACTTATATGCGTCAAGTTGCACTTATTGTTATCATGGCTTGCATAGGTAGTTTCGTACCAGCAAAATATGCTTCTATTGGTCCAATTGATAAAATTTTTACACGTATTGGTTCTGCAGATGACGTAAGTAATGGTTATTCAACATTTATGATGGAAATGACAGAAATATCTAATATTCTTCATAATGCTACTTGTAATAGTTTAATTTTAATAGATGAATTAGGACGAGGAACATCAAATAAAGATGGGTTAGCATTAGCTTGGTCATGTTCTAAATATTTAATTATTAAAAATAAATCTATGATTTTATTATCTACTCACTTTATTGAATTAACAAAATTAGAAAAATTTTTTAAAAACATCCAAAATTTTCATTTTTCTGCTATTGAACATAATTCAAGTATAGTTTTTCTATATAAAATTGAAAAAGGAGTTTCAAAAAAAAGTTATGGTATATCAGTAGCTGCTTTATCTGGAATTCCACATATTGTAATAAAGGATGCAAAGGAAAAATTGATTGAATTAGAAAGTAAATAATTCATTTAAAATGGTTTTTACATAAAATTTTGACTTTTTATTAGTAGCTAAAAATTAATATTTTCTGTAAATTATACTGAATTAATAATGTTATTTTTTTAGAATGATAAGATTTAGGTATTTAGTATAATGAAAAATAAAAATCCGTTTGATACCTTTTTTCCTTTTAGTATAGATAAAGTAGAAAATTTAGAAAAAATAGAAAAAAATTGTTCTAATATTCAATACGCTTGGCTTTCAGGCTATTTTTGGAATCTAGCTAATCAAACCTCTTCGAAATTAATATCTGAACCAAATGAATTATTTCAAAAAGATGATACAGAAAAAATAATTACAATTATATCTGCTTCTCAAACTGGTAATGCGACACTTCTTGCTAAACGCTTTAATGAATATTTAAATAATGAAAATAAAAAAACTAATTTAGTTAATGTTTCTGATTACAATTTCAAAAAAATTAAAAATGAAAAGTTTTTAGTTTTAATTATTTCTACTCAAGGAGAAGGAGAACCTCCAGAAGAGGCATTATCTTTTTATAAATTTATCATGTCAAAAAAAGCTCCTAGATTAGACAATTTATACTACAGTATATTTGGATTAGGAGATATTTCTTATGATTTATTTTGTCAATCAGGGAAAGATTTTGATAAAAGATTTAGCGAATTAGGAGCAAAACGTTTACTTAATAGATTAGATGCAGATATTGAATATGAAGAAAATTATATTAAGTGGTCTAAAGATTTATTGTTTTCTATAAATCAGATAGATATTCCTTTTTTAAAAAAAAACAATAAAGATAATTTGATTAATGGATTAAATGTCTATACAAAGTATAAACCTGCTTCTGCTACTATTTTAGTCAATCAAAAAATTACAGGTCGAAATTCAACTAAAGATGTTCATCATATTGAGATAGATATAAGTGATTTGAATATCATTTATACACCTGGTGATGCGTTAGGTGTATGGTATCAAAATAGTAGTCAATTAATAAATCAAATATTAAAATTACTCTCTATAGATACTTTTGATAAAGTTCAAGTCAAAGATAAATTGATTACTGTTTTTGAAGCTTTAAAAAATAATTTTGAATTAACTATAAATACCAAACATATTGTTCAAAAATATGCTGATATTACACAAAATAAATTTTTGCAGAAAATTATATCTAATGATAAAGACTTAAACAACTACGTTAAACAAACCCCTTTATTGAACATGATAAATGATTATCCTAAAAAACTATCTTCTCAACAATTAATTAACATTTTACGTCCTTTAAAACCTAGACTATATTCTATTTCTTCTTCTCAATCTGAAACAAGTGATGAAGTACATATTACAGTCGGGGTGGTGAAGAAAATAATTTCTGGTTCTTTACATTTAGGAGGTGCTTCTGGTTACCTATCACAATTTTTAAAAGTTGATGATTCTATAAAAATTTTTATTGAAAAAAATAATAACTTTCGTTTACCCGAAAACAAAGACTTACCTATTATTATGATTGCATCAGGTACTGGTATTGCTCCATTTCGTTCTTTTATGCAACAACGAGACAATGATGGATCTAAAGGAAAAAATTGGATATTTTTTGGCAATCCTAATTTTACTGAAGATTTTTTATATCAATTGGAGTGGCAAAGATTTTTAAAAAACGGACTTCTTACTAAGATGAGTTTGGCTTGGTCTCGAGATCAAAAACAAAAAATATATGTACAAGATAAAATAAGAGAAAATGGAAAGGAATTATGGGCATGGATAGAGCAAGGCGCACAGATCTATGTATGTGGCAATGCATCTAAAATGGCAAAAGATGTTGAAAAAGCACTATTAGATGTTTTCAGTAAAAATAGTTCAATGAATATTGAAGAATCCAGTGAATTTTTAAACGACTTGAGAATAAAACGACGTTATCAAAGAGATGTATATTAATGAAAAAAGACAATAAAGAAGTACTGTTAAAAAGTACTCCAGAAGAAGCAATTAAAGAAAATAGTAATTATCTTCGAGGTACTATTATTAATGATTTAAAAAATGAAATTACCAATGGTTTTAGTGGTGATAATTTTTCTCTAATTCGATTTCATGGTATGTATCAGCAAGATGATCGCGATTTACGTTTAGAACGTAATCAACAAAAATTAGAACCCCGTTATGCAATGATGTTGCGTTGTCGTTTACCTGGAGGAATTATTAAAGCTAAAAAATGGTTACAAATTGATCATTTTGCGAGTAAAAATACCTTATATGGAACAATCCGTTTAACTAATCGTCAAACTTTTCAATTTCATGGGATTTTAAAGAAAAAATTAAAAGATGCTCATAAAATGCTACATGAAATAGGTTTAGATTCTTTAGGTACAGCTAATGATGTTAATAGAAATGTTCTTTGTACATCTAATCCTATGGAATCTGTAATTCATCAAGAATGTTATGGATGGGCTCAAAAAATTTCAAATTTTTTATTACCTCAAACTAAAGCATATGCAGAAATTTGGTTAGATCAAAAAAAGATAGCTACTACAGATCAAGAACCAATTTTAGGAAAAACTTATTTACCACGAAAATTTAAAACGACGGTAGTGGTTCCACCGTACAATGATGTAGACTTATATGCTAATGATATGAATTTTATAGCAATTGTAAAAGATAATAAAATTATAGGATTTAATGTATTAATAGGTGGTGGTTTGTCTATAAATCATGGAAATAAGAATACATGGCCATTTCTTGCTATTGAATTAGGTTACATTACTGTTGAACAAACTTTATCTGTTGCTAAATCTATAGTAACAACACAACGCGATTGGGGAAATCGTACCGACCGGAAAAATGCAAAAACTAGGTATACTATAAAAAGAGTAGGTTTAAGTATTTTTAAGAAAGAAGTTGAAAAAAGAGCTAATATAACTTTTGGAACTATTCGTCCTTATCATTTTATTAGTCGAGGAGATAGATTTGGATGGACAAAAAATATTGATAATAATTGGAGTTTAACAATTTTTATTCAAAATGGAAGAATATACGATAATGACAAACAATTAGTAAAATCAGGTTTATTAAAAATAGCTAATGTACATAAAGGTAATTTTAGATTAACAGCAAATCAAAATATAGTCATTTCTGAAATATCTGATGAAAACAAGAAAGAAATAGAAGAAATTGCCATCTCTCATGGATTAATAAAAAAAACAAGTCCGTTACGTGAAAATTCTATGGCTTGCGTTTCTTTTCCTACTTGTCCATTAGCAATGGCTGAGGCTGAACGTATGCTATCGTTTTTTATTACTCAAGTAGAAAATATCATGTTAAAATATGGAGTTGAAAAAGAAATAATAATTTTGCGCATTTCTGGATGTCCTAATGGTTGTGGAAGATCTTTATTAGCTGAAATTGGTTTAATTGGAAAAGCTATTGGTCGATATAATTTATATATTGGAGGAAATCGCATAGGTAGTCGAATTCCTAAGATGTATAAAGAAAATATTACAGAAAAAGAAATCTTAACTCATTTAAAGTTTTTAATAAAAACTTGGTCTATTGAACGTAAAAAAGAAGAGCATTTTGGAGATTTTGTCGTTAGAAAAAATATTATAAAAGAAATTGTTAATCCTGTTCATGATTTTTGGAATTAATGGTGATAAATATGTCTCAATTTGACTATAAAAATATAAATTCGTTAGATCCTGAAAAAAAAAAGGAAGTTTTATCTGAAGTTAATATGCTATTGTCTAGATATTCTGCTGAAAAACGTATATCTTGGTCATTAAGGAATTTACCGTTTACACATGTTATGTCATCTAGTTTTGGTATCCAATCAATTGTATTATTACATCTTATAGTAACGCAAAAATCTGATATTCCTATTATACTGATTGATACTGGATATTTATTTCCTCAAACATATAATTTTATTGATATGTTAAAAAAAAAATGGAATTTAAATTTAAAAGTTTTTCGATCCACTATATCTTCAGCTTGGCAAGAAGCTCGATATGGAAAATTATGGACTCAAGGACTCAAAGGTATTAATTTATATAATACTATTAATAAAGTAGAACCAATGGATTTGGCTTTTAAAAAATTATCAGTAAAAACATGGTTTTCAGGATTACGTCGTGAACAATCTAAAAGTCGAAGTGCATTACCATATCTTTCTCTTCAAAAAGGAATTTTTAAAGTCTTACCAATTTTAGATTGGTCTAATCATCAAATATATCAATATTTAAAAGAAAATAACTTAAAAAACCATCCTTTATCAAAAGAAGGCTATGTATCTTTAGGAGATGTTCATACTACTAAAAAATTTAAAACAGGTATGTTAGAAGAAGAAACTCGTTTTTTTGGATTAAAGCGTGAATGTGGATTACATGAAAATTAATTTTCATACTTTTGAAAATTTTATATATTTAAAATTAAATATAAGAATATTAATCATTTTTCAAAAACTTATATAAACTTTTTATTATTTTTAATAGGGTAAATGTGAATTATCTTCCTATTTTTTTAGATTTAAAAGATAAAAATGTATTGGTAGTTGGTGCTGGTAAAGTGGCTTTTAATAAAATTAAATTATTACTTCGTTCAGGAGCTATAATTAATATTATTAGTAAAAATATATCTTCAGAAATTAAAATACTTCTAGATCAAAAAAAAGTACATTGGATTTCCGAAAAATTTCATTTTTCTTATTTAAATAAGATTTTTTTGGTAATTGCTGCTACTAACGATATTCAGTTAAATCAAAAAATATTTGAAACATGTAATAATCTTTGCATATTAGTTAATGTCGTTGATGATCAAGAAAAATGTTCTTTTATTTTTCCTTCTATTATTGATCGATCTCCTGTAATTGTAGCTATTTCTTCAGGAGGAACAGCACCTGTTTTATTGCGTTTATTGCGTGAAAAAATTGAATCTATTCTTCCTATGAGATTGGGTAATGTTGCTAAAATAGCAGGGAATTGGAGATCTATAATTAAACAAAAATTTACTACTTTACTAGAAAGACGTCGTTTTTGGGAAAAGTTATTTAATAGTATTTTTGTGCAATATGTAATTAATGGAGAAATAAAAAAAGCAGTTAAATTTTTAAAAAAAATGATGAATAAACCTCATTTGTTAACTGGGGAAATCATTTTAGTTGGAGCAGGTCCTGGAAATAGTGGATTATTAACTTTAAGAGCACTGCAAGTATTGCAAGAAGCTGATGTAGTTTTATACGACCGTTTAGTTTCTTCAGAAATTTTAGAGTTTATTCGTCGAGATGCACAATGTATTTATGTTGGCAAATCTGCTGGTGCAAAAAATATTAGTCAAGATGAAATTATTAAATTATTAATATCTTTAGCAAAAAAAGGAAAAAAAGTAGTTCGTTTAAAAGGAGGAGATCCATTTATTTTTGGTCGTGGTGGTGAAGAATTAGAGGCAGCAAAAAATGAAGGTATTGATGTTCAAGTTGTGCCAGGGATTACATCTGCCATTGGTATTTCAGCTTATACTGGTATACCATTAACACATCGAGAATACGCACAAGGTGTAATATTTATTACAGGTCATAAATGTCAAAATGGTATGTCAAATAATTGGTCTATTTTATCTGATTCTTCTTATACTTTAGTTGTGTACATGGGAACTTTACAAGCTTCATATATTTCTCAAAATCTTATTTTACATGGTCGTTCTAAATCAACACCAATAGCTGTTGTTGGAAAAGGTACTACTATACAACAAAAAGTTGTTATAGGACGTTTAGATGAACTTGATAAAATAGTTAAATTTACTATAAATCCATCTTTATTAATTATTGGGAAAGTTGTTTTATTACATAAAAAATTAGAATGGTTTAATACTTCTAGTGAATTTAATAACACAAAAAATATCTCTTCTATAGTAAATTTAATTTAAGGAAAGAAAATGTTTAAACAAAATACTACTCATTTACGTCAATTAGAATCAGAAAGTATTTATATAATGCGAGAGGTAATAGCTGAATTTGAAAATCCTGTTATGCTTTATTCTATTGGAAAAGATTCTTCGGTTATGCTACATCTTGCGAGAAAATCATTTTATCCTGGACGTTTACCTTTTCCTTTATTGCATATAGATACTGGATGGAAATTTAAAGAAATGTATTCTTTTAGAGATTATGTTGCTAAATCTTTAAATATAGAATTAATTGTTCATTCTAATCTAAAAGGAAAATTATTAGGCGTGGATCCATTTCAAGATAGTGGTACTAAATACACTGATGTAATGAAAACAGAAGGATTAAAAGAAGCAATAAATAAATATAAATTTGATGCTGCTTTTGGTGGAGCTAGACGTGATGAAGAAAAATCACGGTCTAAAGAACGAATTTATTCTTTTCGTGATTCTTTTCATCAATGGGATCCTAAAAAACAACGTCCAGAATTATGGTGGAATTATAATGGTCAAATTAACAAAGGAGAAAGTATTCGTGTTTTTCCCCTTTCTAATTGGACTGAATTAGATATTTGGCAATATATTTTTTTAGAAAAAATAGAGATTGTACCACTTTATTTTGCTGCTATGCGTCCAGTCTTAGAAAGAGATGGTACTTTATTAGTTGTTAATGATGAACGTATTAATATTAAACCACATGAAAAGATAACTAAAAAAATGGTTCGATTCCGAACGTTAGGTTGTTGGCCTTTAACAAGTGCCATTGAATCAAAAGCTATCACTCTTCCCGATGTTATTGAAGAAACACTAATTGTAAAGACAAGTGAGCGTACAGGTCGATCTATTGATCATGATCAAAGAAGTTCAATGGAGTTTAAAAAAAGACAAGGTTACTTTTAAAAAAAATGAGATTAAAATGAATAAAAATATTAATACTAAAAAACTTAATACAAAAGAGAGTTTTCAAAGTTGGTTACATTTAAATGAACAAAAAACTTTGTTAAAATTTTTAACATGTGGCAGTGTAGATGATGGAAAAAGTACCTTAATTGGTCGTTTGTTACATGATACTAAACAAATTTATGAAGACCAGTTATCTTCTTTAAGAAATGATAGTAAACGTCATGGTACACAAGGAGAAAAAATAGATCTTGCTCTTATAGTTGATGGACTTCAATCAGAACGTGAACAAGGTATTACAATTGATGTTGCATACCGTTACTTTTCTACCAGTAAGAGAAAGTTTATTATTGCTGATACACCAGGTCATGAACAATATACTCGAAATATGGTTACAGGTGCATCTACATGTGATTTATCTATTCTATTAGTAGATGCTAGAAAGGGATTATCAAAACAAACTTATAGACATAGTTTTATTTCTACATTACTTGGAATTAAATATCTAGTTGTTGCAGTAAATAAAATGGACTTAGTAAAATACAAAGAAGAAATATTTATAAACATAAAAAAAAATTTTCTTCTTTTTGCTCAAAGTTTTTCTCAAGATTTAAAAATTTTTTTTATACCTATATCAGCATTAATTGGTGAAAATATTGTATTTAAAAGTAAATTTATGCCTTGGTATAAAGGATTTACATTATTGCATTTTTTAGAAACTATAAAAATTGAAGATGTTGTTAACTCTAAAGAAATTAGATTTCCAGTACAGTATGTCAATCGTCCTGATTCAAATTTTCGTGGATATTCTGGTACATTAGTTTCTGGTAAAATTTATGTTGGGCAAAAAATTAAAATATTGCCTATCAATATTCATTCATCTGTTTCTCGTATTTTGCAGTTTGACAAAGATTTAGAAAAAGCAGAAGTTGGCGAAGCTATTACAATAGTTTTAAAAAATGAAATAGATGTTAATCGTGGAGATTTTTTTGTAAATGTTGATTCTCTTTTAAAACCTTCTCGAGAAGCAATTATCGATGTTGTATGGATGACAAATTCTATATTAGAAATAGGTAATTCGTATATTATTAAATTAGCCGGAAAAAAAATACGTGTTTATATTAAAAAAGTTTTATTTAAAATAGATGTAAACACTTTGGTTAAGAAAAAAACTAATTCTTTAAAATTAAATAGTGTTGGACGAGTGAAAATTGTATTTAGTGAGGAAACTGTATTTGATGACTATGAAGAAAATAAAATCACAGGTAGTTTGATTTTTATTGATCTTTTAAGCAATATTACAGTAGGAGCAGGGATGATTCGAAAAACTATAGAAAAAGAAGAAAAACTTGTTTCTCATAAAAATAATGATTTTGAATTAGATTTATATAATTTAATTTTAAAACATTTTCCACATTGGAATATAAAAAAGTAAAAAAAGGTTTTTTTATTAAAATGAATAATAATTCAAAAAAAAATATTATTTGGCAAAATCATTCGATAACACGCATGAAACGTGAGAAAAAAAATGGGCATAAATCTATAGTAATATGGTTTACAGGACTATCAGGATCAGGAAAATCCAGCATTGCTAATTCTTTAGAAACAATATTATTTAAAAACAATCTTAATACTTATTTATTAGATGGAGATAATATTAGATCTCATTTATGTTCTGATTTAAGTTTCAGTTTTTCAGATAGAAATGAAAATATCAGACGTATTGGAGAAGTAGCAAAACTTATGATGGATGCAGGGATGATAGTTTTAGTTTCTGTTATTTCTCCCTATAAAAATCAAAGAGAGAAAATTTCTACAATGCTAGGAAAAAAAAATTTTTTGGAAGTTTTTGTTGATACTCCAGTAAACATATGTGAAGAACGTGATCCTAAAAAATTATATCAAAAATCTCGCCTTGGTAAAATATCTGATTTTACTGGTATCCAATCTTCATATGAAATTCCAGAAAAACCAGATCTCTATTTAGATGGGACAATGTCTTTAAAAAATAATACAAAAAAATTAATTCAAATATTATATGATAGAAATATTATATCTTTTTTAAATATTGATAAAAAATTTTTATTTTAAATAAAATTATTTAGAGTTATATATGAAAATGCTAAAAATATTTTTACTATTTTTATTTTTTTGGTTGCAATGTTCTCTTTGGATTGGAAAAAATGGTATTCTAGAATATATTAAAATATATAAAAAAATTATAGTAAAAAAAAAAAAAATGAAGATTCTCAAATACGAAACAATCAATTAATATTAGAAATTGAACGTTTAAATAATATAATTAAAAATTAAAAAAATGAGCTATTTATTTTAAATATTTTAAATAAAAATTATTTTTTTTTGGATATTAAATGATATTAATTAATTCACCTAAACCAAAAATTATAGCTGTAGTTCCAGCTGCGGGAATAGGTAGAAGAATGCAATTAGATTTTCCCAAACAGTATATAAAAATTAAAAATTGTACTATTCTTGAATATACTTTAAAAACATTATTATCACATCCTAATATAGTTCGTATTATTGTAAGTTTACATCAGGAAGACAATTTTTTTCAAAAATTATCTATATCATCTAATCTACGCGTATCTTCTGTATTAGGTGGTAACGAAAGAATAGATTCAGTGTTATCTGGTTTAATTATATCAACAGACGCTAAATGGGTAATAATTCATGATGCAGTTCGTCCTTGTTTAAGTTATCAAGATTTAGAAAATTTAATTTCTATTACTAAAAACAGTAAAGTAGGTGGAATTTTAGCGCGACCTGTATGCGATACTATTAAATATAGTAATCACAAAAACAAAAAAATACTGCATACTATTTCTAGAAATCATTTATGGCATGCTTTAACTCCTCAATTATTTCCGATAAATTTATTGCGATTTTGTTTAAAAAAAACTATTAAAGACAAAATAAATATAACAGATGAAGCCTCAGCATTAGAATATTGTGGATATCATCCATTAATTGTTTTAGGAAGCTATAAAAATATTAAGATAACTTATCCTGAAGATCTTGTTTTTGCAGAACTTTATATTAAAGAATTATTAAAAAATTAAGAGGATATATTTATAATGAGAATTGGATATGGTTTTGATATTCATACCTTTGGTGGTATAAAGCCATTAATTATTGGAGGTGTCCAAATACCCCATAATCAAGGCCTAATAGCTCATTCTAACGGTGATTTGTTAATACATTCTTTAATAGATGCATTATTGGGTGCTACTGCTATGGGTGATATTGGTACTTTTTTCCCGAGCGAAGATGCAAAATATAAAAACGTTAATAGTAGAATTTTACTAAAAGATATCTGGAAAAAAATTTATTTAAAAAACTATTATATATGTAATATTGATATTACTATTATTACTGAAACTCCTAAGATGTCATCTTATATCTTTCTTATGAGATCAAATATAGCATCTGATCTTAATATCAAGCTAGACAAAGTTAGTGTAAAATCAACAAGTTCTAAAATGATAGGATGTATTGGAAGAAAAGAAGGAATAGCTTGTCAATCTCTTGTAATGCTTGTAAAATCTAAAAAGAGTAATAAAAAAATTAATAAAATTTAGTATAATTTATTTTATTAAATAAAATTATTACTTAATTTTATTATTTATATAATTAAATGGTATAATTTAATGCAATTGAAATTTTTAATATACAAATTGTTTTTTTTAATATTTACATTTTTCCTTTGTAAAAATTTTGTTTTCGGAAATTCAATTAATAAAAAAAATATTTTTTTTAACAATTCTAAAATTTCACGAGATCATTTTTATGAGAATTATTTTAAAAATGTTCTTTTTTTAAAAAAAAAGAATGTTTTTCTTTGTTGATAAATAGTAAGAAATATTTTTATAAAAAAAATGAAATTTTTATCAGTAATCGAGAATATATTATTTCTTTTAAAAAGAACATTTTTCACATTTTCTATATTATTAAAAATAAAGATACATTATATTCTATATCTAAACGTTTTGGTTATAATTATCAAGAACTATCCAAATTTAATAAAATTAAAAAACCCTATAAGATATTCGTCGGACAAAAAATATGGATAGCAGACATATCAATTAATAATATTAATCATTTAAATTGTACTTTTTTTAATTTTAATAATCAATTAAAAAAAGAATACAATTCTTGTAAATTTTTTTTTGAACAACCATTAAACATTGAAAAATTTTTAAAAAAAAATCGACTTTTTACTAAAATATGTTTTTTCTGCAATAAAAAATTAAACGAAAAAAAATATACTCAATTTCAAAAAAAATCAATTTTTTTTTCTAATTATTGGTCTTGGCCTATAAAAAATCCAAAAATACAAAGTTTTTCTCGTTTTCGAATTAATAATCGACACGGAATTGAAATTTCTGGTTTTAAAGGACAACCTGTTTTGGCTGCTGCTTCAGGAGAAGTAGTATATGTTGATGATTATTTCGAAAATTATGGTAAATTAATTATTATTAAACATAAAGATAATTATTTGAGTATATATGGATTTAATAAATCTATTCTTGTTAAACAAAAAGATCAAGTATATAAAAATCAAAAAATTGCTACTATGGGTATGTTAAATAATAATTTAGCTAAATTATATTTTGAAATACGTTATAAAGGTGAACCTATTAACCCATTAAATTTATTACCTATTTTGAAAAATAATTAAAAATTCTATTAGTCTTTTAAAATTACATTGAGAAAAATGTGAAAACTACCATATTTAAAGATTTTCAATTTGAGGCGGCACATTATCTACCGCATGTCCCTAAAACGCATAAATGTAGACGATTACATGGTCATTCTTTTTTCATTCGTTTAGAACTTAAAGATAAAATCGATAAAAAACATGGATGGATAATAGACTATGCTGAAATTAAATTAGCGTTTCAACCAATTTATGATCAGTTAGATCATAGTTTTTTAAATGATATTCCAGGTTTAGAAAATCCAACAAGTGAAATATTAGCTAAATGGATATGGGATCGTTTAAAACCTAAATTGTCTATTTTAAATACTGTTATAATTAAAGAAACATGTACTTCAGGATGTATTTATCAAGGTTTTTAGTATCACAAAGATCATTTATCTAATTTTAAGATACTTGTGTATTTGTACTGATAATCGCCAATTTTTTATTAAACATATTTTGATACAAATATTTAATGCTTCTTTATTTTGACTAATTGGTTGCAAAAAAATAAAATTATTTTTTTTATTTTTTATTTTTTTTAGAATACTTTCTAAGTAAAATAAATCTTCTTCTTTTAAAATAGGATATTTAATTTCATTAGAACGAAATATTGATGTATCTAGTACTTTTTTATTCATTTTAGGAGAGAGTGTAATCCAAGTTTTTAAAGAACATCTAATTAATTCAGTTCCACTAGTTTCTATTTGACATTTATAACCTTTTTTTTCTAGCTCTTGTGTGATCTCTAAAAGATTATACAAGCATGGTTCTCCACCTGTAATAACAATATGTTTAGCTGTCCATTTTTTAGTTTTTATTATTAGAATAATTTCTTTAACATTTATGTAACTCCATTTTCTATCTGACTCTTTTTTCATTATTATTTTTTTATAAGAAATCTGATCTTGATTACTGCGTTGCCACGTATATTTAGTATCACACCATGTGCAATGTACTGGACATCCTTGTAGTCTAATAAAGATTGATGGTGTTCCAGTATAGTAGCCTTCACCTTGTATTGTTTGAAAAATTTCATTGATTGGATAGTACATAATTAGACTCATGACAAATTATCAATATTTTATATTAATGAGAAACAGGCATATATTTTAGAATACCTGATTCTCTTTAAGAAAATTTTTTATCTTAAAAAAGATGAGTGTACTTCTTTTAATCCATAAAAAGGAGCATTTTTTTCACCTAGATTTTCTTCTATTCGAATTAATTGATTATATTTAGAAGTTCTATCACAGCGACTCATTGATCCTGTTTTAATTTGTCCTGATGCAGTCCCTACTGATAAATCCGCTATTGACGTGTCTTCTGTTTCACCTGAACGATGAGAAATAATTACACCGTAATTAAATTTTTTTGCTATTTTGATGGTTTCCATTGTTTCAGTTAATGTTCCGATTTGATTTAATTTTATTAAAATTGCATTTGCAATACCTTTTTTAATCCCTTTTTTTAGAATGTTTTTATTAGTAACAAATAAATCGTCTCCTACTAATTGGATTTTATTACCTAATTTTTTTGTTTGATATAAAAAACCTTCCCAGTCTGATTCATCTTGTCCATCTTCAATAGAAATAATAGGATATTGATTGGACAAATTTTCTAAATAATGAGTTAGTTCCTGTGAACTAAACTCAATACCTTCTCCGATAAATTGGTATTTCTTTTTGTTTTTATTATATAATTCAGAAGCTGCGCAATCTATAGCTAGTGTAATATCTTTTCCTAATTTGTATTTAGTTTTATGTATTGCATCTTGAATTGTGTTTAGAGCTTCTTCATTAGATTTAAAATTTGGAGCGTATCCTCCTTCATCTCCTACTGTAGTACTCATTCCCTTATCTTTTAGTAAATTTCCTAATGAATAAAATATTTCTGCTCCTATACGTATAGCTTCTTTTATTGATTTGGCTGAAATGGGTTGTATCATAAATTCTTGAAGATCAATATTATTATTGGCATGTTTTCCTCCGTTAATTATATTAATCATTGGTAAAGGCATTGAAAATACACCAGGTGTATTGTTAATTTCTGCAATATGTTGATATAAAGGAATTCCTTTAGAAGATGCTGCTGCTTTAGCAATAGCTAAAGATACAGATAAAATTGAATTAGCACCTAAATTAGATTTATTTTCTGTGCCATCTAAATTAATCATAGTTTGATCAATATCAAATTGATCTTTTGCATTTTTGTTTTTTAAGGCATAAAAAATTTTTTTATTTATTATTTCGACTGATTTTTGAACACCTTTACCCATAAATCGGTTGTTGTCTTGATCTCTTAATTCCCACGCTTCTAAAGAACCAGTTGAAGCACCAGAAGGTGATGAAGCCAAACCAATGAAACCTCCTTCAAGAAGGACTTCGCATTCTATAGTAGGATTACCTCTAGAATCAATTATTTCACGACCAGTAATTTTTAATATTTTAGACATTTTTTACCTTTGTTTTAAAATTGTTTTTTATTTTTTTTGCTGATTTTATAAAATCTATAAATAATGGATGTCCATCGCGTGGTGTAGAAGTAAATTCAGGATGAAATTGACAACCAATAAACCATGGATGATTAGGAATTTCTATGATTTCAACGATATTGTTTTTTTTAGAACGTCCTGCTATTCTTAATCCATTTTTTTCTATTTTTTGTAATAAAAAATTGTTTACTTCATATCGATGTCTATGCCGTTCTATAATAATATCTTTTTTATATAATTTTCTAGATAAACTGTCCTCAGTTAATTTACAAGGTTGACTACCTAGTCTCATAGTACCTCCCAAATTAGGATCATTATTTTTTGTCCCATTAATTACATCTTTTATATCATTTTTTTGAGCATTAATTAAATCAATAACAGGAAATTTACATTTTGGATCAAATTCAGTAGAGTTCGCTTCTTTAATACCTATGACATTTTGTGCAAATTCTATAATTGCTATTTGCATTCCTAAACATATGCCAAAATATGGAATATTGTTTTCACGTGCATATTGAACAGAAAGCAATTTTCCTGTTATACCACGATCTCCAAAACCACCTGGTATTAGAATACCATCAAGACTTTTTAATAATTCAAATTTTTTATTTTCTATTTCTTGAGAATTGATTAATTCTATTTTTACTTTAATTTTGTTTTTTAATCCTGCATGTTTAAGTGCTTCTATTACTGATTTATATGCATCAGGTAATTTAACATATTTTCCAATTATACCAATAATAATTTCTTTATTGGCATTTTTTTCTTCATAAACGACTTTTTCCCATTCTTTTAAATCAGCTTCAGGAACATTTAATTTAAAATATTCACAAATATAATTGTCTAGTTTTTGATCTTTTAATAACTTTGGTATCGTATATATTGAATCTACGTCTTTTAAAGAGATTACAGCATTAACTGGAACATTGCAAAATAATGCAATTTTTTCCCTTTCTCTTATAGGCACAGTTTGTTGAGAACGACAAATTAAAATATCTGGTTGTATGCCAATTGATAATAATTCCTTTACTGAGTGTTGAGTAGGTTTAGTTTTAATTTCTCCAGCTGTTTTTATATACGGAACGAGTGTTAAATGTATATATATTACATTTTTACGACCGACATCGACTGCTAATTGACGAATTGCTTCTAGAAATGGTAAAGATTCAATATCTCCAACGGTTCCACCTATTTCGACAAGAATGATATCACTTCTTTTAGAACATAAAACAATTCTATCTTTAATAGCGTTAGTAATATGAGGTATTACTTGAATAGTTGAACCTAAATAATCACCTCTTCTTTCTTTTTTCAAAACTTCAGAATAAATCCCTCCAGTAGTAAAATTATTTAAGCATGTCATTTTTGTTCGAATAAAACGTTCATAATGACCTAAATCTAAGTCTGTTTCAGCACCATCTTCAGTAACAAATACCTCTCCATGTTGAATAGGACTCATTGTGCCTGGATCAACGTTAATATATGGATCTAACTTCATAATAGTTATTTTTAAATTTCGTGCTTCTAATATAGCTCCTAAAGAAGCAGCTGCAATACCTTTTCCTAAAGATGACACTACGCCACCAGTTATAAAAATATAATTTTTAGTCATGCTAAATATAAAAACATCAGTTAAAATAAATAGGTAGTTTTAAAATTTTAATATTTAATTAAATTATTTTTATTCAAATACTTTAAATAGTTTTTAAATATAAAAGTTTTTAATTTTATTTTAAAATATTAAGTATAGTGCAAAATTTTAATTTTTAATTTTTTTAAAATTCCACGAATCTCGCAAATGAACAGTACGATTGAAGACTAATTTATTTTTTTTCGAATCAAATTCATCTAAACAAAAATACCCAATTCTTTCGAATTGAAAAGATAAACATACAGAATTATTATTCATTTTTTTTATTATATTTTGAGCTATTTTTTTCTCGATAAAACCACTTTTTCTTATTAATGAATCAGAATTTAAAAAAGATAAGAAATTTTTTTCTTTTTCAGGGTTTTTAATTTTAAATAATTGGTTATATAATTTAAATTGGGCTGGAAATGAATTTTTTACTGCAATCCAGTGTATTACTGCTGGATTTTTTTTATTGATTGGTTTTTTTCCTAAACTATTAATATCACAGAAGCATATTATATTAATAATATTACCATTTTTATCTTTTTCTATTTTTTCTGCTTTTATTATATACGCATATCTTAAACGGATTTCTGCTCCAATTTTTAATCTTTTATATTTTTTGTCGTATTTTTCTTTAAAATCTTCTCGTTCAATATATATTGTATTTGTAAATATAACTTCATGAGTTCCTAAATTTGGATTATTTGGATGATTTGGAACTATTAATTTTTCTTTATAACTATCATCTATATTATATAAAAATATTTTGATTGGTTCTAATATAGCCATAGTACGAATTGCTTTTTGATTTAGTTCTTTTCTAATACAGTATTCTAGCATAGAAAATTCTACTAAATTATTTTGTTTAGTAATACCGATTCTACGACAAAATTCACGAATAGAAGACGCTGTATATCCTTTTCTTTTTAATCCAGAAATAGTGAGTATTCGTGGATCATCCCATCCATCAACTATTTTTTTTTCAATTAAAACTGTGATTTTTCTTTTAGATAAAATTGAGTATTCTAGATTTAATCTAGAGAACTCATATTGTTTTGGGTAATGTTTGACACTGGTATTTTTTAGAATCCAGTTATACAAATTTTTATTATCTTGAAATTCTAATGTACAAAAAGAATGTGTTATGCCTTCAATAGAGTCAGATAAACAATGAGCAAAATCGTATGTAGGATATATGCACCATTTATTTTCAGTTTGGTGATGTGTGGAAAAAATAATTCGATATAATACAGGATCACGCATAACAATAAAGGAAGAATTCATATTGATTTTAGCACGTAAGCATGCTTCTCCTTCATTAAATTGTCCTTTTTTCATTTTTTTGAATAATTTTAAGTTATCTTCAATACTTCTATTTCTATAAGGGCTGTTTTTCCCTATAGTTTTTAAAGTTCCTCGATATTCTCGTATTTCTTGTTTTGTTAATTCATCTACATACGCTAAACCTTTTTTAATTAATTCTTTTGCATATTCATATAGTTTTGGAAAATATTCAGAAGAATAGCAAATTTTTTTATGCCATTTATAACCTAACCATTTAATATCTTTTTGAATTGAATTAATATATTTAATATTTTCTTTAGTAGGATTTGTATCATCGAAACGAAGATTACAATATCCATTGTATAAATTTGCGAGTTCAAAATTTAAATGTATTGATTTAGCGTGCCCAATATGAAGGTATCCGTTAGGTTCAGGAGGAAAACGTGTATGTAATAATAAATTTTTATTTTTCTTGAAATCTTCATTAATAATTTTATAAATAAAATTATTGTTTTTTTTTTCTATTTCAGTACTCATTTTTTTTAGGTCTCGTTTTATTTTTTAAAATATATAAAAGAATTACTTGTTTTTAAATAAATAATTATATTGATTATTTATTTTTTATATTATAAAATAAAAAAAGTAGTATCTTTATAAAACAATAAAAAAAACGCTTTTTATTTTTTGATTAGGCTACGTAGCTCAGATGGTTAGAGCACAGCACTCATAACGCTGGGGTCATGGGTTCAATTCCCGTCGTAGCCATTACATAGTAGCGGGAGTGGCGAAATAGGCAGACGCACCAGATTTAGGTTCTGGCGCCGCAAGGTGTGCGAGTTCAAATCTCGCCTCCCGTATATTAAAATATTCTTCTTTAAAAAAAATCTGTAATGATAATGGGGTATAGCCAAGTGGTTAAGGCACCGGTTTTTGATACCGGCATCCCTGGTTCGAATCCAGGTACCCCAGCCATTCTAGAAACATCTTTTTTTTCTCTATACAAAAGTTTTTTATAAAAATATATAAATTATTTTTTTATTAAAATAATAATTTATAATTAAATTATTGGTTTAATGATGTTAAAAATCTATTATTCTTTTCTATTTTAGAATATTTATTTAAAATAAAATAGGTTTTTATACTATGAATTTAAATGAATTAAAAAAAAAAGCAGCATGGGCTGCATTAGATTACATTTGTCCTGGAACTGTTATAGGAGTAGGAACAGGGAGCACTGTTTTTTATTTCATTCAAGCTTTAAGCACAGTAAAAAACTTAATATCTGGAGCTGTTTCTAGTTCTAATTCTTCTACTATTTTATTAGAACAACATGGAATAGAAGTATTAGATTTAAATACTTTTGATTCATTAGAAATCTATGTAGATAGTGCAGATGAAATCAATAATAATATGCAAATGATTAAAGGTGGTGGAGCAGCTTTAACAAGAGAAAAAATCATTGCTGCTATGTCAAAAAAATTTGTTTGTATTATTGATGAATCAAAACAAGTAAATATTTTAGGTAATTTTCCATTGCCTATTGAAATTATTCCTATAGCATTTTCTTATATTTCAAAAGAAATCCTAAAAATAGGAGGTCAACCAAAATTAAGAGAAAATATTACAACAGATAATGGGAACATAATTATAGATGTTTATAATTTATATATCAATAATCCAATCTTAATAGAAAAAAAAATAAATTCATTACCTGGAGTTGTTAGTGTTGGTTTGTTTGCTTCAAGAGTTGCAGATGTTGTTTTAATCGGCACTCAAAAAGGAATTAAGATTATTAAAAATTAACTTTATTTATTAAAAACTATTAATAATGTAATTTATATAGATTATGTCAACTAAACTCTTACAAAATCGAAAAGAAATTCGATCTTATATTCGAATAATACGTAATTCGATAACGTTAACACAACAATATGATGAATCAAATAAAATTTTAAAAACTATTTTTAATTGTGATTTTATTCATAATTCTAAAAACATTGCTTGTTTTTTATCTTTTGATGGAGAAATAAATACATATCCTTTAATTTTAAAATTATGGTTAAAGAAAAAAAACGTATTTCTTCCTATAATAAGTTCTATGTTTTCAAAAAAATTATTTTTTGTTCGGTTTACCTCCCAATCTATTTTATATTACAATCAATATAATATATTAGAACCTTTTTATAACATTCAAGATATTATTTTAGAATCAAATTTAGATTTGATAATAGTACCCTTGGTTGCATTTGATCATAAAGGTGTTAGACTTGGTATGGGTGGAGGTTTTTATGATCGATTTTTAATGCATTGGAAAACAAAAAAATTTATTCCGATAGGAATAGCCTATGATTTTCAGCGTGTTAATTATATACCTAGACAACCTTGGGATGTTTCCTTACCTATTGTTTTAACACCTAATAAAATATACTTTTTTCATTAAAATTAACTGAAATCACCAAATTTTATTTGTAAAGCAGTAATTGCTGCAATTACAGCTGTTTCTGTTCTTAAAACTCTAGGTCCTAATTTAATAGGAATAAATCCATATTGAATTATTTTTTCCATTTCTAAAAGTGAAAATCCACCTTCACAGCCTATTAAAAATCGAACAAAGTTAATTTCTTTAGGCAGTTCGTTAATTGTTAACGTAGCATTTGGATCAAATACTATTTTTATTTCATTTTTATATTTTTTTTTGCACCATGTGAAAATATGTTCTGGTTGTTTAATTTCAGGAATATTATTACGATGACATTGTTGACAAGCAGAAATTACTATATTTTTCCAACGTATATTTTTTTTTGAAAAACATCTTAAATTTTTTTGAAAATTACAGTATTCTGAAAATAGTGGGGTAATTCTATTTACTCCTAATTCAACAGATTTTTGGATAGAAAAATTCATTTTTTTATTTTTTGATAGTACTTGTCCTAAATGAATTGATAATGGTGATTCGAGATTTTTTATTTGTTTTTTTAAAATTATTATTTTTATTGTTTGACTGTTAATTTCTTTTATTTCAGAAAAAAAAATATAATTAGTATTATTAAATATTTCTATTTTATCTTTTTCTTCCATTCTCAATACTTTTTTTACATAATGTGTACAAGATTTAGATAACGATATTACTTGATTAATTTTTAAAAAATCTTCGATATAAATTCGTGGAATACGTTTTTTCATTTTTTTAATTTTTTGTTTTTAAATAAGAAATTTTGCATTTTTTATAAATATAATTATTATGGCTTCCTTGTATTTGAAATATTAAATTTTCTCTTTCACATTCCCATTTAGTTACAGGAAAATTAATATCCCATATTTTAAACAAATTCCTTTCGATTTTAGATAATTTAATTTTATATTTTTTACTCATATAAAAATAAGTTCGAGCTATTTTCCCTTTAGCTCTATCAGGTGGTTCAGCTAATTTTTTTTTAAAATCTATTTTCATGGTACATTTACCATATTTTTTTATATTGCTATCTAGTTGACTGTATTTAAAATTAGATCGATCTCCATTTATTTCTCCAATAGCAGGTTGCAAATTATGAAGATCAAATTCAATTTTTTGATATAATTTATTCTTGATGCATTGTTTTCGTCCTCCATTTTTCCAGCATTTTTTTTCATGTCCAAATTCCCATGCTGGTACTACATGTTCCCATTCAATTCTAGTTGCTCGGTTTTTATTTTTTCGAATATTATATCCACATGATGATAAATCAGGTGTCCCTTTTTTCCCATTCCAAATAATTTTACATCCGCAATAAAATGATCCAGGTGCATTTTTGTGAATTTTAATTGCAAGCACTTTAGCTTGTTGAAAATTTTGTATATGATTTTTTTTAAAATTATTTTTTTTAGTTAAAAATAAAAAAAAAATATACTAATCGTTATCAAGATTATTTTTTTTATCATATTATTTTGTCTTTTTAAAAAATTAATTTTATTAAATAAGAAATTTTTTATTTTTTTATTTTAAATAAATATATTAATCAAGTATTATTTTTAACAATATTTTAAATTAGATAGAAATATTAGTATATCTTTTATTAAAATATTTTTTAATTTTTCAGAATTTTAAAAAAAGGTAAATAAAAATGACTGAATATCTTTTTACATCAGAATCAGTGTCAGAAGGACATCCTGATAAAATTGCAGATCAAATTTCTGATGCTTTATTAGATGAAATCATTAAACAAGATTTAAAAGCAAGAGTAGCGTGCGAAACGTATGTTAAAACAGGAATGGTTTTAATTGGCGGTGAAATTACCACTACAGCTTGGGTGGATGTTGAAGAAATTACTCGAAATACTATTAATAACATTGGTTACATTAATTCTGAAACAGGTTTTGATGCAAATTCTTGTGCAATACTTAGTGCTATAGGAAAACAGTCACCTGATATTAATCAAGGAGTAGATCGTTGCAATCCCTTAGAACAAGGAGCTGGGGATCAAGGAATTATTTTTGGCTATGCCACTAATGAAACAGAAGTTTTAATGCCAGCACCTATTACTTATGCTCATTTACTAGTAAAAAAGCAGTCTGAATTAAGAAAAAAAAATATTTTACATTGGCTTAGACCAGATGCTAAAAGCCAAGTAACATTTAAATATAAAAACGGTCATATAATCGGAATAGATACAGTAGTTTTTTCGACTCAACATAAAGAAAGTATTACTCAAAATATTTTAAAAGAAGCTGTTATGGAAGAAATTATAAAACCAGTTTTACCAAAAAAATGGTTAACTAAGAATACGAAGTTTTTCATAAATCCTACAGGTAGATTTGTTATTGGAGGCCCTATGGGAGATTGTGGTTTAACAGGTCGTAAAATTATTGTTGATACTTATGGTGGAATGTCTAGACATGGAGGAGGAGCTTTTTCTGGTAAAGATCCTTCAAAAGTAGATCGTTCTGCTGCTTATGCAGCAAGATATGTAGCTAAAAATATTGTTGCAGCAGGATTAGCAGATCGTTGTGAAATTCAATTATCTTATGCTATTGGAATTGCTGAACCTACTTCAATTATGATAGAAACTTTCAGAACTGGAAAAGTAAGCAATAAATCTTTAATTAATTTAGTTCGCAATATTTTTGATTTACGTCCTTATGGATTGATTGAAATGCTCGATCTTCTTCGTCCAATTTATCTTAATACAGCAGTATACGGACATTTTGGAAGAGAAGAGTTTCCTTGGGAAAAATTAGATAAAGTAGATGAATTATTGCAATAAAAATTATTTAGTATAATTCTCTATTTCGATAAAGAAATAAATAATTAAATAAATTATATATTAAATAATATAGTAAAGTGAACTCAATATGGAAAATTATGTTGATTTTTAATTATTTCCCATGTTAATTTTTAGCATGGGAGAGATTATTCTTTTTAAATAAAATTTCGTCTTTTTCTATTTTTTTTTGTTTTTTATGAGAGAGTATAACTTCACGTTCTAAAGTATTTTTATCTGAATTATAATTAAATTTACTAATAAATTGTTTATGATATTTATTTGCTAAATTTAATCCAGTTTTTTTTATTCCATTTTTGATTAAAAGTTTTAAACATTTTGCTGAATAAGTTAATTCTGGATTTTTAAAAAAAAGTATTATTTCTTCACATGCATGTTGATATTTAAAACTTTTAGATTGATAATCTAGTATTTTAGCAATTTTTTTTAAATCTTTAAAAATTTTTTCACCAATTTCAATTAGTGTTTTTTTTTCATATTTATTATTAATATAAATTTTTTGATTCGGTTTTCTTCCTTCAAAAATAATTTTGTCCCAATTTTTATTATTTACTAAAAAGTTTTCTTTATTCATTTTAGGTGCTTTAATTAATGCACACCAAATTAGAAATAAATCTAATATTAGTATTTGTTGTTTATTTATTCCTATTGAAGAGAATGGATTAATATCTAAAGAACGCACTTCTATATATTCAATTCCTCTTTTTCCAAGAGCTTCTAAAAGTGATTCGCCAGGATTAGTTTTTCTTTTTGGTCTTATTGGCGTATATAGTTCACTTTCCATTTGTAATATATTTGTATTTAATTGCAGAAATTCGCCTTTTTTGTTTTTTATTCCTATATTAGAAAACTTTTTTGAAGGTGTATTTATCGCTTTATGTAAAGATTCAATGTACGATTTTAAATCGTTGAACATAATATTCAATTCTGTAATAGAAGTTTTAGTATATCCGATATCGCTTAATCTCAAGGAAGTTGACCATGGTAAATATAACATGTCTTCTGTATTTTTTTTGAATTCATATTTTTTGTTTTTTAAAAAATGTTTTGATACTGCAGGTGATGCTCCAAATAAATAGGTAATAATCCATCCAAATCGATAATAATTTCTAATTAAATTTAGATAGCCACATGAAATATAATCTGTATTTTGTAAGTTATTTTCATATTTTTTCCAATTTTTCCAAAATATTTTAGGTAAAGAAAAATTATAATGTATTCCTGAAATAGTATTTACTAGATCACCATATCGGTTTTTTAAACCTTTTCTATAAATATTTTTTATTTTCCCAAGATCGGAAGTTCCATATTGAGCTATTTTAATAGTCATGGATTGATTATAAATATAAGGAATACTGAATGGCCACATTCGTTCATTTTTGATTTTATGAGCTGTGAAAGAATGTAAATTTTTTAAAAATTTTAATAAATAATTAATGCTACTACTAGCAGGTGTAATAAATTCTAATAAATTTTCTGAAAAATCAGTTGTGATCCATTTATGTGTTAAAGGTGAACCAAGTAAATATGGATGTTGGGTATTAGAAAAGTTACCATTTTTTTCAATTCTTAAAGTTTCACGCTCAATACCTCGAAAAATATCTTTTAATATTGCTGGCTGTTTTTTCAGCCAATCAATTTTTTTTGAGATATCCTCTATCAATTTTTTCTCCTTAATTTTTTTTTAAAAGATAATTTTTTAAAAAAATAATTTTCTTAAAGATTTATTTTTATACATGGTATTTTGCTTGATTAAGACGTTTTTTGGATTTTTTTTGCATCCGGGAGGATTCGAACCTCCGACCGTTCGGTTCGTAGCCGAGTACTCTATCCAACTGAGCTACGGATGCAATTTAAATGTGTAAAATACAATAAACATGGCGGTGAGAGAGGGATTCGAACCCTCGATGCAGATTATTTCTGCATACTCCCTTAGCAGGGGAGCGCCTTAATCCTCTCGGCCATCTCACCTGACTAAAAAATTTTTTATTATCTTAATAATACTTTTTTTTTAATATAAGTCAATTTTTTTTTAAAAATTTTTTGTAAAAAAATAAAAAAGCATCTTACCTAAAAGAAGTAAGATGCAGTATTTACTATCAACTTTTTTTTTGTTTTTTTTCTGCTTGAATACGTTGATATATTTCTTCACGATGTACCGAAACTTCTTTAGGGGCATTTACACCAATACGAACTTGGTTACCTTTAACTCCTAGTACTGTTACAGTTATCTCATCGCCAATTATTAACGTTTCGCCAACTCGACGAGTTAGAATAAGCATTCTTTTTTCCTTGAAATAAAAGATTTTAGCCCATCTGGTTCCTGGCTTTATAAACAACACGGGGTTAAACGTAGACCATAAAATGTCTTAATAGTATATCATTACATAAAATTCTTTTAATTATAAGCAATTTATTTGATAAATAATTATAAAAAAAATATTTTTATTTAAATTAAAAATAGTTTAATTAAATATTAATTGTTAAAATTTTCTATTTTTATATTTTCTAATTGTATTTTGATCCAGGATTTTATGTTAGTTAAAATCATAGGTAATTTTTTTATGTTCATGCTACCTCCTTCCGCAATTTCTTTTTTTCCTCCTCCCTTACCATTAGTTTTTTTAATAAAAATATTAATGATTTTCAATGCAGTTATATAATTAATTAAATTTTTTGTTACTCCAATAATAACTGTAAAATCATTTTTATTTTTATTTATAAGTATGATAATTGCAATTTTTAGTTCTTTTTTTAATTGATCAAGTATTATTCGCATAGATTTTTGATCATAATTTTGAAACGTATTAATTAATAAGTTTATTCCCTTAATATTATCAATATTTTTAATTAATTTTTTAATTTGATATACATTTTCTTTTTTTTGTAATTGATCTGTTTTTTTTTCTAAATATTTAACTTGTATTATTAATTTTTCTATTTTTTCTTTTATATTAGAATGTTTACATTTTAAAAGAAAAGATATATTGTTTATATTATTGTCTTTAACATGCAAATAATCGATTGCTTTTTGTCCAGTCACAGCTTCAATTCTTTTAATTCCTGATGATATACTTGATTGTTCTATTATTTTAAACAATCCAATGTCCCCAGTTCTTTTTGCATGAGTACCTCCGCAAAGTTCTATAGAAAAATCTTTTATAAACACGACTCTAACAAAATTTTTATATTTATGATCAAATAATGCTATAGCTTTTGTCTTTTTAGCTTCTTCTAAACTTAAATTTTTAACTTTAATTAAATTATTACTGCGAATTTTTTTATTAACAACGTTTTCAACTTTTTGTAGTTGAGATAAATTTATATTACCAGAATAAGAGAAATCAAATCTTAAGTGTGTATTACTGACTAAGGAACCTTTTTGAAAAACATTATCCCCTAATATTTTTTGTAGTGCAGCATGAAGTAAATGCGTTGCTGAATGATTTAACTGAATAGAATTTCTATATATTTGATCAATTTTACTATATATTAATTCATTAATTTCCATTTTACCTGAAATCAACGTTCCAAAATGTCCTATGGCATCTCCATATTTTTTTGTATTTTTTACTATAAAACGCGATTTTTTGTAATATAATTCACCTATATCACCTATTTGACCACCAGATTCTGGATAAAAAGGAGTTTTATCAAGAAAAATAGTTGCCGTTTGTTTTTTTGATATTAAGGATACAGATTTGTTTTTTATAAAAATATATTTTATTAATGATTTTGTTTTGTTTTTTTTGTAACCTTCAAATATACATGAATTATTAACAATGATATCTTCATTATAATCTTTATAAAACTTATTTTTTATATTAGATTGTTTTTTTTGTTCTTCTTTAGCTATATTATAACCTTTAAAATCAATATTTATATTTTTTTCACGGCAAATATCAGATGTTAAATCAATAGGAAATCCGAATGTATCATAAAGATAGAATGCAGTTTTTCCAGAAATTTTCTTATTGATGCTTTTTTTTATTTCTGTATTTAGTATTTTTAAACCTTTATCTAATGTTTGAGAAAATTGTATTTCTTCTATTTTTAAAGTTTTTTCTATTATTTTTTCTTTTTTTTTCAGTATTTTAGCAGAATCACCCATAATTTCTATTAAACTAGGAACTAGTTTATAAAAGAAATGATTTTTTATTCCAATTTTATGACCATGTCTAAGTGCTCTTCTAATAATTCTTCTTAAAACATATCCTCGATGTTCGTTTGAAGGTACAATATTCTCAGCAATAAGAAATGAAGAAGATCTAATGTGATCTGCAATTATTTTTAAAGAAGTATTATTTAAATCTTTTACTTCGGTAAATTCAGATATTTTATTAATTAATTTTTGAAAAATATCAATTTTATAATTAGAATGAACATTTTGTAAGACAGCTGATATTCTTTCTAAACCCATACCTGTATCTATAGATTTATTTACTAAAGGAATTATTTTTGTTTTTGAAATACGATTAAATTCTATGAAAACAATGTTCCAAATTTCTATAAAACTTTCATTTTTATTTTTTAAAAAATCATTAGAATTATCTACATTGCTGTAATTATAAAATATTTCTGTACATGGACCACATGGTCCAGTTTCACCCATTTGCCAAAAATTTTCAGAATCATATTGACAATTGTTTTTATTACCTATTTTTATAATATGATTAGAAGGAACATTGATAATGTTACGCCATATTTTATATGTTTCTTCATCTTCTTCGTATACTGAAATCCATAAATTATTTTTATCTATATTAAACCATTTTTTTGATGTAAGTAATTCCCATGCGTATGTGATTGCTTCTTTTTTAAAATAGTCATCAAAACTAAAATTACCAAGCATTTCAAAAAATGTGTGATGTCTTTTAGTATAGCCTACGTTTTCTAAATCATTGTGTTTTCCTCCGGTTCTTAAACAACGTTGCACAGTTGTAATACGCGGATAAAATTTTTGTTTTTGACCTAAAAAATATTCTTTAAATTGATTCATTCCTGCATTAGTAAATAATAATGTTGAATCGTCTTTTGGAATTAAAGAGCTACTTGGCATAATTACATGCCCTTTTTCTTTAAAAAAATTTAAGAACTTTTGTCTTATTTCATTTGTTGTGTTTTTCATTTTTTTTACTTAAATATTAAAAATAAAAATTAATTTATTTACAAAAAAAACTAAACTTTATTTAATAAAATAATTTTAGATATTTTTTCAGCTGTATCAAAAATTTTTAATGCAAGAAAAGATTTTTTCATGTATTCAAGTGCATTTATTGCAGCTAAGGTTTCTGGATACTTTTTCAGTATTTCTTCTCCTCGATTAATAACTGCTATATATTTTTTTTGAAAAAAATAATATTTTAATATTTTTAGATCATATTCTGATAAACGATTTTTTAAATAAAATAAGTCTTTTTTTGCATTTACCACATATGAACTATTAGGATAATTATAGATAAAGTTTTTAAGTTGGAAAAATGCTTTAGTTGCATAAATAGGATTGCTTTTATAAGTTTTTATAGAGAAAACGTTATGATATATTTTTTTATCTAAAGATATATTAATCAAACTTTTTATATAAAAGATATAATCTATATTTGGATGTTTTGGATATAATTTAATAAATTCTTCTATATTTTTTTCAGCCATATTGAATTCTGAAACTTTGTAGTAAGCATAAATCAAATTTATTCTAACCTTATCATCAATATAATTAATAATATTGTTCTTTTTAATATTTTCTAAATTAAATATTGCTTTATAGAAATTTTCTTCTTTCAATGCTTTTTTGCATTTTTGGTAAAAATAATAATTTGACATGAAAATATGACTTTTTAAATTTTGAGAATATACTTCAAAAGTTAAAAATAATATCATAAAAATAAATATAACATTTTTATTTTTTTTCATTAGTATTTGTCTTTCAATTAATAAAAATTTTTTAAATCGTATTTGTATTCAATAATGTATAAATTACTACTAATCTTAGTAAGATATAGAATATTAATAATATATACAATATCATATTCTGTAAAAATTAAAGGTTTAGATTTATATAAATATGTTTTATTGTAAAATAAGGGTTATTCCATTGGAAAAAAAAGAATTAAATGCTTTTGTACCTTATGTTGGTTTTACAGGAAAAAGACTAGATAAAATTTTATCTAAAATTTTTATACAATATTCTCGTACCTGTTTAAAGAAATGGATTATTATGAATAATGTTTATGTCGACGGAAAAATTGAAAATCAACCTGACAAAAAAATATTAGGAGGTGCAAAAATTACGGTTTGTTCTCCTATTGAGAAATCGCCTATTAATTTACCTGAAAATATTTTATTAAACATTATTCACGAAGATAATGATATATTAGTTATTAATAAACCGTCTGGTTTAGTCGTTCATCCAGGAGCAGGTAATGAAGATGGCACAATTTTGAATGCATTGTTACATCGTTATAAAAATATTAACCACATACCTCGTTGTGGAATTGTTCATCGTTTAGATAAAAATACGAGTGGATTAATGCTTATTGCAAAAACAATTTCTTCATATAATCAATTAGTAACATTGTTAAAAAAAAGAAAAATTATCCGAAAATATCAAGGTGTTGTTAAAGGTAACATGATTTCAGGTGGTGTTGTTAATTGTCCTATCATGCGCCATCCTTCCAAAAGAGTATGTATGATAGCCCATTCTTTAGGTAAAAAATCTATTACACACTATAGAATAATTAATCGTTTTAAATTGCACACCTATGTTTCTTTTAGGTTAGAAACTGGTCGTACACATCAAATTCGTGTGCATATGCTTCATATTGGATATCCTTTATTAGGAGACCCCCTATATGGAGGTATTAATTATGGTTTTAATAATTATAAAGAAAATGAAAAAATTCACCAAAAATTTAATTTTTTTCGTCAAGCATTACATGCTAATTATATTGAATTTGTCCATCCTGTTACTAAACAGTCAATGAGTTGGAAGGCGCCTTTACCACAAGATATGCAAGACCTTCTTTTATATTTAGATAAATGAATATATAATATTTTTAATAAAATTGAAAATAATTAGTTTTTTTTAAAATACAACATATCTCTTTTCTAAAGTATGATTTATTGTTTTAATAAAAAATTTAATTAATAATATATATACATCAAAAAAGATTAAAGAGTCGATCATTCTATGTCAGAAGATTCAATACATACAGAATTTTTAGTTATTCATACTAAAGACAAACAAGATAAAATGGTTAAAAAACCCTTGCGTATATTAGTAAAAAAATCTTTAGAAAATTATTTTTTACATTTAGATGATAGTAAACGTGTAGGTAATTTATATCAATTAGTTCTATCTGAACTAGAACGACCATTATTGGATACAATTATGCAATACACACGTGGAAATCAAACACGAGCTGCTTCTATTATGGGTATTAATCGAAGTACTTTGCGAAAAAAATTGAAAAGGTATGGTATGAATTAATTTAAAAATTAATATTGAATTTTATATTTTAATCCTATTGCACTTTCTAAAATTTCATCCTACAAAAGAAGGTGCAAATAAGATGTTTTTATCGATAGTTTTTTATAGGCTGCATCTTTTCGATATTGTTTTTAATGCCCAATAATAACCATCAAAACCTAAACCTGTAATAACACCTTTAGAAATATCAGATAACCATGAATGTGAACGAAAATTTTCTCTTGCATAAATATTTGAAATATGAACTTCAATAAATGGAATATCAACAGCAATTAATGCGTCTCTGATTGCTATACTTGTATGTGTAAATGCAGCAGGATTAATAATAATGTAATCAATTTTTTCTTTTTTAGAGGAATGTATTTTTTCGATCAGTGCATGTTCAGCATTAGATTGAATGTGACTTAACGATATATTAAGTTTTTTTGATCTTTTTTTTAAATTATCTACTAAATGAGATAAAGTTTCATCTCCATAAATTTCTGTTTCTCTAGTCCCTAAAAGATTTAAATTAGGTCCGTTTATCAATAACACGTTTATAATTTTTTTCATTATTATCTCGAATAAGTATTAAATTTGAAGTTTTTCTTAAAAATTTTGAAGATATTATATAACAATATCTATAAAAAATATTTTTTATTTTTTTAAATAATATTTTATAATAAATAATAATAAAATTTAACGCAAAAAAGTGAATTAAAATGACATTGGAATTAGTTAGTGAGTCTTTATTGACTGCAAATAAAATAAATCATCAAGATATTTTTTCTTCTTTAGAAGAGTTTTGTACTCATAACATAGATTATGGAGATTTTTATTTTCAATCTCGTTTTTGTGAATCTTGGTTATTAGAAAATAGAATTATTAAAGAAGGTGATTATCATTTAGATCAAGGAGTTGGCGTAAGAGCTGTTTGTAGAGAAACAACAGGATTCTCATATGCTGATCAAATATCTATAGATGCAGTGAGAAAAAGTGCTCGTATGGCAAAAAGTATTTTTGATGCGAAAGAAAAATCAAAAGTAAAACCTTTATTAAACCAAGAAAAAAAATTCTTTTATGATCCTATCAATCCACTAAAAACATTCACATCTAGAGAAAAAACTAATTTACTTTATAGAGTAGATCACATAGCACGTAGTATGGATGATCGTGTTGTAGAGGTAAATGCTAGTTTAAGTGGATCATACGAACAAATTTTAGTTGTTTCTACTGACGGTAATTTATCTTCAGATATAAGACCTTTAGTTGAATTCTCTGTTAGTGTTTTAGTCGAAGAACGAGGTAGAAGAGAGAGAGGTCGAAGTGGAGGGGGTAGCCGTACTAATTATAGCTTCTTCATCACACAAGATGATTGTTTTGGAGAAAATAGAGTTGATTATTGGACAAAGGAAGCTGTTCGTATAGCTTTATTAAATTTATCTTCAAAAGAAGCACCTTCTGGTACTTTTCCAGTTGTTTTAGGATCTGGATGGCCTGGTGTTTTATTACACGAAGCAGTAGGACATGGTTTAGAAGGTGATTTTAATAGAAGAGGAACTTCAATCTTTACTAATATGATTGGAAAAAAAGTTGCTTCAGAATTATGTACTGTCATTGACGATGCGACAATAAAAAATCAACGTGGTTCATTAAATATTGATGACGAAGGAGTTCCAGGGCAATGTAATGTATTAATTGAAAATGGTATTTTAAAAAAATATATGCAGGATAAACTCAATGCTCGTTTAATGGGAACAAAATCTACTGGTAATGGACGTCGTGAATCTTATTGTCATTTACCTATGCCTCGTATGACTAATACTTATATGACATCTGGAAAATCTAAGTTAGAAGATATTATTAGTAGTATTGATTATGGAATATACGCTATTAATTTTTCTGGAGGACAAGTGGATATTACTTCTGGGCAATTTGTATTTTCAACTTCGGAAGCTTATTTAGTAAAAAAAGGAAAAGTTTTTTCACCGATTAAACATACTACTCTTATTGGATCTGGTTTAGAAGTTATGGAACAGATATCAATGGTTGGAGACGATTTAAAAATGGATCAAGGTATGGGTATGTGTGGAAAAGAAGGTCAAAATATTCCGGTAGGAATAGGTCAGCCATCTGTAAAAATAGAAAAGTTAACTGTCGGTGGGACTGCTTAATTTTTTGAAATAAAAATTTTTATTTTTTTTTATAAATAATGGTGCAGTCAAGAATAACGTCATGACTGCATATTTAAATATTTTTTTTAAATAAAATAACTTATTCCATTCTTTCTTTAATTCGTGCAGATTTTCCAGTACGCGTTCTTAAATAGTATAATTTTGCCTTCCTCACTTGTCCTTTTCTTTTTACCAATATACTATCAATACTATGGGAATGAGTTTGAAAAACACGTTCAATACCTTCTCCATTAGAAACTTTTCGAACAGTAAAAGATGAATTTAAAGAACGATTTTTTATCGAAATAACTACTCCTTCAAAAGATTGTAGCCTTTTTTTTGAACCTTCAATCACCCATACTTTTACTTCAACTGTGTCTCCAGGACGAAAATTAGGTATATTTTTTTTCAATTGTTCTTTTTCAATTTCTTGAATAATATTAGTCATTTTTTTCCCTTTTTATAAAAAATTAAAAATTAACAATTATTTTTGTCTTTTTCTTTATTAATTTTTTTTTTAAATTTATTTAAGATTATTTTTTCTTCTTTTTTTAAAATTTTATTTTTTAATAAA
This sequence comes from Buchnera aphidicola (Rhopalosiphum maidis), assembly GCF_003671935.1. NCBI lineage: Bacteria > Pseudomonadati > Pseudomonadota > Gammaproteobacteria > Enterobacterales > Erwiniaceae > Buchnera > Buchnera aphidicola. The sequence continues at coordinate 343,175 of NZ_CP032759.1, forward strand.
TCTGGTCGTTCTATCCATGTTTTTTCTAAAGATTTTTTTAGACGCCATAGACGAATTTTATTATGATTTCCGGAAAGTAATATTTCTGGTACTTTCATTTCGTTTATTATTTTAGGCCTTGTATAGTGTGGATAATCAAGTAGATCATTAAAAAATGAATCTTCTTGTATTGATTGTGTTTTTTTGATAACTCCGGGAATAAATCTAGAAATAGAATCTATTGCAACCATAGCTGCAAGTTCTCCTCCAGTAAGTATATAATCTCCTATAGACCATTCCTCATCTACTTGATTATCAATAATTCTTTGATCTATTCCTTCATATCGACCGCAGACAAAAATAATTTTTTTATTTTTAATTGTTTCTAGAATTTTTTTTTGATTGAATTGTTTTCCTTGAGGCGATAAGTAAATAACTACTGCAGTTTTTAACAAATCTTTTGCGTGTTGAATTGCAGAATACAATGGTTTTACACTCATTAGCATTCCTGGTCCTCCTCCATAAGGACGATCGTCTACAGATTTATATTTATTATCAGTAAAATCTCTTGGATTAAAAAATTTAATATTTATAATTTTTTTATGAATAGCTTTTCCAATTACTCCATAATTTGTGATTGCATAGAACATTTCCGGAAAAATTGTAATTATATAAAAGGATATTAAAGCACTATCATATTTTTTTTTATTTTGAGAACAATTATTTAATTCCATATGACCGTTATAATTTTATGTTTAATATTAATACACTGAACTATTTTATTATAGATAAAGGGAATCATTATTTTTTTAAAATTATTTTTTTCTAAGTGATCTTGTATAATAAGAATGTCGTTATTTTGATTTCTTATCAAATTAATTACTTTTCCTAAATATTTTTTTCTTGTATTAAATACTTCACAATCAATAATATCGTTCCAGTAGTATTCATCTTTTTTTAATGTAGGAAGTATGCTTTTTTCTATGAAAATATCTAAATTAGTAAATTCACTGATTATTGAACGATCAACGATATTTTTTATATGAATAATAAAATTATTATTGTGTTTTTTCCATTTATCAATATGAATTATTTCCCATTTTTTTTTTTAAGAATAAACAATGGAAAATAACTGAATATTTTTTCTTTATTTTCAGTAAAAGAAAAAAACTTTATCCAACCTAGTATCCCATAAGCTCTTCCTATTTTTCCTATTAAAATGGGATGCAATGGTTTTTTTAAAAATATATTTATAATGAATCCTCTCTTTTATTTAATAATTTTATTAGTTTTTTAGATCTTTTCGAAATCTGTGCTCCTTGTTTTTGCCAGTATGTAATGCGATCTAAATCTAGTTTAATAGCCGAATTTTTGTATTTATCAACTGGATTAAAATAACCTAATTTTTCTATAAATCGTCCATCTCTAGCAAATCGGCTATCTGCTACTACCATTTTGTAAAATGGACGCTTTTTAGTTCCATATAAGGCTAATCGAATTTTTACCATCTATTTTCTCTCTTATATATAAAGATTTTAATTTTTTATGTATTTTTTTATATATATTAAACTAAAAATTATTGTTTTATTTTTTTAAAAATTTTTAGGAAGTATATTTTTTATATTTCGGATCATTTTTCCGATCCCTCCTTTCTTTATTTTTTTCATTATTCTTTGCATATCGTTAAAATTTTTTAATAATTTATTTACATCTTGAATTTTTGTTCCGGAACCTAAGGCAATTCTGCGTTTACGAGAACCTTTAATGATTACTGGATTGATTCTTTCTTTATAAGTCATAGAATATACAATTGCTTCTATTTTATTTAAAGTATTTTTATCTTCTCCTAATAATGGATTTTTAGATAGCATTATATTCTTCGAAAACTTTTCTATAAAATAGTTTAAACCTCCTATATTTTTCATTTCTTTTAATTGTATTAAAAAATCATTTAAGTTAAAATCATCTCCTTTTTTAAATTTTTTAGTTAATTTTTCTACTTGAGATTGATTTACTTTTTCTTCGATATCTTTAATAAGAGATATAACTTGATTCATTCCTAAAATTCTATCAGCTATCCTCTCAGGATTAAATATTTCTAATTCACTTAATTTTTCTCCGTTTCCTATAAATTTAATTGGTTTTCCGGTGATATAGCGAATTGATAACGCAACACCACTTCTAGCATCACTGTCTGTTTTAGTTATTACTATACCTGATATAGATAAATATTCGTTGAATTTTTTTGCTATATTTATTGCATCTTGACCCATCATCGCATCTACTACTAATAGTGTTTCAATAGGTTTTGAAATTTTTTGTATTTCATTTATTTCATTCATCATTATTTCATCAATATGTAGACGCCCTGCTGTATCGATTAATAAAACATCATATAGTTTTAATTTTGCATATTCAATTGCTTCTTTTGTTATATTTATTGGTTTTTGATTTGTATTAGATGAATAAAAATCTATCTTAACTTGATTCGATAATATTTGTAATTGTTTAATTGCAGCGGCTCGATAAATGTCTGTTGACGTTGTTAATATTTTTTTCTTATGTTTGTCTTTAATCCATTTAGCTATTTTTACTAAAGTCGTTGTTTTTCCAACTCCTTGTAGTCCTACAATTAATATTATTGCTGGTGGTTGAATAGAAAAGTTTAAATTATGATGTTTTTCACCCATAGCTAAAATTAATTCATTTTTTACAATTTTGATAAATTCTTGGCCAGGTGTTAAACTTTTATTTATTTCATAACCAATTGATTTTTTTGAAACATTTTTGATAAATGTTTTTATTACTGACAGTGTTACATCAGCTTCTAAAAGTGCTTTTCTTACTTCTCGTATAGTATCTTTGATATTTTCTTCTGTTAGTCTTCCTTTATTAATAATTTTACGTAAACTTTGTGACAGACGTTCCGTTAAGTTATTAAACATTTTTTTTACTCATTTTTTACAGTGATATTAAATTAATATTTATATTAAAATTCATGATTTTTTGTAATTTTTTTATTTATTATTAATATGCTTCAGTATTTATATAATATCTGAGATATTTTTTTAACTAATTAAAAATTTTTATGGAATTACTGGTACTGTGTTTTCACTTGGATAACAGCCTAGAACTTTTATAAATTTAGTAATTTTTCGGATTTGATCAAGAGTTTCTTGCATTAAAGAAGATGATAAATTTGCTTGAATATCAATGTAAAACATTTCCTCCCATGGGTTTTTATAAATGTTTTGAGAAGTTAATTTTTTCATGATTAATTTTTTTTTCTTTAATATTAATAAAACTTCAGCAAGAGCTCCTGATTCTTGACCTGTATTAAATATTAATGTTGTTTTCGTAGGTATTTTTGAAGAAAAAGTAACAGGTTTTCTTGATAATAAAATAAATCTTGTGATATTTTTCTTTTTATTCGCTAGATTTTTAGATAGTACTTTTAATCCATAAATTTTGCTTCCTAATTCACTACCTAACGCTGCATTAGTTATTACATTATAATTAGCGATTTTTTTCATTGCATCAGCTGTACTATTAGTATATTGAATTTTCCAATTTGGAAATTGATTTATAAAATAACTACATTGTTGAAATGGCTGAGGATGACTATATATTGTTTTAATTTTATTCAGTTCTATTTTTTTTATTGCAAGCAAACAATGATTTATTAAAATATTAATTTCTCCAATAATAAATAAATTTGTTTTTTTTAAAATATCAAATATTTCATTAATAAATCCAGAACAGCTATTTTCTATTGGTAAAACAGCATAATCTGTTTGATTATTTTCGACTGATTGTACAACTTCTTTAAAATTAAAGCATGCATTTTCAATACACATTTTGAAATTTCGCTCTGCATATTGAGATGCAGCAATATGTGAATAAGAACCTTTAGGACCAAGAAAAGAAAATCTAGAACAATTCAGATTGTTATCATTACAAAATTTATTTAATAATTTTTTTTGTGTTAATACAGATTCTTCAATTATTAATTGGAATAAACGTGTTATATAATTAATATCTAAATTATTTTTTTTTGCCAAATTAGTTAGTTTTTCTAACAAATTTTTTTCTCTTTCTATATCTCGTATAGGTTGATTATTTTTTATTTTAGATCTTGCTATATTTAATACTAACTTTTTTCTTTTTACTAATAACTGAACAATGTTTTTATCAATTTCATTAATTTCATTTCGAAAATTTAATAAATCATTTTTAGATGGCATAATTTATTTTACCTGTGCAATATTTATTTTTTTATTGAAATAAAATATATTTTTATATATATGTTCTTATTATTTTAAAATACAAATAATATTCATTTATATACAATCAATATTTATATATATTAGTTTTTTTTTGTTAGTTTTTCTTATTTTTTTTTTGGATAAAAAACTTTATTTTTTATATGTAAGATATAAGAAAATATTAATTTTAAATTAAACTGATATAATTTTATTTTTTATTAAAGGATTTTTATTTATGATTAATTATTTATAAAAATGTTTAAGAAAGTATTATAGGCAATAACACATTTACTATATCTTATTAATTATAATCATAGTATTATTTTCTCTGTTAATAACTATTTTTAAGTGAATTATGAAATGAAAACTTTTTCAGTTAAATTAAATGATATAAAACGAAATTGGTTTTATGTTGATGCAACGAATAAAATACTAGGTAGATTTGCAAGTGCAATATCTATTCGTCTTAGAGGAAAACATAAAGTTGAGTATACTCCTCATCTGGATACTGGAGATTATATTATAGTTTTAAATGCTTCAAAAATATTAGTCACCGGAAAAAAAAGAATGAATAAAACTTATTATCATCACACTGGCTATATTGGTGGTATAAAACAATCAAGGTTCGAAGAAATGCTCTTAAAAAATTCTACTAAAATAATAGAAATAGCTGTAAAAGGCATGTTGCCAAAAGGTCCTCTAGGACGTTCAATGTTTAAAAAATTAAAAGTTTTTTCTAATGAAAATCATGATCATATAGCACAATGTCCTCAGTTTTTAAATATTTAAAAAAGGTATAAAAATAAATGGTTAAAGTTCAAAATTATGGAACTGGACGTCGTAAAAGTTCTTCTGCTAGAGTCTTTCTTAGATCTGGTACTGGAGAAATAACTGTAAACAAACGTTCTTTAAAAGATTATTTTGGTCGTGAGACTTCTTGTATGATTGTACGTCAACCATTAGAATTAGTTGATATGATGAATAATTTTAATATTTATATTACAGTAAAAGGAGGAGGAGTTTCTGGTCAAGCTGGTGCTATTCGGCAAGGAATTACACGTGCTTTAATTAAATATAATCATTTGTTCCGTTCTGAATTGAGAAAATCTGGTTTTGTTACGCGTGATTCAAGACAAGTTGAACGAAAAAAAGTAGGTTTTCGCAAATCTAGAAAACGTACTCAATTTTCTAAACGTTAACTGATTTTTTTAAAGAACTTGGTTTTTATAATAAACCGAGTTCTTTTTTTTTATTTTCATAATGTTAAAAATTGTTATTTTAAATTAAAATCTAAAAAAAGGAATTTTTTATAAAAAACACAATTATCCCTTTAAGTAAAAGGATATATCAGAGCATAGTTTTTTAATACCTGTTTTTTTAATTGCAGAAATTAAGTAAAATTTATCCTCTATTTTTAAAAATTTTTTAATTTTATCAATTATTTTTCCTATTTCTGAAGATTCTATTAAATCAATTTTATTAAGAACTAACCATCTTGGTTTTTTATATAAAAGTGGATTGTATTTTTTTAGTTCGTTTAAGACAATTTCTATATTTTCGATAGGATTAGAGTAATTTGTAGGGCATAAATCAACAATGTGAAGTAATATTTTACACCTTTCTAAATGTTTTAAAAAATTAATGCCTAAACCAGAACCTTGAGATGCATTTTTAATTATTCCAGGAATGTCGGCTATAATAAATTTCCCATTTTGTGTACTAACGCTCCCTAGAATAGGGTTTATTGTAGTGAAAGGATAATTTGCAACTTTTGTTCTAGCTCTAGATATACTTTTTACTAAGGTAGATTTTCCAGCATTTGGCATACCTAATGTCCCTACATCAGCTATTAAAATTAATTCTAGTTGTATATTACGTTTTTCTCCTATTGATCCTAGTGTTCTTTGTCTTGGAGTTCTATTGATTGACGATTTAAATCTAGTGTTTCCTAATCCGTGCCAACCACCTTTAGCAATTAATATTTTTTGTTTATGTTCAATTAAATCACCTATGATTTCACGTGTTTCACAATTAATAATTTTGGTACCAACCGGAACATATATTTTTATATCATTACCCTTTTTACCAGAACAATTTCTTCCAGATCCATTTTCTCCGTGTGAAGCTTGAAATATTTTTTTAAATCTAAGATCAATAAGAGTATTTAAATTATCATTAGATTCTAACCAAACGTTTCCACCATCTCCTCCATCTCCTCCATCTGGTCCACCTTTAGGAATATATTTTTCTCTTCTAAAATTAATACATCCATTTCCACCATTTCCAGCAATAACTTGAATAATTGTTTGATCGATAAATTTCATTTTTTATTCTTTGTTTTTATAAAAATTATTTATTATATATATTTAATATTTAACTTTTAAGTTTCAAAAAAAGAATACCCCCTCCTTAATTTAAAAAAAGGGGTTTTCTATAATTAATATTTTATAAAAAATTTATATTAGTTAACTATGTTAATATAAGTTCTTTTTTTAATTCCCTTTTTTTTAAATTCTACCCTTCCTTTTATAGTAGCAAAAATAGTATGGTCTTTTCCACAACCGACATTTTTTCCAGGGTGAAATTTAGTTCCTCGTTGTCTTACAATAATGCTACCTGCTGAAATGAGTTCACCACCAAAACATTTAACACCTAATCTTTGAGCATTAGAATCTCTTCCATTTCTTGTAGATCCACCAGCTTTTTTATGTGCCATTTTTATTTATTTCCTATTAAAATTATTAATTTCTAAAATTTTTACATTAGTGAAATATTGACGATGACCTTGTTGTTTTTTATAGTGTTTACGGCGATTAAATTTTATTATTTTAATTTTTTTTAATCTACCATGATTTTCAATATGAGCTTTAATTTTACTTCCATATAAAAAAGGATTACCTATTTTTACTTCATTTTTATTAGAAATCATTAAAATATTATCAAACTCAATTATTGAACCCGGTGGATTATTTAATTTTTCTAATTGAATAATTTGATTTTTTTTTACTCGATATTGTTTTCCGCCGCTAATAAAAACTGCATACATAAAAATACCCCTGTTCTTTTAGTTATCTTTTTACCAAAGTATTATTAATTAATATTTTTTTTTAGTTTAAATAAATATAAATTGCATTGTTAAAACGTAAAAAATATTTATATATATTTAATATTTGCTCCTAATTTTTTTAGTTTTTCACAAAATGATTCATATCCTCTTTTAAAATGATAAACATTGTTAACTATTGTAATTCCTTTAGCAATACAACCTGCTAAAACTAATGTTGCTGATCCTCTTAAATCATTAGAAAATAAATTTTGAGCATACAAATTAGAAACACCTTTACAAATAATAGAATTATTTTTTATTTTTATTTGTGCTCCCATTTTAATCAGTTCTGAAACATAGATAAAACGATTATCAAATATGTTTTCAGTTATAATACCTTCACCTTGAGAAATACTGTTAAGTAAAGTAAATTGAGGTTGCATGTCTGTTGGAAATCCTGGATATGGAGAAGTTGAAATATTTATAGATTTTGGTTTTTTTCCTCTCATGTCTAATTGAATCCAATCTTTTCCTGTTTCAATTTCAGCGCCTGATTCTGATAATTTTATTAAGACGTTTTTTAAGTGTTTAGGTTCAGTATGACGGCAAATAATAAATCCTTTAGAAACAGCTGCTGCAATTAGAAAGGTTCCTGTTTCAATTCTATCCGGTATAATTCGGTGTTCTCCTCCATTAAGTTTTAAAACGCCTTTGATAAATATTGTATTACTACCTGCTCCAATAATATTTGCACCTAAGGTATTTAAAAATTTTGCAATATCAATAATTTCTGGTTCTTGAGCTGCATTTTCAATAATAGTTGTACCTTGAGCTAGCGTAGCAGCACTCATAAGAGTAATAGTTGCTCCTACACTTATTTTTTCGATATAGATACGTTTTCCTATTAAGGGTTTTCTAATAGAAGCAGAAATATAATTTTTTTCTAAAACAATTTTTGCTCCTAATTTAATTAAAACCTTAACATGAAGATCAATAGGTCTGGAACCTATCTTACAACCTCCTGGTAGAAATATTTTAGCTTGACCAAAACGAATTAAAAGGGGAGCTAACATCCAGATAGATGCTCTTATTTTTTTTGTTAAATCATATGGTGGAGAATAAATTTTTATTGAACTTGTATCAATATATAAAAGTTTTTTTTGATATTTTGTTTTTGCTCCTAAACTTTTCAATAATTCAATTGCTACAGTGATATCTGTTAGTTTTGGTATGTTGCTTATCTTAATTTTTTCTTCTGTCAATATAGTCATAAACAAAATAGGTAAAGCGGCATTTTTAGAACCAGAAATTATAACATTTCCATTTAATTTTTTATCGCCTTCTATATATAATTTATCCATTTTACTGTTAAATCTCTATACTATTTTTAATATATGTTATTTTTCATTTTTATCCCATTCTTCTAGTGTATAAGATTTTATAGAGACAGCATGAATTTTATTTTCTGTAATCATGTTAACTAAAGGTTTATATATTATTTGTTGTCTTTTAACTTGAGTTAGTCCTTGAAATATATTTCCTATAGCTGTTATTTTAAAATGATTATTATCTTCTGTAACATAAACGTCTTTTAAATTTAATTTTTCTTTTAATATTGAGATTATTTTTTTTCTGTTCATTTTCAAATATACTTTTGAATAATTGTTATAAAACATTAAATTTTTAAAATTTTGATAAATTTTATTTTTTACATTAAAATAGATATCTAAAATAGATACATACACTGTTCATTGTCAACTGTGAAAACACATTAAAAAAATAATTAAATTTTTATATAAAAAATTATTTTTTTTAATTTAAAATTAATTAAATTTTATCAATGATAAAGTAATATTACTATATTTTTATTTGAATCATTACTTATATAAAATAAAAATTTTTAAATATTTAAAAATTTTTATAGAAAATAATGGTATTTTTTAAATATTTTTTTATGCTTAAAAAAAAGATTAGTTTTATATTTTTTTAAGAAGTAACATAATGAGGTATTTTATATGACTAATTTAATTCCAATGACTGTTAGAGGTGCTGAAAAACTTCGAGAAGAACTTGAAAAACTAAAAAATGTAAAACGTCCTCGTATTACTATAGAAATAGCAGAAGCTAGAAAGCACGGTGACTTAAAAGAAAACGCTGAATATCATTCAGCTCGAGAAGCACAAAGTTTTTGTGAAGGACGAATACAAGAAATTGAATCTAAATTATCTAATTCTCAAATTATAGATATAACAAAAATATCAAATGATGGACGAGTAGTTTTTGGTTCTACAGTTACTATTTTAAATATAAAGAATAATCAAGTATTTACTTATCAAATCGTTGGTGACGATGAATCAGATTTTAAAAAAAATTTAATTTCTATAAATTCTCCTATGTCAAGAGGTTTAATTGGTAAAACTGTTAATACCATTGCTACTATATGCACTCCATCGGGTAATGTTGAATATAAAATTTTAAAAATAGATTATATCTAACTTAATACTTTTTTAACAATAAGAAATAATAATGTTTATAAAGATACTGAGAGTATGATTTCAAAAAAAAAATCAAATAGTTCTAATCGTTGGTTAGCAGAACATTTTAAAGATCAATATGTCAAGGAGGCTAAAAGGAAAAAAATACGTTCAAGATCTTGGTTTAAATTAGAAGAAATTGATAAAAGTAATAGGCTATTTAAACCTGGAATGAACGTTCTTGATTTAGGGTCTTCTCCTGGAGGTTGGTCCCAATATGCAGTCAGTAAAATAGGGAAAAAAGGATATATTTTAGCTTGTGATATATTACCTATGAAAAAAATAGTAGGCGTAGATTTTTTTCAAGGAGATTTTCGTAATCAAAAAACATTAAATGTAATGTTAAGTAATTTATCTAATATTAATTTTAATTTAATTATGTCTGATATGGCGCCTAATATCACAGGTTGTTCATCTATTGATATGCCACAAATTATTGAAATATGTAAAATAGTTTTTAAAATATCTGATTATGTATTATCTCGAAATGGTGTTCTATTAGTAAAATCGTTTCAAGGAGAGGGTTTTAATGAATTTCTTGCACAGATTAAAAATTTGTTTTCAAAAATTAAAATTTGTAAACCTAAAACTTCTCGATCAAGATCTCGAGAAATATTCATTCTAGCAACCAGATAAAAAATTATAATCTGTGTTGTTCTTTAAAAATAGATGTTAATGAGAGGTTGTTCCCTTGAGTGACATGGTTAAAAACCTGATCTTCTGGTTAGTTATTACAGTTGTTTTAATGTCTGTTTTTCAGAATTTTAATTCTAGCGATACCAGTAATCATAGAGTTGATTATTCCACTTTTTTATCAGAAGTTAATCAAGATCAGGTCCGTGAAGCATATATTAACGGACGGATGATTAGTGTTACTAAAAAAGACAGCAGTAAATATGTTACATATATTCCTATTAACGATCCTAAGTTATTAGATAATCTTTTAACAAAAAATGTTAAAATTATTGGTGAAATGCCTGAAGAACCAAGTCTTCTTATTTCTATTTTTATTTCTTGGTTTCCAATGCTATTACTAATAGGTGTTTGGATTTTTTTTATGCGTCAAATGCAAATGGGCGGTGGAAAAGGAGCCATGTCTTTTGGCAAGAGTAAAGCACGTATGTTGTCAGAAGATCAAATTCAGACTACCTTTTCTGATGTTGCAGGATGTGATGAAGCAAAAGAAGAAGTTAGCGAATTAGTTGAGTATTTAAAAGAACCTAGTCGTTTTCAAAAATTAGGAGGGAAAATTCCTAAAGGTATATTAATGGTAGGTCCTCCTGGAACTGGTAAAACACTGCTTGCAAAAGCAATAGCAGGTGAAGCAAAAGTTCCATTTTTTACAATTTCTGGTTCTGATTTTGTTGAAATGTTTGTTGGAGTAGGAGCTTCTCGAGTAAGAGATATGTTTGAACATGCTAGGAAATCTGCACCATGTATTATCTTTGTTGATGAAATTGATGCAGTAGGTCGTCAAAGAGGAGCTGGATTAGGTGGTGGTCATGACGAAAGAGAACAAACGTTAAATCAAATGCTTGTAGAAATGGATGGATTTGATGGTAATGAAGGTATTATTTTGATAGCTGCTACTAATAGACCAGACGTTTTAGATCCTGCCCTACTTCGACCTGGTCGCTTTGACCGTCAAGTTGTTGTAGCACTTCCAGATGTTCGCGGAAGAAAACAAATTTTAAAAGTACATATGCGTAAAGTTCCTTTATCTCAAGATGTAGATCCAATGATTATCGCTCGTGGTACGCCAGGTTTTTCAGGAGCAGATTTAGCTAATTTAGTTAATGAAGCTGCACTTTTTGCCGCTCGTTTTAATAATCGAGTAGTATCCATGATACATTTTGAAAAAGCAAAAGATAAAATTATGATGGGTTCTGAACGTAGATCTATGGTAATGAGTGATTTTCAAAAAGAATCCACTGCATATCATGAAGCAGGTCATGTTATTATTGGAAGATTAGTGCCTGATCACGATCCTGCACATAAAGTAACTATTATTCCTAGAGGCCAAGCGTTAGGAATAACTTTTTTTTTACCAGAATCAGACACACTTAGTATTAGTCGTCAAAAGTTAGAAAGTCAGATATCTACGCTTTATGGTGGTCGTTTAGCAGAAGAAATTATTTATGGTTCTAAAAATGTTTCAACTGGCGCATTCAACGATATTAAAGTAGCTACAAATTTAGCACGAAATATGGTAACTCAATGGGGATTTTCAGATAAACTTGGTCCTTTATTATATGCTGAAGAAGAAGGGGAAATTTTTTTAGGTCGTTCTGTTGCTAAAGCAAAGCATATGTCAGACGAAACAGCTAGAATTATTGATGAAGAAGTAAAATTATTAATTGAAATTAATTATAATCGTGCTAGAAAAATTTTAAATGAAAACATTGATATTTTACATGCAATGAAAGATGCTCTAATAAAATATGAAACTATTGATTCATTTCAAATTGATGATTTAATGGAACGACGGGAAGTTCGACAACCAAAGGGGTGGTCTGAAATTGATCAAAAGAAAAATATTTAAATAAATTATTATTTTTTATTTGGTTTTTAAAAAATATTTTTTTATTAATGAAATAAAATTTTAATGTAAATCACATTATTTTTTAAAAAAGCATTAAAATAAGATGAAGTCATAAATTTATTATAGCTTCATCTTGTTTTCTAAAATTTAAAATTATTTTTTATTCTTTTATAAAAAAATTTATTTTAGTTAAAAACTAAAAGATATTTTAAACAAATACAAGGATATAATTATCATGACGCATTTAAAATATTTTAGAACAGATGGCATACGTGGTAAAGTAGGAAAAAAGCCTATAACACCAGATTTTTTATTAAAGTTAGGACAAATTATTAGTATAGTATTAGGTGAAAATAAAAAAAAAAATTTATTATAGGAAGAGATACACGTATTTCAGGATGCATGCTACAGTATTCGTTAGAATTTGGAATTCTATCTAAAGGCTTTTCAACTGTATTAGCTGGTTGCATACCTACTCCTGCAATTGCATATTTAACACATTCTTTAAATGCTTCTGCTGGAATTATCATTTCAGGATCTCATAATCCTTTTTATGATAACGGAATAAAAATTTTTTTTAAAAATGGAATAAAAATAACTGAAGAAAAAGAATATATTATTGAGAAACAATTAGATGATTCTCTATATGATTCTTCCTATTCAAAAAACTTTGGTTTTTCCAATAAAATTAGAAATGCTGTAAAAAGATATATTACTTTTTGTAAGAGTACTTTTCCTAGGAATATAAACTTATCAAAGTTTACTATTGTAGTAGATTGTGCCAATGGATCTACTTACAATGTAGCACCTAAAGTTTTTCAAGATCTTGGCGCGAAAGTTATAACTTCTTCTATTTATCCAAATGGAATAAATATTAATAAAAATTCTGGATCTACTAATATCTTGGAATTAAAAAAATTAGTACTATCAATAAAAGCAGATATTGGCTTAGCATTTGATGGTGATGGAGATCGTGTTATTATGGTAGATCATTTAGGAAATGAAATAAATGGAGATCAAATTATTTACATAATTGCTCGAGAATATTTAAAAAACAATCAATTAAAGGGTGGAGTAGTAGGTACCTCAATGACTAATATGGGTATTGTTTCTGGATTAAAAGAACTTGGTATTCCTTTTTGCGCAACAAAAAAGATAGGAGATCGTTACATTTATAATAAAATTAAAGAAAAAAAATGGATTCTTGGTGCAGAGCAGTCAGGACATGTTATCTTATTAGATAAACATTCTACTGGAGATGGAATTATAGCTAGTTTACAAGTATTATTAACTATGATTAGAAATAATACATCTCTATATTTTTTATCTCAACAAGTAAAATTATTTCCCCAAATTTTATTGAACGTTTTTTTTAATAAAGAAAAAGATTTTAAAAAAGACATAAGATTACAATCGATTATTTATAAATCTAAAAAAATTTTAGGTGAGTCAGGTCGTTTATTTATACGAAAATCCGGTACAGAACCATATATTCGTATTATGGTAGAAGGTAAAAATTATCTGCAAATAAAAAAATTAGCTTATGATATTTCAGATGTAATTAAATTAATTTAATTTATATAAATAAAAAATTTTATTTTACTTTTTTTAAATTAAAAATATATTATTTTAATATTTATTTAATTAAAAAAGTAAGAATATTTTTTAAATATTAAAACAGAATTTTTTAAAAATAATATATATAATTTAATAATGTACTTATTTATACAAGTATAAGGTATTTTTTAAATAAAATATGAATTGATGTATATTTAAAAAATAATTTATAAAAAAGGAAAATAATATTTTATGTATTTGTTTTTTTTAATTTTTTTAATTCTCATATCTTTTTCTTTAATTTTTTTAATTTTGTTACAACCAGGAAAGGGATTTAATAATACTGTACATTTAAATGCATCAAATCACCTCAATTTTTTTAATAATATTGGAAACAGTAGTTTTATAAAAAATACTATTGGTTTTTTTGCTGGTTTTTTTTTAATTTTTAGCATTATTTTATGCAATATTAATGATAAAAAAGTTAATTCAGATGTTTTTTTAGAAAATAATATACACAAAAGTAGTTTAAAAGAAAAAAAAGAACTAAAAATATTAAATAATGAATTACCACGTTAAATTTTTGATATAAAAATTTTTTACAGTTCTGTATATTTTACCGAGGTGGTGAAATTGGTAGACACGCTATCTTGAGGGGATAGTGCCTTTAGGCATATGGGTTCAAGTCCCATCCTCGGTATTATTTTTTAGTATACAACTTAAAATTTATATTTTTTTAATAAAAAAACTATACGAAGGTATTATATAAAAAATATTTGATATTTTTATAAATAGGGTGATCTTACCTAAAACCCCGAATCTTCGGGGTTTTTTATTATAATATTTATTTGAAAAATTTTTTAGTTTGAGGTTGTCTAAGATGAATAAAGAAATCTTAGCTGTTGTAGAAGCTGTGTCTAATGAAAAATCGTTACCACGTGAAAAAATTTTTGAAGCTTTAGAAATTGCATTAGCAACAGCAACTAAGAAAAAACATGAACAAGAAATTGATGTAAGAGTTAGTATAAATCGCAAAACTGGAAATTTTAGTACCTTTAGGCGATGGATGGTAGTAGATATAGTTACTCATCCAACGAAAGAAATTACTTTAGAAGCAGCTTGTTTTGAAGGTGAAAAAGTTAAAATTAATGATTATATAGAAGATAAAATTGAATCTGTAAATTTTGACAGAATCACTACTCAAACTGCTAAACAGGTAATTGTTCAAAAAGTACGTGAAGCAGAACGAGCAATGTTAGTTGATCAATTTCGAAAATATGTTGGTCAAATAATTACTGGTGTAGTTAAAAAAATTAATAGAGATAATCTAACTTTAGATTTAGGTAATAATGCTGAAGCATTAATTTTACGCGAAGGTATGTTACCCAGAGAAAATTTTCGTCCTGGAGATCGTATTCGTGGTATTTTATATGGAGTATATCCAGAAGCTCGCGGTGCACAATTATTTCTGAGTCGTTCAAAAACTGAAATGCTGATTGAGCTTTTTCGTATAGAAGTTCCTGAAATTGGAGAGGAAGTTATTGAAATTAAAGCGGCTGCACGTGATCCTGGTTCTCGTGCTAAAATTGCAGTAAAAACTAATGACAAACGAATTGATCCAGTGGGAGCTTGTGTGGGCATGAGAGGTGCACGAGTACAGGCTGTGTCTAGTGAATTATGTGGAGAACGAATTGATATTATTTTATGGGATGATAATCCTGCTCAATTTGTTATTAATGCCATGGCTCCTGCCGATGTCGTTTCTATTATAGTAGACGAAGATCACCATACTATGGATATTGCTGTAGACTCAAGTAATTTAGCTCAAGCTATTGGACGAAATGGTCAAAATGTTCGCTTAGCTTCTCAGATTAGTGGTTGGGAGCTCAATGTTATGACTACAGAAGATCTTAGATCTAAACATAAAGAAGAAGCTTATGCAGCTTTTAACATTTTTAAGAAAAATTTGAATGTTAGTGAAAAAATTATTAAAACTTTAGTTAAAGAAGGTTTTTCTTCTCTTGAAGAATTAGCTTATATACCATTTAATGAATTATTGGAAGTTGACAATCTAACAGAAAAAGAAGTGAAATTAGTCCGTGAAGGTGCTAGACATGGATTACTTCTTCTTGAAGAAGATCAAGAAAATCAAATTAAAAATAAAAAAATCGAAAAAGATTTATTAAATATAAATGGCATGAATGAAGTATTAGCTTTAAAATTAGCGGAAAAAAATATATTTACTGTAGAAGAATTAGCTGATCAAGGAATAGATGATTTAATTGACATTGAAGGTTTAAAACCTGATAAAGCTGGTTTATTAATTATGGCAGCTCGGAATATATGTTGGTTTGGTAGTAAAGTCTGATAATAGGAAAAAATAGTATGGTTGATACAAATTTAAAAAGTTTGTCAAATGAAATTAAAATATCTGTTAAAGAATTAATAAAAAAATTATCTGAAATTGGAATTTCAAAAAATGAAAATGATTCCATCAATATAAAAGAAAAGAAAAATTTATTAAAGTATTTAGAAACTAAAAACAAATCTTTTTTAAATACTTTTATTTTACAAAGAAAAACACGCAGTACTCTAAATGTATCTACTCCTGGAGGAAAAAATAAATCTGTTCAAATAGAAGTAAGAAAGAAAAGAACATATCTTAAAAATAATAAATCTGAATTAGATATTCTGTTGAAAAATAAAATTTTATCTCAAAAAAAAGAAAAAAATAATTTAAAATTGTTTAAAAAGACTCTTTCAAAAGAAAAAAACTCACAAAAAAATATTGAAATTTTAGAAGAAGGTAAAACTCGTATTACTTTTACAAATTTGAATAAATTAAATCAATTAAAAAATTCTAACTCTCTAAATAAAAATGAAAAAAATAAATCTTTAAAAAAAAATACTGACTTAAATAGTCATCCATTTCATATGAAAAGAACAACAAAAGATAACACTGAAAATCGAAAATTATATAAGGAGGAAAAAAAAGATTATCATTTAACAACATTTCTTCACAATCGAAATACAGAAGACGATAATGATCGTGAAATAGAAAAAAATAAAAGAAATTATAATCGAAGTATAAAAAATTATCGTCAAAAGAAAAATAATAAACAAAATAATCAAATAAAAAACAAAAAAGATGAAATTCGTCTTTCTAAAAATAGAAAACATATAAAACAAAAAAATAAATCTGTTTTGCTACAACAAGCTTTTAAAAAACCAGAATCAATTATTAATCGAGATGTAGTTATCAATGGTACTATTACTGTATGCGATTTAGCTAATAAAATGGCAATAAAAAGTTCTGAAGTAATAAAAAGCATGATGAATATGGGAATAATAGGAACAATTAATCATGTTCTTGATCAAGATACAGCACAGTTGATTGCAGAAGAAATGGGTCATAAAGTTATTATACATCGTGAAAATGAAATAGAAGAATTAATAATGAAAGATCGTGATACAGGAAATAATATTTCTACAGTTCGTGCTCCTGTAGTAACTATTATGGGTCATGTTGATCATGGTAAAACATCATTATTAGATTATATTCGTTCTACAAAAGTAGCTTCTAATGAAGCAGGTGGAATTACACAAAATATTGGTGCTTATCATGTTACTACTGATTTAGGTTCTATTACTTTTTTAGATACACCAGGACATTCTGCTTTTACAGGTATGCGATCTCGTGGAGTTAAAATTACTGATATTGTTGTATTAGTGATTGCAGCCGATGATGGAGTAAAACCACAAACAATTGAAGCAATTCAACATGCAAAAGAAGCAAATGTTCCAATTATTGTTGCTATTAATAAAATAGATAAGTTAGATTCTAATATAGACCAAATTAAAAATGATTTGACAAAATATAATATTCTTTCAGAAGAATGGGGTGGTGAAAATATATTTGTACTTATTTCTGCAAAAACAGGAAAAGGTATAGATCATTTGTTAAACGCAATTTTATTACAGTCAGAAATGTTAGAACTTAAAGCTATATCTACAGGTATGGCTGAAGGTGTTGTAATAGAATCTTTTTTAGATAAAGGAAGAGGACCAATAGCGACTGTTTTAGTTCAAAAAGGAAATTTAAAAAAAGGAGATGTAATACTATGTGGATTTGAATATGGTCGTATTAAAGTTTTACGTAATGAAACTGGAAAAATACTTAAACATGCTGGACCATCTATTCCAGTAGAAGTTTTAGGTTTATCTAAAGTTCCTTTTGCTGGAGAAAAAGTAACTGTAGTACGTGATGAGAAAAAAGCAAAAGAAGTTGCTTCTTATAGAAAAGATAAATCTCGTGAAATTAAACTATCTCATCAAAATAGATCAAGTTTAGAAAATATGTTTGAAAACATTAAAAAAAATGATTTTTCTGAATTGAAAATTATTATTAAATCTGATGTACAAGGTTCTTTAGAAGCCATTTCTGGTGCTTTAGTTAAATTATCGACTGACGAAGTAAAAGTAAATATTATAGGATCTGGTATTGGTGGAATTACAGAGACAGATGCTTCTTTAGCTTTGGCTTCTAATGCTATTATTTTAGGATTTAATGTTCGAGCAGATTCTTCTGCTAAAAAAATAATTGATTTAGAACATCTAGATCTTCGTTATTATTCAGTTATTTATGATTTACTTGATGAAGTAAAAGCAGCTATGACCGGTCTTTTATCTCCTGAATATAAACAAAATATCATTGGTTTAGCTGAAGTAAGAAACATATTTAAATCTCCTAAATTTGGATTAATTGCAGGATGCATGATTACTGAAGGCATTGTTAAAAGAAGTAATCCAATTCGTATATTAAGAAATAATATAGTTGTATATGAAGGTGAATTGGAATCACTTCGTCGTTTTAAAGAAGATATAAATGAAATAAGACATTCTATGGAGTGTGGAATTGGTATAAAGAATTATAATGATCTACGTATCGGAGATGTTATAGAAGTTTTCGAAGTTAAAGAAGTAAAAAGAATATTATAAATTTAAATTTATAAAAGATGATACATTTTTAGAATATTTTAAATGTGGTAATAAAATCATGGAAAAATCATTTAGTCGATCTTCTAGAATTTCTCAAGAACTACAAAAAAATATTGCTGTTATTATACAGCACTCTCTTAAAGATCCACGTATTAAAACCATTATTACTGTTTCTGAAGTACGACTATCAAAAGATTTATCTTATGCTCAGGTATTTATTAGTTTTTTAGAAAACAATTATAATTTAACTGTAAAAAAAACATTAATTATATTAAATAAAGCTGCTGGATACATTCGAAAATTATTATGTAATAAAATGAATTTAAGAATCATTCCAACTATTGTTTTTTTTCATGATGATTCTTTTTTTAAAGGTAATAAAATTTCTGTTTTATTAAATAAAATAAAAAAAAATAATAACATTATATTATGAATAAAATAAAGGATAGATAAATGTTTTTTCATAAAAAACGTAATGTTAATGGATTTTTATTATTAGATAAACCTCAGGGAATGTCTTCTAATAATGTTTTACAAAAAGTAAAAATTATTTTTAATGCTAAAAAAGCAGGTTACATTGGAACTTTAGATCCTTTAGCTACTGGAATGTTACCTATTTGTTTTGGTGAAACTACAAAATTTTCTCATTATTTAAGTGAATCTGATAAGTATTATAATGTAATTGCTAAATTAGGTGAAAAAACATCTACTTCTGATTCTGATGGAATAATTTTAAGAAAACGACCTGTTTTTTTTACTTCTTTTGACCTCAACTTGGCTTTGAAAGCATTGACAGGTTTAATTAATCAAAAACCTTCAATGTATTCTGCTATCAAACATAATGGTATACCTTTATATAAATATGCACGAAAGGGAATAAATATTAAACGCAATATCAGATGTGTTTTTATATATAAGATTACTCTTATTAATCAAAAAGATAATTGGATTGAATTAAATGTACATTGTTCGAAAGGTACTTATATTCGAACACTTATTGAAGATTTAGGAGAAAAATTGTTTTGTGGGGCTCATGTAATTGCATTGCGTCGCTTGAAAATAGGATTACTTTCTTGCTCTAAATTAGTTAAATTAACTTTTTTAGAAAATTTATCAAATAAAGAAAATACTAAACAAATAAATTTTTTTAAAAAAATAGATGATTTGTTAATGCCTATTGATACTCCCATTCATTTTTTACCTAAGATATATATTTCTATTAAAAAATTATCTGTTTTTAAACTAGGACAAAAAGTGCCTTTTTTATCTAATATTAAAAATAGTTTAGTACGTGTTTTTGAAAAAGATAATAATAAATTTGTAGGTTTAGGAAAGATTAATTCTAAACAAATATTAATTCCATATCGGTTAGTTTCTATGTTGACTAATTAAGTTAATCTATATTAAATTTAACAATAGCATGATATTATTTTTTAAATAATTTAATTAAATTTTTAATGAGTTTTTACATAGATTAAAACATATGGAGTATCTAATGTCTCTTGCTATTATAGGTATAAAAGAAACAATTTTAAAATATGGTCAAAACGAAAAAAATACTGGAAAAACAGAAGTTCAAATTGCATTATTAACAAATCAAATTAATCATCTTCAATTGCATTTTTCTCAACATAAAAAAGATCATTGTAATCGAAGAGGTCTTTTAAATATGGTTTCGAAACGTCGAAAATTATTAAATTATTTAAAGAAAAAAAATATATCTTGTTATACTAAATTAATTAAAAGTTTAAATTTAAGACGATAAATAGTTTTTTAAATAATTGTAAGATTAAAAAATATTTAAAAATTTCAAATTAATAGATAAAAATATTTTTATTAAGGGCTTTTTTAGCCCTTTTTTTACAATTTTGTTTTGATTTTTTTTATTAAAAAAATATTAATAGAAAGTTTATTTAAAAAGTAAATTAAATTCATATTTAAAACAAATATTATATTTACAGATCAAATATTGTACTAATTTACAACTCCAATATTTAAAATTAAAAGTTTATAATAAATAGAAAATTAGTCTTATATTAAGGATATTATTTTGCTAAATCCCATTGTACGTAAATTTCAATATGGCCAACATACAATTACTTTAGAAACAGGTATAATGGCTCGTCAAGCAACAGCTGCTGTTATGGCTAGTATGGATGACACAGCTGTTTTTGTAACTGTTGTTGGAGAAAAAATAACGAATTCTAATCAAAAGTTTTTCCCTCTTACAGTGAATTATCAAGAACGAACATATGCTGCTGGTCGAATACCCGGAGGTTTTTTTAGAAGAGAAGGACGTCCGAGTGAAAGCGAAATATTGACTGCTCGACTAATTGATAGACCAATTCGACCTTTATTTCCAAAAGGTTTTTTTAATGAAATTCAAATAATTGCTACTGTAGTATCAGTTAATCCACAAATAAACCCTGATATAATTTCTATTATAGGCGCTTCAGCAGCGTTGAGTTTATCAGGTATACCATTTTATGGTCCAATTGGAGCTTCTAGAGTTGGTTTTATTAATAATCAATATGTTTTAAATCCTACAACTGATGATATGAAATCCAGTGTTTTAGATTTAGTTGTTTCAGGTACTCAAAATGCTGTTTTAATGGTAGAAGCAGAATCAAAAGTATTAAGTGAAGATAAAATTCTTGGTGCTATTATGTTCGGTCATCAACAACAACAAGTAGTTATTAACAATATTCGTTCTTTATCAAACGAAGCAAGTAAATTACCTTGGATAATATCTTATCCTGAAATAAATACAGAATTAGAAATAAAAATTACAAAGTTAGCTGAAAAGGACATAAGCAGTGCTTATTTAATATTTAATAAACAAGAAAGACATGAAAAATTAAATTTTCTTAAAGAAGAAATAAAAAAACTATTTTTTATCGAAAATTCAAATACGGATATGTCGGAAATTGAAGACATTTTTCAAAAAATTGAAAAAAACATTGTAAGAAAACGCATATTAAATAACGAAAATCGTATTGATGGACGCGAAAAAGATATGATTCGTGCATTAGATATCAGAACTGGTGTTTTACCTCGTACTCATGGTTCTTCTTTATTCACTAGAGGAGAAACGCAATCTTTAGTTTCTGTTACCCTAGGAACATCTCGAGATGCACAAAATTTAGATGAACTACTAGGAGATAAAACTGATAATTTTTTATTTCACTATAATTTTCCTCCTTATTCTGTTGGAGAAATTGGAATAGTAGGATCACCTAAAAGACGAGAAATTGGACATGGTCGTCTAGCTAAAAGAAGTTTATTAGCAGTTATGCCTAAATTAGATGATTTTCCTTATACTATAAGAATAGTATCTGAAATTACTGAATCTAATGGTTCTTCTTCTATGGCTTCTGTTTGCGGGGCTTCTTTAGCTTTAATGGACGCTGGAGTACCTATAAAATCTGCTGTTGCAGGAATATCTATGGGTCTAGTTAAGGAAGGAGATAAATATGTTTTACTTTCAGATATTTTAGGCGATGAAGATCATTTAGGAGATATGGATTTTAAAGTTTCTGGAACAGAAGAAGGGATTACAGCTTTGCAAATGGATATAAAAATAGAAGGAATTACTAATGAAATCATGCGTATTGCATTAAATAAAGCGAAATCCGCTCGATTGCATATTTTAAATGTTATGAAAAAGGCATTAAGTAAACCTAGAAAAGAAATTTCTGAATTTGCACCTCGTATTCATACAATTAAAATAAATCCTGAAAAAATTAAAGACGTAATAGGTAAGGGAGGATCGGTGATTCGTATGTTAACTGAAGAAACGGGAACTATAATTGAAATAGAAGATGATGGTACAGTTAAAATATCTGCAACAATTGGGGAAAAAGCAAAAAATGCTATTCGTAGAATCGAAGAAATTACAGCAGAAATTGAAGTAGGAAGAATTTATTCTGGGAAAGTAACTCGTATTGTTGATTTTGGTGCTTTCATTTCAATAGGTATTGGAAAAGAAGGTTTGGTACATATTTCACAAATTTCTGATAAAAGAGTAGAAAAAGTTTCTGATCATTTAACCGTTGATCAAATAATTTCAGTAAAAGTATTAGAAATAGATCGTCAAGGACGTTTAAGATTAAGTATTAAAGAAGTAGATAATTCTATTATTCCTAATAAATCTATAAATAATATTTATATCTGATATAATTATATCTAAACTAATAAAAAATTTAATCTTCTTTTTGTAATTTTTTCTATAAATTAACAGATTAAAAATTTTTTATTTTCAATAAAATATAGATTTATATCGTATCAGATAGTACCATATGAATAGTATACAAAATAAATCTAATTTTTTTTAAAAATAATTCTCATTATTTGCTAATGTAATATTTTATATTTTTAAAGAATCATTAGAAATAACTAATAAATATTATTTACTTTTAACATGTTTATTAGATCATTTAATTTGAGCCGGTTCACAACTTTCAATGAGAATAATAAATAATATATATTTTCATCATGAGCTATGTAGACTGGCCACTGTAACTTAAAAGGCATATCTATTGCATGACTCATACTGAAAGCACGTTTTCTTTTCTTGGTTTAAATCCTTTTATTATTAAATCTTTAGCAAACATGGGATATGTTAAACCTTCTCCTATTCAAGCAGCTTGTATTCCATTACTTTTAGAAGGACGAGATGTATTAGGAATGGCGCAAACAGGAAGTGGAAAAACAGCAGCATTTTCATTACCTTTACTACATAACCTGGATATTAACTTAAAATCACCGCAAATTTTGGTATTAGCTCCAACAAGAGAACTAGCTGTTCAAGTAGCTGAAGCTTTTTCAGATTTTTCTAAATATATAATAGGAATACATGTATTACCTTTATATGGTGGTCAACGATATGAAGTACAATTACGAGCATTACGACAAGGACCTCAAATTGTTGTAGGAACTCCAGGTCGTTTGTTAGATCATTTAAAAAGAGGAACTCTTAATCTTTCAAATTTACATTCATTAGTTTTAGATGAAGCAGACGAAATGTTACGTATGGGTTTTATAGAAGATGTAGAAACAATTATGTCTCAAATCCCTAAAGAACATCAAACAGCTTTATTTTCAGCAACAATGCCAGAAGCTATACGTCGTATTTCTAAAAGATTCATGAAAAATCCTCAAGAAATAAAAATACAATCGAATATGACTACACGTCCAGATATTAGACAAAGTTATTGGATGGTTTATGGTAGAAAAACTGATGCATTAATTCGTTTTTTAGAAGTAGAAGATTTTTCTGCAACAATTATTTTTGTAAAAACAAAAAATGCAACTTTAGAAGTTTCTGAAGCATTAGAACGTAATGGATATAACAGTGCTGCACTAAATGGAGATATGAATCAAGCTTTACGAGAACAAACTTTAGAACGATTAAAAAATGGTCGATTAGATATCTTAATTGCTACTGATGTAGCAGCTCGAGGCTTAGATGTAGATCGAATTAGTTTTGTTATTAATTATGATATTCCCATGGATCCAGAATCTTATGTTCATCGTATAGGTCGAACAGGTCGAGCAGGTCGAGCAGGTCGAGCATTATTATTTGTTGAAAATCGTGAGCGTCGATTATTACGTAACATTGAACGCACAATAAATCAAACTATTCCAGAAGTTCAATTGCCAAAAATTGAATTATTATGTAAAAGACGTCTTGAACAATTTGCAAAAAAAGTACAAGAACAATTAGAAAGTAGAGATTTAGACGAGTACAGTGCATTGTTAGATAAATTATATTCTCCTGGTGATTTAGATATAAAAACCTTTGCTGCTGCTTTATTAAAAATGGCTCAAGGAGGACGGCCTTTGATTATTAAAAAAGATTTATTAAGACGTCCATCTAGAGAGTTTTCTTTTAAAGATGATCGCCGACGTGAAGAAAGTAATCGTAATAATAATCGAAGTCGTCGTGACCGTCGAGATGTAAAAGATATAGACTTATACCGAATTGAAGTAGGTCGAAATGATGGAGTTGAAGTACGTCATATAGTTGGCGCCATTGCTAACGAAGGAAATATTAATAGTCGCAATATTGGAAACATTAAACTATTTTCTTCTTATTCAATTATAGAATTACCCAAAGGACTATCTAAAGATTTATTGCAACATCTCATGAAAACAAAAATTTTAAATAAACAAATAAATATAAAATTATTACGTGATAATAAAAATTATGAGACTAGAACGCATAATCGTTCTATTTTTAATAAAGATAAAAATAACAAGCGTCGTTTTTCTGAAAATCGTGTAAATAAATCTAATTCTATTAAAAATGAAACAAAGTCATCTTTTTCTCGTCGTAGAAGTGTTTAAGTTTATGCCGCTTTGCGGCATATTGAAGATATTATAGTAGGAAATAATTTAAAAATTGTACTAAATTTATTTTTTAAATGCTATTGCTTCCATTTCAATTTTTACGTTTTTTGGTAACTTTTGTACTTCTACACAGGATCTTGCAGGAAAAAGTGATTTATTATCTATAAAAAATTTTTCATATATTTCGTTAATTATATGAATTTTATTTAAATTAGTAGTAAAAATTGTTATTTTTATAATGTCTTGTATTTTATATCCTGAAGCAATAATAATAGATTTTATATTTTTTAATACAATATATGTTTGTTCAGAGATATTATCTGGTATATGTCCTGATTTGACATCAATAGGTATTTGACCAGATGTAATTAAAAAATGTTCATTTTTTATAGCTTGTGAATATGGTCCAATAGGTTTCGGAGCATTTTCAGTGTTAATTATCACATTCATAATTTACCATTTTTATGTTATTAAATAGAGAAATAAAATTTTTTAAAATATGTAATATTTAAATTATTTTTATTATAAAACTATATTTTTGGCGAATTCTTTTTCACAATACTGACATTTTAAATTCATTTCATTGTTTATATCTTTTGTAAAAACAAAGCTAGAAGTCATAAAATGATTATGACTAGCACAGTTACTGTTTGGACAAATTAAAATACGATCTATTTTTTTAGGTAAAGAAGGAAAAATTTTTCCTACTAAATTATATTTTTCAATATAATTAACTGTAGCACATGGTGCATAAATAGCTAATTGATTAATTTGATCGCCGCTCAAAAAAGTATTTTCAATCTTTATAATATCTTTTTTACCTAATTTTTGAGAAGGTAAATTTAATCCAATAGTAATTCTTTTTTCTGTTTCTGTAAACCGGAATAAAGAAAGTAATTTAAAACCAATATGTGCTGGAATATGATCAATTACACTACCAGATCTAATAGCTTCTACTTGAAGTTTATTTATTTGCATATTTTTTTTATTAAAAATGTTTTTCTATTAATACTAATGATAAAATGGCTTGACGCGCATAAATACCGTTTGCTGCTTGTTTAAAATACCAAGCATAAGGTGTGTAGTCAACATCGTTATCTATTTCATCTATGCGAGGTAATGGGTGTAATATTTTTAAATTATTGCGTGCATTTTTCAACGTTGAAGTTTTTAAAACAAATTTTGATTTAGCATTTGCATATTCAGTTGGATCAAGTCGTTCTTTTTGAACACGAGTCATATAAAGAATGTCAACTTCAGAAATTATTTCTTCTATGTTTTTATATCTTTCCCAATGAATTTCTTTTTTATAAAGCATATCACTGATATAGTTTGGCATAGTCAATGCATCAGGAGAAATAAAAAAAAATTGATTGTTTTTATATTTAGCTAAAGCTTGTGTTAATGAATGAACTGTTCGTCCATATTTTAAATCTCCTACCATAGCAATATTTAGATTATTAAGTTTAGTTTGTGTTTCTTTAATAGTGAATAAATCTAAAAGTGTTTGCGTTGGATGTTGGTTCGAGCCATCTCCTGCATTAAATATTGGTATTCCATTAGAAAATTTTGCAGCTAAACGTGCCGATCCTTCTTGAGGATGTCGAATAATAATTGCATCTACATATGAACTTATAACTGAAATAGTGTCTGCTAATGTTTCTCCCTTTTTTCCTAGAGAAATATTTTCTCCATTAGAAAATCCTATTATTGATGCTCCTAAACGATAAACAGCTGTTTCAAAAGATAAACGAGTACGTGTGGAAGCTTCAAAAAAACAACTGGCAATAATTTTGTTTTTTAGTAAATTAGGTTGTGCTTTTTCTTTTAAAAAAGCAGATTTTTTTAATACTAATTCTAATTCATTTCGATTAAGATCATTGATTGAAATTATATTTTTTTTATACAGAGAATTTCTCAATGTTTATTTTCCTTAATTATAGTGAAAAAGATAGCATTGGATATCTTATCAGTATACAAAGAGATAAGAAAAAAAATTATTGAGTGATTTTTTACATATTATAAATTTCATATTTTTTTATTATCATAATAATATGATTTTTTTTATAAAATATATTCATTTTTAAAAATTAATTTCTTTTACAAGACTAGATATAAGAAGTGCTTTTATAGTATGTAATCTATTCTCTGCTTGTTCAAAAATTATTTTTTGATGTTTTTGAAAAAGATTATCTGTTATCTCCATTCCGTCTTTTAATCTGTATTTTTCTAGTATAGATTTACCTATAATTGTTTTTTGATCATGTAAAGCAGGAAGACAATGTAGTATTTTTACTTTAGGATTTTTAGTCATTTCTATCATAGAATCATTTAGTTGATAATTTCTTAATAATTCAATTCTTTCTTTCCACATAGTTTGATCTTCTCCCATCGAAACCCAGACGTCGGTATAAATAAAATCTGTATTTTTAACACCTTCTTTAATATTTTCAGTACAGATTATATTACCTTGATTTTTTTTTGCTAAATTTTTGCATTCAGTAAAAAGATTTTTGTCAGGCCAACATTTTTTTGGAGATACTAAACGAAGATCTAATCCTACGATTGAAGCTGCTTCTAAAAAACTATTTCCTATATTATTACGTGAGTCACCAACATAGGCACACTTTATATCAGAAAAATCTTTATTTGGAAAAATTTCTTTCATGGTCAGCAAATCAGCCATGAGTTGTGTAGGGTGAAACTTTTCAGTTAATCCATTCCAAACTGGTACAGTAGAATATTGCGCTAAAATTTCTATTGTTTTATGATTATGACCTCGATATTGAATTCCATCATATAAACGACTAAGTACTCTTGCTGTATCTTCAATCGATTCTTTTGTTCCAAGATGAGTACTACCAGGTCCAAGATAAGTAACATGTGCACCTTGATCAAAAGCGGCAACTTCAAATGAACATCTTGTACGAGTTGATTCTTTTTCAAAAATTAAAGCAATATTCTTTTGTTTGAGAAATTTAATTTCTTGATGACTTTTTTTTATTTTTTTTAATTTTTCAGACAATGTAATAATGTTTTTTAATTCTATAGTGGTAAAATCTAAT
The DNA here is from genome assembly GCF_003671935.1 of Buchnera aphidicola (Rhopalosiphum maidis). Taxonomy (NCBI): domain Bacteria; kingdom Pseudomonadati; phylum Pseudomonadota; class Gammaproteobacteria; order Enterobacterales; family Erwiniaceae; genus Buchnera; species Buchnera aphidicola. Next base: position 371,512 of record NZ_CP032759.1, read on the forward strand.
AGTCTTAAACAGTCACGTTGATAAAGATAATTCATAACTTAGATTCTCTATATAATTAGATAAAAATATATTTTTAATGAAGTTAAATTAGAAGTTAAAAATACGATTATATAGTATATAATATTTTTATATATTTATTTTTTTTAATATTGAAAGAATAAAATATATAATTAATAATGTTTCTACTATAATTTTTGAGAAAAAAATATGAAATTTTTTATAAAAAATTCTTCTCTAGAAAAAGAAAAAAGCGATTGTATCATAATTTTTGTATTTAAATTTTGTGAATTTACACATTTAAAAAATCATTTAAATGCATTTTCTTCTAGTTATATTAATAATTTTATTAGAAGAGGTGATATGCAAGGGAAAATAGGTCAAACTCTTTTATTGCACGATGTTCCTAACATTACTTCTAAAAGAATGTTACTAGTAGGATGCGGAGACAAAAATACTTTAAATAGATACTATCTTGGTAAGATAGTAAAAAAAACCATGAAAATTTTAAATCAATTTTCTATTAAAAATATTATTTTTTCTTTAAATGAAATAAATATTGAAAATTGTGATATATATTGGTCTATTAGGACAATAGTTAATTCTATTAATAAATATTTATATAAAAGTGTTAAGATAAATACATCTTTTAAAAAAGATATTTATTTAAATTCAATTTCATTAAATGTAATGAAAGATAAATATTTTAATATAGCGAAAAATGCTTTAGAACATGCTTTAGCAATTAATTCTGGAATTAGAGCTGCAAAAAATTTAGCTAATTTACCACCTAATGTTTGTAATCCATTGTACTTATCTTTACAAGCTCAAAAATTATCTGAAAAATACAAAGATAAAATTGATGTTACATCAATTGATGTCAAAGAAATGCATAAATTAGGCATGAACGCTTATATTGCCGTTGGTAGTGGATCTAAAAATAAACCATATATGTCTGTTATTAAATACTCTGGAAAAAATAAAAATAAGAAAAACAAAGTTATTGTCTTAATAGGGAAAGGACTAACATTTGATTCTGGAGGTATATCTATAAAACCATCTAAAAACATGAATGAAATGAAATATGATATGTGTGGTGCAGCGGCAGTATATGGAACTTTAATTGTTGCAGCTAAATTAAATTTACCTCTGACTATTATCGGTATTTTAGCTGGTTGTGAAAACATGCCAGGAGGAAATGCTTTTAGACCCGGCGATATTTTGACTACGATGTCGGGTAAAACAGTAGAAGTACTAAACACTGATGCTGAAGGACGTTTAGTTTTATGCGATGTTTTAACGTATGTAAATCGTTTTTCTCCCAATATAGTTATTGATATTGCAACTTTAACTGGAGCATGTGTTATAGCATTAGGAAATCATTTTAGTGGTTTTTTTTCGAATGATGAAAAACTTGCTTGTTCATTAGAAAAATCTTCGCAACAAACTAATGATAAAATATGGCGTTTACCTTTATCTAGAGAATATGAAAAAGAATTGTATTCCAATTTTGCGGATTTTTCAAACATTGGAAAAGGTAAAGCAGGTGCAATAACCGCTGCTTGCTTTCTTTATCAATTTTCAAAACAATACACTTGGGCACATTTAGATATTGCTGGAACAGCTTGGAAATCTGGAAAAAATCAAGGTGCAACAGGTCGTCCTGTTGAACTATTAAGTCAATTTCTATTAAATGAATCTGATTTTTTTAATTTTGAATAATATAAAAGAATTTAATTTGTTAATACGGCAATAGTGCCATTCTTAAAACAAAAATACAGTTGAATACAATGGAAAAAAATTACAACCCTAAAGATATTGAAGAACCTTTATATGATTTTTGGGAAAAAAATGGATTTTTTAAACCCAATAACAACTTAAATAAACCAACTTTTTGTATTATGATGCCACCTCCTAATATTACAGGTAATTTACATATGGGGCATGCTTTTCAACAAACAATTATGGATATATTGATTCGCTATCATAGAATGCAAGGAAAAAATACACTATGGCAAGTTGGCACAGATCATGCTGGAATAGCAACCCAAATTTTAATTGAACGTCAGATTTTTTTAGAAGAAAAAAAAACAAAAAAAGATTATGGTAGAAATAATTTTGTTAAAAAAATGTGGAAATGGAAAAAAAAATCTAATTTTTCTGTTACGAAACAAATGAGACGTTTAGGAAATTCTGTTGATTGGGAAAGAGAAAAATTTACTTTAGATCCTGATATTTCTGATTCTGTTAAAGAAGCTTTTATTATTTTATATAAAAATAACTTAATTTATCAAAAAAAAAGATTAGTACACTGGGATTCGAAATTGGAAACAGTGATCTCAGATTTAGAAGTAGAACATCGTTTAGTAAAAAGTAAAAAATGGTTGATTCGATATCCAATTGTTAAAAGTACAAAAACTATAAATACTAAATATTTATTAGTAGCTACAACTAGACCAGAAACCTTATTGGGTGATACTGCTTTAGCTGTGAATCCAAAGGATTATAAATATAATCATTTAATTGGTCAATTTGTCATATGTCCTATTGTTAATAGAATAATACCGATTATTGGAGATGATTATGCAGATTTAAATAAGGATACGGGTTGTGTAAAAATAACTCCCGCACATGATTTTAATGATTATGAAGTAGGACAGCGTCATAAATTACCTATGATTAATATTTTTACTTTTAATGGAAAAATTAAATCTAATTCTTCAGTTTACAATTATCAAGGTAAAGAATCTAATTCTTATAATTCGTTTATTCCAATTGAATTTCAAAATTTAGATATTTTATCTGCAAGAAAAAAAATTGTTTGTGAAATTAAAAAATTAGGATTTTTAGAAAACATCGAAGAATGTAATATTCTTACTCCTTATAGCGATCGAAGCGGTGTTATCATTCAACCCATGTTAACTAATCAGTGGTATTTAAAAACGTCTCAATTATCTAAATTAGCTATTTCTGTTGTTAGAGAAAAAAAAATTAAATTTATACCAGATCAATATGAAAGTATGTATTTGTCTTGGATGAATAATATTAAAGATTGGTGTATCTCACGTCAATTATGGTGGGGTCACCGTATTCCAATATGGTATGATGATAAGAAAAATGCATATGTTGGTCACAATGAAAAAAAAATACGTGAGGAATACAATATATCGAATGATATAATCTTAAATCAAGATAATGATGTATTAGATACGTGGTTTTCTTCCGCTTTATGGACTTTTTCTACGTTAGGTTGGCCGAAGAAAACAGAATTTTTAAAAGTTTTTCATTCAACGAATGTTTTAGTTAGTGGCTTTGATATTATCTTTTTTTGGATTGCTCGAATGATTATGTTAACAATGTATTTTGTTAAAGATTGTCATGGGAATCCTCAAATACCATTTAAAGATGTTTATATAACAGGTTTAATACGTGATGAAGAAGGTAAAAAAATGTCAAAATCAAAAGGAAATGTGATTGATCCAATTGATATGATAGATGGCATTTCATTAAATAAATTAATTGAAAAGAGAACAAATAATTTATTAAAACCTCATTTGTCTGAAAAAATTCGTGATCGTACTGTAAAACAATTTCCTAATGGAATTGATTCTACAGGTACAGATGCGTTACGTTTTACTTTTTCTGCTTTAGCATCTAATACACGTGATATACAATGGGATATGAATAGATTAAAGGGATATCGTAATTTTTGTAATAAACTTTGGAATGCTAGTCGTTTTGTTTTAATTAATACAAAAAATCATAATTATTTTAATTTTTCTATTGATGATAATATGTTATTAATAAATAAATGGATATTAATCAAATTTAATAATACAGTTAAATCATATAGAAACTCGTTAGATACTTATCGGTTTGATATTGCAGCTAATATTTTATATGATTTTGTTTGGAATGTTTTTTGCGATTGGTATTTAGAATTTGTAAAATCGATTATAAAATTAGGTACTTCTCAAGATATATATTTTACTAAAAATATTTTAATTTATATTTTAGAGTTATTGTTAAGATTATCTCATCCTATAATTCCTTTTATTACAGAATCTATTTGGCAAAGAGTAAAAATAATTAAAAATATTGAAGATAAAACAATTATGCTTCAACCTTTTCCAGAATATAATGATCAATTATTTGATGAAAATATATTGTCTAATATTAGTTGGATAAAAAAAATAATTATCTTTTTGCGAAATACTAGAGTAAAAATGAATATTAGTCCTACTAAATTATTACCATTGTTTTTAAAAAATATCAATTCTGAAAAAGAGAATATAATTAAAGAAAATAAATTTTTTTTAAAAAACATGGCATTTTTAGATAAAATCAATATTTTATCTAATAAAGACGATGAACCTTTTTTATCTATAAAAAAAATAATTGATGGAGTTGAAATTTTAATTCCCATACTGAAAATGGTTAATAAAGAAACTGAAGTAAAACGATTAAATAAAGAAATAAAAAAAATTAAATCACAAATTTTAATTTCTGAAGAAAAAACATCTAATCAAGATTTTTTATCTTATGCTCCCAAAAATATAATAAATCAAGAAATAAAAAAATTAAAAAATTTAAACGAAGTTTATTTAAAATTATCTCAACAATTAAAATTATTTAATAACTCATAATATAAAAAAATATAAATTTTTAATTAAAGGTTTTTGATGATGTCAAATTTATATAATCGTATTTCTAAAAAAGAATTGAAAAAAAAGATGCTTTTTAATAAAGAACCTCGTTTTGTAGTTTCTTTTTATAAGTATTTTTTAATAAAAAATACAAAAGAATTTAGAGATGAAATTTATAAAAATTTTTATGAATATAATGTTTTAGGAAGAGTTTACGTAGCTAATGAAGGTATCAATGCTCAGATTAGTATTCCTGTAAAATTTTATTTTTTGGTAAAAAATTTGTTATATAATTTTACTCCAGAACTAAACGATTTATTTATTAATAAATCATTAAATCATGATTCACAAGCATTTTCAGTGCTTTCTATTAAAATTAAAAAAAATATTGTTAATGATGGTATTACAAATCCATTGTTTAATTCTAAAAATGTCGGTATCTATATAAAGTCAAAACAAGTTAATACAATGTTGAATGATCGAAAAACAATTTTTATTGACATGCGAAATTCTTATGAATATCAAATTGGACATTTTCCAAATGCTATAGAAATTAAGAGTCAAACTTTTCGAGAGCAATTGAAGAAAGTAATTCAAATTATGGATTATGCTAAAAATAAAAACATTGTAATGTATTGTACAGGTGGTATTCGTTGCGAAAAAGCCAGTGCTTGGATGCATTTTAATGGTTTTAAATACGTCTATCATTTGAAAGGTGGAATTCTTGGTTATGTTCACGATGCTAAAAAAAACGGATTGCCGATTCTTTTTGAAGGTAGTAATTTTGTTTTTGATAACCGTATGATTGAAAAAATTTCAGATAAGATTATATCTTTTTGTAAACAATGTGCTAAACCTTCAGATCGATATGTAAATTGTAGTTTTGATCTATGTCATCTTCTTTTTATTCAGTGTGAAAATTGTGCAATTGATTTTAAAAATTGTTGTTCTTTAAAATGTATGCATGATGTATAATTAATTTTTTATAAAAAAATAATTTATAGTTTTTTTTCTAAGTTTTCCCAACATATTAATATTTTTTCTAATTTTTTTTCTTCTATTTTAAATTCTTTTAAAGTAGGTAATTGATTGATAATATTTTGTTTAAAAAAACTTGGTTCATTCATTTTATTTTTTAATCTTTGAATGTTATTTTCTATTTTTTCTATTTTATTTAATACTTCTTTTAATTCTTTTTTTACTTGATTTTGTTTTATTTTTGAACAATTAATATGAGATTTATTTTGATTTAATACACATTTTTTTTGAATTTTTCTATTTTTTTCTTTTATTACACTATCATATGAATTAAAATGTGTATTTATTAATCCATCTCCTTTAAATATCCAATATTTATTTACTGTATTTTCAATGAAATTTCTATCATGACTTACTATTAAAACTGTTCCTGAATATTTTATAATAATATTTTCTAATAATTCTAGTGTATCCAAATCTAAGTCGTTTGTAGGTTCATCAAAGATTAAAACGTTGCTTGGTTTTAAAAATAATTTTGCTAAAAGTAATCTATTACATTCGCCTCCAGACAAAGTTTTTACTAAACATTGTACTTGATTTGGTTTAAATAGAAATTTTTTTAGGTATCCTATTAAATGTTGTTCTTTTCCATTTAGTATAATTTTTTCTGTTCCATTGTTTATGTTTTCTAAGATAGATTTATTAGGATTTAAAATTGATCGGTCTTGATCAAAATATGCTATTTTCAATTCTGTTCCAAAATAAATTGAACCTGTTTGAATTTTTTTTTCTCCCATAAGTATTTTTATCATAGTACTTTTTCCAGATCCGTTGTTACCTATCAATCCTATTTTATCACCATATTGTATTATTGAAGAAAAATTTTGAATAATGGTTTTTTTTTCAATTAAAAAACTTATGTTTTTTAATTTAAAAATTATTTTTCCTGGATAACTTTTAATTTCATTAATTTTAATATTATCAAAGTTGTCTATTTTTTTATAGTTTTCATGTTCTTTTCGTAATGTTTTTAAATTTCTAACTCTTCCTTCATTACGAGTAGTACGAGCTTTAATTCCTTTTCTAATCCATATCTCTTCTTTTTCTAAATTTTGATCAAATAGTTTTTTATTTATTTTTTCAATCCGATTATGTTCTTTTTTTAATTTTATAAATTCTTTGTAATTTCCTGGAAAAGAAGTTAATTTTCCTCTATCAAGATCGACAATTCTTGTACATACATTTTGAATAAAAGATCTATCATGTGATATAAATAATACTGTTCCTGAAAATTTTTTTAAAAAGTTTTCTAGCCATGAAATTGAACTAATATCTAAGTGATTTGTTGGTTCATCAAGTAACAAGACATCTGGTTTACCTAACAATACAGAACCTAATACAATTTTTCTTAAAAATCCTCCAGATAACTCTGAAAGTAAAGAGTTTTTATCAACTTGAAAATTTTTAATTAATTTATTGATTTCTATAGTTTCATTAATATTTATTTCTCTTTTAAATTGGTTTTTAATAAAATTATGTATAGAAATATTTAGGTTTTTTGGATTATCTTGTTTTAAATAAGATATTTTAATATTTTTTTGATAAATGATAGAACCGTGATCTAAATCTTGATTTTTATTAATTACCTTTAATAAGGTTGATTTTCCAGCACCATTTTTACCAATTAAACTAATACGTTCGTTTTTATTTATATAAAGTACAACTTTTTTTAATATTTCTAAATCACTGAATGATAAAGAGGCATCTTGAATACTAATTAGAGGCATGTATTTCTCGTTTTTTTAATTTATTGAATATGTTTGATTAACCAAGAATGATAATTCTTTTTTAAATGATCTTTCGTTTGTGTTAAATTAGTAATATTTTTTGCATGTAGATTTATTTTTTTAATATTATTGCAATCAATTTCAAAGTTATGTGTTGAACTTGAAAAAACAATATTACCATCTTTTCGTAAGATTCTTTTTAGGTTTATCATTAATTCAATGTAATCTCTTTTTAATTCAAAAGATTTTTTCATTCTCTTGGAATTTGAAAAAGTAGGTGGATTTATAAAAATCAAATCAAATTTCTTTTTAGTTAAAACAATCCATTCTAAACAATCTTTTTGAATAAAAACATTTTTACTATTTGTTAAATTATTAAGAGACATATTGCGCATAGACCATCCAATATATGTATTGGATATATCTACAGTTGTAGTACTTCTAGCTTTTCCTAATCCTGCGTATACACTAGCTGCTCCAGTGTATGCAAATAAGTTTAAAAAATCTTTTCCTTTAGACATTTCACCTAATAGCTTTCTTACAAGTCGATTTTCCGAAAATAAACCTGTATCTAAATAATCAATTAAATTCACTAATAATTTTACATGATATTCTTTAATTATAAAAAAACTACCACTATTAAATAATTTTTGGTATTGTTCTTTGTTTTTTTGTTTTTTTCTAAACTTTATTACTATATTATTTGTAGGGATAGATAGTATTTCTTTACTATGGTAAATAGCATTACATAGTCTTTTATGTGCTTCTTTGTGATGTATTAATTTCGGTGCTTGATATTCTTGAATTACTAACCATTTTTTATAAACATCTACTATTATTTTATAATTTGGCAAATCTGAATCATATACTCGAAAACATTCTATTTCTTGTAAATCATTCCATTTTTTTAATTTTTTAAAATTTTTTTGTAGTCTATTTTGATATTCTTGGCTTTTATCGTTGATTGTATTTGAAAATATTTCGTAATTTTTTAAAGTACAGTTTAATGAACCATTTTTAAAAATAAAATTTTCGTATGATTTCATTTGTAAAAATTTTAATAAAAATTCAGATGAACTAAATACTGATAGTTTCCAATTTTTAAAGTGTTTTCTTGATATAACTCCTAATTCAATATATAAAGCTATTAAATTATTTTCAGTTTTATATCTTTCTCCATAAGGAGGATTGCTTATTAATGTGCCAATTTCTTGTTTTTGATAAGGATTTTTAAGATTACTTAAATCACATTTAACAAAATTAACAATATTTTCTAAATTTGCATTTATTGCATTTTTTTGAGCTTTCTCTATAATGTTTGGATTACAATCATATCCTATAAAATAATTTTTAACACATTTTTTTATACCTATTTTAAATCTTTCTTTTGCGTTTTTTAGAACTTCTTTCCATATTTTTTCATTATATCCCTTCCAAGATTGAAATCCCCATTTTTTTCTTGTAAGTCCAGGAGCTCTATCAGAAGACATCATTGCTGCTTCAATTAATAATGTTCCTGATCCACACATAGGATCTATTAAAGGAGTATTTTTTTTCCATCCTGAACTTAATATAATTGCTGAACTTAAGTTTTCTTTGATAGGCGCAACATCAAAAAATTTACGATATCCTCTTTTATTTAAAGCATCACCACTTAAATCTAACATAATATGAACTGAATTTTGAAATAAATATGCCGTAATACGAATATCTGGAGTGATAAGATTTATGTTGGGACGAATGGAATATTTTTGATAAAATTTATCCACGATAGAATCTTTAATTGTTAATGAACCAAATAAGCTATTTCGAATAATATTATTTGTTCCATTAAATTTAACTAGAAAATTATTTTCCAAGTATAATATTTTAGTCCAATTAATATTATAGGTATTATGATATAAATCATCACTATTTTTTATGGTAAATTTTTTTATACATAAAAAAATCCTTGAAGAAATTCGGCTCCACATTAAACTATTATATAGTATTAAATCTTCTCCTTCATAATATACGCCACCTTTTATAATTTTTATGTTTTTTCCTCCTAAAGATAGGAGTTCTTGTTCTAAAAATTTTTCACATCCAAAATTTGTACTAGCAAATAAATAATTCATTGTTTTATTTTCATTTTTTTAAATATTTAAAATTTTTTAAAAAATTAATATCTAATAAGATATGTTAGTAAAAAAAAAGAAAAAATTCTTAAAAAATACAGTGCTAAATTATATAAATATCTTTATTTTATAGATTTTTAATTATTTTTCTAACAAAATTTGGACCATGATATATTAATCCAGAATATATCTGTATTAAACTAGCTCCACATACAATTTTTTCTCTAGCAGCGTTGATAGAATTAATACCTCCAACTCCGATAATAGGAATTTTTCTTTTGAGATTTTTATATAATATTGATATCACATCATTGCTTTTTTTTTGTAAAGGTAAACCACTTAATCCTCCCTCTTGTATATTATTTTTAGTTTCAGGTATTAATGAATAATCTAATGTTGTATTAGTTGCAATAACTCCATCTATTTTATAGTGAATTAATTGGTTGGAAATATCAATTAATTCTTTTTTTGATAGGTCTGGAGAAATTTTAATCGCTATTGGTACATATTTAGAATATTTAGAATACATTTCTCCTTGTTTTTTTTTTATATCTCTTAATAAATTTTTAAATAATGTACCATATTGTAATTTTCTTAAATTAATAGTATTTGGAGATGAAATGTTAATAGCAATGTAACTGGCATAAAAATACACTTTTTCTATACAAATTAAATAATCTTTTATCGCATCTTCAATTTTTGTATTTTTATTTTTTCCTATGTTTACACCAATTATTCCTTTAAATTTAGATTTTTTTATATTATTAACTAAATAATCTATTCCGAAATTATTAAATCCCATTTTATTAATAATTCCTTCTATTGAAGGAATTCGAAAAATTCTAGGTTTTGGATTACCGTATTGGGGTAAAGGAGTAACTGTGCCTACTTCAATAAAACCAAATCCGATTTTAGATAAAGAATCTATATAATCTCCATTTTTATCCATTCCTGCAGCTAGACCAATTTTATTGTTAAATGTTAGCCCCATACATTTTGTTTTTTTTAATGGAATTGATTTAATAAAAAAATTTCTTATGAATTGAATTTTTTTAGAATTAAAATATTTTAATGTTAGTGTATGTGCTTTTTCAGGATCAATTAAAAATAAAAGTTTACGAATTAAATAGTAAAACATTATAATTCCTTTGTAAGAACAGTTAAAAACTTCATACTATGATTTTTTTTAAAAATTGATAACCTTTTTATTTATGTTATATTTTTATATATATTAGGATTGTTTTTATCATCTTTTAAACATTTTATATAATTTTAAATATAAAGTTATATGATAATTATCATACTATAAAAAAGAATACTATGAAAACAGATATATTATGAAACGATATAATTATCCAATAGTGAAAACGTTACTTGACACTGATGCGTATAAACTTCATATGCAACAAGCTGTTTTTTATCATTATAGAAATGTAAATGTGGTTGCAGAATTCATTTGTAGAGGTCCTAATACCTTAGGTCGCTATTCTAATATTTTATTAGATCAAATCAATATGATGTCTTCTTTATCTCTTAGTCATGAAGAATACCTCTATATGACCACTTTTCCATTTTTTAAAAGAGAATATTTACATTGGTTAAAAAAATTTCGTTATAATATTACACAAGTTAAAGTTAAAAATTATCATGGTCGATTACATATTCGTATAAGTGGATTGTGGAAAGAAGTAATTTTATGGGAAGTTCCTATTTTATCATTAATTAGTGAAATTTTTCATAAACATTGTTATCCAGATATTACTTCAAATATTGCAGTAAAGTATTTAGATAAAAAATTAACAAAATTTTTTAAAAAAAATAAGAATTTAGATTTATCTCGTTTAAAAATTGTAGATTTTGGAACAAGAAGACGATTTTCTTATGACGTACAATATTCAATTGTTAAAAGATTAAAAGATAAATTTCCTTTTTTAATTGGTTCGAGTAATTACCATATATCACGTATTTTAAAACTACTACCAGTAGGAACTCAAGCACATGAGTGGTTTCAAGCGCATCAACAAATTAGTTCTAATCTAAGAAATAGTCAAATATTGGCATTAGAAACATGGTTGCATCAATATAATCAACATTTAGGTATTGCTCTTACAGATTGTATTACAATGGATTCATTTTTACGTGATTTTAATTTATTTTTTTCAAAATCTTATCAAGGTATTAGGCATGATTCAGGGGATCCAGTAAAATGGGGCGAGAAAGCGCTTAAACATTATGAGCGTTTAGGAATTGATCCTACTACTAAAACATTATTATTTTCAGATAATTTAAATTTTAAAAAAATTATATCTCTTTATAAAAAATTTAATAATAGAATAAATATTATATTTGGTATTGGAACAAAATTAACCTGTGATATTCCAAATGTCAAACCACTAAATATAGTAATTAAACTTGTTAAATGTAATGGTAAACCAGTTGCCAAACTATCTGATAGTCCTGGTAAAACTTTTTGTTTAGATAGAGAATTTATTAAATCTTTATGTAAAGCGTTTGATTTATCATTGATATTTTAATTCAAAACTAGTCATCTTAATTAATTTTATTTCGATAGACTGTTTAAAAAGAAGATATAAGGAAAAAATTATGAGTACAATATCAATATCGAAAATCTATAAAGATGATATTATAGTAAATACTTCTATTACTGTCTCTGGATGGGTTCGAAGTCGTAGAAGTTCAAAATCTGGTTTTTCCTTTATTACAATGTATGATGGTTCATGTTTTGATTGTATACAAATTATTGCCAATAAAAATCTATCTAATTATTATACAGATATATTGCATTTAACTATAGGTTGTTCTATAACAATAACTGGAGTTCTTGTTTTATCTATTGGAGAACAACAAAAATACGAAATAAAAGCGACAGAAATTCAGGTATTAGGATGGATTCAAAACCCAGATACTTATCCAATATCTGCTAAAAAACATACTTTAGAATACTTAAGAGAAGTAGCACATTTACGTTCTAGAACAAATTTAATTGGAGCAATAGTAAGAATAAGAAATCATGTATTTCAATCATTACACAAATTTTTACATAAAAAAGGTTATTATTGGATTCCTACACCTATTATTACTGGTCTTAATACAGAAGGAGCAGGAGAAATGTTTCGCGTTTCAACGATGGATTTAAAAAACATTCCTAAGAAAATAAATGGTTCCGTTGATTTTAAAAAAGATTTTTTTGGAAAAGAATCTTTTTTAACTGTTTCGGGACAACTTAATTTAGAAACATATGCCTGTTCTTTATCAAAAGTATATACTTTTGGTCCTACATTTCGAGCTGAAAATTCTAATACCAGTCGTCATCTAGCAGAATTTTGGATGTTAGAAGTCGAATCTTCTTTTTGCAATTTAGATGAAATTGCAACGTTTTCTGAATCTATTTTGAAATATATTTGTAAATCTATTTTAAAATATTGTATGAAAGATATTAAATTTCTTAAAAAGTATATTGATAATGATATAATTAATCGTCTAAAAAAATTTTTGTTAGTAGATTTTGTACGCATAGAGTATAAAGACGCTATAGATATTTTATTAAATTCTAAAAATAAATTTGAGAATGTTGTTTCTTTCGGAATGGATCTTAATACTGAGCATGAGAGATTTCTTGTAGAAAAATATTTTAAAGTACCTGTAGTAATCATGAATTATCCCAAAGAGTTGAAAGCATTTTATATGAGATTAAATGACGATAAAAAAACAGTTGCCGCAATGGATTTATTAGTTCCAGGTGTTGGAGAATTAATAGGTGGTTCTCAACGTGAAGAACGTATTGCGATGTTAGATTTACGTTTATCAGAATTAGGTTTAAAAAAAGAAGATTATTGGTGGTATCGAGATCTTCGTCGTTATGGTACTGTTCATCATTCAGGATTTGGCATGGGTTTTGAGCGCTTAATTTCTTACATTACTGGAATAGCAAATATACGAGATATAATTCCATTTCCACGTACTGTTAAAAACGCTAATTTTTAAGCATTTTTTCCATATAAAATTATTTATTATTTTAATAGCATTTTATCGATTCAAAATTTATAAAAATACAATAATTATTTAAATCTTTTTAATTTAAACTATATTTACTAAAAAGGTAATATAAAAATTATGAAAAATCATAAATCTTTAGCAATTTTAATACCAATGCTCTTTGCTAGCACTAGTTCAGTAAATGCTATAGAAATTTTTAATAAAAATGGTAACAAATTAGAATTATATGGTAGCATAAATCCTAATCATAATTTTTCTAATAAATTTTTATCTACTGAAATTGTTTCTAAAGAAGATAATACTAATGCTGTTTTAGGATTATCAGGAAAAATAAACATTACTGATAAACTATCTAGTTATGCTAAAATCGAATATAAAACCGATCTTTTTATGCCTGAAGATTTAATGGACAAACAACAACCTAACACTGTACGTTTAGGATATGCTGGTTTAAAATATGGTAATTTAGGATCAATAGATTATGGTCGTAATTATGGTGTAATTCATGATGCACAATCACTAACAAATCACATTCCATACATTAATAATAACAGTGTTTTTGCATACAATGACAATTATATGGTAGGCAGAAATAATAGCCTACTAACTTATAGAAATAATAATATTTTTGGTTTAGTAGATGGCGTTAGTTTTGCTTTACAATATCAAGATGCAATTAAAAATAGAATTTCAGACCAGCAAAATAGTGTTGGTTGGGGAGCATCATTAAAATATGAAAGCGATTCGGGATTGACTGCTGTAGGTTCTTGTTTTACATCTGAAAGACCAATTTCTGATCAAAATAAAATAGATTTAAAAAGTAAATCTGTAGATTCATATGGATTAGGTTTTAAATATGATGCTAATAATGTATATATTGCCGCTTTTTATGGTGCTGCACGTAATTTAACACCATATCATATGCACAGCGATCGCTTTATTAACGAAACACAAAATATTGAAGCAATTGCAGAATATAGTTTTGACTCTGGGTTTCATCCGTCTTTAAGCTATTTAGATTCTAAAGGACAAAATTCAAATACTCCAAAAAGTGAATTAGATTTAGCAAAACAAATCAATATTTCTACTCGTTATGAATTTAATAAAAATGTTTCAACATACATGAATTATAAGATTAATTTATTAAAAGAAAACGACTTTATTAAAGATAATAAAATTCCTACAGATAATATTATTGGCGCTGGAGTAGTGTATCAATTTTAATATAGTTTTTTATGTTTTATAAAATTTTTTAAAGTTTAATTATTAACAATAAAAGCTTTCTACTGATTTATAAAAAATAAAAAAATTGATTTTCAGATTAGTAAAAATTTTATTTTTTATTTTTTAGTAGAAAGTAAATTTTTCTGTAAAATCAAACTAATTTAATTTTTTTTAATAAAATTTTTGCATTTTATAAAATATAATTTCTCCTGTTTTTACAAGTATCAATTGAATTTTTAATAAAAAAGGTTTATTTTCACCAATAATAGAAGTATCAAGGTAATATGTAGCATTGTTATTACGAGAAATTACAATGGCTTCATTCATACTTAATGAATTATTATCTTTAGATAATCCTAATTTTTCTTTTGTTTTGTTAATAGATTCTGTATCAATAATATGTATTTTTTTTTCGTTCATAGAAATAATTTTTTTAACAATATTAATTAATTTTTTATTTTCCAAAAAAATATTGCTTTTTTTTTCTACTAAATTAATATATAGCGATATTTTTTTAGAAAAAAATATATTCTTATTATTTATAATTTCTAAAATAATATTTTTAACAGTATCTTCAAAATTTAAAAAAATAATTTGTTTTCTTTCTAAGAAAAAGTTGTTTTTTTTTATATTTTTAAAAAAAGAACAACTATTTGTAAAAAATAAAAAAAAAGTTAAAAGTAATAGAATTTTGTTCAATTTTTAACCTTAAAATTTTTAAAAACATCAAATATGTTTAATATAGTGCTTTTAGTTTTTCACCTCCTAGTAAATGCATGTGAAGATAGTTTATTTCTTGTCCACCATTTTTATTACAATTGATAATTATTTTATATCCATCTTTGCTAATTTTTTTATCTTTAGCGATTTTAACAGCAATATAGAACATGTGCGCAAAAATATTTTTGTTTTTTTTATTAATATTATTTGATGTTTCTATAAAAGTATTAGGTATAATTAATATATGTATCGGAGCTTTCGGTGCTATATCTTCGAAAGCAGTTACTATTTTATCTTGATAAAGAATTTTTGTTGATGTTTCTTTTTTTATGATTTTTGTAAAGATTAAGTGTTTATTTTTCATGAAATGTTCTTTTTTATAATTTTAACTGATATAAAAACTTTAAATACCAGGGCGAGTGGAATTTTTACTCACCCTTTTTATTATGTATTATTCATATACTCATCCATTTCTGTTTTTATATTTTCTGATCTAGTGCCAAAAACAGCTTGTACTCCAGATCCTGAAATAACTACACCTGCAGCCCCAAGGTTTTTTAGACTATCTTGATTGACTTTTGATATTTCTAAAACTGTAATTCGTAATCTAGTAATACATGCATCTAAATGCTTAATATTACTTTTTCCACCTAATGCTTTAACAATATATGGCGCTATTTCTATATTGTTTTTAAAAAACATAGCTTTTTTGTTGTCTTCACGTCCAGGTGTTTTTAAATTAAATGTAGTTATTAAAAAATAAAATATACTATAGTATAAAAGGCCATAGCAGATACCAATAACTGGAAAGAGTAATATTTGATTACTATGTCCGCTCAATACTATGAAATCTATAAATCCATGAGAAAAACTAGTTCCAGCCCGCATATTTAAAAAAATACATAATGGAAAAGACAACCCTGCTAAAATAGCATGGACAACATATAATATTGGAGCAACTAATATAAAAGAAAATTCAATGGGTTCAGTAATTCCTGTTAAAAAAGCTGTTAAAGCTGCAGAAATCATAATACTTCCTATTTTAGCTCTATTTTCTTTTTTAGCTGTATGCCAAATTGCTAAAGCTGCTCCTGGAAGTCCATACATTTTAAAGATAAACCCACCTGATAAATTTCCTGCTGTTGAATCACCTGCCATATATCTTGCAATATCTCCATGAAAAACTTGTCCTACAGAATTTTTGTATTCTCCAATTTGCATTTGGAATGGAACGTTCCATATATGATGTAGACCAAATGGTACTAATGCTCTTTCTACTAAACCATACAGAGAAAAAGCAATAATAGGATTTTGATAAGCAGCCCATTCAGAAAAAAGTTGAATTTTATTACCAATAGTAGGCCAAATAAGGGATAGGATTAATCCTACAAATATTGCGCATAATCCTGAAATAATAGGAACAAATCTTTTTCCAGCGAAAAAACCTAAATATTCAGGTAATTGAATTCTATAAAATTTATTAAACATATACGCTGAAATTGCTCCTGCTACGATTCCTCCTAATATGCCAATATCAGAAAAATTTTTGTTTTTTATTGTATCAACATCTGTATTTAATACAGTTGGTTCAACTGCAGATAGTGTTTGAATTAATATGCTATAAGCAACAACAGCCGCCAATGCTGCAACACCATCATTATTACTAAATCCAAGAGCTACACCAATTGCAAAAATTAATGGCATATTGGAAAAAACAGAACCTCCTGTTTGTGCCATAATTTGAGAAATAGTCTCTGGTATAAAACTAAAATGAGCTGATCCTATTCCAAGGAGTATTCCTGCAATAGGAAGTACTGAAACGGGTAACATCAGTGATTTACCAACCTTCTGAAGGCTTGCAAATACATTTTTAAACATATTAAAAAACTCCTAAGTATATATAAAATATCAAATTAATTAAATAATATATTTTTTTTTAAATTTAAATTAAATAATGTAAAAAAATTATTTGTAGTAATTTTGGCTAATTCTTCTAAACTTATTTCTTTTATAAAAGCAACTTTTTTTGCTATAGAAAGTAAATATGCTGGTTGATTTTCTTTCCCTCTATATGGTGTAGGTGACAAATATGGTGAATCTGTTTCTATTAATAATTTTTTTAATGGTATTTTTTTTAGTGTATTACGTAATTCAATCGATTTTTTAAAAGTAATTATTCCAGAAAAAGAAATGTAAAATCCCATGTCTAGTAGTTGAAATGCTGATTTTTCATTTTCAGTAAATGAATGTAAAATTCCACCACATTTTTCTGCGTTTTCTTCCCTTAATATTTTTATTGTATCTTTTATAGCATTTCGACTATGTACTATAATTGGTTTATTTAATTCTATTGCAATTCTAATATGTTCTCGAAAAAATTCTTGTTGTAGATTTTTTGTTTCAGATGAGTAGTAATAATCTAGACCTGTTTCTCCCAATGCTAAAACACGTTTAGAATTAGATAACTTTTTTAATTCATTCAAATTTTTTATTTCTTTTTGGCAAAATAATGGATGAATCCCACAAGAATAAAAGATAGAACTATATTTATCTAATAATTTTTTTATTTTATAAAAATTATCTATAGAAGTTGCTACTGTCAAAAATTTTTTTACATGATTTTCGTATGCTTTTTTTAATATTTTTTCGATATTTTCATGCAATGAATTATGATTTAGTTGATCAATATGGCAGTGAGAATCAATTAATAACATAATTTTATCTCTTTCATTTAAAAAAAATATGAAATTTAAGGTTTAATAAAAAAGTGTAAAATTTTTTCCCATACAAGCAATTGTTCTAGTAGTAATAATTCATTATTAATACTAGATATACTTGATAAAATATATCGACATTTTATCCAATTTTTAATACTTTTATTTAAAATAATATTATTATATTTTTCAGAAAAAAAATTAATTAGTTTTAGTTGGTCACAGTTAGTCAATTTTTTCCTTTCATTGAAATTTATTTTTATAGCATCAAATAACAATAGACATATCCAATCTATTTTAATTATAGTATTGTTTTTACATAAGATGGGTAATATTTTTAGTAGATTTTTACTTTCAATGGAATTTGACAAAGATGTGTATAAGTTTTTTCTTTCTTCCCATAGTTCTCCCTCAATAAATTTTTTAGCATGCATAGGAGAACCTTGATTAATGCGTAGTGAAGTTAAATTTGATATATCATTTCTTTTATTTTCATTTTTTAGCCAATTTAAGCTCTCTTTTTCTATGGGGGGTGATAATCTATATAAAAAACAACGACTTTTTAATGTGTAATTTAATTTTAAATAGTTGTAATCTATAAGAAAAAACCAATTTTTTTCCGGTGGTTCTTCTAATGTTTTTAATAATGCATTTACTGCTGATTCTGTTAATTTATGAATATTTGGTAAAAAAATGATTTTATTATTTCCTTGTTGTGCACGTTTAAATATTTTTTCATTAATGATTCGAATAGAATCAACATCAAAGGTATTATTTTTTTCATTAATTATAGTATGCCAATCTGGATGATTTTTTGCAGACATTAGTTTGCACCCATGGCAATTATTACAAAATTTTATTCCTATTGGTTTTAAGCATAATAACCATTTACTAATAAACCAAATTAGTTTGAAAGCTCCTATTCCTTTTTGGGTTTGTATTAAAATGGCATGATGTGCTTTTTTTCTTTGATGCAGTTCAATAATATTTTTATATGGTTTTAGTAACCAAGGATACAATTTCATATAACTTTTTTTTCAAGCCATTTTAAAAGTTGGCTTTTTATATTTTGAGTAACAATTTGAATGTTTAAATTAGCGTTTATTTTTATTATTTTTTTGTCTAATTCTATATTTTTTAGGTAAGTATCTCTTGTTTTTTTAAAAAAGTTTAAAGAGCGATGTTCTATTCTATCTAATTTATTTCGTTTTAAAGCTCTTTTTAAACCAATTTCAGGATAAACGTCTAAATAAATAGTTAGATCAGGAATAAAATCTTTTAAAAATAGATATTTTAGCTGATTAATTTTTTTCTTTTTTATACCCAACCCGCCTCCTTGATAGGCTATAGAAGATAAATCATGACGATCTGAAATAACCCAAATACCCTTTCGCAAGGCTGGTTGTATTATTTTTTTAACTAATTGTATTCTTGCAGCATACATCAGTAACAATTCTGTTTCTTTTACAAAATCTTCAATATGAAAATTATTTTTTATTAGTTTTCTTATTTTTTCTGCAATAGGTGTACTTCCAGGTTGACGTACTAATATAACATTTTTTATGTTATATTCTTTTAAAGTACGTTGAATACAAATGCAAGCATTTGTTTTTCCAGCACCTTCTAATCCTTCAATTACAATAAATTTACTTTTGATCATTATTTTTAATTTATTTACATATGATTCGAATTGTACACTTCAGAAATGAATATTAAATATATAATAAAATTTATTTTTTATTTTGATTACTAATATAATTAATAGATTTTTGTACGGTATTAAGTTTTTCCGCATCTTCATCTGATATTTCAACATTAAATTCTTCTTCTAGAGCCATGATTAATTCTACTATATCTAGTGAATCAGCACCAAGATCATCTAAAAAAGATGCATTATTAAGTATTTTTTCTATTTTTATATCAAGTATATTTGAAATTATTTTTTTTATTTTTTTTTCAATACTATTCATTTTAAACATCTCATTTTTTTTAAATTATTTTTATTTTATCATAAAAAAATTGAATTTTTAGATATAGAAAAAATTTATGTCATATACATGCCTCCATTAACATGGAGTGTATGTCCCGTTATATACGATGCTTTTTCAGAAGAAAGAAATACTACCGCATCAGCTATTTCTTCTGGTTTTCCTATTCTTTTCATAGGAATTTTAGATAAATGTTTTTTATATTGAAAAATATTTAAATCTTTTGTAAGATTAGTTTTAATAAAACCTGGTGAAACAATATTAACTGTAATGCCCTTTGATGCAACTTCTAATGCTAGTGATTTATGAAATCCAACTAGTCCTGATTTTGAAGCACTATAATTGATTTGACCTTGATTTCCGATATAACCAATTACAGAGCCAATTGTAATAATACGTCCAAATTTTTTTTTAATCATCGAACGGATAACTGATTTCGACAGATAAAATATTGATGTTAAATTAATTTTTATTACATTTTCCCATTCCTGGTTACTCATGTAAACTAATAAATTATCTAATTTAGTACCAGCATTATTAATTAGTATATCAATAGAATATTCTTTTTTGTAAATTTCTTTCATTTTTTCTAAAATTGAATCACTATCTTTTAAATCTAAAACAAAACCGAATCCATTTTTTTTTAAATATTTATTAATTATTTTAACTCCGTTTACACTTGTAGAAGTTCCGATTACTTGTATTCCTTTTTGTAATAATTTTATAGCTATTTCTTTACCAATACCTTGATTTGCACCTGTTATTAATGCAGTTTTTTTGTTAATTTTCATTGTTTTTTTTATGAATTTTTTTAAATGCGATTAAAAAATTTTTTAAATTATTTGTATTGAACATAGTTATACTATGATTTTTTTTCATTAAATTAGTTAAAATTTTATTTGGTCCTATTTCTAACATTGTAAAAATTTTTTTTGATTTTATTAAATCAATTATTTCTTTCCATCTTACAGTACTATAAAGTTGTCGAACTAACGCTTTTTTAATTTTTTTTTCACTTTTTTCACATATAACATCTACATTATTAATAACAGGTATTTTCGGAGTTTTTATTTTAATAGATTGCAATAAATACTGCATTTTTTCTGCAACAGGTTTCATTAAACTACTATGTATAGGCGTATTAATGTTTAATTTTATTACATATTTAGCTCCATTTTTTTTACAACTGACACCGACCTCATGTACTGCTGATTTATCTCCTGAAACAATAATTTGATTTTTAGAATTTATACTTGCTATAGAAACAACTTTTTCTGAATGTTGTAAACATATATTTTCAATAATTATTTTATCTAAACCAATAATTGCTTGTACTAAAGATGGTTTATTTATAATAGTTCTTTGCATTAACTTACTTCTTAGTTTAACTATTTTTAGTGCATCAGAAAACTTTATTGCATCAGCACAGACTAATGCTGAATATTCTCCTAAACTATGTCCTGACATAAATGCTGGACATCGTCCATTTTTTTCTTTCCAAAACTGATAAATCGCAATTGATGAAGTTAATATTGCTGACTGTATATATTTATAATAATCATCTTTTTTTTTTGCACCATTTTTTATTAACTTTAATAAGTTATAATTAATACATTCTGATGCTTCATCGAATATTTTTTTAAAAATATTATTTTTTTTTTGAAAGAAAGAACACAACATGTTTGTATGTTGAGACCCTTGACCTGGAAATAGCATTGCAAATGAGTTCATTACATTTACCTATTTTGTTGAAAAAAGCATTTTTTAAATATATAAATTATTTTGAACCAAACATAATTTATAACATGGTACTTTTTAAAAAAGTACCATGTTTTTATTTTTTAAATGACTTTCTTTCCTCTATAGTATCCCTTCGCAGTAATATGATGTCGAATATGTGTTTCTCCAGAAAATTTATCTTGAGATAAAGTAACTTCTTTTAAAAAATCATGAGAACGTCTCATTCCTCTTTTAGATCGTGTTGGTTTGCTTTTTTGAACAGCCATTTTCTTCTCTATATAATATTATTTAAAATAAGTGTTTTATGTATGCAATGTGAGTGAAAAAAGGTTTTGTTGTGTAATATTCTCTTAAAGAATTTCTCATTTATTATACAAGAGTATTTAAATAATTTTTAAAATTTATATCTAACGGTGCTACAATATGCATTTTTTTTCCATTTTCAGGATGTGAAAAATTAATTGAAGTAGCATGAAGTAAAAGTCTATTAATTTTTGTTTTATTTTTTATATTAGAATCTAAATCACGTTTTCCATAACGTTTATCAAATAATATTGGGTGACCTGCATATAATGTATGTACACGAATTTGATGTGTTCGACCTGTTTTAGGTGTAATAGAAATTAAAGTGGTTAATGAATACCGTTTTTTTATTCTAAAACATGTCTCGGAAGGTTTTCCATCTTTGTTAATTGAAATTTTTTTTTGTTTGTTTTTTAAGTGAATTTTTAATAGAGGTTCAGATATCTTTTTTAAAGAAAGAGGCCATAGACCGTGTACTAATGCTATGTATTTTTTTTGTACTTTTTTTTCTCTCATTTGTTTGTGTAATGATATAAGAGACTTTCTTTTTTTTGCTAGCATCAAAACACCAGATGTATCTCGATCAATACGATGTACGAGTTCAAGGAATTTTTCTAATGGTCGAATCTTTCGAAAATATTCTATAACTCCTAAGTTTATACCGCTTCCACCATGTACTGCAATACCAGAAGGTTTATTTATAATTAATAAATGATTGTCCTCATATAAGATGTTATTCAATAAATTTTTTTCATATTTAGTTGTTAAAATATTGTTTTTTTCTTTACATATTATTTTTATTGGTGGAATTCTTAATGTATCACCTATTTTTAATTTGTAATGTGGTTTGATTCTTTTCTTATTAATTCGAATATTTCCTGTTCTTATAATACGATAAATTGCACTTTTTGGTACGTTTTTAAATTTTTTTTGTAAAAAATTATCTATACGTTGATTTATCATATCTTCATTAATATATATAATAGATACAGATGTGGTTTTATATGTCATTAAAAAAATCTCTATAAATTAAGTAATTTTTTTAATTTTTATTAATTATAATATAATTAAATATATAAATATATTAGTATGAATAATTAAATATTTATAATGATATTTTATAGAAAAAATAACTTTTTTGATTTTTTCAAGATTTTTTTTATTTTTAAATTATTTTAACACTATTTTAAAACAACTTATTTTTATATATATTTCAAACAAATATCAAAATTAGATATGAAAAAATTAATTCTTTTAAAAGTATATATTTTCTATTGATGTATTGACTTATTTATAAAAATAAGAGAGAAAACGTTATAATGAAAAGAATGTTAATTAATGCAACTCAGCAAGAAGAGTTACGTGTAGCTCTTGTTGATGGTCAGCGTCTATATGATCTTGATATAGAAAGTTCTGGATCAGAACAAAAAAAATCAAATATATACAAGGGGAAAATTACTCGAATTGAACCTAGTTTAGAAGCTGTTTTTATAGATTATGGTACGGAAAAACATGGTTTTTTACCATTAAGAGAAATTTCTAAAAATTATTTTCCAGAAAAATACAATTGTGATACACGTCTGAATATCAAAGATATTTTACGAGAAGGTCAAGAACTTATTGTTCAAATAGACAAAGAAGAAAGAGGTACTAAAGGCGCTGCATTAACTACCTTTATAACTTTAGCTGGTAGTTATTTAGTTTTGATGCCTAATAATCCTAAAATTGCTGGAATATCAAGGCGAGTTGAAGGAAATGATAGAATAGAATTAAAAGAATTATTATTATCTTTAAAAATTCCTGAAAAGATGGGTTTAATCATCAGAACCGCTGGTGTGGGGAAATCTATAAAATCACTACAATGGGATTTATCTCTTAGATTAAAACATTGGGATGCAATTAAAAAAGCTTCAACAAGAAAATCTGCACCATTCTTAATTCATCAAGAAAGTAACGTTATTGTCCGTGCTTTTAGAGATTATTTACGTCAAGATATTGGTGAAATTTTAATTGATAACCCAAAAACATTAGATGTTGCTCTTGAACATATTACTGCTCTAGGACGTCCAGATTTCATTAACAAAATTAAATTATATACTGGAGAGATACCACTTTTTAGCTACTATCAGATTGAATCTCAAATAGATTCTGCTTTTCAAAGAAAAGTAAAATTACCTTCTGGTGGGTCAATTATGGTAGATACCACAGAAGCATTAACAGCTATTGATATTAATTCAGCTCGTTCCACTCGTGGAGCTGATATTGAAACAACAGCATTCAACACTAATTTAGAAGCAGTAGAAGAGATTTCTCGTCAATTAAGATTACGTGATTTAGGCGGTTTAATCGTCATTGATTTCATAGACATGACAGCTATAAGTCATCAAAAAGCTATTGAAAATAAATTGCGTGAAATTGTTCGTGAAGATAGAGCACGTATTCAAATTGGACATATTTCTAGATTTGGTCTTCTAGAGATGTCCAGACAAAGGTTAAGTTCATCTTTAGGTGAGTCTAGCCATCATATTTGTCCTAGATGCACAGGTACAGGTACAATAAGAGATAATGAATCACTGTCTTTGTCAATTTTACGTTTAATTGAAGAAGAAGCTCTTAAAGAAAATACATATGAAGTTCATGCAATTGTACCAATAGAAATTGCTTGTTATTTGTTAAATGAAAAAAGAGAAGCAGTCTATGCCATTGAAAAACGTCAAGCGGGTGGTAAAACTATCATTGTTCCTAATAAAAACATGAAAACTCCGCATTATCTTGTATCTAGAATCAGAAAAGGTGAACAAATACGCTCTATGAGCTATTGTCTTTCTAACGTTAGAAAAAATAAAATACTAAATAATATTAAAAAAGAAATTTTAGAGAAAAAAATCAGATCTAATCCAATTTTAACAAATGTTTCTTTGTCTAGTTATTCACATAATAAAAAAAATATTGAAAAAGATAATATTCCAAGGAAAAGAAATTTTAATAATTTTATTATTAACGCGTTATTAAATAAAAAAAATCCCGTTTTTAAATTTATCACTTGGATAAAAGATTCTTTTCTTAAAAAGAATGTTTTTATTAAAAATGAGATTTTTAAACGAAGTATTTTTCAAAATAAAAAAAATGTTCTTTTCTCTAAAAAAGAGAATTTTTATAGCATAAAAGAGATCAATAAAAAAGATAAGATAGTATCTTCTATCAAGAAGAATGAAAAAAAGAAATTACTTAATAACATTAAAAAACATTATTATCATCAAAATAATAACTTTTTTGATAAAAACACTAAATATACGTCTTTTAAAAACATTGATTCTAAAATTAATAGTATTAATTTTAAATTAAAAAATTTAAATTTTTTAGAAAAAAATAATTTTTATATTTTTAATAAAAATAATTTTTTATATACAGAAAAATATTCTAAAAACGAATTTGAAAAATTTTTAAATTTTAAAATTACAAGCAATGTAGATTGCCATGACAGAAATCAAAAAAATTTAGAAAACAATACATCGTTTAAAAAAAAATCATCATGTAATAATATTATTTTTAATAATTATTATCCCAATAATATTATAGTTAATATTAATTCTACTATTTTTCAAACATATCAAGATTCTCAATTATTTAATTTTTATCCTATTAAAACTTCAATTTCAATGATTCCTCATAGTTTTTTTTCATTAGAATTAGTTCTTGGAAAATCGTTAAAAAAATATTCTTTTTCTAAGGAAAATCAAATAAAAAAATATCAAAAATTTAATCATTATACAAAATCAAATATGTTTTCTATCAATAAGAAAAATAATTTTATTAAAAATTCAACTTCATTTCCCAAAACATTTAAAACTAAAGAAATTAATCATTCTTATAAAAAAAATAAAATAATTACAAAATCATATTTTTTTAAAACATCTTTTAAATATAAAACTGTTATTCAAAATAGTACGAAATTGAAAGTAAAATTAATACCTAAAAAAAGTAATTCTTTAGTTTCAGATCAAAAAACAGTTTTTTTAAATCCAACTTTTAAAGAAGAAAACATAAAGAATCAGTCAAGTGCACCAATAACAAAAATTTTTAGTGATTTATCTTTAAACAAATATCAAAAAACTGTGACATCTCCAATTTTATTAAAAAAATTAAACAAAAAATTAAAAAAATCAGCTGGAGCGCATTCTGCTACAAACTTTTCTACTTCTCCTGTTAAAAAATCAGAATAAAATTATTTATTAAATATTAAAATTTTTTTTTTAAAGCAAAAAAATTATTCAAAAATAAAATCTATTAAATATATTATTTATTAGCGATAGCATTCTATGAAAAATAAAAACTTACTTTTTAAGTAAGTTTTTATTTTTTATAAAATATTTTTTAATTCTTAAAATTAACTATAACAATCAACAATTTCATTGAAAATTGTTTCAGCCATTTTTAGAATCTTAACATTTGCAAGATAACATTTTTGTTCATAGCTTAGATTTTGATAATTTTCATGAAAATTATCAGATTCTGATAACTTTTTATTTTTTAATATTTCAATCATGTTTCGTTTAAAAGGTACTTTTTCTTCAAGATCGTTACATTTGTAAGATATAGATTTTAAAAATTTTCGATAAGATTCATATAGTGTTTCTTTTTTGTTAACTATTTTTTCTTGGTTTAAATGATGTATTTTAATTGCATTATTTTTATTCATTTGACTTAAATCATTTGATGAAGATATTGAAAATCGATCATTTTTAACAATTAATAATTCTAGTTGATTCAAAGTTTTAGAATACGGTTTAATCATGTAAATATTACCTTCAGCATTATCTCCTTCTATTTTAAATTCAATTCCGTCAAAAGTAATATATGTGTTATTATCTTGTTGATATATATCTGATTCGACTACTGAACGATCTCTTAATCTTGTAACTGTCCAATGATTATTTTTTAAAAAAACTACATAATTAGTATCTTGTGCATCACTAGTCGAAACCCATTTAATAGAAGTAGGAAGATACGATTGATTTGTTGAGCTAGATATAATTTCTGGATTACTAATATTAAAAACTTGTTTTCCAAGATTTCCAAGAATATCATATCCTAATGTATGACATTCATTAATACTATCAGCAAAATTTATAGTCAATTGTCCAATTTTATTTCTTGCATTTTGTAGATCTTCTCTACGAAACATAAGAAGAGCACCTAAAGATGAACTCGGAATCATATGTTCCATTTTT
The DNA here is from genome assembly GCF_003671935.1 of Buchnera aphidicola (Rhopalosiphum maidis). NCBI lineage: Bacteria > Pseudomonadati > Pseudomonadota > Gammaproteobacteria > Enterobacterales > Erwiniaceae > Buchnera > Buchnera aphidicola. Next base: position 398,974 of record NZ_CP032759.1, read on the forward strand.
TTTAATGTTTTTTCATTATCATCCCAATATCCTACGCTTATATATTTATCGTCAGTACTTGAAGTTAATGCAATTAAATTTTGTTTGTTATGATCATCAATAATACACATACCGTTATTTAAACATACTTTAAAAGAATTGTTTTCCTTAACTACTTTTACTCCTATTATATCATTTAATTCATCTATTAATTGATCTCGTTTATCTATAAAACTATCTACTCTATTAGGTAATTGAGCAGTAGGAAAAAATCGAATATCAATATTAGTATTATAAATTTGATTAATCAAAATGTTTGCTTTTTTTATTTTTTCTGTTATTGATTCTTTAACATCTTTTTCTAAGAAACTTAATTTTTCATCAAAATTTTTTAATTCACTAATGATTGTTTTTAAATTTTTTTCTATATTTTCATTAAATATGTTTACATTGTTATTAACAACATCATTTTCTATAGAAGAATACAATTGATTAATTAAAAGAGTAAAAATACTCGATTTTTCACCAAATAAATCTTCTAGTTTTAAATATTCTTCTATTTTTGTTTGTTCATCTTGTACTCTTTCGCTGATTTTTCGCTTTTCTTCTTTAATGAAATCATTGTAATCATCATATACTTTTTTTATTCGAACTCCTGCATTGAAATTAGGTTCATCTACAGTATCTTCTATAAAGATATTTTGTTTTATTTCGTCTTTATATTTTGGATTAATAATTTTGTTAGCAGTATTATTAATTAATATTTTTATTGCATTTATTCCAGTAATAGTAGAAGTTAATATAGAACTCATTTGGCTTCCTTTTTTGTAAAAAAATTATTATTTATATAATTTTTTTTGTTGAATTTGTTGTAAAATAATGTTTGTTAATCCTATACCCTTACTAGTCATTTCTTTTGAAATTTTTTGGTCGTAAACTTCAGTGTAAAGACGACTTTGATTACTATCTAATAAGTTATCTTGTGTTAAAGAATTTCTCATACTTTTTAATAACATTTGAATAAAAATACCTTCTACCTCCTTTGCTATTTCTAGTTGATATTTTTTAGGATTATTTTTCACTTGATATTTTAAATCACTAACAAATTTTGCTCTGTAGTTTGTTATATTAAATAAAGATAGATCATTTTTCATCAAACTATTTCCAATTTAGCATGAAGACAACCGGCATTTTTCATTAATTGTAGAATAGATATCAATTCGTCAGGTTTTGTTCCTAAAGAATTTAAGACTCGAACAATATTATTTAAACTAGTATTTTTAAAAGAACTATTACTAAAGGAATTATTACTAATATAGTTTCTGTTAATGATATTTTTTAAAAAACTTTCTTTTTCATGTTTTCTAAATGTATCTAGAAAACTTGAAGTAACATTTTTTTCTTCTTTTTTTTCTATTAGTATTGATAAATCTCCATGAGAAACAATACAAGTTCCTAATCTTACTTCTTGATTGATAACAACTGATCCAGTTCGAGGATTAACTATAACTTTAGCTTCTTGAGATGGCATAGAAATATCTATATTTTGAATATTAGATAACATGTGAACTTGTATCGTATTATTAGGATATGTATTTAACTGTACTGTTTTAGAATTTAAAGCTGTTGCTGTATCTGGATATTGCACATTGATCATATCACTTATTTTTTGTGCTATACTAAAATCTTCTTCATTTAATTGTAAATTAATTATTTTTTTCTTTCCGAAATCAGTATTTATTTCTCTTTCAATTGTTGCACCATGATTGATTCTTCCTGAATTTACTTGATTTGAAAAAATAGAATTATTTTTTTTTTGAGAATTATTTTTTTCAGATACTAGTACATTTCCTTGAGCAATAGCATAAATTTGATTGTCAGTACCCTTTAGAGGAGTCATTAATAATGTCCCACCCTTAAGGCTTTTTGCATCGCCCATTGATGATACTACTACGTCTATCTGCTCTCCTGTATGACTAAAAGGAGGTAAGTTTGCTGTAACTATAACAGCAGCTACATTTTTTAAATGCATATTAGTCTCAGGAGATACAGTTACGCCCAATTGCGATAGCATGTTATGCAATGATTGATTGGTAAATGGGGTTTGTGTTGATTGATCACCTGTACCATCTAAACCTACTATTAAACCGTAGCCAATTAATTGATTATCTCTTATACCTTCAATACTAGTTAAATCACGTATTTTTTCAGCATATGTAAAAGAACATAAACTTATTAAAATACAAATAATAAATTTTAATAACGATATTGTCTTAGACATAAAATACCTTATATTCATTTACTTTATTTATTCTATTTCTATATCTATTATATATAAAATATATCATCTATGATAAATTTTTTTTTTAATAATTTTTCTTTAATAAGTTTTTCCTCATAAAGGATTTATACGATCCTTTATGAGTTTTATTTAAAAAAATCAATTTTTAAAAATTTTTATGATTAAATAGGTGAAATTTTTAATAGAAATCGCTGTAACCACCCCATTTTTTGAATATCGTTAATACGATTATTACTTACGTATTCAATACGTGTGTCAGCAATTTGAGTAGAAGCAACTAAATTATTTTTATTTATATGATTAGGATTAATGACACCTGAAAAACGAATGAATTCTATACCTTGATTAATAGCCACTTGTTTTTCACCAATTACCTTTAAATTCCCGTTTGGTAGTACTTTCTGAACAGTAACTGTAATTAGACCAGTAAATGTATTTTTAGCGGAATTACTTCCCTTTCCTGAAAAGTCATTTTTTCCTATACTATCTATTCCTGTTTTGTTATCATTCATATTAAATCCCAATACAGGATTTAATTTTCCAGGTGTTACTGTTACACCTACATTTGCTGTTCCATCACGAGTTAAATTTGAAGAAGAACTATTGCTAGCGCTTATATTTTCTTGTAATACAACAGTTATTGTATCTCCTATATTATGAGATCTATGATCTTCAAAAAGGGGTTGATATCCATAATTTGTAGGTATTTTTTCTTGAAATAAAGAACCATTCTTAATTTTGGGTATCATGTTAGGTGCTACAGCAGTTGTAATACCATTAACTAAAGGTTTATGTTCAACAGAAGCGCAACTTTGAATGATTATTATAAAGAAAGCAGTCAAATAATATTTAATTTTATAACTAAATAATTTTACCACGGAAAAACAATCCTTAATGAAAACATATTAAAATAGATGTTTTTTAAAATTTATTGATTTATGATAAAAAAAATCAATTTTTATAGTTGAGATAATTTTTGTAGCATTTGATCTGAAGTATTTATGGATTTACTATTAATTTCATATGCACGCTGTGTTTGAATCATATTTACCAGTTCTTCAGCAACATTAACGTTTGAAGTTTCAACATATCCTTGATACAGTAAACCTGTACCGTTTAATCCAGGTGTGGTATCTATAGGACTTCCAGATGCTTGTGTTTCTTGATATAAATTCTCTCCTAAACTCTCTAATCCAGAATGATTAACAAAATTAATTAAATTCAATTGACCAATAGAAATTGGTTGAGTTTGTCCTTGTATTGTTACGCTGACAATACCATCTCTTCCTATATTCATGTTTATTGAGTTAGGTGGAATATTAATTTCAGGAACAATAGGAAAACCACTATTAGTTACTAATTGACCATTTTGATCTAGTTGAAAAGAACCATCTCTAGTATATGCTACGTTACCATCTGGTAGTTGTACTTGAAAAAAACCAGGTCCATTAATAGCTACATCTTTTGAAGAATCAGTTTTAGAAAGATTCCCTTGACTATAAATTTTTTCGGTGGCTACTGGTCTGACTCCTGTACCTAATTGTAATCCGGATGGTAAGGTAGTATCAATCGATGAATTTGCCCCTGCTTGTCGTATTGTTTGATACATTAAATCTTCAAATACTGCTCTAGAACGTTTAAATCCATTTGTACTTACATTAGCTAAATTATTGGAAATCACGTTCATGTTTATTTGTTGAGCATCCAGACCTGTTTTAGAAATCCATAAAGAAGGAATCATTTTTTTATCCTTTTAACTTAATTGTTAATATTAAATAATTGATTGGCATATTCTGTATTTTGGTCACATATAGATATAATTTTCATGTTCATTTCAAATTGTCTAGCATTTGAAATCATATCAATCATGTTTTTTGTTGGATTCACATTACTTGCTTCTAACATTTCTGTTTGTATACGTACACTACTATCATGAAGAATATTGTTATATTTGTTTAAATTATCTTTTTTAAGATAAAATAAACCATTTTCTTTTTGTATCAGATTATTATTTGGCAATCGTACTAATTTCAATGATCCTATTGTTGATTCTATAATACTATCTTTAGTTTTATTAATTTTTTTAATTATACCATTTGATGAAATTTTTAAATTTACATTATTTGGTATTTTTATGTTTCCATGATTTCCTATTACTTCATGATTTTGAACAGTAAGCTTTCCTTCTTGATTTATTTGTATATGACCATTTTTTGTATATGCTTCTTGACCATTTATATCTTTTATTGCTAGCCAACCGTTATCTTTAATAACTAAATCTAGTTTTCTTTGAGTATGAATTAAAACTCCTGGATAGAAATTATAATATTCCCTTACATCTTGATCATATGTTTTATATAGATTTCGAACGTTTTTATCTTTTATAAAAAAATTAAATGATTCTTTAAAACCAACTGTAGATATATTTGCTAAGTTGTTAGCAATTACTGCTTGTTTATCTAACAATTTAATAGCAGCATTCATAGATTCATATATTGCTTTTTCCATTTGATAACCCAATTTAGTTACAAAGTTATTTTAAATTAACTAACGTATTAATTATTTTATCTTCTGTTTTAAAAGCTTGAGCACTAGATTGATAATTACGTTGTGCAACAATCATGTTAATTAATTCTTTATTTAAATCAACATTGGATGATTCTAAAGATTTTGTATACAATATACCAAAACCTTGGTCTCCAGCAGCTCCTATTTTTTCCTTTCCAGCTTCATTTGTTGCTGACCAAATACTACCACTTTCAGGTTTTAATTTTTCTGGATTAATAAATTTAGCTAAAAATATTTGTCCTATTTTTTGTTCTTGTGCGTTTGTATATTGTCCAATAATTTCACCATTATTTAAAATGTCAAAATGTTTTAAAGAACCTTCTGAATATCCATTTTGAGACAATTCTATTGAAGGAACATCAGTTTCTGATGTTTTAAGAGTACATTCTAAATTTAAAGTAATTTCATCTAAAATAATATTTTTAGAATTTTTTGATGTAATTTGTAAAGAAGAATTAGAAATTAAATTGCCTTCAGAATCAAATTTTAAAATAAAATCATTGTTAATGATTTCATCAACTGGAGCTTTTTCATCATTTAATTTTATGTTTAGTTTCCATTGATTCTCGTCAATTTTATTAAAGGAAATATTGACTTTTTGAGGATTTGCATTTTGATCATAAACAGTAATACTGTGTATTTCTGAGTTATAAATATCATCATTTATTCCAGTTATACTGTTTGTAGAATTAAGATCGCTTATTAAATTGGCTTTTAACTTGATTTGATTTGTTGGTTTTGCTCTTAATACATTCGATTTTCTTAAATTAATAGGTTCTAGATTAGCTACATTGTTTAAATCATTTTTTAAATCAAGTTGATTTTGACCAGTTAAGTACATTCCTTGTCCATTAACAATATTTTTGTTTTTATCAAGTAAAAAATGACCGTTTCTTGTATAATGTACATAACCTTTAGAATCTAAAACTCGAAAAAAACCATCTCGTACAATTCCTAAATCTAAATCTCGATCTGTTTGAACTAATACTCCATCACTAAAATTTTGAACTAAATTGGAAATTCCAACACCAGATTTTGTAACTTGATTAGAATAAAATGAATGAGAAACTATATCAAAAAATGAAGGAGTACTGGATTTAAATCCGATAGTAGAAGCGTTTGCTATATTATTCGAGACAATATCTATATAATCATTATTAATCATTAATCCATTGATAGCTTCTATAATTGACATATAATTTTTTCCTTAATAATTTTTCATATAAAAATTTTGTCAAATTAAATTATCTTTATTTAAGAATTTTACGAATTTTTGATAAAGTTATAGTTCCCATTACTCCTAAATCAATAATTGGATCGCTTGAAGAAGAAGTAATAATACTGTTTACTAAAGCTTCACTTAAAATTTGTACAGGAACTTCCCTGTTGTTATTTTTAGCTGTAACAACAACATTATATTTTTCAGTCTTCATATCTTTTTTGTCTAAATTTTTACCATCCCATATGAAACCATATATACCGGATTTTAAATTTTTTGTTTCTTTAACGTGTATAATTTTTCCAGTATTATCAGTTATTTTTATATTTACTATGTTTGCATCACTAATTAATTCTATCCCGAACTTAGTTTCAACACCTTTAGTATGTACAATTTGAGAACTTGGTATCATTACATGATGTCCAATTAATGAAGATACCTGTATGTTTTGACTTTGATTAATTTTATTAGAAAATTTTCCAACAGTATTGTTTAATTTTTCAATTCCTGTAGCTGTATTAATTTGAGCTAGTTGTGATGTTAACTCAGTGTTTTTGATAGGATCTGTAGGATCTTGATTTTTAATTTGTGCCATTAATAGACTTAAAAAATTTTTTTGTAAATCTAGTGCATTAGAATCATTTTTTAAGTTATTACTATTATTTGCAATAATGTTGTTATTTATAGAAGAATTAATATTAACAGTGCTCATTTCTTCTTCCTTATTCTCCAATTGATAATGTTTTCATTATCATAGACTTTGCAGTTTTTACTACTTCTATATTGGCTTGATAATTTCTCGAAGCTGAAATATGATTTATTGTTTCTGTAACTGGATTAACATTAGTTTTTAAAACATATCCTTTCTTATTAGATAAAGGATTACTTGGATCGTATATTAATTGCATTGGATTAGGATCATTTATTATAGAAAAAACTTTTACTCCGCCGATTAAAGAATTTTTTAATGGATCTAATTTAAAAATAACTTTTTTTGCAGTATATGGATAAAATTTTCCATCTTTACATATGATGCTTTCTGAGTTAGCCAAATTACTAGCAATAACATTTATTTTTTCTGATTGAGCTGTCATAGCTGAACCAGCAATATTAAGTATATTTAATAAAGACATAATTTTTTTATCCCTTTAATACATGCATTATATTTTTAATTTCATTTTTTATGAAAACTAAATTTTCTTCATATTTCAAAGTATTTTTTATAAATTCTATTCTTTCTCGATTCATATCTACTGTATTTCCATTTGATTTAATTTCTTTTTTTACTATAGGTTTAACTTCGAACATAAAAAAATCGTTTTTTTTTGGATTTAGATGATATAAGGAAGTTTTTTTTAAAGGAATAGCTGAATTATTTTTTTTTATTATTTTTTCAATTTCATCTTTGAAACTGATATCCATTGCTTTATAGTTTGGTGTATCTGCATTCGCTATATTTGACGATAAAATTTCTTCTCTTTTAGAGTAAAAATTTAGTATTTTTTGATTAAAATCAAACATTTTATTTATTTTATTAAACATTTTTTATTCCTAGTATTTTTTATTGAAAATAAAGTTTTATTTTTTTAATAAAGAAACGTTTTAACGTTAAATTATGTAATGTAATATGAAATAAAGTTTTAGATGATTAAAATATAATTGTATTATAGATTTTTAAGAAATTTACTTTGTCCAATAAATTTATATTATACCTTTATTAGATATTTTGTATCAAGCAAAGAACCTTAAAAAATATAATATACTTATTAAACAACATTGATAGGTTTAATATTAATTTATATTGCTCAATAATTAAGGAAAAAAATGAAACTAATAAAAATATTTTTTTGTTTATTCATCTTTTTTTTATTTTCTAAGTCTTTTAAAGCTAATGCGTATAGTTTAAGTGATCAATTAAATAATTTTTTTAAAAAAGAATATGCTCTTAAAACAAAGAATATAAAAACAATAATACATACTCCATTAAAAAAAAAATTTTTTTGTAAAAAACCTATTTTTTCATTGGTGAATAATATTCATGATTTTGGAATACTTGATATTCTCTTAACTTGTGGAGATCAACATCATTATTTACAAGTTGAATTACAAGCGGAAGGGGAATATGTTATAGCCAAGAAAAAAATACCTAGGGGGACAAAAATCAGAGAAGAAGACTTAGAAAAAATAGTAGGACGATTAGATACACTACCTCGTAGTACATATTTTAATAAAAAAGATGTTATTAATAGAGTTAATTTACGCGATATTTTTCCCTTTCAACCTATTACTTCTTTTATGACTCGTCCTTTTTGGTTGGTTAAAACTAATCAACAAGTTACTGTAAAAATGAAGGGAATTGATTTTGAAGTTGTTTTTGTAGGTAAATCTTTAAGCAATGGTGCTAAAAAACAGAAGATACGTGTACAAATAAAAAATGGTAAGGTTTTAACTGGAATAATTAATGAAAATGGTGAAGTCATAGTTTTTTTATAAAAATGAAATAAAAAATTCTATGTAAAGTGTAATTTAAAAATGAGTATTCCAAAAAAATGAAAAAATTATTAAATATACTTAAAGAGATGAAAGAAAATATTATTTTCTTAGAAGACCTAATGAACCAAGAATATGATAATTTATTAAAATCTAAAACTAACATAAAAAAAATAGAATTAATTATAGAAAAAAAAGAGTTTTTTTTAAAAAAAATTTCGTTTTTAAAACAACAAAAATCAGTTATAGAAAATCAATATAATATTTTTCCACCTTACTTGCCATTCGATGAATTGCATCTATGTTGGAATGAAATTGTTTCTAAATGTTCTTTACTCAAGAAAAAAAATATACAAAATAAAATTGTTTTAAATCAAAAATTTTATTTAAATCAAAGATTTTTAAATATTTTTCAAAAAAATGAATTAAATAAAAATAATATTACATATGATTTTGATGGTAATTTATAAAAATCAAAAATTTATTTTTAAGATTCAATAGACCAATCTAATTTTTTTCCAGCTAAAAAAGGAATAATAACATTATTTCCAATATTGATTTTTTTTAAAATTTTATGAGGTTTTTTTACAAGTGTAATTGTTTCTTTATTAATTGGCATATTATAAAAGTTAGGTCCGTTTTCAGAGCAAAAAGATTGAAAATATTTTAATGCGTTTATTTCTTCAAAAATGCTAACATAACATAACAAAGAAGATGGAGCATTAAATATACCTGCACAACCAAAATTGTTGATTTTATTTTGATGAAAATGTGGAGCGCTATCACTGCCTAAAAAAAAATGTTTACTACCACTTGATATTGCATTTCTTAAAGCTATTTGATGTTTTTTTCTTTTTAAAAGAGGTAAACAATAAAGATATGGTTGAATTCCATTACTGAACATATTATTTCGGTTTAACATCAAGTGATGTGGTGTAATAGTACCAGCTAAATATGAAGAATTAGATTCCTTAATATACGATATAGCTTCTTCTGTTGTAACATGTTCTAGTATTATTTTTAATTCTGGAAAATGCTTACGTAACGGTATTAATGTATTTTCAATAAATTTTGCTTCTCTATCATATATATCAATATTTGGATCAGTTTCTTCTCCATGAATGAGCAATGGCATTTTAATGTTTTCCATAATCTTCAATAGATGATAAATTTCTTTAATATGTTTTATACCGTTTTTTGAATTAGTTGTGGAACATTTGGGATATAATTTTGCTCCTACAAATATTTTTTTAGCAAAACCTTGTTTTAATTCTTCAGGAGATGTTTTCTTTGTCAAATAACATATCATTAATGGTTTGAACGTAGTATTTGGTTTCATAGAATTTAGAATTCTACGACGATAAGACATTGATTTTAAACAATTTGTAATAGGTTGATCCAGATTAGGCATAATTATTGCACGTTTATAAAATTTTCCAGTGTATTGAGAAATTTTTTTTAAAATCTCATTGTCTCTTAAATGTACATGCCAATCATCAGGTTTTATAATTGTTATTTTTTTTAACAGTTTAGACATTTTAGTTTTGATGAATATTAAGAAATAATTTTATATTAACATTTTTTTATTAAAAATACTTTGCAGATACAAACATATTTATTCTTTAAAAAAATTAATTTTGAATCATAATTATAATATTTTAACCTCATAGGTTAGGTTAATTTCAAATGAATATTCTAAAATGTTTAGTGTCAGTAAGTGTAATGACATTAATATCACGTGTATTGGGGTTTCTTCGTGATCTTTTAATTGCTCATATATTTGGTGCTTCTATATTTACTGATGCGTTTTTTATAGCTTTTAAAATTCCTAATCTATTGCGTCAAATTTTTGCTGAAGGAGCATTTTCTAAATCTTTTATCCCTATTTTAATAAATTACAAATCCAGAAAAGATAAAGAATATATACAAGAATTTATTAGGTCTACATCTGGTTTAATGATATTAATTTTAACTATTATTGTAATTTTAGGAATCATTTTTTCTAATTATCTTATTATTGTTAATGCTCCGGGATTTTCCAAATCACCTGATAAATTACAATTAGCTTGTACTTTATTAAAAATAATGTTTCCTTATATTTTATTTATTTCTTTATCTTCATTATGTTCATCTATTTTAAATAGTTGTAATGATTTTTTTATTCCTTCTTTTTCTCCTATTATTTTAAATATTACTATTATAGTTTTTTCATTTTTTTTTAATAATTATTTTGAACCTTCTATTATTTCCTTGGCATGGTCTGTAATTATAGGTGGATTTTTTCAGCTATTTTATCAATTTCCATTTTTGTACAAAATAAATATGTTGGTTTTTCCTAATATTAATTTTAAAAATATTGGTCTTTTAAAAGTTTTAAGAAAAATGGGACCTTCTATTTTAGGTTCTGGTGCTAATCAAATTTCTTTAATCTTTAATACTATTTTTATTTCTTTATTAAACCCTGGTTCAATATCTTGGATGTATTATGCTGATCGACTAATTGAATTTCCAATAGGTATTATAGGAGTATCCTTAAGTACCATCTTATTTACGTCTTTTTCTAGTACTTATTCGAATAATACTAAATCAGAATATAAAAAATTGCTTAATTGGGCGATTCGTTTTAGTTTGATTTTATCTTTACCTATTTCTGTTATATTATTTATGTGTTCAAAACCATTAGTTATCATTTTATTTCAATACGGGAAATTTACAAATTTTGATGTTTTAATGACGCAAAAAGTACTAGAATTATATTCTTTTGGTTTAGTTTCTTTTATTTTAGTTAAGATTTTAGTTTCAGCTTTTTATGCTTATCAAGAAGTAAATATTCCAATGCGAATTTCAATTTTAACATTATTTTTAACACAATTAATGAATCCATTTTTTATTTTTTATTTTCAGCATTCAGGTCTTGCTTTGTCTTGTAGTATAGCTAGTTGGATAAATTTTATCTTACTTTATTGGAAAATGTACCAAAAAAAAATAGTTAATTTTAAATTAAACAATTTTATTTTTATTTTTCGTCTATTAATTGCAATATCAGTAATGATATTTTGTCTAATTGTTATGTTATATTTTATTCCTTCTTGGAAGATTGGTTCATTTTTTGATAAGATAATACGTTTATTTACTATTTTATTGGTTTCTGTAATAGTATATTTAATTACTTTATATTTTTTAGGGATACGAGTATTAAATTATTCTAGTCAATTATTTCAAAAAAAATAATTTTATACTAAAAAATTAATTTAAATATGTTATTTTAATACTAATATAATATTTATAATATAATTCGATATTATATATTTTTTCTATCAAAGATATAAAATATTCTATATATTTCTTATTATTTTCAATTTATTTAATTAAAAACGGAGTTTCAAATGAAAAAAAAAGTTCTTACTACTATTTTTTTGTTAGTAAGTTTAGTTACGGGTATTCGAGCCAAAGAAAACAATGGCTGGTATTTGGGTACTAGAATGGGTTGGTCTAATTTTAATATTTTAGAATATAAAAATGAAAACACAACAGAAAAAAACATAAAAGATAAATCAGGAGCACCGCTTTTTGGACTATTTTTAGGTTATGAATTTAATCCGTATTTTTCTTTTGAAATAGAAAATGATACAACAGGGTTTTCTCCTCATTTAATCTTTCAAAAAAATCAAAAAAATACACAACCTAATAGCATTCAACTTGCTACAAAAATATCATATCCTATAACAGACGATTTTAATATTTATACCCGATTAGGTGGAATGATGTTTTGGGATAATTTGTCTTCTAAACAAGAATTAAAAAATATTTTTACTAAAGAGAGTAAATTATTCCCTAATTTATCTTTAGGTGCTGAATATGTATTCAATGAAAGATTCATCACTAGATTTGATTATACTTGGAAAAATAATGTCGAAAAAATCATGAATTTATCTATGAAACCTACTTTAGGAGATTTTGTTCTTTCTTTTGGATGGAAATTTGGAAAATCTAGTATAAATGACATTTTTTCTTCATATATTCCTGAATCATCAAATCAACAATATGTTGCCCTCAACGAAAATATTAATTTTCCCTTTAATAGTACAGAATTAAAACCTATATCTAATGAAAAATTACAAAAATTACAAAAAGAAATAAAAAATATTAAATCAAAAAATATTTTTATTATGTTATCTGGTCATGCTGATAAAATAGGAAATAAAAAATACAATCAAAAATTATCTGAAGATCGTGCATACAGCATTAAAAATTATTTTACTTCACACGGTATTTCTCAAGATAAAATAACTGTTCAAGGGATGGGAAATGAATTTCCTCTAACTAATCAGATATGTAAAGACATATCCAGTAGACCTTTGTTAATCAGCTGTCTGGCTCCTGATCGTCGTGTGGAAATTGAAGTTTTGTCTGATTAATAAAATATATTTAAGTATAAAAATATTTTAAAGAGATATTCTTTTATTTTACTTTTTTATTTTTTTCGGAGAGAGAGAGATTCGAACTCTCGGATGATTTCTCATCGGCGGTTTTCAAGACCGCTGCCTTAAACCACTCGGCCACCTCTCCAGGTAAAAGATATTAAAAATATGTAAAATATTTTATAATACTAAAACATTATATTAGTTAATGTAAAGACATTTTTTTATTTTTTAATTTTAAATGTTTTATTAATAAAATTTTGTTTGTAATTTTGTTTTTTTTTTTCTATAATATATTTAAATAAAGGCGTGTTGACAGATTGGCTATGTAGCGGATTGCAAATCCGTATAACCCGGTTCGATTCCGGGATACGCCTATAAAAATTCGTTTTCAATAAAGCCCGGATGGTGAAATTGGTAGACACAAGGGACTTAAAATCCCTCGGCTTTTAAAGCTTTGCGGGTTCAAGTCCCGCTCCGGGTATAAAAAATCATATTTTTTATTTTAAAAAAGCCTGATAAATTTTATATTTATTGTTTTTTTCTATTATAAAAAATTTAGAAAAAATTTTTTTTAAATAAAAATCATAGCTAAAACATTGATTTGTAACAAATCTTAATTCTCCGTTTTTCTTTAAAAACTTTGTAGAATTAAATATTATTTTTTTTGTTATATTAAAATTTGTTTTTAAGTCATCATGAAAAGGTGGATTAGAAATAATCATATTAAATTTTTTAAAAACATTCGAATAGATATTACTCGATAATACTTCTCCCTTAAAAAAATTTGCATTAAGAGTAGCTTGACTTGATATTAATGCCGATGTTTTTCTATCGATCATTGTTAAAAAACAGTTAGGCGATTTTCTTAATACAGATACTGATAAAAAACCTGACCCACATCCAACATCTAATATTTTTCCATTAATTTTTTTACAAAAAGTAGATGCAAGAAATTTACTTCCTTCATCTATTTTTTTATGACCAAAAACACCTGGTAGGGATTTTATAATTAAATTTTTCCAAATATGTGTTTTAAAAAAACTTTCTAATATAAATTTCGTTTTTTTAAAAATAATACCTGACATTAAAATAGAGTGGTTTGCATTATCTATTTTTTTTAGTTTGACTGATTCTTCTAATATTAACTTTGCACTTTTTACTCCACTTGAATTTCCTCCTACAATAAAAATTTCACTTTCAATAGGAAAGTGAGATAGTAAATGAAATAATTGGAATTTTGCTTCAGATTTATTTTTAGGCCAATAATAAATTAATGTATTATAGTCTTCAACAATGTTTTTTGAAACTAACAATTCACGATAAAAAGTAATATTTTTATTGTCATTTATTTTTTTTAAATTTTGACTTTTTTGAAAATGTATTTTAGTTTTTATAGTTGATAAATTTATAGGTAATTCATCGTCTATATTTCCTGAAAAAAAAACTTTCCTATTTTTAAAAATTTTTTGATGACGTAATATAAGTTGACTGTTTTTAGAAAATATCAATATTTTTTTCCTTGTAAATTATAGAAATTTGATAAATCTAAACTATAATGTTTTTTATAAAGTTAGAAATTAATTTAATTTTATTCCAATCAAAGCATTTTTTATTTGTAATAATTTTAATAAAAAATAGAAATTGTTATCATATAATATTTATATTATAATTTAATTGAAATTAATATTTTTTTAGTTTTTCATAATAACAACACAATTTATATTTGATGTGCATATAATTAAACATTATTGAGCAATATATATGCAAAAAACGCCTATTGAACTGAAAGGTAGCAATTTTACATTATTAGTGCTGTATTTAAATACTAATAATATAGATTTAATTAGTAAATCGCTATATAAAAAAATTCAAGAATATCCTCAATTTTTTAAAAACGCCCCTATTATTGTTAATGTATCAAATTTACTGAATCAAGTAAATTGGAAAAAAATACAAGAAATTATTATTGCATATGGTTTTTATATTGTAGGTGTAAGTGGATGTAAAGATAATTACTTTAAAAAAATTATTATTGAATCAGGTTTACCTGTTTTATTAGAAGGTAAAAAAAGTAATACTAATAAAGATTTAAATTCTTTTTATCATGCTTGTACTTTAAAAAAAACAAAAAATGAACAACGACTACGAGTTAAAAAAATAGAAAAAACTCATATTATCAATACGCCTGTTCGTTCAGGACAAAAAATTTATGCTAAATATTCTGATTTAATAGTGATAAATAATGTAAGTGCTGGAGCAGAGTTAGTTGCTGATGGTAACATTCATATTTATGGTGCAGTTCGAGGTAGAGTACTTGCTGGTGCTAATGGAGATGTCACAAGTAAAATATTTTGTACAACATTGTTTGCTGAATTAATATCAGTATCAGGTCAATATTGGTTATCAGATCAAATACCATCACATTTTATTGGAAAATCAGCTCAAATTTACTTGAAAAATAAATTTTTAACTATTAATTCTCTCAGTTAAGTCTGTTTTTTTAGGAAATTTTTATATGACACGGATTATTGTAATTACTTCAGGGAAAGGAGGTGTAGGTAAAACCACTTCAAGTGCTGCTATTGCGACTGGTTTAGCGCGAAAAGGAAAAAAAACAGTTGTTATAGATTTTGATATAGGATTAAGAAATTTAGATTTAATAATGGGATGTGAGCGTAGAGTAGTATATGATTTTATCAATATTATTCAAGGCGATGCTAAAATTCAACAAGCTTTGATTAAAGATAAAAAAACAAATAATTTATTTATTTTACCAGCATCACAAACTCGAGATAAAGAATCATTAACATATTCAGGAGTAGAAAAAGTTTTAAATCAACTTGTAAAAATGGAATTTGATTTTATTATTTGCGATTCACCTGCAGGAATTGAAACTGGTGCCATTTTAGCGATATATTTTGCCGATGAAGCAATTGTAACTACTAATCCAGAAGTATCTTCAGTTCGGGATTCTGATAGAATCTTAGGTATTATCTCATCTAAATCAAGAAGATCTGAACAAAATATAACTCCTATAAAAGAATATCTTTTATTAACACGTTATAATCCGACACGTGTTAAAAAAGGAGAAATGCTAAGTATGGAAGATGTTTTAGAAATACTTCGTATACCAATTATTGGTGTAATTCCAGAAGATGCTTCTGTTTTACGGGCGTCTAATCAAGGTGAATCTATTATTTTAGATGAAACTTCTAATGCAGGAAGTGCTTATTTTGACACAGTTAATCGATTGTTAGGTGAAAATCATAAATTTCGCTTTATTGAAGAAGAAAAAAAAAGTTTTTTACAACGTTTATTCGGGAGATAGGTATGGCTTTATTAGATTTTTTTTTATCCCGGAACAAAAACACAGCTCATGTTGCAAAAGAAAGACTACAAATAATTGTTGCAGAACAAAGAAAGTTTAAAGGTGAACCACATTATTTCCCCCAGCTAAAACGTGAAATACTTTCTGTGATTTGTAAATATGTAAATATAGACCCTCATATGGTCACAATACAGTTAGAACAAAAAAATGAAGATATTTCTGTATTAGAATTAAATATTATTTTACCTGATTAAGTTTTTAAAATAAATAATAAAAGATGTTATTAATTCGTATGAATATTTTATCAAATTAAATATATATTCTATATATAAAATAATAATTCGATATAATCAATACTGAACTATACTTAATACTTCAGTATTGATTTTTTTAATCCTTAAATAATTTTAAAATAAATTATCTAAATAATTATTACTTGTTTTAGTACGGTGTAGAAATTCTTGATTTTTAATTTTTAGTAAACAAAATGGAATAATATCTTTTGCATTAGGATGTAACATTTCTTTTTTTTCAAATTTTAAAGTATTTTCCCATTTAATTTTTTCCCATCCATTTCCAACCAATGTCCATTTTTTTTGAAATGTTTTTATTTTTTTTTCTATTTCATTTATTTTAACTAAAGATTCTGTGTGTTCTCCTGTCCATAATAAACTATCATTTTTAATGTATCTCCCCCAGTATACCTCTCCTATTTTAGCATAAATTGCAACTAATATTTTCTTTTTTTTATATTTTCGCCATGCTTGCTCAGCTAAAATAGACAACGTTGAAATACCAAATATAGGTATTTTTAAACTTAAAGATAAACTTTGTGCAATACCTATTGCAATACGTATTCCAGTAAATTTTCCTGGTCCTTTTGAAAAAGCTACATAATTTAAATCCTTTAATGTAATTTTTGCATTTATTAGTACTTTTTGAATCATTGGTAATATTTTTTTGGTGTGTTCTTTTTTACAATTTTCTGATAATGAGTAAATTATTTTTTTTTTATATATAGCAACTGAACAATAATCAATTGAAGTATCAATAGCTAAAATTATGTCAGACATATTTTGCTCAAAATAAATTTAATAAAATTTTTATTTAAATAAAAAATTATTGAGAAAGCTCTTTATTTGTATCTTGATTTTTAGTTATCCTAACTAAATCGATACGATATTCTGTAGCTTTAACAATATAAAAAGAAAAAGAATTAATATAAATTGTCTCTCCTGGAAGAGGTAATTGACCTTTTTGAGAAATTAATAATCCTCCTAATGAAGCGCAGTCATCTTCTTTAATTAATTCTTTAGTATTAAGTAATTGTTGTAAAGAATGTAAATCTGTTTCTCCTTTAACTAGCCAACTATTTTGTTCTTTTATAATATCTGGAGTTTCATCAGCGTCTGGAAATTCTCCTGCTATAGCTTCTAAAACATCTAAAGGTGTGATTAATCCTTGAACAACGCCAAATTCATTGCTTACAATTACAAAACTACCTTGAGCTCGACGAAGTACTCCAAGTAAATTAATAGGATCAAGAGTATCTGGTATTATAATAGGTGGTATTTGAGAAGCAAATTTATAAACGTCTATATTTTTTTCAATAGCGACTAACAATTCTTTAGCTCTTACGATACCTATTATTTCATCTAACTCTCCTTTACAAACTGGAAATAAACTATGAGGTGTGTCTAATAATTGTAACCGAATTTCGTTGATTTTTTTTTCTGTATTTACCCATGATATATTACTTCGTGGGGTCATAATACTTTTAATAGATCGACCAGCTAAGGTAAGAACTCCATTAATCATATATTTTTCTTCATCTTTAAAACTTTCTGTTTCTAATGAAGATGATAGTACTATTTCTTCTTTATTATCAGTTTTTATTCTTGTTTTATTTTTGTTTTTTTCTCTTATCATTAAACGTAAAATAGCTTCAGCTGCTCTTTGTCTCATAGGTTTTCTAGATTGGTTTTTCATAAAATTATGACGAGCAATTTGATTAAAAATTTCGATTAAAATAGAAAAACCTATTGCTGCATATAAGTATCCTTTGGGGATATAAAATTTTAAAGATTCAGCAACTAAACTAAAACCAATCATTAGTAAAAAGCTAAGACATAGTACTACTACAGTTTGATGAATATTAATAAAATTTGTTAATGCTTTTGATGCTAATAACATTAATATCGTAGCTAATATAACTGCTATCATCATAATTAATAATTGATTTACCATCCCAACTGCTGTAATTATTGCATCTAGAGAAAAAACAGCATCTAATATAACTATTTGAATTACTACTGCCCAAAAACTAGCGTAATTTTTATTTTCTGTCTTTTCATGATCTTTATTTTCTAATCTTTCATGCAATTCAATTGTAGCTTTGAATAAAAGAAACAAACCACCAATCAGTAATATTAAATCACGTATTGACAAAGAAAAAAAATTATTGCTGATAATAGGAGAATTAAGTGTTACCACCCAAGATATCAATGATAATAATGCTAATCGCATAATCAAAGCTAATCCTAAACCAATTAAACGTGCTTTGTCTCTTTGATTAGGAGGTAATTTTTCTGATAAAATTGCTACAAATATTAAATTATCAATCCCTAAGACTACTTCTAAAATAACTAATGTTAACAAGCCGGCCCAGATTGACGGGTCTAAAAAAAACTCCATCAGAAAAACTCCGTAAAAAAAATAGGACAGCCCAATATTTAATATATCTAAATATCTAAGATATAATATAATTTGAGATTATATCAAGAAAATTAAAAAATAGTTGAGATACAATATGGACCATATTTGATTAAATAGATTTCGCGAGACTTCATTTGTATGAAGTTAGAAGTTGTTATGTTTAATTAAGCTATAGAGAAATAAAAAATTTTATTTTAAATTTAATAAATTTTTTTAAAAAAAATATTTTTTTAAAATAAAATAAGTATTTAGTAAAGTATATTTTTTATAATAAACTATTTTAGTTTCTAGTAATTTTTGGACTTTCAATTTTATTTTTTTTAATTATTTTTAAGATCAGTTTATCTATTGTGAAAAAATAAAGAAAATTATTTTCAACTATTATTTTTTCTGGTTTTTTATAAAATTTAGTTTAATTTATTTCCTTAATAAAATTTATTATTTTTAATATTTTCTAAAAATAGAAATTAGGAAAATAAACATCAATGATTTTTATAAGATATGAATTTAAGAATTTTAAGAAAAGTTTTATTAATATTTTTTAATTTTAAAAAATAATTTTGTATATTATAAACATTTTTACATTAAAAAACAAGTTTAAATCATTACTTAAAAAGTATTTTTTTATAAATTTTTTATCTCTTAATAGAAAAATTTTCTACTAAGAGAGGTAATTTTTTTGTATTTTTTGTTTCTTCTACTTACATATATTTCTTATTATTTAGAGCCTGTATTCTTTTATCTAAAGATGGATGAGAGGCAAATAATTCTATAAATGAATTAGATTTTCCATTAATACAAAATGCGATAATACTATCTGATTCTTGAGGTTCATGGCTTGATTTTAAACGATTTAAGGCAGAAATCATTTTTTCTCGACCAACTAATTTTGCTGAACTTGCATCAGCATAGAATTCTCGATTTCTAGAAAACCACATAGTAATAACACTTGCAAGTACGCCAAAAATTATTTCTAAAAATGTAGAAATTAAAAAAAATAAAAATGAATCTTTTCCGTCTTCACTGTTTTCATTTTTATTACTTGATAATAAGCTGCTTAATGCTTGCGAAACAATACGAGATATAAAGATTACAAAGGTATTTACAACACCTTGAACTAAAGTCATCGTAATCATATCACCGTTTGAAATATGACTAATTTCATGAGCAATTACTGCTTCTGCTTCATTACGTGTCATATTTTCTAATAATCCTGTCGAGATAGCAATTAAAGCTGAGTTACGACGGGCACCTGTAGCGAATGCATTGATATCAGCTGCTTCATATATTGCTATTTGTGGCATAATAATATTTTTTTTTATAGATTGTTGACGAATAGTATCAATTAACCAACGTTCTGTTTCGTTACTGGGATGATTGATAATTTTACCATTTACAGAACGTAATGCAATCCATTTAGACATCATAAGTGATAAGATAGATCCACTAAAACCAAATAGACTTGACATAATCAACAAACCATAAACACTTTCAGATTCAATTCCTGTCAAAGCAAGAATTAAACTAAATGTTGACATAACTGCTAGATTAGTTAATAAGAAAAGAATAATACGTATCATAAGATATTATCTTCCTCAATTTTAGATAAAATAGTTTTAATTAAAAAAGGAAATTTAATTAAACAAAATATAAAGGTGTTTTTTTAAAAAATATTTAAATTTATAGTATTAATTATTGAAAATAAAAGTATTAAAAAATAATTTTTTAAGCTAACATAATTTTCTTAATTAAGTCAAGATAGATAGATTATTTAGAGTTAATTTTAATTAAATGTTTCCCAAAATCGACCATCTCGCATAATGATTTCGTCTGAATTTTTTGGTCCCCATGTACCAGATTTGTATAACTGTAGAGTATTTGTTTTTTTCCAGCTATTTATTATTGGATCAATCCATTTCCATGCTTCTTCTACTTCATCTCGACATACAAATAATGATTGTATTCCTCTCATACTTTCAAATAGTAGTCTTTCATAAGCATCAACAAAATTTTTAGTATTGTTTATATTAAAATAATTACATTCCATTCTATCATTTATTAATTTATATTCCTTACTAAGCCCTGGTACTTTTTTTAGAAATTCTATTTTAATACTTTCATTAGGTTCTAAACGTATAATTAATTTGTTAGGTGGTAAATTTTTATTAAATTCTTGAAATAGGTTATTAGACATTTTTTTAAACACAACAACTATTTCAGAGTATTTATATGCTAAACGTTTACCTGTTCTTAAATAAAATGGAACTCCACACCATCGATGATTATCAATATCAACTTTAATTGAAACAAATGTTTCTGTTTTACTATTTTTGTTTGCACCGTTCTCTTCTACATAGGAAGGTACTTTTCTACCGTTTATAACTCCAGATGCATATTGACCTCTTGCTGTTTTAATATTTATTTCGTTTAAATGAATTTTTTTTAAAGAACGAAGTATTTTTAATTTTTCATCTCTTATACCTTCAGGTGTAATATTTTTTGGTTGATCCATCGAAACAATTGTTAGAATTTGCAAAAGATGATTTTGTATCATATCTCGTGTTTGTCCCATCTGATCAAAATAATTCCATCTATTTTCAATACCAACTTCTTCAGATACAGTAATTTGAATATGATCAATTATTTTGTTATTCCAACTATGAAAAAAAAATGAGTTTGAAAAACGTAATGCTAGAAGATTTAATATCGATTCTTTTCCAAGATAGTGATCAATTCGAAAGATTTGTGATTCTAAAAAGTATTTAGAAATTTGATTATTAATTTTTTTTGATGTTTCTAAAGATATTCCTAATGGTTTTTCTATTATGATTCTTGATGGAAAATAATTTAAATTAACTTTTCCTAATCCTGAAAAAATAGCGTTAAATGTATTGGGGGGGACTGCACAATAATAAATAATTATATTTTTTTTTTCGTGTAATATTTTTTTTAATTCTAAAAAATAAATATCCTTAGATACATCAATATTAAAAAAATTTAAACGTGAACTTAATTTTTTCCAAATATTTTCATCAAATTTTTCATTTAAAAATTTTTTTATTGCTTTTTTTACCACATTTATATAATCTTCTGTATTCCAATCAGCACGACCTGCACCAATTATACGTGTATCTGGATGTATTTTTTGAGATTTTTCTAATTTGTATAAAGCTGGTAATAATTTTCTTCTTGCTAAATCTCCTTTTGTTCCAAAAATAACTAGATCGCAAGCTTGATTAGTTTCTGTAATCATAATTTTCTCTTCGAAATTTAAAATATATGTATCGTTGTTACATTTTGTAATTTTAAAAACATTTATATGTTAAAATATGTATTATTTAAAAATTTTTAAAAAACTGTTTTTTACTGATTTTACTAAATAAACAAAAAAATATAAATGAATATTTCACATACTTATTTGAGTTTTTATGGTTTTATTTAAATGCGTATTATTAAATTCTCTATTCTTTCATATTTCTATTATTTTTTTTAAAGGTTAAAGTTATATATAATTAATACAATATTAAGAGGTTTTTTATGTTAAATCGTTTAAGAAGAACTAAAATTGTAGCAACATTAGGACCTTCTACAGATAAAGAAAATAATCTTGAAAAGATTATTTTATCTGGAGCAAATGTCCTTCGTTTAAATTTTTCTCATGGTTTACCTCACGAACACAAAAAAAGAGCAAAAGAAGCAAAAGAAATAATGTTTAAATTAAACTGTCATATTGCTCTATTAGGTGATTTACAAGGACCAAAAATTAGAATTTCTAAATTTAAAAAAAATAATATTTTTTTAAAAGTTAATGATACGTTTATATTAGATGCAAATTTAAATGAAAAAAGTGGAAATAATGAAAGAGTTGGAATTGATTATAAAAAATTACCAAATGATTTAAATATAAATGATATTTTGTTATTAGATGACGGAAGAATACAGTTAAAAGTAATAAAAATTAATAATTTTGAAATATTTACAAAAGTTATTATAGGTGGTGTACTTTCAAATAATAAAGGTATTAACAAATTAGGTGGTGGCTTATCAGCAAATGCATTAACAGAAAAAGATAAAAAAGATATAATTCTTGCCTCTGAAATTGATGTAGATTATTTAGCTGTATCTTTTCCTCGATGTGCTGAGGACCTAATCAAAGCTAGAGAATTGTTAAAAAATTCTGGTAGTGATGCTAAAATTATAGCTAAAATAGAAAGAGCTGAAGCAGTTTTTGATCAAAATTCTATAGAAAGTATAATATTATCTTCAGATGCGATTATGATAGCTAGGGGAGATTTAGGCGTTGAAATTGGCGATGCTGAATTAGTAGGTATTCAAAAAAAATTAATTAGAACAGCTAGAAAATTAAATAAAGTAGCAATCACAGCTACACAAATGATGGAATCTATGATTTTAAACCCTTTACCTACTCGAGCAGAAGTGATGGATGTAGCAAATGCCGTGTTAGATGGTAGTGATGCAGTTATGCTTTCTGCAGAAACTGCATCTGGTAAATATCCATCGGAAACTGTTATAAATATGGCTAAGGTATGTGAGGGAGCAGAAAAAGTTCCTAGTATTAATGTTTCTAGACATCGTCTTGATGTAGAATTTCAAAACATTGAAGAAGCAATTGCTATGTCATCAATGTATGCTGCTAATCACTTAAAGGGCATTACAGCAATTATCACTATGACTGAATCTGGTAAAACAGCATTGATGACTTCTAGAATTACTTCTGGATTGCCTATTTTTGCTTTATCAAAACATAAAAAAACTTTAAATCTAACTGCTCTTTATAGAGGTGTTATTCCTGTTTATTTTGATAGTAAAAAAGATGGTGTTAAAGCAGCTAATGAAGCTATAATTCTTTTATGTAAGAAAAAATTTTTATTTAATAATGATTTAGTCATTGTTACTCAAGGTGATATAATGGGGAAAATAGGTAAAACAAACACGAGTAGAATTTTAAAAGTTATGTATTAAAATTTTTTAGGTCAAAATTAAATTATTTTAATTTTGATAGTATTTTTTTAGATTCTTGCAGATACCTTATTCTTTCTTTTTTTGTTAACTGTTGTAAAAAAATACATTTTGCTTTTATAGGATCTATTGCATGATGATTAATCCAAATTTCATAATGTAAATGTGGACCAGTAGTACGACCAGTGTTACCTGAAAAAGCTATTATTTGACCTTTTTTAACTTTTTGACCTACTTTAACTAGAATTTTTTTAAGATGCATATATCTGGTAGTATAATAGTTATTATTTTTTAAAGAAATGTAAAAACCTGCAATTTTATTAAATTGTGCTTTTATAATTTTCCCATTACTAGTGGCAATTACAGGAGTACCTTGAGGCATAGCTAAATCTATTCCTAAATGACGACTAATACGATGAGTTACTGGATTAAGACGATGTAAGTTAAATGGAGAAGAAATTCGATATTTTTTCAAAAATGAAAAATTTATAGGTTCTTCTGATTTATTAAATCCATTAGCGTCGTAGAATCTTCCATTCTGTGCTTTTATTGAAAAATATTCCTTATCTAAATTATCTAATTTTATACCTAATAATGTTTTGCTGGTTTTTTTATTATTTGTTTTTTTGTTTAAAAAAATTAAATGAAATTTACTACCAATATTTAATTTATGAAAATTAATTTGCCATTCTATTGCTTCTATAATAGTATTTATTTCAGATTGATTTAATCCTGCTTGGTTAGCACTTTTAAAAAAATTAGAATTTTTTTTAATATAAATACTTTTCTTTTCTAAAACAAAATCTGATTTATTATATTTAAATTCATTTTTATATCTTTTGTATATTTTTTTTTGAAATTTAGAAATATACCATTTTAACGTGATTAAATTTCCTAATTTATCTCTTTTCCAATAAATTTTTTGTCCAATTTTTAGATTATTTAAATTTTTATCTGATTTAATTAATTGCAATATATCATTTATTTTTACTCCTGATTTTTTTAATAAGACACTAATTTTATCTCCATAAGTAACAATATTTTCATATGTTTTTAGATATTCTTTAATTTTTTTAAATTTTTTAAATTCTTTTTTTTGCTGTAAATTTTTTTGATTTAAAAAAGATTCTTCTGTATTTGTTAAAAAATTACAATTAGATAGTAGTATAAGAATTATTATAAAGATAATATTTATTAAAATTTTAATTATTTTAGAAAAAATTTTTTGATTAAAGAATACGAAAATTGTTTTATAGATCTGCTGCACTTTTTTTTCCTTAAATATTTTTTAAGCAGCTAATGTATTGGTTAGATAATTTTACAAGAAAATTTACATAGCTATTTTTCACTAATGGAATAGCTGTACCAAAAAGATCAAGACTTCCTTTTTGAATATTGTTTCCGCGTGTTATAACGTCAATAATATTTGAATGAAATTGTGGTTCTGTAAAAATACATCTTGCCTTTTTTTTTAATATTTGATTTCTAACCTCATACAAATACCGAATGCTTGTTTGTATTCCAGGATATTTTTTAAATCGTCCTAATGGATGAAGTCCATAAAAATTTTCAAAATATTTATAGGCATTATGAAAAGTAAAATATTTTTTTTCTTTTATAGATGATATGTTTTTTTTTATATCTTTATTTGTTTTTGATAAACATAACTTAAAATTTTTTAAATTTGCATCTAAAATATTTTTTTTTTGAGGAATTAATTTCAATAGCATATCATGTATAGCTATTGATGATTCTAATGCAATTTGAGGTGACAACCATATATGCATATCATACAATATATTATTAATTTCTTTTTTATTTTGTAAAGTATTTTTTTGTTTTTTTTTGTTTTTTTTTAAATTTATATCGTGTGTTAAAAGAAAATTAATTTTTTTTACTTTGCTTAACACAACGGTTTTTTTTTTAAAATAATTTACTGCTTTTTTTAAAAAAAAAGGTTCTATCTCATCTCCTATTAAAATTATAAAATCAGAATTTTTTATTTTAATTAAATCTAATGGACGAAAATAATAATTTTGTACTGTTGCTCCATTTGGTAGAATTACTTCTACTTTAGTTACTTTATCTGCAATCGCTGCTGCGATAAACCCTAAGGGTCTAAATACAGTTAATATAGTAGCATAACCATTGTTTGGTATTAATATTAATAACATTCCTAATATAGAAAAAAAAACCTTCTTTTTATTTTTTGACATAATATTTATATTCATCTTAAAAAAAATATTTTATAATAATTAATCTGCTATTTAAAACAGAATCTATTTAATATGTTAGAATTGATTATTTTAAAAAACGTTTATGTGAACTTCTCAAATCGTTCTATTTTATCGAATATATCTTTATCTCTAATTCCTAATCGTATTGTTACTTTAATAGGACCTAATGGAGCTGGAAAATCTACTTTAATACGTGTTATTTTAGGATTAATACAACCTAATTTAGGAAACGTTATTCGATCTCCTAAAGTGTCTGTTGGCTATGTACCTCAAAAATTACATCTTAATAATTTATTACCTATTACAGTAGAAAGGTTTATGAAACTATCAAAAAAGAAAAAAAACGTAAATATATTAAAAACATTAAAACGTGTAAAAGCAGAATCACTCCAGTATTCTCCATTGCAAAAATTATCTGGTGGAGAAATGCAACGTATTCTTTTAGCCAGAGCATTATTAAATAATCCAAATTTACTTGTTTTAGACGAGCCTATACAGGGAGTTGATGTAATGGGTCAATTAGATTTATATGAATTAATTAATCAAATTCGATCCCAAATCCAATGCTCTATTTTAATAGTTTCTCATGATTTAAATTTTGTTATGGCTAAAACAGATTATGTAATTTGTTTAAATAAACATATTTGTTGCTCTGGTACTCCCAAAACAGTTTTTAAAAATGCAGAGTTTACTTCTATATTTGGATCAAAACTTATAAAAGAATTGGCAATTTATAAGCATGATCATGATCATGTACATCAATATTAAAATTATAGAGTGTTTTTTATTATGTTTGAATTAATTTATCCAGGGTGGTTGGCTGGTATTTTATTATCTTTTGCAACAGGACCTTTAGGTTCATTTATTATTTGGCGTCGTATATCGTCTTTTGGTGATACGTTATCTCATTCTTCTATACTAGGATTAGCTATATCTATATTATTTAAAATCGATTCTTTTTATACAGTATTATTTTTTATGAGTTTTCTTGCTATTGTATTAGCATGGATTGAAAAGTTATTGTCAGTTTCATTGGAAACAATATTAAGTATAATATCGTATAGTTCATTATCTTTAGGAATGATTTTTATAAGTTTAATGTCTACTTCTCGTCATATAGATCTTAGCAATTATTTATTTGGTGATTTGTTAATTGTGACAAAATTTGATTTATTTATTATTTCTTTAGGAAGTTTGACTGTTTTAACCGTTTTATTTTTACGTTGGAATTCTATTTTGTTGCTGACAATTAATGAAGAATTAGCTCAAATAGATGGTGTTAACATTTTTTATGCGCGTTTGACTTTAATGTTAACTACGGCTTTAGCTATTTCTATTGCCATAAAATTTGTCGGCGTACTATTAATAACTTCATTGTTAATTATTCCTCCTGCAACTGCACAACTTTTTTCTGATTCTCCAGAAAAAATGATTATTATTTCAATAATAATAAGTATTATTTCAGTTACAGGTGGAATTTTTTTATCTTTTTTTTATAATACTCCAACTAGTCCATCCATTGTTTTATTTTCTTCCTGCGTTTACTTATTAAGTAATGTAAAAAAATTTTTATAAAAATTATTTATTTTTATTAAGATTGATACCTAATTCACTTAAAGTTGATTTTTTTGATTTACTAGGAGAGTTAGTCATTAAACAACTTGCCGAAGTTGTTT
Organism: Buchnera aphidicola (Rhopalosiphum maidis); assembly: GCF_003671935.1. Taxonomy (NCBI): domain Bacteria; kingdom Pseudomonadati; phylum Pseudomonadota; class Gammaproteobacteria; order Enterobacterales; family Erwiniaceae; genus Buchnera; species Buchnera aphidicola. The sequence goes on from NZ_CP032759.1 coordinate 426,892, forward strand.
TCGGAAAAGCTATCACATCTTTAATATTATTAGTTTTTGTTAAAAGCATAACTATTCTATCTAATCCTAGAGCAATTCCTGCATGAGGAGGTGCACCATATTTTAGTGCTTCTATTAAAAAACCAAATTTTTCTATTTGAATTTTTTTTTCTATTCCAATGATATTAAATATTTTTTTCTGTATTTTACTATCATGAATACGCACTGAACCACCACCAATTTCATAACCATTAATTACTAAATCATAACTATCAGAAATAGCAAGATTGGGATTTTTTTTAAGTTTTTTTTGATTATTTTTTTTTAAAGCAGTAAATGGATGGTGATTGCAAGAAAATTTTCCATTATAATCTTCTTTAAACATAGGAAAGTCTACAATCCAAACAGGTTTCCAAGTATTTTTTTTGAAAAATGCAAAATCATCACCTAATTTTATGCGTAGCATTCCAAGAGATTTATTAACAATTTTTTCTTCGTCAGCTATTAAAAACAAGATATCTCCATTTTTTGCATTTGTTTTACGTAAAATATTTTCTAATGTGTTTTTATCTAAAATATTTTTCATTGAACTTTGGATATTTTCAAATCCATTTTCAATTGTATTTATTTTTATATAAAATAATTTTTTTGAACCAAATTTTTTTACATAATTAGAATATTCATCAATTTTTTTACGACTTATCTTATTACCTTGAAAAAAACATAATAAAGCTATTCTATTTTTTTTCTCTGCATTGATCTTAAAAAACGATGAAAATTTTTGTTCAATAAAAATATCAGTAACATCAATAATTTCCATCGGATTTCTTAAATCAGGTTTATCTGTTCCATAACGTTGTATAGCATCGTAAAAAGAAATTTTAGGAAATTTATTTAAATTGTAATCAATAATTTTAAGCCAAATTTTTTTTATTAATTTTTCTGCAAAATTTCTAATTTGAGAAGAGCTTACGAAGGCAGCTTCAATGTCAATTTGTGTAAATTCTGGTTGTCGATCTGCACGCAAATCTTCATCTCGAAAACATTTAACGATTTGATAATATTTATCAATACCAGAAATCATTAATAGTTGTTTAAACAATTGTGGTGATTGAGGTAGTGCATAAAATTTTCCTGGATAATTCCTACTGGGTACTAAATAGTCTCGAGCACCTTCTGGTGTAGATTTCGTAAGAAAAGGTGTTTCAATATCTAAGAAATTTTTTTTTGTCATAAAAATTCTTATTAAATAAGTAATTTTATTTCTTATTTTAAGATTTTCTAATAATTGAGAACGACGAAGATCTAAGTAACGATATTTCAATCGTATATCATCGTTGCTATTATTTGAATAATCTAGTGGTAATGCTTTTGAAATATTAAAAATATTTATTTTATTTACTAATATTTCTATTTCTCCGGTATCTAAGTTTTTATTTTTAGCACTTCTTTTTTTGACAATCCCTATCACTTGTATACAAGATTCGTTCTTTAAATCTAAAGCTTGTTTAAAAGCTTTATTATTTTTTTTTTCAAAAACAAGTTGCACAATACCCGTCCAATCTCGCATATCAATAAAAATAAATTGACTAAAATTTCTTATTTTATTTACCCAACCACACAAAACTATTGATCTATTTAAATCAATAATTCTAATGTTTCCACAATATTTAGTACGCATAAATTCTCTGCAAGATTTACTTGATTTTAAAAAAAATTTTTTATATCTCTAAAATATAAATTTTTTGTTTTAAAAAGTATAATTAGAAATTTTCAAAATAAAATAATTATCTTGAAATATTTTTTTTTTTGGAGTTATTTAAGAAATAAAGTAGATTGTTAAAATTTTTAAGTGATTTTTTTAGATTAATATTTTAAATTTCAATTGAATTTAAAAAATAAATAAAAATATTTAACGACTTCTAAAAATAATTCTTCCCTTTGTTAAATCATATGGTGTTAGCTCAATAGTAACTTTATCTCCTGTTAGGATTCTAATATAATTTTTTCTCATTTTTCCTGAAATATGTGCTGTGATAACATGTTTATTTTCTAATTCAACACGAAACATCGTGTTTGGTAATGTATCAATAACAATTCCTTGCATTTCAATGTTATCTTCTTTAGTCATATTTTTCTCTAGTTATGTTTACTTTTAAAATTTTATTGAAATATTTAGCATTTTTTATTATATCTGATACTAGTCATTTTGACTAGTATGTTTTTATTATTCTATAGATTAAAAGGAAAAAATTAAGATAATGAATTAAGATAACGTTCACTATCTAATGCAGCCATACAGCCACTTGAAGATGATGTAATAGCTTGTCTATATACGTGATCAATTACATCACCTGCTGCAAATATACCCGGTATGCTTGTTTGTGTATAGTTTCCATGAGTTCCTTTTTGTACTTTAATGTATCCATCTTTCATTTCTAATTGATTAGAAAATATATCTGTATTTGGTGTATAACCAATTGCAACAAATAATCCAGAAATTATAATTTTTACTTTTTTATTTTCTTTTAAACTGTTGTTTTGAATAAATAAATGGGTAACGCCTTGATTATTTCCTAAAATTTCTTTTATAGTAGAATTTAAATATAAAATAACTTTTTTAGTTTTCACAATTTTTAGTAATCTATCAATTAGAATTTTTTCAGCTTTAAAACTAGATCTACGATGAATTAAGTGAACTTTTTCTACAAAATTTGATAAATATAATGTTTCTTCTATAGCTGTATTACCACCTCCTACTACTGCAACTTCTTTGTTTTTATAAAAAAAACCGTCACATACAGCACAAGTAGAAACACCTTTTCCTAAAAATTTGTTTTCTGAACTTAATCCTAAGTAACGAGGATTTGCACCTGTAGCAATAATAACTGAATCGCATGTATATTTATTTTGTTCTCCTAATAAAAAGAATGGTTTTTTTTTAAATTCTACTGAAACAATATTATCATATATAATTTCTGTTTTAAATTTTAGTGAATGTTCATGCATGCGATTCATTAATTCAGGACCAGTAATTTTCTTAAAATCCCCTGGCCAATTTTCAATTTCATTGGTATTCATTAATTGACCGCCTTTACTTGTTCCAGTAATCAACAAAGGATTTAAATTAGCTCTAGAGCTATATATAGAAGCAGTATATCCTGCTGGTCCTGAACCTAAAATAATTATTTTTTTATGATTTATTAATTTCATACTCTATTTCCTTAAAATTTTTTGAAAATGTATTTATAATACTAGTTAGAGAGATGAATCTATTGAAAAATTTTTTATAAAAAAAATAATATAATTGCTTCTTTTTAAGAAACTTCAATAATAACTATTTTCTAAATTTATCTTATAATTTATAATTTATGCATATTATATATAAATAAATTTTATTTTTTATATTTTTAACTATAAATCAGATATAATTTGTATTGTTTTAACAATGTAGATTATTTTTAGATAATTCTAATTCTCAATTATAAAGACTTAAAAAAATTATGTTAAATCCTTATTTATTACGCAATCAAATACATTCGATAGCAGAAAAATTACTAAAAAAAAATTTTGAATTGAATATATCACTCATATCTTCTATGGAAGAAAAAAGAAAAAAATTGCAAATTAAAACAGAAAATTTGCAATATAAGCACAATAGCTTATCAGTGTTATTTAAAAAACAAAAAAATTTTCAAGAAGTAGACGAAAATTTAAAAAGAAAACTTATAGAATCAAGTAAAAATTTATCTTCTTTAAAAATTAAACTTAACCTATTAAAAGAAAAAATTCATAATTTTTCTATATCTATACCTAATATTCCTTCTGACGATGTTCCAAAAGGATGTTCATCAGAGAATAATAAAGTAATAAAATATTGGGGTAAAAAAAAAGAATATAATTTTGCTATTCAAGATCATGTAGAGATAGGAAAAAAACTAAATGAATTGGATTGGAAATCTTCTGCAAAAATATCAGGTTCAAGATTTGTTTTAATGAAAGGAAATATTGCTCTTTTACATCGTGCATTAAGTCAATTTATGTTAGATTTACATACTGTAAAACATGGATATATAGAAACGTATGTACCTTATTTAGTGAATCATGATGCACTTTACGGAACAGGGCAATTACCAAAATTTAGTGATGATTTATTTCATATTAATTCTATTGATAAAAAAAAATATATATTAATCCCTACAGCTGAAGTACCATTAACTAATTTATTTCGAAACGAAATACTAGATGAAGAAAAGTTACCTGTTATGTTAACAGCTCATACTCCTTGTTTTCGATCTGAAGCTTCTTCTTATGGACGTGATAGCAAGGGATTAATTCGATTACATCAATTTGATAAAGTAGAACTAGTTCAAATTGTACAACCTGAGTTTTCTATGAACTCTTTAGAATTATTAACTAATCATGCAGAAAAAGTTCTACAACTTTTGGATTTACCGTATAGAAAAGTTCTTTTATGTGGAGGAGAAATGGGTTTTTCTGCAACTAAAACATACGATTTAGAAGTCTGGTTCCCCTCTCAGAAAAAATATAGAGAAATTTCTTCTTGTTCTAATATGAGTGATTTTCAAGCTCGTCGCATGAAAACTCGTTATAGGAAAAAAAGTGAGAAACAAAATAATTTTGTTCATACATTAAACGGATCAGGTTTAGCAATTGGTAGAACATTGGCTGCTATATTAGAAAATTATCAAGATAAAGATGGTCGAGTTAAAATTCCAAAAATCTTGCAAAAAAAATATATGAAAGGTATAGAATATATAAATTAATTAGATATATCAAAAATGATTATTGGTGAAAAAATGAATTTGATTTATAATTTTAGTGCTGGACCTGCCATGATTCCAAAAGATGTTCTTCATCAAGCAAAAAATGAATTACAAAATTGGAATCAAATGGGTTGTTCTGTTATGGAAATTAGTCACCGTAGTAAAGAATTTATTCAAATAGCATTAGAAGCAGAACAAGATTTAAAAGATTTATTGAATGTATCAAATTCTTATGAAATATTATTTTGTCAAGGCGGTGCTCGAGGTCAGTTTGCTGCTGTTCCGATGAATTTATTAGGTAATTTTAAAGAAACAGATTATATTAATAGTGGATATTGGTCAAATTGTGCGTTGATAGAAGCTAAAAAATATTGTATTCCTAAAAATATATTAGTTAAAAAGACAAAAAATGGGAAAATTTTTCTTTTAAAACCTTCTCAATGGAACATAAGCAATAATTCTGCATATATTCATTATTGTCCTAATGAAACTATAGATGGAATGTCAATTTATGAGGAACCAAATTTTAAAAATAAAATAGTAGTTGGGGATTTTTCATCGTTTATTTTGTCTCGTAAAATTAATATTGAAAATTATGGTTTAATTTATGCAGGTGCTCAAAAAAATATAGGTCCTTCAGGTATTACAATTATTCTTATTAGAAAAGATTTAATAGGATATGCTGCTAAGATATCTCCCTCTATTTTAAATTATCACACAATGTCAAAATATAATTCTATGTTTAATACACCACCTACATTTTCTTGGTATTTATCAGGATTAGTGTTTAAATGGTTAAAAAAACAAGGTGGAATAAAAAAAATTGAAAAGTTAAATCAAAAAAAATCAAATCTATTATATCAAATAATAGATAATAGTGATTTTTATATTAATAATATAGACAGAAGAAATCGATCGCAAATGAATGTTGTATTTCATTTATATAATTCTAAATTAAATGAAGATTTTTTAAGAGAAGCAAAAGATGTAGGTTTAAACTCTTTGAAAGGGCACAGTGCAATTGGAGGTATGCGTGCTTCTATTTATAATGCTATGCCATTAGAAGGCGTTCAAGCTTTAGCAGAATTTATGTTATATTTTGAAAAAAAATATGGATAAAATATTTTTTATTCTCTCAAGAGATAAATTGAAAATTTTATTTTTTAATTAGAGTGTATTTTTATTATGCAAAAACTTTTGAAGTTAAAACCAGTTTCTTATGTTAACGGAACTATTCATTTACCTGGTTCAAAAAGTATATCGAATAGAGTTTTATTATTGTCTGCTATGGCTAATGGAATTACTTGTTTAGAAAATTTGTTAGATAGTCAAGATACTCAATATATGTTAACTGCTCTAAAAACAATTGGAATTAAATATTATTTATCAAATAACAATACATGTTGTCATATACATGGTATCGGAAAAGCATTTTATTCACCTCATTTCATTTCATTATTTTTAGGAAATGCGGGGACAGCTATGCGGCCACTTCTTGCTGCTCTATCTTTGAATGCAAATAATGCTGTCTTAAGTGGAGATGATAGGATGCATGAAAGACCAATTAAACATCTTGTTGATGCGTTAAAGCAAGGTGGAGCAATCCTTGAATATCAAAAAAGTATAGGATATCCTCCTATTTTAATCAAAGGTGGATTTGTAGGTGGACCTATTACATTAAATGGAAGTATTTCTAGTCAATTTTTAACATCATTATTAATGATCGCTCCATTAGCAATAAAAAATACTAGCATATTTATTAAAGGAAATTTAGTTTCTAAACCTTATATTGATATTACGTTAAATCTAATGAAAGCTTTTGGAGTGAATATTACAAATGATTCTTACAAATCTTTTTACATAACGGGAAATCAACAGTACCAATCACCAGGAAATTATTTAATTGAAGGAGACGCATCTTCAGCATCATATTTTTTGGCAGCTGCTGCAATTAAAGGAGGTTCAGTAAAAGTTACTGGAGTTGGTAAAAAAAGTATTCAAGGTGATATAGAATTTGCTCATGTACTTGAAAAAATGGGAGCTATTATTGATTGGGGCGACTCTTTTATTGTTTGTACACGTAATAAATTAGAAAAAATAAACTTAGATATGAATCATATTCCTGATGCAGCGATGACTATTGCAATAGTAGCTCTTTTTGCCAAAGGAACTTCAATTATTAAAAATATATATAACTGGCGTGTTAAAGAAACTGATCGATTATTTGCAATGAGTAAAGAATTGAAAAAAATAGGTGCAATAGTCAAAGAAGGAAAAGACTTTTTATCTGTTACTCCTCCCGATATCTTTAAATTTGCAGAAATTGACACATATAATGATCACCGTATAGCTATGTGTTTTTCTTTAATATGTTTATCTGGAATAAGTGTTAGTATACTTAATCCAAATTGTATTTCTAAAACTTTCCCATCTTATTTTAAAGATTTTTTAAAAATTAGTAAATTTGATTAACGTTTAAAATTATAGATAATTATATGTATTTTAATTGAAGTTTTTTTTAATTTTTTGAAAAAAATATGAAAAATAAAACTCCTCTTATTTGTAATTAATAGACGCAGTGGTGTAAGTAAAAGTTCTTTATTTAAAATCATAGCTCAAAAATTAAATTGGTCTCTTTTAGAATCTAGTAAAATATATCGATTGATAGTATTTTTTATATTAAATATTCCTATTTTAGAAGAAAAAATCATTCCTTTTTTAAAAAATTTAGATTTTTTTTCAAAAAAAAAGAGTTAATAAATTTAAAAAAAATCTTCAAAAAGTGAGTAAAATTGTTTCTCAATTAACAATTTTTTTTAAAGTTAAAAACATTTTGCTTTATCAACAAAAATATTTTCGTTGTTCTCCTGGATTAATAAAAGAGGAACGAAATGTGGGTACAGTAATTTTCCCTAATGCTATAATAAAATTTTTCTTAGACGCAAATTTCGAACATCATGTTTATAGAAGAAAATCACAACTAAAAAAACAGATGTTATATTGATTTTAAAAAATTATCAAAACAAATAAAAATTCGTGATGAACGTGATCAAAATCGATCAATTTCTCCTTTATACCCATCAGAAAATGCTATAATATTATATTCAACAAAAATAAGTTTTGAAAAAGTTGTTAAAACTTTAACAAAGCATATTGTTAAAAAAACAAATATATATTTTAAAAATAAATATAGATTTTTATTCGTAAAAATTGCACTCTTTAATATGGACTATTAAAAGATATATAAAACAAGCTCATTTCAACACGAAGTTAAAATGAACATTTAATAAAAGTTTTTTAAATATTATTAATATGAATGAATCTTTTGCTCAACTATTTGAAGAATCACTAAAAGAGATTAAAACTCGTCCAGGATCAATTATTCGAGGTATTGTTGTTTCTATAGAAAAAGAAACAGTGCTTGTTGATGCAGGTCTTAAATCTGAATCAGCAATTCCAGCTGAACAATTTAAAAATGCTCAAGGATTTTTAGATGTAAAAGTTGGAGATCAAATTGATGTTGCTTTAGATGCCATTGAAGACGGATTTGGAGAAACACTTTTATCTCGAGAAAAAGCAAAACGACATGAAGCATGGTTAATATTAGAACAAGCTCATGAAAAATCAGAAACTGTTATTGGTATTATTAATGGCAAGGTAAAGGGTGGATTCACTGTAGAACTAAATGATATACGTGCTTTTTTACCAGGTTCTTTAGTTGATGTTCGTCCTGTTAGAGATACTATTCATCTTGAAGGTAAAGAATTAGAATTTAAGGTAATAAAATTAGATCAAAAAAGGAATAATGTTGTTGTTTCACGACGTGCTGTAATTGAATCTGAAAATAGTGCTGAAAGAGATCAATTATTAGAAAATTTACAAGAAGGTATAGAAATTAAAGGAATTGTTAAAAATTTAACAGATTATGGAGCTTTTGTAGATTTAGGTGGTGTAGATGGATTGTTGCATATTACTGACATGGCATGGAAAAGAGTTAAACATCCGAGTGAGATAGTTAATGTTGGTGATGAAATCAATGTTAAAATTTTAAAATTTGATAGAGAAAGAACACGCGTTTCTTTAGGATTAAAACAATTAGGTGAAGATCCATGGATAGCTATTTCTCATCGTTATCCGGAAGGAATTAAATTAAGCGGTCGTGTGACAAACTTAACAGATTATGGTTGTTTTGTAGAAATTGAAGAAGGTGTAGAAGGTCTCGTTCATGTATCTGAAATGGATTGGACAAATAAAAACATCCATCCTTCTAAAGTAGTTTCAGTTAATAATATAGTAGATGTTATAGTTTTAGATATTGATGAAGAACGTCGTCGTATTTCCCTTGGTTTAAAACAATGTAAAGTAAATCCTTGGCAAGAATTTTCTGAAACTCACAAAAAGGGAGTTCAGGTTGCTGGAAAAATAAAATCTATTACAGATTTTGGTATTTTTATTGGTTTAAAAGGTGGTATTGATGGGTTAGTGCATTTATCTGATATTTCTTGGAAAATGTCAGGTGAAGAAGCAGTTAAAAAATATAAAAAAGGTGATGAAATATCAGCTGTAGTTTTGCAAGTAGATGCTGAACGAGAACGTATTTCATTAGGAATTAAACAATTAGAAGAAGATCCTTTTAATGTATATGTTTCAAATCATAAAAAAGGAACTATAATTACTGGAACAGTAAAATCTTTTGATAAAAAAACTATTATAATAAAATTATCAGAAGGAATAGAGGGAAATATAAAATTTTCTGAATCTTCTCGTATTAATTACGAAGAAATAATAAAAAAGTTAAAAATTGATGATACTATTTTAGTAAAATTATCTAATTTTGATCGAAAAAATAGAATTATTAATCTCACTTTTCATATTGTAGATGAAAATGATAGTAAAAAAGATCTAAAAAATAAAATAAATATAAAATCAAACGATGAATCCTTTTCTAATGTAATGACTGAAGCTTTTAAAGCAGCTCAAAATACTGAATAATTATTTGCAAAAGAAAATATATTTTTTATAATTTTTTTAAAATTTTTTGTAAAAATATATTAATTATAGAGGATTTATGACAAAGTCAGAACTATTCGAAAGAATTGCTGAACAAAAAGCTCATATTTCAAATAAAATAATAGAACATGCTGTAAAAGAAATGCTAGAATATATGTCAATTTCGTTATCTAAAGGGAAACGAATTGAAATTCGAGGGTTTGGTAGTTTTTCTTTGCATTATAGATCTTCTCGTATAGGTCGAAATCCTAAAACTGGTAAAAAAATTAAGTTAAATGAAAAATATGTACCTTATTTTAAACCAGGAAAACAACTACGAGATCGAGCTAATTTATATAAATAGTATATTTTCATACTTCAGTAATAGAAACTAAGTTTATATATAATTTTTTATAAAAGGCTTAGTTTCTATAAAATTAAAAAAATTGAGTACATTAATATGAAAAAAAATATTATTGCAGCTAATTGGAAGTTAAATGGTAGTATAAAAACTATTTCTTATTTTTTAACTTCTTTAAAATCAAAAATTTCATCTTTTTCAAAAAAAAGTGCAATTGTCATTGCACCTCCCACCGTATTTTTAGAAAGAGTATATAAAGAGATAAATAATACAAATGTTTATCTTGGTGCACAAAATATAGATATGAATTTAACAGGTGCATTTACTGGTGAAAATTCTGCTTTAATGATGAAAGATGTCGGTGTTAAATACATTATTCTTGGTCATTCTGAAAGACGTTTATTTCATAATGAAAATAACGAAATAATTTCAAAAAAATTTTGTTTAATAAAAAACTTAAACTTAATTCCTATTTTATGTATAGGCGAAACTGAAATAGAAAAAAAATCTAATAAGACTGAAAATATTTTAAAAAAACAATTAAATTTTATATTAAATTCTTTCGGAAAAAAAGCATTTAGAAATACAGTAATTGCATATGAACCTATTTGGGCTATAGGTACAGGTATTTCAGCAGACCCTAAAAGTGTACAATTGATACATAAATTTATAAAAAATCATATAAAAAAATATGATACTATTAGTGCAGAAAATTTGATTGTGCTATATGGAGGTTCAGTTAATGCATTAAATGCAGAAGATTTTCTGAAACAACCTGATATTAATGGGCTATTGATTGGCAGCGCATCTTTAAAATGTGAAGAGTTTTTAAAAATTATAAAAATATCAGATAATGTTTTATAAAAAAAATTATTTTTTTATAATAAAATTTATATATATCCATCCTCCTAAATTTATACCTAGAATAGGAGCTATTGTAGGTATTAAAAAATATGGGAAAATCATGTTATCACCACCTGTAAATGCTAATTTACCCCATCCAATTAAACTTAAAAATATTCTAGGACCTAAATCTCGAGCTGGATTTAAAGTAACATTATTATGCGCACCTAAAAATAAGTTGATTGTTGTAACTAGTACCCCTATTAAAAAAGGATTTATAAAATTATAAGATGAAAATAAATTTTTTTTTTCATTTATTTTCATAAGTATAATAATAAAAAAAATTCCAATAGATACTTCTAATATAAAATCGTGAATAAAATTATAATTTTCTTTGGGGAAAACACAAAAAATTGAAGCTAATTCAAGACTTTTTTTTGTTCCTCGTACAATATTATATTTCAACTCAAACGAGTTTAATAGATTATGATAAATAAGATAAATTAAAATGGTAAAGAAAAAAGTACCAGTTATCTGAGATATAATGTATGGTATTACCTTTTTTTTATTAAATTGAGAAGATAACCAAAGAAAAATAGTAACAGCTGGATTTAAATGTGCTCCAGATGTTGAAAAACTAAAATAAACTGATATGAATACTCCTAGTCCCCAAATAAAACTAATTTCATAATTATTGAAATGAAAATTTGTTAATTTTGATGTAGCAGAAAAACTAATTCCTAAAAATACTATTAAACCTGTTCCTAAAAATTCAACACAACACTGTTTTAATGTTTTTTTTTTACTACAAAGATTCATTTTTTTTGATACCTATATAATTTTATTTATTTAAAAATAAAATTAAAAATTTTAGAGCGCCGGAAAAACCGGCACTAATTTTGCATTAGTATAGCTTCTTAGCTGTAATTAACCAATCTTTTTTAAAAACACGTTTCATATTTTTTAGTGCATTCGTTATATCATTAAATACCATTTTTTCATTTTGCACTCCGACACATTTTCCTTTGTAACCTTCTATTAGTAATTCTACTGCATATGCCCCCATTCTTGATGCTAGTATTCGATCGTATACTACTGGTGAGCCTCCTCTTTGGATATGTCCTAAAATAGTAGCTCTTGTTTCTCTATTTGTTTTTTTTTCAATATATTTAGCTAATTTTTCTACATCACAAATATATTCTGTTATTGCAACTATTGCGTGTTTCTTACCTTTTTCAATTCCTGCTTGTATTTCAAAAACTAATTCTTCTTTTTTATAATTAATTTCTGGAAGAACAATAAATTCGCAACCACCAGCAATTGCAGCAGCTAGTGTTAAATCGCCGCAGTATCTCCCCATAACTTCTACAATAGAAATTCTTTGGTGAGAAGAAGAAGTATCTCTTAATCTATCAATTGCTTCAACAACTGTTTCTAAAGCTGTAAAGTAACCTATTGTATAATCAGTACCCGCTACATCATTATCTATAGTTCCTGGAATACTAATGCATGGAACTCCCATTTTTGTTAATTTTTGAGCTCCTATATAAGACCCATCTCCCCCGATTACAACAAGAGCATCAATATTTCTTTTATTTAAATTATTTATTGCAACAGTTCGTATTTCATTTTTACAGAAATCAGGAAATCTAGCAGATCCTAAAAATGTTCCACCTCTGTTAATCATATCAGAAACACTATATCTATCTAATTGTGTCATACGATTTTCGTATAAACCTAAATATCCATCATAAATACCGAATACTTCTAATTTTTCACTCAATGCTGTTCTTACTACTCCCCTAATTGCAGCATTCATACCAGGAGCATCTCCACCACTAGTTAATACTCCAATCTTTTTAATCATAAAAATCCCATTTTTTTAACTACTGTAAAAATTTGTTTTTTCCTATTATTTATTATTGATAAACATTTTTAGAATAATTGTATTTTTTAATGTAAAGAAAAATATATTTTTATATATAATTGTGCATGTTGAATACTAAAATTATTAAATGTTAAAAAGGTTAAAAAACTTTTTAAAAAAATCGATTTTATTTTTTTGAAAAAAAGATTTTATCTTTAATTAAATTAGAAACAATTTTATATATATATGAATTTTTGATAGAAAAAATATTTTATTTTAAATACTTTGTTTTAAGTAATACCATTTCATAGGAATACACTCTTTGTTGAATTCTAAAACAATTGGCATTGCAGTAGGAATCTCTAATTCTAAAATTTTTTTATTATCTATTTTATTTATAAATTGAATTAATGCACGTAAAGAATTTCCATGTGCTACAACAAGAACTTTTTGTCTTTTTTTTATTTGAGGTAAAATAAATTCATTCCAATAAGGAATTACTCTTTTTGCTGTCAATTCTAAGCTTTCACCTAATGGAATCGTATTAGTATCTATACTTGCATAACGTATATCATTTCCAGGAAATCGTTTATCTTTTAATGTAATTTGAGGAGGTATAATATCAAAACTGCGTCTCCATAAATTGACTTGTTTTTCGCCATATTTTTGAATCATTTCATCTTTATTTAATCCCTCTAATGCACCATAATGTCTTTCATTTAATCTCCAGGACTTTTTTACAGGTAACCAAGATTGATTCAATGTGTCTAAAATATATCCCAAGGTATGTATGGCTCTTTTTAGCATAGAAGTATGTGCATAATCAAAAAAAAATTTTTCTTTTTTTAATAATAATCCTGCTTTTTTAGCTTCATTTTTTCCATTTTGACTTAATTCTATATCGTGCCATCCGGTAAATCTATTTAAGTTGTTCCATTGACTTTGACCGTGTCGAATTAAGATTAATTTATTATTTTTCATATTTTATCTTCTATTTTTTTTATAATATACATGTACAATTATTTTATTAAAAATTAATTTTTTATAAATATAAAAGTACAGTTTATAATAAGAAATTACTGTACTTTTAAGATTAATTAAAAAATAAATTTATACATTAATTAAAATACGATTAAAATCTTCTAATATATCTTTTATAGTTACTAAAAAACTAACAGATTCTTTTCCGTCTATTAGTCTATGATCATAAGATAGTGCTAAATACATCATGGGAAGAATTTTTACCTTTCCGTTTATAGCCATAGGACGCTCTTTGATAAGATGCATCCCTAATATTGCGGTTTGAGGTGGATTAATAATAGGAGTAGACATTAAAGAACCAAAAACACCACCATTAGTTATGGTAAAGTTTCCCCCAACTAATTCTTCTAATTTTATTTTATTTTCTGTGCTTTTAATAGAAAATTCTTTTATTTTTTTTTCTATGTCGGCCATACTCATCTTATCTGCATTTCTTAAAACTGGCGTTATTACTCCTCTGGGAGTAGAGATAGCAATACTAATATCAAAATTTTTATAATAAACAATATCGTCTTTATCAATAGATGCGTTTACTTCTGGAAAAATTTTTAAGGCTTCTACTGCTGCTTTTACAAAAAAAGGCATAAATCCAATACGAACACCGTGTTTTTTTTCAAAAGATTCGCCATATTTTTTACGTAAAAATATTATTGATTGCATGTTTACTTCATTAAAAGTCGTCAGCATCGCTGTATTATTTTTAGTTTCTAATAATCTTTCAGCAATTTTTTGACGTAATCGTGTCATTTTTATTCTATTTTCAATGTTTTTATTTTCTTTTTCATTAAAAAAAGATTTTTTCTTTAATTGTTCCTGGTTTTTTTTTTCAATATTTTTTTGATTTTTTACATAATATAATTGATTAAATATTTCTTTATTTTTATTAATTTTTACTAAACGTCTTATAGAAGGTGTTAAATTATATAATTTTTCTTTAAAAGGAATATTAAAACTTCTATTTTGTATAAAAGATTGTTTGTTTTCTATTGATTTTAGTTCTTTTTTACTTTCAATATTTGTAGATTTAATGATATTTCCTAATATTTGGTTTGATTTAACAATTGCACCTTCTTTTTCTAAAATTTTATCTAATATTCCATTACACGGAGATGAAACTTCCAGCATGACTTTATCTGTTTCGATATCTACTATATTATCTTCAGAAGAAATTTTTTCTCCTATTTTTTTATACCATTTTACAACTACTGCATCGTTAACAGATTCAGGAAGATCAGGAACAAGAATATTTATTCTATTCATTTTATATCCTTCTATTTTATTTTAAAATTTAATGCATGATTTATTATTTTTTCTTGTTCTTTTCTATGGATTGAAATATGACCAGCTGCAGGTGATGCAGCAGATGAACGACCAACGTAATTTAAATCAGAATTTTTTGGTAAAAGAGTACGTAGAAAATTATTAATATAAAACCATGCTCCTTGATTTTTTGGTTCTTCTTGACACCAAATAAAATCTTGTACGTAAAAATAATTTTTTAATATTTTTAATATTTCATCTTTTGGAAATGGATATAATTGTTCAATTCGAATTAATGCAATATTATTAATGTTATATTCACTACGACGTTCTAAAAGATCGTAATATATTTTGCCAGAGCAAAAAATTAAACGTTTTACTTCGTTTTGTTTTCTATTTTTTTCGTTTATTACATTTTTAAAATTTTTATTTATTAAATCTTCTAAAGAAGATCTTGCCATAGTATTTCGTAAAAGTGATTTAGGAGTTAAAACAATCAATGGTTTACAAATATTGTTAAATATTTGACGTCTTAATAAATGAAATATTTGCGAAGACGTAGTAGGTATGCATATTTGTATATTATTTTCAGCACATAGTTGAAGAAATCTTTCAAGTCTAGCAGAAGAATGTTCAGGTCCTTGTCCTTCATATCCATGAGGTAAAAAAAGAACTAAGTTGGATTTTTGATTCCATTTTTGTTCACTCGCACTAATAAATTGATCTATTACTACTTGAGCACCGTTAGCAAAATCTCCAAATTGTGCTTCCCAAATAGTTAAATTATTCGATGGAAATAGTGAATATCCATATTCAAAAGCTAAAACGGCTTCTTCTGATAATACAGAATCCCAAATTTCAAATTTTCCTTGATTTTTTTCTATATTTTGCAAAGGAACGTAAATAGAACCATTCTTTTGATCATGAATAAAAGCATGACGATGAAAAAAAGTTCCTCTACTTATGTCTTCTCCTGAAAGACGACATGAAATACCTTCTTTAAGGATTGTTGCATAAGCTAGCAATTCAGCTGTACCCCAATCAAATGATTTCTGTCCTTCAGACATATTTATTCTTTCTTGATAAATTTTTTTAACTCTATCATGTACTTTAACTGAATTAGGAATAGTATTAATAGAATATAATAAATTTTTAACATTTAAAAAATTTAACTTTGTGTTTTCTTTTTGTTTTTTTACAAAAAATTTTTCATTTTGATTCTGAAAAGTTATATTTTTCTTTTTTGAAAAAACATTTTCTCCTTGTATCAGTTTAGCTGTATATTCGTTTATTATTTTTTTAACATCGTCAGATGTAATTAATTTTTCCGAAATTAATAAGTCAGAATATATTTTACTTGTAGTAGGATGATTCCGAATTTTTTTATACATAATAGGTTGTGTTACAGAAGGATCATCGACTTCATTATGTCCATTTCGTCTATAACAAACTAAATCTACAAAAACATCTTTTTTAAACTTTTTTTTAAATTTTAAAGCTAATTGAATCGCAAAAATAGAAGCTTCTATATCATCAGAATTGACATGAAACACAGGTGCTTGAATTATTTTAGCAATGTCAGTACAATGTTTACTAGAACGAAGATTTTTAGGATTAGATGTAGTAAATCCAATTTGATTATTAATAACTATATGAACAGTGCCACCAACTTTATAAGCTTCTGTTTGAGACATATTTAATGTTTCTTGAATTACACCTTGTCCAATAATAGAAGCATCACCATGTATATTAATAGATAAAACTTTGTTTTCAGAAATTTTTAATTGATCTATAGATGATCGTGCTATACCTAAAACAACTGGATTAATTATTTCTAAATGAGATGGATTATATGCTAATTTTAAATGTATTTTTTCTTTTTCATTTTGTATTTCAGCAACTCCACCCATATGATATTTTACATCTCCACTAAAATTTTTTGGTATATTAACTCCAGAAAATTCATCAAATAGTACCTTCGGATTTTTGTTTAATACATTTATTAATACATTTAATCTACCTCTGTGAGCCATTCCTAAAACAATTTCAGATATATTATTTTTTTTTGAATATCGAATTATTTCGTGCAGAATACTAATTAATGTCTCTGCTCCTTCTAAAGAAAATCGTTTTGTACCAGAAAATTTTTTTCCTAGGTATTTTTCAAAAGTTTCTCCATAAAGAATTTCTTTTAAAAATCTTATTCTTTCTTTTTTTGAAAACAAATTTTCTTTAAAAAATAATTCTATATGTTTTGTAATCCATTTTTTTTCAAATGAACTTTCAATATACATATATTCAAATCCAATAGAATTACAATATTTTTTATTTAATTCTTTATACAAATCTATAATTTTTATTTCATATCGAGAAGAATTCTTAAAATCAACTTTTACAGTTGTTTCTAATTCATTTTCATTGAAATTGTAAAAAGAAGATTCTAAATATTTATATTCTTTTCTTTTATTTAATTCAATAGGATTGATTAAAGATTTTTTATGACCTTTTTTTCGAAAAATATCAATAATATAATTAATTTTTTTTTCTAATATTTCTTGTTGGTAAATTTTGTTTTTTTGAAAAAAATTACTTTTATCATTGAATTTTTCTTCTTTTAAAATATCTTTTCCTTCTTTAAATAAATTTTTAAATTGATCATGCCACGTAGTATTAACAGATTTTGGATTTATTAAATAATTTTTATACATATTTTCAATATAGTTCTGATTACTACTAGATAACCAGGAGGAATTAAATAATCTTTCTAGTGTATTTTTTTTCATGTTTTTTATTAAACTTTTTATGTAGAAATTTTAAAAACAGTTAAAAATTTTATTGTATTTTTATAATTCACTTTTTTTCAAATTATGCTGGATTATAAATATCGATAAAAGTAACATCTAAATTATATTTTTTATTTAACCATATACCTAAAGATTTAATTCCATCTTTTTCTGTAGCATGATGTCCTATAGAAAAAAAATGAATACCTAGTTCTTTAGCAAAATGCATTGTTTCTTCTGAAATTTCGCCTGTTAAAAAAGCATCTACTCCAAAATTATATGCTTGTTCTATAAAATTTTGTCCCTTTCCACTACACCAAGCTACACGAGAAATAGAAAGTGGGGCATTTTCATATATATGTATAGGTTTTTTTTTATATTTTTTTTCTATTTTTTTAGCAAAATCAAAAGCGTTTATATTTTTTTCTAATATTCCCCAGAATAAATAAGGTAAAATATAACCTTTAATACAAATATTTAATTTTTTAGCTATTTGTGCATTATTTCCTATTTTAGGATGAATATCTAAAGGTAAGTGCCAACTGTATAAATTAATATTGTTAGAAAGTATAGTTTTTAATCTTTTTCTTTTCATGTTGTGAATATATCGAGATTCTTTTTTCCAAAAATAGCCATGGTGTACTATTATAGCATTTGCATTATAAGATAATGCTTGATCTAATAAGTCTTGACAAGCAGTAACACCTGTAACAATTTTTTTAATTGTTTTTTCCCCCTCTATTTGTAATCCATTAGGTATAACATCATTACATTCATGACTTAATAATTTTTTATTAATAATTTTTTCTAATAAAAAATTTTCCATATTATTAAACCTTTTGTTTTTTAGAATTTAATTGAGCTTTATTGTATACTAATAATGCTTTTTCTTTACTATTTCTATAGTCTATAATTGGTTCTGGATAATTTATTTTACAGTGATTTTTTGTTGACCATTCGTACGGATTATGAATATAGTGATCTGGTATACAATTTAATTCTGGAATATATTTACGTATAAATAAACCTGATTTATCAAATTTTTTAGATTGATTTAAGGGATTAAAAAAACGTATATATGGTGCTGAATCACTTCCTATTGAAGCTGACCATTGCCATCCACCATTATTTAATGCAAAATCCCCGTCAATTAAATTAGACATAAAATATTTTTCCCCCTTTCTCCAATTAATTAAAAGATTTTTTACTAAAAAACTAGACGTAATCATTCTTAATCTGTTATGCATCCAACCGGTTTGATTTAATTGTCTCATTCCCGCATCTACTATAGGAAAACCTGTATTTCCATTTTTCCAAGCGTTAAAATAATTTGTATTATTTTCCCAGTTAATTTTTTCCTCCCACGTCAATAATGATTTAGACTTACTAAGTATTGGAAAACCAATTAATAAATGATAGTAAAATTCACGCCATATTATTTCATTTAACCAATCTGAATTTAAAATAATATTTAATGGAATTCTTTTATATTGTTTTAAAACTATTTTTAAGCAATATCGTGGTGATATTATTCCTAAAGATAAATAGGGAGACAGCATACTAGTTCCATTTAAAAACGGAAAATTTCTTTTTAAAGAATATTTTTCCATTTTATAAATACAAAAACTTTTTAATTTTTCAATAGCTTTTTTTTCTCCAATAGGAAAAGTTTTTTGATCAAAATTAACAACTAAGTTTTCTGGAAATAATTCTAGTAATGAATAATTAAGATAAATTTTTCTTTTTTTTGGAATAGGAAAACATTCTGGAACTTTTTTTGATAAATTACATATTACTTTCTTTCTAAAAAAAGAAAAAATTTTATATGTTTTGTTGTGTGTATTTTTTATACTATCAATAGAAGTTAAGATACTATCGTGAAATCCTTTTACAACAACACCTTTTTCAGACAGTTTTTTTTTACTAGGCAATCGCGATTTCTTTCATTTATTTCATATTGATAATTATAAAACAAACTACTTATCTTTTTTTTTTCGCAGAAATAAATTAAATAATCTATTGAACTTAAAAAATTAGGACATTCGTGATAATGTAAAATAATATTTAATTTTAATAATTCTTTTTTTAAATTTATTAAATTTTGGTAGATAAATGATATTTTTTTTGAAGAAAGAAAATGATCTTTCCATTGTTTTGGTGTTGCAATAAACAAACCAGTAACTTGATCTACGTCAAACATACAAGCGTGATGTAAAGCAGTATTATCGTATAAACGAAGATCAGTTCGAAACCAAATTAAATTTTTTTTCATAATTTTTTTAACATATTCATAGTTGTATTAAAAATATATGTTATAATTTCTGTTTCTTTTTTTATAAAAAAATTTAAATTTTTTTATAGCATTCAATTTAAAAAAATATATGTATATTAAAGTTTTATAAAAAATTATTAAATAATTTTTAATTAAAAATCAACAGATATAACTTATAAATAAGTTATTAGAATACATTTATTTTACTAAGATAACAAAAAAAAATTAAATTTTTAGTTTTATGTTTTTTATGTAATTTTTTAAAAAAACATATTTTTAAATAAAAAAATTTCAAATATATTCTTCTTCATAATTAAGAATTATATTTTGATAGATAGGAAAAAATATGAAGAAAATAGGTATTTTTTTTGGAAGTGATACTGGGAATACAGAAAAAGTAGCAAAATTGATTCAAAAAAAAATTGGTAATAGTTCTATATTACATGATATTAGCAATGCTTCTAAAAAAGATATTGAACTTTTTGATTATCTAATACTAGGAGTTCCTACTTGGTATTATGGTGAAATGCAATGTGATTGGGATGATTTTTTACCTATTTTAAAAAAAATAAATTTTTTACAGAAAACTGTAGCATTATTTGGATGTGGAGATCAAGAAGATTATGGAGAATATTTTTGTGATGCATTAGGTTTAATATATAAAGTTTTAAAAAAAAATAATGCTAAAATAATTGGAAAATGGCCTACGATTGAATATAATTTTGAATCTTCTAAAGCTCTTTTAAATAAAGATTATTTTGTAGGATTAGCTTTAGATGAAGACCGTCAGTCGGAAAAAACCGAAAAAAGAATAAAAAAATGGATATCAAACATTCTTCCTCAATTTCATTTATAGATGATAAGATATTATCAATCAATATATTAAATTAAAAAAATAAATTTTATATACAATGCTCTTGTATATAATTGTAAATTAAAGAAAAAATATGAGTTTTAAAATAAATAATTTTCACCATCTACAACCGATATCTAGAAAAAAACATCGAAAAAAAATTAGGTTAAATTATATTAATCTTCCTTTTATAGGTAGAGATATTTGGACTTTATACGAATTATCTTGGTTAAATAAAAATGGATTGCCAAAAGTTGCTATTGCTAAAATAGAAATTGATATAAACAGTATTAATATTGTTGAATCTAAAAGTTTAAAAACTTATATAAACAGTTTTAATCAAATACAATTTGATAATGATATTAATTTTATTAAAATTTTAACTGACGATCTTACTAAATGTGTATGTGGACAAGTTTCTGTTAAACTATTTAGTTTAGATGAAATTAAAAAACAAAAAATTTCAGATTTTCGGGGTACTTGCATAGATAATCAAAATATTAAAATAGAATCATATAAATATGATCCATCATTACTAATGATTGATTCTAAAAAAAAAATTACTAAAGAGAGTTTATATACTCATCTATTTAAATCCAATTGTCCTGCTACTCAACAACCTGATTGGGCATCAATGTATATCACATATATTGGATTACCAATTAATCACGATTCTTTATTACGCTATTTGATTTCTTTTCGTTCTCATAACGAATTTCATGAAGAATGTATTGAACGAATTTTTAATGATATTAATAAAATTTGTAAACCTGAAAAATTAACTGTATATGGAAGATATACTCGAAGAGGTGGAATAGATATCAATCCATGGAGAAGCAATACTATTTTTTCACCTTGTTTTATTAGATTAGCTAGACAATAAAAAATTAAAAAAAAATTTTTTTTAAAAAGCAGTATTAAGGTTGTACTTAATACTGCTATACTCAAAAAAAGTAAGATATGTCTTATATGTAAAATTATTTAATATATTTAAATATTTTTATATATAATAAAAATATACTTCTATATTTAGAAGAAATTATAGCCTAATATTTATTTCGAAGAAATTAATGTAACTAAATCTAGTACCTTGCTAGAATAACCTGTTTCGTTGTCGTACCAAGCAATTAATTTAGCAAAATTTTTATTTAGAGATAAACCAGCTTTAGCATCAAAAATAGAAGTTAAATCATTACCATTAAAATCTGTTGATACAACTTCATCTTCAGTATATCCTAAAATTCCTTTCATTTTTTGTTCAGAAGCATCTTTAATAACTTGACAAATTTCGTTGTATGTTGCTGTCTTTTTATAACGTACTGTTAAATCTACTACAGATACATTTGAGGTAGGAACTCGAAAAGCTATTCCTGTTAATTTACCATTTAAATGTGGTAAAACTTTTCCTACAGCAATAGCTGCTCCTGTAGAAGAAGGAATAATATTTTGTAAAGCACCTCGACCACCTCTCCAATCTTTTTTAGAAGCACTATCAACAATTTTTTGAGTAGCTGTACTAGCATGTACAGTAGTCATTAGCCCTTCAATAATACCAAAATGATCATCTATTACCTTTGATAAAGGAGCTAAACAATTAGTTGTACAAGAAGCGTTAGATACAATTTTTTCTCCTTTATATTTATCAAAGTTAGCACCTTTGACAAACATAGGGATACCATCTTTTGATGGTCCAGTGATTACAACTTTTTTTGCACCAGATAAAATATGTTTATAAGCTGTCTCTTTTGTTAAAAATAGACCTGTAGATTCGATAACTACATCAATTGACAATTCATCCCACATTAATTTTTCAGGATCTTTTATTGAGGTAATTCTAATTTTTTTTCCGTTAACAATAAGATTTTTATTTTCAATTTCAATATTTTTTTTAAAAATACCATGAGTCGAATCATATTTTAACATATAGGCTATATATTCAGGATCAAGTAAATCATTTATTGCTACAATTTGAATATTTTTACGTGCTTGAGCTAAACGAAATAAAACACGTCCAATCCTACCAAATCCATTAATACCTACTTTAATAGTCATTATTTTCACCGTTTTTTATAAATTATTTATAACTAATATTTACTTTTTTATAAAAAATATTTTTTTCATTTCTTTAAAAGAAATAATTTTAATATTCTCTTAATATTTCGTTGGGATTTATTTTAGATGCATAATATATGGGATACCAATTTGCAATAATTCCTATTATTAAGGTACTTATAAAAATAATAATTAAATCAAATAAATTTAATTTTAATAATAAAAAATTTTTATAATAGACATTTTGTAATAACCAACTTTCTGAAAAATTGTTTTCTAAAAACAACATAATTTTTTTAAAATTTAATACTGTTATAATACCTGTTAATAAACCTATTAAATTTCCTATAAAAATAAAACGCATTCCATAGTAGAAGAAAATTAGTTGAATAAGAATATTATTGGCACCTATACTTCGTAAAATAGCAATTTCTTTTGTTTTTTTAGATATAGTTGTTAAAGAAATAGATATCAAACTAAAACATGAAATCAGTATTATCAAAAATAATGTCAAATATATTATTGTTTTAATTATTTTAATATCATGATAAATATATTTATAACTGTACATCCAACTATAAAAAAAAAGAGGTATTTTTGTTTTTTCAGCTATTTTTAGAATAATTTTATCTGCTTGAAATGGATCAGACATATACAATTCAATTTTATCAACATCGTTGTCTATTTTAAAAACTTTTTGGAAAAAAATAAAAGGTATTAACCCAATGTTTGAGTTTGAAATTCCATTAGAATGGAATATAGATTTAATTTTAAAAGAAAAATTTTTTATTTTATTTTTTTCAAAATTTATTTTTTTATTTAAAATAATTAGAGTAATTAAATCTCCTTCTTTAAGAGAGAAATACTCTGCTAAATCAGAAGAAATAATAATTTCATTGTTACAAATTTTTTTTAATTTAGAAAAATTAAATAATTTTTTTTGAAAAGAAAAATACTTTTTTATATATTCTACATTTTTGAAACTTTTAATATTAATAAACCTTATTTGATCATTTTTTAATAGAATACTATTCATTAAAATATATGGTTCAGAGTAAATAACTTCTGGTAGGAGTTTTAATTTTTTTGTGACATCTTTCCAATTAAGTAAAGATTGATCTGTTAGTTCAATAATCCCATGTGGTAAAGCTGACAAAATATTTTTTTTTATTAATATTTGAAAACCATTTAAAGCGCTAAAACTTAAAACTAATGTGAATATACTAATAGAAATTCCTATCTTAGATAAAATAGAAGTTAATAATACTGCATAATTTTTATTATTTCGATGATATAATCGTTTTGAAATTAAAAAAGATAAAAAATTCATTTAATGTGTCTTTTTATATTGATTCTTATTATTAAATAATTGACCATGTTTCATTTCAAATAAAATATGTTGTTTTTTTATAAAACTTAGATTATGACTTACGATTAAAAAAGAAGTATTTAAAGTGCTATTTAACTCAAATATTAAATCAAAAATAATTTTTTCATTATTTTTATCTAAATTACTTGTTGGTTCATCTGCTATTACTAAAGAAGGTTGATTGACTAAAGCTCGAGCGATGGCTACACGTTGTCTTTCACCACCAGACAATTCAGAAGGATATTTATTTACTTTTTTTTCTAAATGAACTCTTTTTAATATTTCATATGATTTTTCTTTTGATTCTTTAGTACTTTTTTTACTGATTAATGATGGTATAGAGACGTTTTCAAGAACATTAAAATCTAAAAGTAAATGATGAAATTGAAAAATAAATCCTAATTTTAAATTTCTTAATTTAGCTATTTCGTTCGATGACATAGAACTTAATAAAATTCCATCAAATAGTATACGTCCAGAAGTAGGATTATCTAATCCACTTAATAAGTGTAAAAATGTACTTTTTCCAGAACCAGATTTTCCAGTTATAAATATAATATCGCCTCTGTGAACTTTTAATGATATATTACTTAATATTTTTATTTCTTCTTTTTTTTTATAAAAAGACTTTGTCAAATTAGCACATTGTAAAATTATATTTTTATTCATCAGATAAGATTCTAGCTGGGGTTGATTTAATAGCATACCAAATTGGATATAATGTTGATAAAATCGTAAAAAATACAGATATAAGATTGATTATTAAAATTTGAATGGGAAGAACTTTTATAGGAATCTCAATATCGATAAAAAATATTTTAATTAAAAAATTCAAAAAATCTTTTTGAAAAATTAATATAATACTAATTATTGTACCAACTAAATTTCCAACTACAGAAATAGTTGATCCTAAAACAACGAATATTAACATTATTTTATAACGAGATAACCCTTGAGATTGAAAAATCGAAATATTATTTTTTTTATCTAGTACATTCATGGTTAGTGATGTAACAATGTTAAAACCTGCTACTAATAAAATTAAAATAAAAAAAAATAACATAATGTATTTTTCGATTTGCATTGCTTTAAAAAACTCACCTTTTTTCATTTTCCAATCTAATATAATAAAATTTTTATTTAATTTTTTTATTTTCTGAACATTTAGAATAAATGGATCTTTCAACCATATTCTCCAACCAGTGATATGATATTTATCATAATTCAAAAAGTTTAAAGCATTTTTTTGATTCATTAATATTTGATATTCATCAACTTCATTATTAGTTGAAAATATACCAGTTATTGTAAATAATCTTATATTAAGATAATTTTTTAAAAGATTTCTTTTACTAAAAGGCAAAACAATTAATTTAATTTTGTCATTTATATGAACATGCAGTTTTTTAGCTAGTTCGCTGCCTATAATTATATTATATTTTCTTGAATTAAGAGTATATGAAGAATTTTTTATACCATAATTTTCTAAAATTTTTTTATTCTTTGCTTCAATACCAATTATTTCTCCTATATTAATTTCATTTTTATTTTCGATAATTACTTTTTTACTAACAAAATCTGTAATTTGTTCAATATTTTTTAACTTTAAAATTTCTTTAGGAAAATGTAATTTATTAACACTGCGACTTTTACTAGTAATAATTACATGGGGAATAAAAGATAAAATGTCATTTCGAAATTTATTTTGAAATCCATTGATTATAGATATGGTAATAATAGTTGAAGATATACCGACACTTATGCCTAAAATTGATAAAATAGTAATAATTTTTTTAAAATTTGGTAAATGAGGATTCCATAGATAACGTAAACCGATAAATATATATATAGGCTTATACATTTATAATATCTTTAATAGTTAAGAACTGTTGTAGTAAATTGAATTTAAAAAAATAATTTATTTATGTTAATTTTACAATTAAAATTTTAACTTGTATATTAACATATTTAATAAACAATATTAAAAAATATATATAAACATATTTATAAATAAATTATTATTTATTTTGGTTTTATTAAAGAAAAAATATTTTTTTAATAATATGTTGAGTCTATTTTTAAGAGTTTTATAAAAATTTTCAATTAGATAAATAATAATATGATAAAAAAAAATAAAAAAATATATATATCAGATCAACTGATTTTATCAGTAATTCCATTTGAATGTGCTTCTATTATCGAAAATCATTCAGATTTAGTTGTATTGATTACATCTAATATAAAATCCTCTTTACAATTAGAAAAATTAACAAAATATTTTACAAATAGACAAGTAATAGTTTTTCCAGATTGGCAAATATTGCCATATGATCATCTTTCACCTGATAAAAAAATTATCTCTTCTCGTATTTCTACATTATATAATCTTTCTAAAATAAAAAAAGGTTTGTTAATTATTGCAGTTCAAACTCTTTTACAAAAAATATGTCCTTATAAATATCTTTACAAAGAATCTTTTTTAATTCAGAAAGATAATTTTTTTAAATTTAAAAATTTAATTTCTAAACTAGAAAAGATTGGATATTGTAAAAGAAATGAAGTGAAAGAGATTGGTGATTTTAGTATAAAAAAATCATTAATTGATATTTATCCTGTTGGTTCAATTTCACCGTATAGAATTTTTTTTGAAGAGAATAAAATTTTTAATTTAAAATTATTTAATATAAATAATCAACTAACTTTTAAAGAAAAAGAATCAATTGTTGTTATGCCAAGAAATGAGTTTCCAAAAAATAAAGATGGATTTGATATTTTCAAGAAAAATTATAATCAATTTTTTTCTAAAAATATGGAATTTAATAAATTTTATAAAAGTATTTTTGAGAAAAAAAAATTTTTTAGTGTTGAGTATTTACAATCGTTTTTTTTTGAAAAACCGTTATCAACACTATTTGATTATTTATCTGAAAAAACTTTAATTATTTATCAAGATCAATATAAGAATAATTCCAATGAATTTTGGAAAAAAATTACAGAAAGATATAATTTATTGCAGAAAAAATATTTTAATATAATAATTAAACCGGAAAAAATATGGATAACAACTAAAGAATTATCATTTTTTTTAAAAAAATATTGTTCTATTCAAATTGTACTTAGTAAGGATACAGAGAATAAAAATTCTATTAAAAAAAATTACAAAAAATTACCTGAATGTTTCATGAACGCAAATACCAGTGAAAAATTCTCTTTTTTAAAAAATTTTTCAGGAAAAATAATTTTTTCTTTAACAAAAGAGGATTGTATAAAAACCTTTTTAAAAATTTTGGCATCTGAAAACATTTATCCAAAATACATAAAAAATATTACTGATTTTAATCAAAATTTTAATTATTTATACATTATAGGGAATTTATATAATGGATTTATAAATATAAAAAGAAATTTTTTATTCGTTCCTATAAAAAAAATTTTTCCAAATTTTAATCAAAATAAATCTCTTATACTAATTAAAAAAAATATTCTTCAAAAAAAAAAGAATCATTTAGATAAATTAAAATTAAATGATTTAATCATACATATTGAACACGGTATTGGACGATATCAGGGATTAACTAAAATAAAGACTGCTAGTATTGAATCTGAATATTTAGTCATTTTATATGCAGAACAAGATAAATTATATGTTCCTATTTCTCATTTACATCTTATTTCACCTTATATTGGAATTCTAGAAAAAAACATACCACTTCATAAATTAGGTGGAGGTAGCTGGAATAAAGAAAAAACGAAAATTAATAAAACTCTTTATGATCATGCAGCAATTTTGTTAGATATTTATTCAAAAAGATTGTCTCAAAATGGATTTTCATTTCAAATAAATGAAAAAAATTACAAACTTTTCTGTAAAGATTTTCCATTTAAAACTACATTAGATCAAAATGATGCAATCAAATCTGTATTAAACGACATGAAAAAATCTATTCCAATGGATAGATTAATTTGTGGAGACGTAGGATTTGGTAAAACAGAAGTAGCAATGAGAGCTGCTTTCATATGTGTATCAAATTATAAACAAGTCGTTATTTTAGTACCAACTACTTTATTAGCACAGCAACATTTTGATAATTTTAAAAAACGTTTTCATAATTGGTCTGTTAAAATTGATATTTTATCTCGATTTAGAAATGAAACAGAACAAAAAAATATTTTAACAAAAATTAAAAATGGAGATATTAAAATATTAATAGGAACACATAAAATTTTATTAAAAAATATAAATTGGTACAATCTTGGTTTACTGATTATTGATGAAGAGCATCGATTTGGTGTAAATCATAAAGAAATCATAAAAAAAACATATTCTAACATTGATATATTAACTTTAACAGCAACACCTATACCTCGTACTTTAAATATGGCCATGACAGGTATAAAAGATTTATCTATTATATCACAGCCACCTCAAGAAAGACTAAAAATAAAAAGCTTTATAGAAGAGTATAATCCTATTTTAGTCAAAGAAGCAATTTTACGTGAAATATCTAGAGGTGGACAAGTGTATTATATTTATAATAAAGTTCAGAATATTAATAATATAGCGAAGAAATTATCAAATTTAGTTCCTGAAGCTCATATTAAAATCGGGCATGGTCAAATGAAAAATACTGAACTAAAAAAGATAATGAATGAATTTTATCATCATCATTTTGATGTTTTAGTTTGTACAACTATTATTGAAAGTGGTATTGACGTACCAAAAGCTAATACTATGATTATAGAAAATTCAGATTATTTTGGATTATCTCAACTTCATCAACTTAGAGGGAGAATTGGACGGTCAAATCATCAAGCATATTCTTTTTTTCTCGTAAATAATTTAAAAAAAATTACATCAGAGGCAAAAAAAAGACTAAATGCTATTTCATTAATAAATAATTTTGGAGGTGGATTTACTCTATCAAATAAAGATTTAGAAATTAGAGGAATAGGTGAATTGTTAGGTAAAGAGCAAAGTGGTCACATACAGAATATTGGTTTTTCTTTGTATCTAAAATTATTAAAAAAAGCAATTGAAATTTTAAAAAATGGTGGAGAAAAACCTTTATTAGAAGAACTAATAAAAAAATCAGATATTGAACTTTATGTACCTTCTTTATTACCTTCTAGTTATATTTTTGATGTGAATAAACGATTGTTTTATTATAAAAAACTTTCAAACGTTAAAAATAAAAAAGATATAGAAAAAATAAAATTCGAATTAATAGACCAATTTGGAAAATTACCTCTTCCTGCAAAAAATTTAATTTTAATCTCTAAAATTAGATTATTAACAGAAGAAATTGGTATTTTATGTATTAAATCTAATGGAAAAAGAGGAATTATAGAATTTGATAAACAAAGTACTATTAATACGGAATATTTGTTAAAATTATTCAAACAAGAACCTCATCTTTGGAAAATGGAAAACTCAATAAAATTACATTTTTTCCATAATTTTAAAGATAATTATACACGTCTTAAATGGATTAAAGATTTATTAAAAAATATTAAATAAAAAAATTATGTAAAATATAAATTTGTAATAAATTACAATTATTTTTAAAAATTTTTTATAAATAATTATATAAAAAATATTTATGTATCTCCCTTTGATTTTTATTAAAAAATATTGAGAAAAATATATGAAACAAATTTTTTATATTGCCAATGCAGAAAGTGAAAATATAGAAGTATGGAATCTACATAATAATGAAAATATGGAATTAATACAAACAGTTCAAACTAACGGTCAAGTGCAGCCAATTTCAATTATTAAAAATAAAAATTTATTATATGCTGGAGTTCGTCCTAACAATTGTATTGTTAGTTATTGGATAGACGAAAATGGTTTACTTAAAAAAAAAGGAGAAAGTATTATTCCTGGTACACCTAATTATATTTCTTTTGATAGTAGCGAAAAATTTTTGTTTTGTAGTTCATATCACTCTAACTGTATAAGCGTAAGTCCATTAGATAAAAATGGTGTTCCTAAAAATCCAATACAAATTATTCATAATATTGAAGGTTGTCATGCTTCTAAATTCAATAGTAAATACAATGTTTTATTTGTAACTTCATTAAAAAATGATTGTATTTATTTATATAAGTTAACAGATTTCGGTATATTAAAAAGCACGGAACAAAAATTAGTTTCTTCTCAATTAAAATCAGGACCGCGTCACATTATATTTCATCCTAATCAAAATTTTGCTTATACTGTTAATGAATTGAATGGTACTGTTGATGTATGGAAAATATATCAAGAAAATACTTTATTAAAAGTAAAAAATATACAAAATGTAAATTTATCAAATTTAAAAGAAAAAAAATATTGGTCTTCTGACATTCACTTAACTTCATGTGGTAATTTTTTATATGTATCTGATAGATTTTTGAATAGCATTTCATTATTTCATGTTAATAAAAATGATAATAAAATTAATTTTTTAAAAAAATATGATACAGAAGAACAACCACGTTCATTTTGCATTGATGAAAATAATAACTATTTAATAGTTGCTGGACAAAAATCTAATAAATTAAGTTTATATAGAATTTGTCAAAAAAAAGGTACCTTAAAAAAGATCAGTGAATACAAGACGAGTAAAGGTCCTCTATGGATAGCTTCATTTATAATGTAAATTAATAAAAAATATTTTATAAATTAAACGCTATTTACATTGAATAATGTATCATTATCTAAAGATTTTTTAATAACATTAATAAGTTTTCTTAAACAATCCATACTGATAATATAAGGTGGTACAATATAAATGATTTTTTTAAACGGTCGAATCCAAACACCATTTTTTACAAAAAATTTTTGTATAAGAGCCATATTCACGCAATGTGAACATTCAACTACTCCAATAGCACCTAATACACGAACATCTTTAACTCTTGGATGATGAATTAATGGTAATAAATTTTGATAAAGTTGTTTTTCAATATTAAAAACTTGTTTTTTCCATTCATTTTTTTCTAGTATTTTTATATTAGCACTAGCTACAGCACACGCTAATGGATTACCCATGTAAGTAGGTCCATGCATAAAACAACTTACTGTACTTCTGCTAATTGTATTTGCAATGTTTCGTGAAGTTAAAGTAGCAGCTAAAGTTATTGTACCACCCGTCATAGCTTTACCTAAACAAAGTATGTCTGGTACAACATTAGCATGTTGAAAAGCAAAAAATTTTCCAGTACGACCGAATCCTGTTGCAATTTCATCAAAAACTAATGGAATGGAATAATTTTTACATAATTTTTTTATTTCTTTTAAGTATGTAGGATGATAGAAATTCATTCCTCCTACACCTTGTACAATAGGTTCTAACATAACGCCAGCTATTTGTTTTGATTTTTTTCTCATTATTTTTTTAAAAGATTGGATATCAACGGAGTTCCATTCTTTATGAAAAGAAGAAGTAGGTTTTTCTGCAAATAAATTTCTTGGTAAAAATTTATTGTATATTCTATGCATAGAATTATTGGGATCAGAGATGGACATAGCAGCAAAAGTATCACCATGATATCCATTTCTAATTGTTAGAATTTGTGTTCTTTGTTCACCTAAGGCTTCCCAATATTGTATTAACATTTTTATTGCTACTTCAACAGCTATTGACCCAGAATCAGAAAGAAAAACACAATCTAATTTTTTTGGAGTTAATTTAACTAATTGCTTACATAGTAAAATTGCAGAAGGATGCGTAATACCTCCAAACATGACATGAGACATTTTTCTCATTTGTTTTTTTAAAGATCTATTTAATACAGGATGATTATAACCATGTATAGTAGACCACCATGAAGACATACCATCTATTATATTTTTTCCATTTTTTAATTTTAAATAAACACCTTTTGCTGACATTACAGAATAACATGGAAGAGGGTTGATTATAGAAGAATACGGATGCCAAATGTGCTTATGATCAAAAAATATATCAGATTGACTCATTATAATTTATATATAAAAATATTAAATAAGTTATTATAAACCTTTACTTAAACAAAATCATATTTTTTTTTGGAGATTATATGAATCGCAGATGGAATCTAGAAGACACAAAAAAACTTTTTTCAAAACCTTTTTTTGATCTTATATTTGAAGCTCAAAAAAAACATCGTGAATACTTTAATCCTAATAGAATACAGATTAGTACATTACTATCAATTAAAACTGGTGCATGCCCTGAAGATTGCAAATATTGCCCACAAAGTTCAAGATATAAAACCGGTTTAAAAAAAGAACCATTATTAGAAATAGAACAAATTTTAAAAGCTGCAAAAAAAGCTAAATCTTCAGGTTCAACTCGATTTTGCATGGGTGCTGCATGGAAAAATCCTAAAGAAAAAGATATGCCATATTTAGAAAAAATTATCAAAGAAATAAAAAAAATGGGGATGGAAACCTGTATGACTTTAGGAACACTAAATAATTCTCAAGCAAAAAAATTAGCTGATGCAGGTTTGGATTTTTATAATCATAACTTAGATACATCTTCTAGTTTTTATAGCAGTATAATAACAACTCGTACATACGAAGAACGTTTAAATACTTTAAAAACAGTTCGAAATTCAGGTATGAAAATTTGTTCTGGAGGAATTATTGGTCTTGGGGAAAAAAAACAAGATCGAATGGAACTTCTAATGGAATTATCTAATTTATCTATTCAACCAGAAAGTGTGCCAATAAACATGCTAGTAAAAATACCTGGAACACCTATGGAAAAAAATGAAAATGTAGATCCATTTGAATTTATTAGAGTTGTAGCAGCTACAAGAATTATGATGCCAAAATCTTATATTCGATTATCTGCAGGTCGTGAAAATATGAATGATCAGACTCAAGCTATGTGTTTTATGGCAGGAGCAAATTCTATTTTTTATGGATGTAAACTACTAACTTCAAACAATCCAAAAGAAGAGAAAGATCAAAAACTTTTTCAAAAATTAGACCTTTTTCCTGATTATAAAATACAAAGTTTTAAAAAAGGTAATAAAGATAATGACAATTTAAAAACATCTAATTTAAAAAAAGAACAATACTATAATGCAGCAATCTAATAAACTAAATATAAAAGTATTTTTTAATAGATTTTTTTATTTATTTTAAAATACTTATTCTTTTAATTTGCGTAACCAACCACTATATTCTTTTGTATTAATAAACCAATTAAATACATAGAATAAACTGTGTTGAGTTACCCAACTTAAAACTTTATAAATTTAAAGAAATTATCTTTAATAGATAATAAATATTATATATAGTTCCTAACTAATTAAAATAAATTATGAAAAAAAAAATATTTATCACTGGTACTGACACAGGTATAGGAAAAACAACTGTAAGTAGTATTTTATTAAGAAAAGCAAGCGAATTGGGATATAGAACAGCAGGATACAAACCTATATCTTCAGGAATTAAAAAACGTAAGATTATATTTTCTAAAACGAAAAAAAAACAATATGTTTTTATAAATCAAGATGCTTTAATTTTAAAAGAAAATAGTTCTGTTTTGTTAGATTACAAAGAAGTAAATCCGATTTCGTTTTCTGGAAATCTACCTCCTCATATGATGAGTTTAATTCAGAAAAAAAATATACGAAAAAAAGATTTATCTTTAGGTTTGAATCATATTGCTCAAAAATCTAATTGGATTTTAATAGAAGGAGCAGGTGGGTGGTACACACCTCTATCTGAGATAGTATCTTTTTCAGATTGGGTCAAGGAAGAAAAGTTAGAAATTATTTTTGTTGTAGGAATAAAATTAGGTTGTATTAATCATGCTATTTTAACTGAAAAAGCAATTCTTTCAGAAAATTTAACATGTTTAGGATGGATTGCTAATAATATTTTTCCAAAGAATCAGTATACTTCATATTATATCCAAACTTTGTTAAGTTATATTAAATCACCATTATTAGGAATAATTCCTTATTTAAAAAATAAAAATTTAATTAATATTAAAAAAATAAAAATTTTGGTTCCTGAATAAAATATAATAATAAATATTTTCAATATTTATTATAATTAATATTATCTTTAACAAAGATGGATACAGTTAATATGTTTTGATTTAAATATAAACAGGATATTCTGAACAGAGTTCTAATACTTTATTTTTTATTTTAATAATGCTATTTTTATTTTTAATATTATTTAAAATATAAACAATCCAATCTGCTACCTGTAATATTTCGTTTTCTTTGAAACCTCGTTTTGTAACAGCAGGCGTTCCAATACGTATTCCTGAAGTAATAAAAGGACTTCTTAAATCATTTGGAACAGTATTTTTATTAACCGTTATATTGCATTTTCCTAAAGCAATATCAGCTTCTTGTCCTGTTATTTTTTTATTTGTTAGATCTAGTAAAAATAAATGATTAGATGTATTTCCAGAGACAATTTTATAGTTGTTTTCTAAAAAAGATTGAACCATAATTTTAGCGTTTTTAATAACTTGTTGTTGATATAGTTTAAAACTAGGTTCTAAAGCTTCTTTAAAAGCAATGGCTTTTGCCGCAATAACATGCATAAGTGGTCCACCCTGTGCACCTGGAAAAACAGATAAATTTATTTTTTTATAAAATGCATCAGTTCCATTTTTAGATAAAATTAAACCACCACGAGGACCTGCTAATGTCTTATGTGTTGTACTTGTTACAACATGTGCATAATCTATAGGATTAGGATAAAGATTTGCAGCTATTAAACCAGCGATATGAGCAATGTCAACAACAAAATAAGCATTAATTTCATCAGCAATATTTCGCATCTTTGACCAATTACAAATGCCAGAATATGCTGAAAATCCACCAATAATCATCTTAGGTTTATGTTTTTTTGCTAACTCTCTCATTTCTTGATAGTCAATATCTCCGTTTTTATCTACTCCATATCCGACTACATTATATATTTTTCCTGAAAAATTTACAGAAGAACCATGTGTTAAATGACCTCCATGAGATAATTTCATTCCTAATATTGTATCACCAGGATTTAATAGTGCTGTATAAACAGCAAAATTTGCTTGGGATCCTGAATGAGGTTGAACATTAGCATAATCAGCGTTAAAGAGTTTTTTTGCTCGATTAATTGCTAGTTTTTCTACAATATCTACGTATTCACAACCCCCATAATAACGTTTTTTAGGATAACCTTCTGCGTATTTATTAGTTAATTGTGAACCTTGTGCATACATGACATAATTACTAGTGTAATTTTCTGATGCAATTAATTCTATGTGGTTTTCTTGTCGATTTTTTTCTTGATCAATTGCTTTCCATAATTCTGGATCATATTCAGCAAAATCTATTTTTTTATTAAACATTTTTGTCCTATAACTTTAGAATAAAATAAAAAATATACAATTAAATTTCGTATAAGTATTTTTTTAATTATTTTATTTGTTAAAAATTTTTTTAATTTTTAATATTAATTCACTTTTTGAAAAAAAATATTCTTTTCCCTTTTTTAAATCTTTTAATAAAAAACAATTATTGCTTATTTCATTTGTACCTATTAATATCGCAATATGAGCTAAAGAATCTACGGCATTTTTTATTTTTTTTGAAAGACTACAAGTTAAAAAATCTACAAATATTTTTAATTTAGGATATATATTTCTTATTTCTTCTGATAATTTTATTGCATATATTTTATTTGTTTCTCCTATAAAAATAATATAAATATTAATTTCTTCTTCTTTAAAAGAAATAATATTTAATGATTTTATTAATAAAACCAAACGTTCAATACCTATTGCAAATCCTATGGCAGATGTTTTATTTCCACCTAGTTCTTCAACTAAAGAATCATATCTCCCACCAGCACAAATAGTATTTTGGGATCCTATTTGATCTGTTTTCCATTCAAATACAGTACTATTATAATAATCTAAACCACGTACTAAATTTGGGTTATGTATATATTTTATTCCATATAAATCCATCATATTACATAAACTGTTAAAATGATGAATTGAAGCAGAATTAATATAGTTTTTTAATAATGGAGCTTTTTTTAGAATTTTCTGTAGAATAGTATTTTTAGAGTCTAAAATTCTAAACGGATTAGTATATAAACGTTTTTGAGAATCTTCATCTAAAAAACTTTTATATTTTTCAAGAAATAGAACTAATTCTTTTTGATATTTAACACGATCTAATTTGGAACCAATTGAATTAATTTCTAATTTTACATGATTATCAATAGATAAACTTTTCCATAAACGATTTATTAATAAAATAATTTCTAAGTCAATATCTGGTGTATTCAATCCAAAAACTTCAACACCTAATTGATAAAATTGACGATATCGACCTTTTTGTGGTCTTTCATATCTAAACATAGGACCTAAATACCAAAATCTTTTTTTTTTTTTAATAATAAATTATTTTCTATAATAGCACGTACACAACCTACAGTTCCTTCAGGACGTAAGGTTAAACTATTTCCTTTTCTATCTTTAAAAGAATACATTTCTTTTTCAACTACATCAGTTACATTTCCAATAGCTCTTTGAAAGATTTTAGTTTTTTCTAATATAGGTAGTCTAATTTCTTCATAACAATAACTATTTAATGTTTTTTTAACGATATTTTCTATTTTTTTCCAAATTTTTAATTCTTCAGGAAGATAATCATGCATTCCTCTTACTAGATTAATTTTTTTATTCACTATTTTCTCTTATTATATTTCTTAAATGTATTTTTTGATAACAGTTAAATATTTTTTGTTTTTAATTTATCTAAATATTTTGCTTTTTTTCGAATTTGGATTTCAAGTTCTTTAATAATTTCTTCGTTTTTTAACTTGTTTTCTTGCCGAATTCCATCTTGATATAATGCACTTTTTTTAGATCCTCCAACAACTCCTAACGTAGATATTTTAGCTTCTCCTATTCCATTAACAATACAACCAATGATAGAAACATCCATAGAAGTTGAAAGATCTTCTAAGTTTTTTTCTAATTGATTTACTACACTAATTACATCAAATTCTTGTCTAGAACAAGTTGGACATGCAATAAAATTAATACCTCTAGATCTGATTCCTAAAGTTTTTAAAATATCGTATCCCACTTTTACTTCTTCTATTGGATCTGCAGCAAGTGAAATTCTTAAAGTATCACCAATACCGCACAATAATAAAGAAGTTATTCCAATAGAAGATTTGACTATCCCATTACGTAAAGCGCCTGATTCTGTTATCCCAATATGTATTGGTTGAATTATTTTTGTTGCTAGAATTTTATTTGCTTTTACTGCTGAAAAAACATCTGATGTTTTTACACTAACTTTAAATTGATTAAAGTTTAAACTATCTAAATATTCAATATGTCTAATAGCTGATTCTACTAAAGCTTCAGGAATAGGTGATTTATATTTTTTTAATATATCATTTTCCAATGAACCTGCATTAACACCAATTCTAATAGGTATGTTTTTATGTTTTGCACAATTAACTATTTCTGATATTCTTTTTTTATTGCCGATGTTTCCTGGATTAATTCTTAAGCAATCAGCTCCATATTCTATTGATTTAATAGCTAGTCTATAATCAAAATGTATATCAGCAATTAATGGAACGTCTACATTGGATTTAATGATCTTGAATGATTTCGCAGCGTCTAGAGTAGGAATAGAAACTCGAACAATATCAACTCCTACTTTTTTTAATTTTATAATTTGTTTTATTGTTTCTTTTATATTTGTAGTTTGAGTATTGGTCATTGACTGTACAGAAATAGGAGCTCCATTTCCAATAGGTACACTGCCAACGTAAATACGATTAGATTTTCTTCTTTTAATATTTTTGTATTTATTCATATTTTTCTATAGATGTTTAATATAATTATTATAAATATAAGAGAATATTTTTTTATTTTAAATAAAATAATTAAATATTAATACTCTTTAAAAATTTAGAATTAGTTTCTAATACGATTAATTATTTCACCAGTTAATTGACCGCACGCAGCGTTAATATCTTGACCTCTATTTTTTCTAATTGTTGTATTAAATCCCTTTGTCCTTAAAATATTTGCAAAAATATTAATTCTTTTTTTACTGCTAGATATAAAATTTGCATTTTTAAAAGAATTCCAAGGAATAAGATTTATTTTACTAGGAATTTTTTTTAAAATATTTGCTAATTCTTTGGCATTTTCGTTTGAATCGTTAATTCCACTTAACATAACATATTCAACAGTAACACCACCTCTATTTGCACGAGAAAATTTTAAATATTGAGAAACTGAATTTAAAAAAGATTTAATATTATACTTTTTATTTATTGGCATAATTGAATTTCTAATAAAATCATTTGGTGCATGTAAAGATATAGCTAAACTAACATCGATTTTTTTACTTAATTTATCTAATGCTGGAACAATTCCTGAAGTAGAAAGAGTAATACGACGTTTTGATAATCCAAATCCATTTTTATCTAAAATAATTTTTATTGCAGAAACAACATTATTTAAATTTAACAAAGGTTCACCCATACCCATGAAAACTATATTAGTAATTAAACTATTATTTTTTTTTTCCCTTAATATTTTATTCGCCTGCCAAATTTGAGAAATAATTTCAGAAACTCTTAAATTTCTGTTGAAACCTTGTTGTCCAGTAGCACAAAAATCACATCTTAGAGCACAACCAATTTGTGAAGAAACACAAAGAGTAGCACGTTTTTTTTCAGGAATATAAATAGTTTCTATTTTTTGTTTATTAATAGATGTAATCCATTTAATAGTACCGTCATAAGATACTTTTTCTTCTGTAAAATTTGATGCAAATATACAAGATTTTTCATTTAATTTTTTTCTAATATCTTTTTTCAGATTTGACATTAAATTAAAATTACTACAATTATAATTGTAAATCCATTTCATGAGTTGTTCTGTAGAAAATTTTTTAGCTCCAATAGAAATAAGAAAAATTTCTATTTCTTTTGGATTTAAATCTAATAAGTTGATCTTATCATTAGAAATATTTTGTATATTAATACTTTTATGCATCTAATAACCTTAAATAATTAGTCCACAAATATTTAGATATAAAATAATTATTATATAGATAATTAGTTTAATTAAAAAAATATTAAAAATATATAAATTATGATATTATAAAAAACCATATATTTTTTTGATAAAACTTTATCTTTTTTTTAAATTTAGGAGAATATAATGCATCCAATGTTAAATATTGCCATTCGTGCAATTCGAAAAGGAGGAAACATTATTATACAAAATTATGATACTCAAAAATTTATTAAAGAAGATATAGATAAAAAGAAAATATTTATTAAAAATATAATGTATAAAACATACAGAATAATTAGTGAAGTAATTTACAAATCTTATCCAAATCATGTTATTTTAAATAAAAATACTGATTTTATAAAAAATGAAAAAAATACTTTATGGGTTATCAATGAATTAGATGGAAAAAATAATTTTATTAAAAACTTTCCACATTTCTGTATATCTATTGCTGTTGTTATAAAAAATAATATAGAAATTTCAGTAATATATGATCCTATAAGAAACGATTTATTTACAGCTGTTAAAGGACAAGGTTCACAATTAAATGGTTATCGTATTCGATGTGCTAATATTAAAAGCTTAAATTATACTACTGTAGCTGTCAATTTACCTCTTAAAAATTATGAACAATCTTTATCTTATTTAGAAATATATAAAAAGTTACTTTTCTCTGGAATTTCAATTAGATGTACTGGTTCTACTGTACTAGATTTAGCATATGTAGCCTCTGGTAGAATAGACTGTTTATTTGATTTTAATCCCAAATCTATTAATCTTATAGCAGGAAAACTACAAGCAAGAGAAGCAGGTTGTTTAACTAGTAATTTTACTGAAAACAGTGAAGATCATAATTTTTATACTTCAAATTTAACTAGCAGTCCTAAATTTATTAGATTAATTGCTGAAAAAATACGTTAATCTTATTTTTTCAAAAAATAATTAAGTTATGTTATTTGTTGAAAATACACCATTTTTGATCAATAAAAAAAGCCGACCAACCTGTAAATTTTCCTTCTTTTTTAGAAGCAACATACTGTTTTTTACTTAATTTATTAAAACAAACTATAGTTTTGTTTCCTTGGTTATCTCTTTGAGGTGCACTAGCTAAATATCGTAATTTTTCTGGCAATAAATATTCAAATTTAGCGAGTTCTTCTACAAAAGGTGATCTTGTTTCACGTGATTTAGGAAATGTATTTGCAGCGAAAAAAATACCAGAAATCCCCTCTCTTAAGACATACCATGTATTAGATTTTGTACATAATATATCGGGAAATGGAATAGGTTTTAATTTTGGTTCTGATATTTCACCATTAGGTAAAATTTTTCTTGTATTTTTACATTCATTATTAATACACATAAAAAACTTTCCAAATCTACCTATCTTAAACAACATATCACTTTCACATCTTTCACATTTTATTTTTTTAAATAAATTATTTAAATTTTTTTTAAATTGACCTTTCTTAAGATCATAACCACTGCAAGTAGGATTATTTATACAAATTAAAATCTTAAGATTTTCATTAATTAAGTAAGCATCCATTATCATGTTGCATTTCTTACATTTATTTTTTAGGTTGAAACTTTTTTCTTTTTTTTCTTCTTCTTTTGTTTTATTGAAATCATTTAATTCAATTAAATTTATTGTATTTTTACAGCGTTTTTCATTAAGTTGAGAACTGTATCCTAAACAACTTAAAAAAACACCAGTAACAGCTGTTTTAATTCCCATTTTTTTATTACATACAGAACAATTAATTTCAGTGGGTACAGTAATATTTAATTCCATACCACCTTCTTCAGGTTCTTTTTTTGCTTTTTCTAACTGTTTAGAAAAACTATCAAAAAAAGAATTTAATAAATGTTTCCAATTAATTAATTTTTCAGAAACTTGATCAAGATTTTTTTCCATACGAGCTGTAAAATCATAATCAACTAAATCAGAAAAATTTTTTTTCAATCGAGTTATAAGAATTTCTCCTATTTTTGTGGCATAAAACTTATTTTTTTTGACTTTTAAATATCCTTTTTCTTTTATTTTCGTTATTATAGTAGCGTAAGTAGAAGGTCTTCCTATACCTCTTTTTTCTAATTCACGTACTAGAGATGATTCACTAAACCGTGGAGGAGGCTTAGTAAAAATTTGATTAGGTAAAATTTTATCTAAAAGTAAAAGATCTCCTATATTTAATATAGGAAATTCAAAATTAATCTTTTTCGATTTTTTCAAAATTTTAGTCCAACTTGAAAAAAGTATTATTTTTGCACTTGAATGTAATTTAAATGTATCAGCAATAACTGTCGTGTTAATAGATTTGTATATTTCTGATTTCATCTGAGATGCTACAAAATAATTCCAAATTAATTTATATAATTTTGCAGCATCTATATCATGATTATCAATATTTGTAATTTGGACATCTGATGGTCGAATAGCTTCATGAGCTTCTTGAGAATATTTTTGATTTGCATATATATTTGGTTTTTCAGGTAAATAATCACTTCCATAAAAATCTTCTATGTACAATCTAACTTTTTTAATAGCATAATCGCTTAAAAAACAAGAGTCAGTTCTTATATAAGTTATGTATCCCTGCTCATATAATTTTTGTGCTAAAAACATTGTTTTTTTTACACTAAATCCTAAATCGAGATTAGAAGCTTGTTGTAAAGTAGAGGTAATTAATGGAGCTGGTGGTTTCTTTTTTAAAATTTTGTCTTTTCTATCAGTAACAAAAAAAGATAAATTTTTAATTTTTTTTATTACAGAATTTACTTCTTTTTGATTATTTAACAAAAATTTTTTATTTTTATAATGCGTTATTTCCATAATTA
The DNA here is from genome assembly GCF_003671935.1 of Buchnera aphidicola (Rhopalosiphum maidis). Classification (NCBI taxonomy): domain Bacteria; kingdom Pseudomonadati; phylum Pseudomonadota; class Gammaproteobacteria; order Enterobacterales; family Erwiniaceae; genus Buchnera; species Buchnera aphidicola. The sequence goes on from NZ_CP032759.1 coordinate 469,248, forward strand.
TTTTTTTATTTTCTCTAGATAAAAGAGAAAGACTTACTTTCCAATATTCATCTTCTATAAAATTTTTTATTTCATATTCTCTTTCTGCTATGAGTCGAACAGCTACAGATTGAACACGACCTGCAGATAATCCTCTTGATATTTTTTTCCATAATAAAGGTGAAATCATATAGCCCACAATTCTATCCATGAATCGACGAGCCTGTTGTGCGTATACTCGATTCATATTAATTTTACTGATATTTTGAAAAGCATTTTCAATTGATTGTTTAGTTATTTCATTAAAAACAACGCGTCGAAATTTAAAAGAATTTCCTCCAATTACTTCTTTTAAATGCCATGCTATTGCTTCACCTTCTCTATCTAGATCAGTGGCAAGATATATATAGTTAACTTTATTTGCAATGTCTTTTAATTCAGAAATAATTTTTTCTTTACCAGGAAGAATGTGGTATTCTGCTTTCCAATTTTTATATGGATTAATACCCATTTGTTGTACTAAGATTTTTTTTTCATTAAATTCTAAATTAGATTTTTTAATGCTTTTTTTCTTTTTAGGTTTATTACTTATTAAATCTCGTACATGACCTACACTAGATTTTACTATATATTGATTACCTAAATATTTACTTATAGTTTTTGCTTTAACGGGGGATTCAACAATAACTAAAGATTTACACATAATTTTAGTCCAATGATATCAGCATCTTTTTTATTAAGATCACATTACTGTAAAAAAAATTTAAAAATTTAATTATATTTTTAATTTTTAAGTGCATATTTAAATTTAAATAAAATATTTTTGCAAATCATTCAATTAAACCTATAAATAATTTTTATAGGAAAAAATTTTGATTATAATATTTTTAATATTTTCTATAATAAAAGATGTAAAATTTTCCAATTTTTTATTATTATAAATATATTGAATATTTAATAAAGTATAATCGTCTTTCATTTTAGACATTAAAATATTATCACTTATATTAACTTCATCGACTAAATTTTTCTTAAAAGCTATTGTTCCGAACCAATGTTCTCCATTGGATACATCTTCAATATCTAAAGCTGGTCTTTTTTTCTTTATAAAATTTTTAAACATTTCATGTGTTACGTTCAATTCTTCACAAAATTTTTTTCGTGTTAATTCTGTATTTTTACCAAACATAGTTAATGTACGTTTATAATCTCCAGCAGTATGTAACTCAATATCAATATTATATTTTTTTAATAATTTATTAAAATTAGGCAATTGACCTACTACACCAATTGAGCCTATTATAGCAAATGGCGCTGAAATAATATAATCTCCAACACAAGCCATCATATAACCTCCACTAGCAGCAATTTTGTCGATAGATACAATCAAACGTATTTTATTTTGACGTAATCTTTCTAATTGAGCTGCCGCTAAACCATATCCATGAATCACACCTCCTGAACTTTCTAATCTTAATAAAACTTCATCATTTTTATTCGCTACTAAAAGTATTGCAGATATTTCTTCTCTTAATCCAATAACTTCATTTGCGTGAATACCACCTTTAAAATCTAAAACAAAAAGTGTTTTTTTTCTTAAATTTGAAGTTGTTTTATTTTTTTTTTCGAACTCTTTATCTTTTTTTTTCTCTTCTTTAATCCAATTTTTTTTTTCGAACTGATTCATTCTAGATAATAAAATATTTTTTTTTATATTTTTATATTTTTCTTCTAATAAAATAATCTTAAATTTCTTTTGATTTTTTCTTTTTCTTTTTATTATTTTAAAAACTAATGGTGTTATAAAAATAACAAATAAAAAAGTAATTGTTTTTGCTAAAAATAACTCATAACTTAAAAGTAAATTCACAAAATTAACCTTTTTAAAAATAAATTTAAATAATTTTTTAAAGTGTAAAATTTTATTTCTTTTTGAAATTAATTAGATTATATAAATTTTTTGATATTATTGAATTTAACATTATCCACTGACCTTCTTTTAAACTTTTTGGTAAAATAATATTACCGTATCGAACCCTAATTAATTGACTTACTTGACATTTAACAGATTTTAACATTAATCTAATTTCACGGTTTTTACCTTCACATAAAATACCCTTAAACCATTTATTTTTTCCTTCTTTTTTACTGTATAAAGGTATTATTTCTTTGAACGAAACGTAATCATGTGCAATCTTAACTCCTTTTTTTAAAATATTTATTTTATTTTGATTAATTTCTCCAAAAATTCGAATATTATACTCTCGTTCAATTTGATTGCGCGGATGCATCAGTTTATTAGCTAACACTCCGTTATTAGTAAATAATAACAATCCTTTAGTATTAATATCTAATCTTCCTATGCTAACCCATCGGTTTAAATTTAATTTAGGGAGTTTATCAAATACAGTTAATCTTTTCTGAAAATCACTTCTAGTACAAATTTCACCTATAGGTTTATTATAAATTAAAACTTTAGTTTTGTTGTCTTTTCCTCGTACAACTATTTTTTTATTATTAATTAAAATTTCACCAGGATTGTTTTTATTTAAATATTGACCAATTGTAGCTTTTTTCCCGTTAATACTTATATTACCGCATTTAATCATATATTCAATAAAACGACGTGAACCGTATCCTAAATTAGACAATAATTTTTGTATTTTTTCAGTCATTTTGAAAACCTTATGACATTTTTAAAGAAATTTATAGGAATTAAAGTTAATAATATTCCTAATCCTGATGGTAAAAAAAACCATAATTCATATAATAAAATTGTTTTTTTATAAATATATATTTCTAAAAAACTTGAAATTAATGGAAAAATCAAAAAAACAATAGAAGCATAGAATGAATTTACTCTTTTTTGCAAATAAAAATAAGATAAAATACCGCAAATTCCACAGAAATTACCAAGATAAAAAATAGCTAAAATAGATCTAGTAGAAAAAACAGTAATATTAGGAGATTCAATAAACCAAGATATAGTAGATAAAAAAATTCCAGACATTAAAGATGGTAATGCGTTAAATGTGATGACAGATACATTACAAGATTTTTTTTGACATTCAACGTAAATTATAGCATGACTAAGTAATGCTAAAAGTAAAGACAAGATACCTTTCCATTGAAAAAAACATTCTGATTTAAGATTTATTAATAACACGAAAAACAATGTAATTAAAGAAATTACCATACCAATTTTTTGAATAAAGTTTATTTTTTTTTTTAGATAAATATGTGAAATTAGTAATACTAAAACAGGCATATTAGCAAAGATAATAGAAGAAATAGAAGAATTTACATAGCTACCACCATAAAGCATTAATGTAAAGGGTATGGAAAAATAAAAAATAGAAATAAAAATTTGAAAACGTCTTTGACCATATGGAAATAAAAGAGGTGTTTTTGTTAAATAAGAAAGTATAATTAGTAAAGGAGAAGCAACTAAAAATCGTATTCCAGTTGCAAAAAAAGGTGGGATTGTTTCTACTGCAATTTTCATTGCTATCCAGGTTGTTCCCCAAGTTACGGATACTAAAAAGAATAATGTTATTACTATAATTTTATTCATTTAAAAATTCCAAGATATATAAAAATATACACTATATAACATATTAAACTAATAATAGTTATATCTTATTTTTTATAGTTTTTTTAAACAATAACAATATGCAAGAATAAAGTTTTTAAAAATTTAAATTGAATTATTTTGATCAATAGATTATTGTGAAAAATTATTAAGATAATAAAAAATTACTAATTTTTTAATTAAAGTTTTAAAAGGTATTCAATGCAAAATATTTTTAATAAAATTTATGAATCAAAATCTTTAAATCAAGAAGAAAGTTATCAAATTTTTAAATTAATTGCATCAGGTGGGATGAACGAAATACAATTATCATCTATTTTAACAGCAATGCAAATGCATGGTGAATCAGAAGAAGAAATATTAGGTGCTATCTACGCATTTCTAGAAAAAATGAAATTCTTTCCTAGACCCAATTATATTTTTTCTGATATAGTTGGCACAGGTGGAGATAGTAAAAATACTATTAATATTTCAACTGCAAGTGCTTTTGTTGCAGCATCATGTGGATTTAAAATCATTAAACATTGCAATAAAGGGGTTTCAAGTAACTCCGGTTCTTCTGATCTTCTGAATAAATTAAAAATTAATTTAAATACATCTTTAGAAAATTCTAAAAAAATTTTAGATAAATTAAATATTTGTTTTCTTTTTGCCCCTATATATCATAATGGTTTTAAATATGCATCTAAAGTTCGAAGTATCCTAAAAATTAAAACTATTTTTAATTTATTAGGACCATTTCTAAATCCCTCTAGTCCTCCTTTGACTGTAATCGGTGTTTATAAAAAAAATTTAATAAATCCTATGTCTAGAATTTTAAAAAAATTAAAATACCAAAGAGGTATAGTTTTACATGGTGATAATACAGATGAAGTTACAGTACATGGTACAACATACGTTTCTGAATTGTTAAATAATAAAATTTATTCGTATGAATTAGAACCAGAAGATTTTGGTATAAAAACTTATCCTAAATCAACATCTGTAGAGTATTCATCAGAAGAAAACTACCATATTATCAAAAAAACAATGAAAGGTAAGGGTGAAAAGTTGCATGAAGAATTAATTGCAGTTAATGTTGCAATACTGTTAAAAAATTTTGGATATGAAGATTTAAAGGAAAATACAAAAATAGCACTAAATAAAATTCGTAGCGGAGATGTCTGCAAACATATAAAACAAGTTTCTAATATGTCGAAAGAAGATTAATATGCAAGAAACTATACTGAATAAAATCATCAAAGATAAAATTACTTGGATTGAATATAGAAAAAAAAAACAACCATTAATTACATTTCAAAATAAAATTAATAAAGAAACACGCAACTTTTACCATCATTTAAAAAGCAAACATCCCTTTTTTATATTAGAATGCAAAAAAAGTTCTCCTTCTTTAGGAATAATTAGAAAAAACTTTAATTTAATTAAAATTGCAAATATTTATAAAAAGTATGCTTCATCTATTTCAGTTCTTACAGAAGAAAAATATTTTCATGGAAATCTAGAATTTATCAATATTGTGCGAAAATGTGTATATCAACCAATTTTATGCAAAGATTTTTTTATTGATCCATACCAAGTTTATTTAGCTAGATATTATAATGCTGATGCTATTTTACTAATGTTATCTGTATTAAATGACATTCAATATATTGAACTATCTAGAATTGCGAAAAATTTAAACATGGGAATATTAACAGAAATTAATAATACTGAAGAACTGAATCGTGCTATCAAATTAAATGCTTCTGTTATTGGAATAAACAACCGAAACTTACATGATTTATCAATAGATTTAAATAGAACACGAAATTTATCACCTTTAATTAAAGATAGAATAATTGTTAGTGAATCAGGCATAGAAAAAAACTATCAGATAAAAGAATTAAGTAAAGTAGTTAATGGATTTTTAATAGGTTCGAGTTTAATGTGTAAAAAAAACTTAGAAACAGATATAAAATCTTTGATAATAGGCGATAATAAAGTATGTGGACTAACTCGTATTATTGATGCAAAAATTGTAGAAAATTGTGGAGCAGTTTACGGAGGATTGATTTTTGCAAAAAATTCGCTACGTAAAATTAATAAAAAAATAGCAAAAAAAATTATTTTTAACAATAGTTTAAAGTTTGTAGGTGTTTTTCAAAATGAAGATATAAAAAAAATTGTTGATATAGCTGAACAACTTTCTTTATATTCCGTTCAACTACATGGTTGTGAAAATCAAAAATATATTAATATTTTAAGAAAAAGACTATGTAAAGATATAAATATTTGGAAAGCTTTTTCTATTCAATCAACGTTACCAATATTAAATTTAGATAATATCGATAAATATATTTTTGATTCTGGTTCTGGAGGTAGTAATACAACTTTTAATTGGTCACTTTTAAAAGGACTAACTTTAGATAATGTAATTTTAGCAGGAGGTATTAATACAGATAATTTTCTTATTGCATCTCAATTCAATTGTTCAGGATTAGATTTTAATTCAGGAGTAGAAAAATGTCCTGGAATTAAAGATCATAAAAAAATTAATTTAATTTTTAAAAAATTAACGTTTTAATCAATTTTTTTAAAAAAATACCGGAAATCAACGAAAAATGACTTTACTAAATCCTTATTTTGGCAAATTTGGAGGTATGTATGTTCCTCAAATATTAATGCCAGCTTTATATCAACTAGAAAAAAACTTTGTTGATGCAAAAAAAGATCCAAATTTCCAAAAAAAATTTTTTGATTATTTAAAAAATTATGCTGGAAGACCAACTCCATTAACTTTATGTAATAATTTAACCAAAGGTACAAAAACACGTATTTATCTTAAAAGAGAAGATTTGTTACATGGAGGAGCACATAAAACAAATCAAGTATTAGGACAAGCAATGTTAGCAGTAAAAATGAAAAAAAAAGAAATAATTGCTGAAACTGGTGCTGGTCAACATGGTGTTGCTGTTTCTATTGCTTGCGCACTATTTAATTTAAAATGCAAAATTTATATGGGTTACAAAGATATAAAGAGACAAAGCCCTAATGTTTTTCGTATGAAGTTAATGGGTGCAGAAGTTATATCAGTAAGGAATGGATCAGGAACGTTAAAAGATGCATGTAATGAAGCTTTACGTGATTGGTCTGGTAATTACCAAAAATCGCACTATATCATTGGTACAGCTGCAGGTCCACATCCTTATCCAACAATCGTAAAAGAATTTCAAAAAATGATTGGAGAAGAAGCAAAAAAACAAATTTTAGAACAAGAAAAGAAACTTCCAGATGCGATAATTGCTTGCGTAGGTGGAGGATCTAATGCAATTGGCATTTTTTCTGAATTTATGAATGAAAAAGTTGATTTAATTGGTGTAGAACCAGCTGGTCGGGGTATAGAAACAGGAAAACATGGAGCACCGTTAAATCATGGTAGAACAGGTATTTATTTTGGAATGAAATCGAGTTTAATGCAAAATCAAGAAGGTCAAATAGAAAAATCTTGGTCTATTTCTGCTGGTTTAGATTTTCCATCTGTTGGCCCTGAGCATGCTTGGTTACATAGTATTAATCGTGCTCAATATGTATCCATTACTGATATAGAAGCTTTAGAAGCATTTCAAATTTTATCTAAAAAGGAAGGTATTATTCCTGCTTTAGAGTCTTCTCATGCATTAGCTTATGCATTAAAATTAATGTATCTTTATCCTAAAAAAGAACAAGTATTTATTGTGAATCTATCTGGACGTGGAGATAAAGATATATTTGCAGTTCGTGAAATATTAAAAAAACAGGAATAAAAAATGAGTCGTTATAAAAAAATATTTCAAAAATTATCTTTAATTAAAGAAGGATGTTTTGTACCTTTTGTAGTTATAGGAGACCCTTCTTTAGAAATGTCACTAAAAATCATTGAAACACTAATTAAAAATGGAGCAGATGCTTTAGAATTAGGAATCCCTTTTTCAGATCCACTAGCAGATGGTCCTACTATTCAAAAAGCCAGTTTACGTTCATTATCTAATAATAACACTATTTTACAATGCTTCGAAGTAATTGAAAAAATACGAAAAAAATATCCAAATTTACCTATAGGAATCTTATTATATGCTAATTTAATATATAATTACGGTATTAAAAATTTTTATTATCAATGTTTTCAATGTGGTTTAGATTCTGTATTAATAGCCGATATACCTATAGAAGAATACAGTCCCTTTTACAAAATAGCAAATCAATACGATATAGATTCTATCTTTATATGTCCACCTGATGCAGACGATGTACTATTGTCTAAAATTTCTTTATATGCAAAGGGATACATTTATTTATTATCTCGTTTAGGAGTAACAGGAATAGAAAAAAAAACAACATCATTATCAAACGTATTTATAAAAAAAATAAAAAAACATAGTGATCTTCCACTATTACAAGGCTTTGGAATTGAAAATTCTACACAAATTCAAAATTCACTTTTATCTGGTATCAATGGTGTAATATGTGGTTCGGCAATTATAAATATAATCGAAAAAAATTTAAAAAAAGAACAAAACATGATAAATGAAATAAAAAATTTTTCTAATAAACTAAAAAAAGCTACTAAATTTGTTAAATCTAATCTTAAAAAAATTTAAATTTGATTTGTTTTTAATAAATTTTTTAAAAAAATTATCTAAAAATAATGTGTATAATCTTTAAATTTTATACAATTTTTATAAGGAATATACATATGTCTATTACAATACGCGAATTGTGCAATGATACATATCATTTCGTGTCTAAAGAAGCAAAAATTATTATTTTTATATCTATGTTAGCTACTTTTATGAGTATTTTAATCAACATGCTGATTAAACCCAATATGCATATTATTGCTATAATAGAAAACAAAAAATTTATAAGTTCTCATTCAATCTTTGATTTAATTAATAACATGAGTGTATACGAAAAAAAAGAATTACTAAAATATTCAATATTTAAAATACTTGAATTTTTGATAAATAAGACTTTTTTAGTAGGTAGTATAATTACCTTAATTAGACACTTATCTAATAATCAAAGAGAATCAATTAAGCTGTCACTGTACTCTTCATTTAAATTATTACCAAGTTTATTTATATTAAATTTTATTACAACTTTCATTATTCAAATAGGTTTTATGTTTTTTATTTTTCCAGGTATATTTTTGTCAGTTTTACTTGCTTTATCACCTATTATTTTATCATTTAAAAAAAATAATTTAATAGAATGTATACGTTTAAGTATATCTATTTCCTATAAAAATTTAAACGTTATTGGAATAAGCGTTCTATTTTGGATGTGTGTTAAATTTATTTTCACGACAATATTTTCTAATACCTATATAATAAGTAAAAATTTTGTTTTTTTAATATTGAATATTAATATGAATATATTTTTTTCAATTTTAATTATATATTTATTTCGTTTCTATATGCTTTTCTTACGTTCTTAAAAAATTAAATATTTTTTAGGTTTCTAATATGAAAAAAATTCTGAATTTATTGCCGATACTAACTTTCTTCATATTTTATAGATTTTATGATATTTTTATAGCATCAAAATCTTTAATTTTTACATCAGGTTTAATTTGTTTACTTTATTGGATTATTTATAAAGAAATAGATAAAATTAATTTATTTAGTTTTATTACGATTACTGTTTTTGGTTCTTTAACAATATTTTTTCATAATAGTCAATTTATTAAATGGAAAATAACAGTAATTTATATGATATTTTCTATAATATTATTGATTAGTCAATTTTGGATGAAAAAACCTATATTACAAAGACTTTTAGAAAAAGATATAAAAATTTCTGATTTTTATTGGAAAAAAATTAATTTTTCTTGGGCATTATTTTTTTTATTTTGTAGTATTTTAAACATTTATATAGCATTTTGGTTACCAGAAAAAACTTGGGTAAACTTTAAAGTTTTTGGTCTTTCATGTTTAATGTTTCTTTCAATTTTAATTACAAGTGTTTATATAAATTGTAAAATGTTAAAAGAAAAATAAATTGCATGTTTGTTTTAATATAATAGAGTGAAAATTTTAATAATGCCAAAAAACAATAAATTACCACAGGGAACAATAGTGTTAAAAACACTTACCATGCCTTCAGATACGAACTCTAATGGGGATATATTTGGTGGGTGGATTATGTCTCAAATGGATATAGGCGGTGCTATCCTAGCTAAGGAAATAGCAGGTGGAAGAGTAGTAACAGTGCAAATAGAAGGTATAACTTTTCTTAAGCCTATATCAGTTGGAGATGTTCTAAGTTGTTATGCAAATTGTATTAAAACAGGCAATAGTTCAATTACTGTTAATTTAGAAGTATGGATTAAAAAAATTTATTCTAAACCATTAGGTCAAATTTATTGTGCTGCAGAAGGTATATTTGTTTATGTAGCAATTGATAAAACAGGAAAACCTCGAGAATTATTACCTATGAGTATTATTTAAAAAAAATTTTTAAAAAATTAAAAATGTTTTTACAACTGCTATTTCTATATAAAAACAAATTTTAAATATAATTTAATAAAAAAGTTTAAATGATAAGACTCAACACTTTAAAAAATAAAATAATATGCACAACATGTATAATGCACTATTTTCTTTTTATTTAAAGTGTTGAATTCATTAATTTTACAATATATGCTTTTATTTTAAATACCAAATTATTAGTTTTATATTCCATATTTAAAAATTAAAAAACATTTAATTAAATAAAAAATACTTTTATAAAAAGGTATGAATAGGAGCTTCAAATGAATGGATATTTTCTATAATTTAATAAAATGGCTAGTTGTGTTAATATACTGGTTATTAATTGCTAATATTACCTATCGTATTTTAATTAAACGTCGTAGCATACCTTCCTCCATGTCTTGGCTTTTAACTATTTATATTATTCCTTTTATAGGAATAGCTATTTGGTTTTTCTTTGGTGAATTATATTTAGGAAAAAGACAAAAAAAAATAGCAAAAAAAATTTGGTCTATATCTAATACATATCTTAATGAACTTAAATCTTATAAATATATTTTTCAAATAAAAAATAGTGAAGTAGCTACTTCATTGTTTCAATTGTGCAAACATCGACAAGGAATTTCTGGAATTAAAAATAATAGAATAACACTTTTAACTAATACTAAAGAAACAATGAAAGTTTTAATACGTGATATTTATTCAGCACGTAAAAATATTGAAATGGTATTTTATATCTGGAAACCAGGTGGTATTGCTGATCATGTAGCTACTGCTTTAATAGATTCTGCTAAACGCGGAGTACATTGTAGACTAATGTTGGATTCAGCAGGAAGTATAGCATTTTTTAGAAGTCCTTGGTTTGATGTTATGAAAAAATCTGGAATTGAAATCGTAGAAGCCTTAAAAGTTAGTTTAATAAGAATTTTTTTACGACGTTTAGATGTAAGACAACATAGAAAAATTATACTGATTGATAATTATATTTCTTATTCTGGTAGTATGAACATTGTAGATCCATATTTATTTAAACAGTCTTCTGGTATCGGTCAATGGATTGATTTAATGACAAGGATAGAAGGTCCTATAGCAACAACTATGGGTATCATTTATTCATGTGATTGGGAAATAGAAACAGGTTTTAAAATTTTACCTAAATTACCAAGTAAGGAAATGTTAAAAAAAAAATGTAATCAAAACTCTAGTATTCAAGTAATCGCATCAGGTCCAGGATTTCCTAAAAATGTTATTCATCAAGCATTGTTAACAGCTATTTATTCAGCACGAAACGAATTAATTATGACTACTCCATATCTTGTACCTAGTGATGATTTGTTGCATGCCATTTGCACCGCTGCTCAAAGAGGTGTAAAAGTTAGCATTATTATACCTTTATATCACGATTCTATTTTAGTTAAATGGGCAAGTAGAGTGTTTTTTAGTGAATTATTAGAAGCAGGAGTAAAAATATACCAATTTAAAAAGGGGTTATTACATAGTAAAAGTATATTAATTGATCAACAACTCAGTTTAATTGGAACTGTAAATTTAGATATGAGAAGTTTATGGTTAAATTTTGAAATTACTTTAGTAATTGATGATAGTAAATTTAGTCGTAATTTATGTACTATACAAAAAGAATACATTGCCGATTCTCGATTATTAGATAAAAATACTTGGTCTATGCGTGCATATTGGACTCGTGTTTTAGAAAAAATTTTTTATTTTTTAAGTCCATTATTATAATTTCAAAGTTTTTTATAAAAAAGGTTCATTTTAAAAAAAACGTTTTTTTGTCAATAAATATTTAAAAATGTTTAGGGGTTAATTTAAAAAAACCCCTGATATTTAAAAATTTTTAAAAAATATATACGTAATAATTATATACTACATGAACTAAAAATATAAATTACATATATATTTTTAAAAAATTTTATTTAAATAATAAATGACCCATTTTTTCAGCTTTAGTTTTTAAATAACGAGCGTTTTTAACATTTTTTTCTACAATAATAGGGATTCTTTCTACAATTTCTATTCCAGACTCCATAAGCATGTTTATTTTAAATGGATTATTTGTTAATAAACGAATTTTTTTTATATTTAAAATATTAAAAATATCAGCACACAATGAAAAATCTCTTTCATCTGCAGAAAAACCTAATTTTTGATTAGCTTCAACTGTATCTAAACCTTTGTCTTGCAAAGAATATGCTTTAATTTTATTGAGAAGACCAATATTCCTACCTTCTTGACGGTGGTATATTAATATACCATTTCCTTCTGAAGCAATTCTACTCATTGCCATTTCTAGTTGAATACCACAATCGCATCTTAAACTAAAAAAAGCATCTCCTGTTAAACATTCAGAGTGTATTCTAGCAAGAATAGGAATATTTTTTTGTATATTTCCATAAACAAGAGCAATATGATTTTTTCCATTCTTTTTTTCTTCAAAACCAAATATTAAAAAATCTCCCCAAGGAGTGGGTAAAATAGCTTTTTCTATTTGAATTAATTGCATAACTTCTCCAATTTTTGTTTTATTTCATAATTTAAAAAGAAAATTAATTAATAATTTATATTAGAAATATGTATCTTAAAAAATATTTTTAAGAACTTACTTTATATAAATATTTATTAATATAAAAATATTATTGCATAGATTCTATAATAGAATTTAACTTTTTAATCGGATTCTTTGAAGTTGTAATAGAACGTCCTATAACTATATAGTCTATTTGACATTCTTTTGCTTCTCTTGGAGTAATAATATGCTTTTGATCAAATGAAGAATCAGTTGAAAATCTAATACCTGGAGTAACAATCTTATATTTATCTCCGTATAATAATTTCATTTTTTTTGCTTCTTTTCCTGGACAAACGACTCCATCTAAACCACAATCATTAGATAATTTTGATAATATTAAAATATAGTCTTTTAATGATATTTTAATTCCTATTTCTTTTAAATCTTTTTCTTTTAAACTAGTTAATACAGTTACAGCAATTAATAAAGGAGCTCTTTTAAAGGATTTTAAAGCTTTCTTTGCTGAAAGAAGCATATTTTTACCACCAGATGCATGAACACTTAACATCCATATTCCTAAATCTGCCGCTGCTTTCGTAGCGTTAAATACAGTATTGGGAATATCATGGAATTTTAAGTCAAGAAATATATTAAATCCCAATTTATGCAATTCTTTTACAAACTGACTTCCTAAAATTGTAAACATTTCTTTACCAATTTTTAAATAAAAAATAGAAGGATCAAGAAGATCTACTAATTTCATAGCTTCTTTCTTAGAATAAAAATCTAAAGCAATAATAATTTTTGGAATATTATAATAACTGGGATGTAACACTATTTGACCTCTATTAAAAATAATTTTTATATATTTGTTCACAATGTCAAAATGCTAATTACATAATGTTGAAAATATTTGTTTAAAAATAAATAACAATTAAATTTTTAATAAATTGATTATTTTTTAATAAATAAATTCGTTTGAAAACTAGCATGGTATGATGAACGTACAAAAGGTCCGCAAAATGCATTAGTAAAACCGATAGACAATGCTTCTTTTTTTATATTTTCAAACTCTGAAAGTGGTATATAACGTTGTACTGGAATGTGATTAATACTAGGTTGCAGATATTGTCCTACTGTTAAAAATGTAACACCACTTGAATAAAGATCCTTCATAACTTGAATTATTTCTACATCTTTTTCGCCTAATCCTAACATAAAACCTGATTTTGTCGGAATATTAAAAAATTTTTTCTTAAAGGATTCTAATAAAAAAAGTGATCTTTTATAATTAGCTCCAGGCCTTATTTTTTTATAAAGACGAGGAACATTTTCTATATTATGATTGAATACATCAGGTAATCCTGAATTAAAAATATTTAAAATTAGTTTTACTCTTCCTCTAAAATCAGGAACTAATATCTCAATTTTAACTTTATTTTTTTTTCTAATAGATGTAATACAATTAACAAAATGTTGAGCCCCCCCGTCGTATAAATCATCTCTGACGACTGAAGTAATAACAACGTAATTAATACCCATGTCAAATACAGTTTTTGCCAAATTGTTCGGTTCTTCTTCATTTAAGGAATTAGGTTTACCATGAGAAACAGCGCAAAATGGACAATTACGAGTACATTTTGATCCAAGAATCATAAATGTTGCAGTTCCGTGATTAAAACATTCTGGTAAATTTGGACAGTTGGCTTCTTCGCAAACAGAATATAAATTATTTTTACGCAAAGCATTTTTTATTCCACGAATACGAGATGTATCAACAGGTATTTTGACTTTTATCCAATTAGGTTTGTTAAGTTTTATTATTTTTTTAGAAAAATTTTTAGTAGGAATAACATTTAATGTTTTGTTTTTTTTTATAATTTTAAATAAAGAATCTTTTTTATTATTCATAAAACGAATTGTCTCGATTAGAAATATTTATTTATATCATAATTATTAACTTAAAAAAGCAATTATTTTATATTTTTTATTAAAAAACATAATGTTTTCTAAGCATTATTCTTATTATTTAATAGAAAATTTTTTTTCAATAATTGAAACATTTAATAAATAAGATAATTTTTTAATTAAAATTACACGAATTTCTTTTAATGTTAAAAAAGAATTAAATTCTTTAACTTGTGTCATTTTTATATTAATATCTCCACAAGGATTAATATAATTAAATGGTGTTAAATCCATGTCAACATTTAATGATAAACCATGCAATGTAAATCCTTTTTTTACTCTTAATCCTAATGAGGATATTTTTTGATCATTTACATAAACTCCAGGAGATTTACTTTTAATATTTGCTTTAATAGAAAAATAATTCAAAGTTTCTACTATTAGAGTATGCATTATATTTATAAGATCACGAATAGTAATTTTACGACGTTTTAAATCAATTAAAAAATACAATATTTGTTGTCCGGGACCATGATATGTAATTTGACCACCTCTATCTGTAGTAACTACTGGAATATTATTAATAGTATTATTACAGATCGTTGCATTCTTTTTTCGTAGTAAACCTTGAGTAAAAATTGGATAATGTTCTAAAAACCAAATTTCATCAAATGTATTAATATTACGTATTTCTGTAAAAAAATGCATTTTATTAAACATTTCTATCCAATTTTTCAAACCGAAATTTCGAAAAAAAATAATTTTATTATTCAATGGAAAAAAATCCAATTTTTTATTTAAAAGTATTAAATAAAACAAAAAATGTCAATTTTAATAAATAATTAATGTAATAATTCAGAAAAAATAGATTTTATTCCAATACTAAGAAATTCTATTCCTAAAGACATCAACAATAAGCCCATAATACGTGTAATAATATTAATACCTGTTTTTCCTAATATTTCTACTACACATGGAGCAGCTCGAAAACATAACCAACAAAAAAATGAAAATAAAAAAATAGCTATACTACATCCTAAAAAATTGATCCAAGTAGAATAATAAGTACTCCAAACAATCGTTGAACTAATTGCGCCTGGTCCTGCAATTAATGGCATAGCTAAGGGTACAACGCTTATGTTTTCTTGATTTTTGTCTTCACTTGTTTTTTTGTCTTTTGTAAATTTTCCACTGATCATTGAAAAAGCAATACCAATAATTAGTATTCCTCCTGCAATACGAAATGAATTAATAGATATACCAAAAGCATTTAAAATGTTATTACCTAAAAATAGAGATATTAATAAAATTAGAAAAGCAGAAAAGTTAGCAACCAAATTAGTTTTTTGTCGTTCTAAATTAGATTGATGATTAGTCATAGTTGTAAATATGGGGATCATTCCAATGGGATTAACTAAAGCACATAAACTTACAAAAAATTTTATATATACAGAAAAATCAAACGTTGAAATATGCATATTATACTCTTAATTTATATTGAATTTTTTTTAATTGTATTAAAATAATTAAAAAAACATTTAAGGATCAAGTCGTGCAATAATACTGCGTGTTTGTAATCGAATCTCTAATAAAATAACTTTTATTAAATCAGATATTTTGTAATGCAAAACACCTTTAATAAAAACTGTTCCTGTTTCTTGATTAAAAATTAATTCTTCTCGAATAGGATGTAGAAACAAAGCAGGAACAAATATATTTGCACCATTTTCTAATAATTTAGCTCTTATTCCACTTCTAGAAACATCTATAATTTCGGCTTTAAACTTTTTATTCTTAAATTCTTTTTTTTGAAAAAGTAAAACATAAAGCCAATCTGAAATATCTCTTTCTGCAATTCTATTACGACGTTTTTGTTCATTAATTCTTAACTTTATATCTTCACTAGGTTTAGTAACATTTTTATCATTATTAATGATAGATTTTAATAGACGATGATTAATCATATCACTGTACTTTCGAATAGGAGATGTCCAAGTGGCATATTCTGAAAAACCTAATGCAAAATGAGGACTGGGAGTAATACTAAAATCTCCGAAAGATTGATAACGTCGAATACGACTATTGATATAATTATTAGATAATATATTTAACACACGTCTAAGATTGCAAAATCCTTTTAAACTAGTTATTTCTTTTACGGTAAATTTTAAATTATAATTTTTTAAAAAAGAAACAACATTTTCAGCATTAATAGAATCAAAACCAGCATGTGTATTATATATTCCAAATCCAAGATTTTTTGATAAAAAATTAGCAGCAGATATATTTGCTATTATCATTGCTTCTTCAATAATTTTATGTGCAATACGTCTTTTTTCAATAATAACGTCTTCTACTATTCCAGTGTCAGAAAATTGAAATCTATATTCTATACTATCTTTAAATAAGACAGCATTCAATGTTCTCCATTTTATACGTAGTAAACATAAACGATGTAAAAGCAATATTTGATTTTCAATTGATTTTGTTTCTGGTTTCCATGAACCAGTTTTTTCAATCCAATCTGATACATGTTCATAACATAATTTTGATTTTGATTTAATCCATGCTAAAAAAAAATTAATTTTATTACAAATATTTCCATTTTTTAAAATTTTAATACAACACGCCAATACTGGTCGACGCTCATTAGGATTTAAAGAACACATGTCTTCTGATAAGTTTCGAGGTAACATAGGAATGTTAAAACCTGGCAAATAATTTGTAAATCCTCTTTGTGAAGCAATTACATCTAATCTACTTCCACTTTTTATATAAGCTGTCGGATCTGCAATAGCTACAGTTAAACAAAAATGACCATCATTATCTTCTTCAATAAAAAGAGCATCATCAATATCTTTTGTATTAAAATTATCTATTGTAATAAAATTAAGATGTGTTAAATCCCTTCTATTAGAATTATCTTTTAAAACAAGATCATTTTTTTCTATTATAGGTGCTTTTCTTTCAAGATTATGACGTGATAAAGTTACCCACCATGGTATAAATGGACTATTTGATTTAGCTATTTCTTTAATTAATTCAGCATAAAATATGTGATTTCCATTAAGTTTGTGTTGAATTAATTTCGCTACAGCCCAATCTCCTGTTTGAAAAACATCAACACAATTTTTATGAGGCCGACATATTATAAGGTCTTTTAAAAAAGGATAATCAGGCAAAATAAATAATTTTTTGTCTTTTTTTTCAATTTTTCCTACAAATCGATTTAAAAAAGGTTCAATCAATCTTTCAGGTTCAACTATTTCACGATCTTTTTCTATTTTTAATAAAGCTGATATTTTATCTCCATGCATAACATTTTTCATATTTTTAGGAGGTATAAAATAACTTTTTTGCGGATCCACTTCTAAAAATCCAAATCCTCTTTCAGTACTTTTTACTATTCCTTCAACCCGTGGTGTTTTAGCATGTAGATTTTTTTTTAATTGCGCAAGTAATGGATTGTTTTGGAACATAGTAATACTACCTAATTATTATAGTAGAAAATAAATAATTAATAATTTTAATATATAACTTATTTGTCAAATATCATAGACAAATTTTACTAAAAATATTAATGAAAACTAATATTTTATTCATAAAAATTGATTTAAATTTAAATTTTAAATTAATAAGAAAAAAATATATATAAAAAATTCTATTTAAATAAAATTAAATCATAGAATTTATTCCGTTTAAATTGAAACCATGATCAACATTAATAATTGAACCTGTGATTCCAATAGATAAATTGGAACATAAAAAAGCTGCAACGTTCCCTATTTCTTCACTAGTAACATGATTTTTTGTTAACGACAAAAATTTGTGTATTTTTTTTATTTTTTTAAAATTTTTAATTTGACAAGAAGATACTGTTTTAATGGGTCCAGAAGAAATAGCGTTAACTCTAATATTTTTTAAACCTAATGAATGAGCCATATATCGAACATTTGCTTCCAAAGAAGATTTTGCTAAACCCATCATATTGTAATTAGATACTATTTTTTGCGATCCTAAATAAGATAATGTTACTAAAGAAGAAAAATTATTTAACATATTTTTACATTCTCTTGCCATACTTAAAAAACTATATGAACTAATTTCATGACATATATTAAATGATTCTCTATTACTGCTTTCAATAAAGTCTTCACTGATTTGTTTTTTAGGACAATAAGCAATAGAATGAACCAATCCATCAAAACTACCCCAAACTTTTTTTATATTAAAAAATAATTCTTTAATATTATCATCATTAGATACATCACAAGCAAAAATAGTATTATGATTAATTGATTTAATCAAATGTTTAATCTTATTAATTATTTTTTTATTTTGACAAACAAAAATTAATTCTGCTTGTTGTTTATACATTGATTTTGCAATACCAAATGAGATTGATTTTTCATTTAATACACCAGTTATTAAAATTTTTTTACCTTTTAAAATGCCCATTGTAAAATTCCAAATAAATACTGTATATGTGAAAAATATCTTATATCTAAAAATAATAAGAATATTTAAATTAAATTATAAATTCTTATTACTTTTTCTAAATATTGAGAGGCTTGTATTGATGGATGTTTTTTTACATACTTAAAAAACGTTTCTATTGTCATAGAATTTATTATTTTTATTGCTTTATTTCTATTTTTAGAGAAAATTTTCAGAAATGCACTAGTTCCATTAACATATGAAACAATAGTTGCATATCTCATTATTTCCTTATTTTTTATACCTAATAAATTTTTTTTTTGTATTAAATTTATATATGATGTTCCAATATTAATATTTATTTTAGGATTATATAATTCTTGAACAGAAGGTTGACCTTTTTTCCCATTTAAACGATAAATTTCTAAACCTGCTGCAGAAGGTTTTATTTGCATTAACCCAATTGCATTTGATTTACTTTTAGCATAAGGATTGCCAGAAGATTCAGCATAAATAATAGATTTAATTAATTTCTCTTCAATATTATATTTTTTTGATGCGTTCTTAATTAAAAAATTCCAGTCATGAATAGTTTTTTCTATACTTTTTTTATTTAAAAAAGAATAATTATTTATTATGTTTTTTTTTATATTTAAATAATTATTGCATCCCATTAGTAATATAATAGAAAAAATTAATGATTCGAACTTCACTGAAAAAATTCCTTAGAATTGAAAGATAAACATATAAATAATATATTTTTACTTTATTCCATCAATAATTTGGCTGGCTGCGCCAATATAATTAGACGGAGATAATTTTTTTAAACGTTCTTTTTCTATTTTTGGAATATTTAATTTCTCAATAAATTGATGTATGTTAATTTTTTTTATTTCTTTTCCTCTAGTTAATTGTTTTAACTTTTCATACGCATTTTCAATTTTATAACGACGCATAACAGTTTGAATTGCTTCAGATAAAACTGACCAATTATTATTTAAATTTTTTAATAGTTGAGCAGTGTTAATTTTTAATTTATTTGTCCCTGACAAAACAGAATTATATGCAATAATAGAGTAAGAAAATGCTACCCCTATATTTCTTAAAACCGTAGAATCACTTAAATCACGTTGCCACCTAGAAATAGGTAACTTATTCATCATATGATTCATTAAAGCATTTGATAATCCTAAATTACCTTCAGAATTTTCAAAATCAATAGGATTAATTTTATGCGGCATTATAGAAGAACCTATTTCTTGATTTTTTGACTTTTGTTTAAAATAATTAAGGGAAATATATCCCCAAATATCACGATTAAAATCAATTAATATATTATTAAAAAGAGACATACATCCAAAAAATTCTACAATATAATCATGTGGTTCTATCTGTGTAGTATACGGATTCCAAGAAATTCCAAATGACACTATAAATTCTTTGCTTATTGTATGCCAATCAACTTTTGGATAAGCGGCTAAATGTGCATTGTAGTTTCCAGTCGTACCATTCATTTTTCCTAATATTTCTATTTTTTTTAACTTATGATATTGACGTTGCATACGATAGTAAAAATTAGCCATCTCTTTGCCCATAGTAGATGGAGTAGCAGGTTGACCATGAGTCATAGATAACAATGAATTATCTTTATATTTAAAAGAAGCATTCTTTAAAAATCTAAGTATTTTTTTCCATAACGGCAAAATAATTTCATCACGAGCATTTTTTATCATTAAAGCATATGCTATATTATTAATATCTTCCGAAGTACATGAAAAATGTACAAATTCTAAAAATGGTAACAGTTTTTTTGATTTAGATATTTTTTTTCTTAAAAAATATTCTAATGCTTTAATATCGTGATTAGTCTCTTTTTCTATATTTTTAATAGATATTGCGTCTTCTTCATTAAATTTTTCCAAAATATTATCAAGAAATAGTATTTCTGTATTTTCTATATTTTTAATTTCTAGTATTTGATGCATATGAATTATTTTTTTTAACCATTGAATCTCTACATTAAGACGATATTTTAAAAAACTGAATTCACTAAAAATATTGCGCAAAAATTTAGTAGAATTAGAATATCGACCATCAATTGGGGAAATAGCTGTTAATTCGTTTAACTCCATATTTTAAATTCCTACTATCTAAAAAAAGATAAAAATATTTTTTTTTATTTTATGATTATACAGTGTTTTTCTTAAAATTGTATTAAAAATCAACATCTCAATATACCACTAAAACAATCGTTTAATATACATTATGTTAAAAATAGATATTTCTATGCTTTAAAAATAAATTATAATAATGGTAATCTTGATTTTATAATCCCCCCACCTAAACATATTTCTGACGAATAAAAAACTATGGATTGTCCAGGTGTAACTGCAATAACCGGAGAATCAAATAAAACTTTAATAAAAAAATTATTCATATATTGTATATTACAAAAAATATCAGTTTGACGATATCTAGTTTTTGCTTGACATAAAAAAGGGAAATTCATTTTATCACAATTAATCCAATTAATTTTTTCTGCTATTAAACCTATAGACATTAATTTTTTATTAAATGAACCTTGAGCAACAATCAATGTATTATTTTTAATTTTTTTTTCAACTACATACCATGGCATGTTATATTTTCCTTTAATTCCACCAATTCCTAATCCTTTACGCTGGCCTAATGTATAACAAAACAAACCGTTATGTTGTCCAACAACTGTGCCATTAGTTGTAATAATATTACCTTTTTCTGACTTAATATAACGATGAAGAAAACTATTTATTTTTTTAGGTCCAATAAAACAAATTCCAGTAGAATCTTTTTTCTCAGCAATTTTTAAACCAATGTTTTTGGCAATCATTCTAACTTGCTTTTTTTTTAAATTTCCAATAGGAAATAAAATATTTTTTAGCTGTACACTTTTCAATGTATATAAAAAATAACTTTGATCTTTATTAAGATCTGTTCCTTTCAAAAGATAATATTTTTTATCTTTTTTTTTAATTTGAGCATAATGGCCAGTGGCAATATAATTTGCTTGAAGAACCTTAATAGAATAATCAAAAAATATTTTAAATTTAATTTCTTTATTACATAATATATCAGGATTTGGAGTTTTTCCTTTTTTATGTTCACTTAAAAAATTTTCAAATACCCGTTCCCAATATTCTTTAGAAAAATTTATTTTATGCAAATAAATATTTAATTTTTTACATACATCTTCTGCATCAGATAAATCCTGAGCAGCACTACAGTATTTTTTTTTGTCATCTTCTTCCCAATTCTTCATAAATAAACCTTCTACTTGGTAGTTTTGTTTTTTCAAAAACCATGCAGAAACTGATGAATCTACGCCTCCAGACATTGCGACAATTACTTTTTTATTTTTTTCTATCATAAATAATTAGATCTTGATTTTTTTAAAGGATATTAAATTTAATATTTTTTTTTGCAGTAAAAAGTTATTTTTTAATATTACAAAAAATTTTTAAATTTTTTTATATTTACAGTAATTTACATTATTAAATGTATATTATATTCAAATGAATATAAGAAATATATTAAATATTTATACTTTTAAAAAATATTAATATAAAATAAATTTTAATATATTTTTAAGTAAAAATTTTCACTAAATTAATTTTAAAAATGGTCAAAAAAATGAAAAATATAAGAAACTTTTCTATTATCGCTCATATTGATCATGGAAAATCAACTTTATCGGATCGTTTAATTCAAAAATGCGGTGGACTTTCTGAAAGAGAAATGTCTAACCAAGTTTTAGATTCTATGGATCTAGAAAAAGAAAGAGGTATTACAATCAAAGCACAAAGTGTAATGATTGATTACACAAATAAAAGTGGTAATATCTTTCATTTAAATTTTATCGATACACCTGGTCATGTAAACTTTTCTTATGAAGTTTCTAGGTCATTAGCAGCTTGCGAAGGCGCATTATTAGTTGTTGATTCAAGTCAAGGTGTAGAAGCGCAAACATTAGCAAATTGTTCTACTGCTTTAGAAATGAACCTTTCAATAGTCCCAGTATTGAATAAAATAGATTTACCTAATTCAAATCCAGAAAAAGTAGCCAGAGAAATTGAAGATATTATCGGTATTTCTGCATTAAATGCGATTAGATGTTCAGCTAAAACTGGTCAAGGAATAGAAGAATTAATAGAATGTATCATTAATGAAATTCCAGCACCTGATGGTGATGAAAATAAACCGTTACAAGCACTTATTATTGACTCTTGGTTTGATAATTATCTAGGTGTAGTATCTTTAATAAGAATTAAAAATGGAATAGTTTCAAAAAAAGATAAAATAAAAGTAATGAGTACAGGAAAAATATATTCAGTTGATCATTTAGGTATATTTACACCAAAAAAAATAAATAAAAATTTCTTAAAATGCGGAGAAGTAGGTTGGATTATCTGTGGAATTAAAAACATTTCTGCAGCTCCAGTGGGAGATACGTTAACAAATGCTAAAAATCCAGCAATTAATATGCTAACAGGTTTTAAAAAAATAAAACCTCAAATTTATGCTGGTTTATTCCCTGTTACATCAGATCAATATGAAATATTTAGAGATGCTTTAGGCAAACTTAGTTTAAATGATTCTTCTTTATTTTATGAACCAGAGAATTCAACTGCTCTCGGTTTTGGATTTAGATGTGGTTTTTTAGGTTTATTACATATGGAAATTGTTCAAGCTCGTTTAGAGAGAGAGTATTCTCTTGATTTAATCTCGACCGCTCCAAATGTAATGTATCAAATAGAATTAAATAATGGGAAAAAAATTTATTTAGATACTCCTTCAGATTTTCCTATTAATAGCGAAATAAAAAAAATAAAAGAACCTATTGTTGAATGTAATATTTTATTACCCTCTAAATTTCTTGGTCCAGTTATGAAACTGTGTATAAAAAAAAGAGGAACTGAAATTAATATGACTTATCATGAACAGCAAGTATCTTTAAAATATTATATTCCAATGAACGAAGTTGTTTTAAATTTTTTTGATGAGTTGAAGTCAGTTTCCAGTGGATATGCTTCACTAGAATATGATTTTAAACATTTCAAAACTGTTAAAATGGTTAGAATAGATATTCTAATCAATTCAGAAAGGATAGATGCATTAACAGTAATTTCTCATTATAAAAACGCTCAACATCGTGCTCGTGAAATAGTTGATAAAATGAGGGAATTAATACCTCGACATCAATTTGATATTAACATTCAAGCAACTATTAATAACTCTATTGTTGCTAGATCAACAATTAAACAATTAAGAAAAAATGTACTAGCGAAATGCTATGGTGGTGATATTAGCAGAAAAAAGAAACTATTAAAAAAACAAAAAGATGGAAAGAAGAGAATGAAAAAAATAGGAAATGTTAATTTGCCAAAAACAACGTTTCTTACAATTTTGAATATTAATAAAAATTAAAATATGAGAAAAAATAATGCGTAATATACTAACTATTTTTTTATTAATTAGCACTTTTTTAACCGGTATACTTTGGATAAAGTATCGAATTCCATTAATTAAAAATTATTTTTATGAAAAAAAAAAAAAAATAACATATTTTTAATAGACAAAATAGTTTTAGAAAACAAAAAATGTTTTTTCCGGTCTTTATCATCTTTTTTCCCAATATTTTTTATTGTTTTGATAGTACGTTCGTTTATTTACGAACCTTTTCAGATACCTTCAGGTTCGATGATGCCAACGCTTTTGATAGGAGATTTTATTTTAGTAGAAAAATTTGCATATGGGATTAAAGAACCAATTACAAATAAAACTCTTATTCAAATAAATTCACCCCATCGTGGTGATATTGTAGTTTTTAAACATCCTAAAAATAATATTGATTATATTAAACGTGTAATAGGATTACCGGGAGATAAAATTCAATATGATATTAATACAAAAAAATTAAAAATTTGTGTTGATTATGTTAACCAAAAAAACTGTAAAAATAAGCTTTTTATTAAATATTCTAAAACGGAATTAAGTAATTTTTTTCAAAAAATATATCTTTTTAATGAAAATAAAATAGGAAAAGAAAAAGTATACAATTCTATTTATTTTAAAAAAGTTCAAGAGAAAATGAGTAATTTAAAACATTATATACTAATATTAGACGGAATTAAAAGTGAAAGAAACGATTATTATCGTCAATTAGGTATGCCTAAATTGGTATGGATAGTTCCTAAAAATAAGTATTTTATGATGGGAGATAATCGTGACAATAGCTTAGATAGTCGCTATTGGGGATTCGTACCTGAAAAAAATTTATTAGGAAAAGCTATAACAATATGGATGAGTTTTGAAAAAAAAGAAAATGAATGGCCAACAGGTATACGTATCAACAGAATCGGCAACATATATTAAAAATAATAATTAATATAACAGAATGTAATCAGTATTACGATATTAATATTTGAAATATATATTAAATGTTATAAAAATTTTACTGTTTTTCCTGTTATATGTAAAAATCAATTAAAATATTATTGAAATTGGTATAACATGAACCATATCGTAGTAAATAAAATACAGCAAGTATTGGGATATACTTTCACTCATCAAGACCTGTTAAAACAGGCGTTAACCCATCGCAGTGCAAGTAGTAAACATAATGAAAGACTGGAATTTTTAGGGGATTCTATTTTAAGTTTTGTAATTGCCAATGCTTTATATCAGCATTTTCCATATATTGATGAAGGTGATATGAGTCGTATGAGAGCTACCTTGGTAAGAGGTAATACTCTAGCAGAAATAGCATATGAATTTGATTTAGGAGAATATTTACAGTTAGGTCAAGGTGAATTAAAAAGTGGAGGCTTTCGTCGCGAATCTATTCTAGCTAATACTGTAGAAGCTTTAATTGGTGGCATCTATTTAGATAGTAACATTAAAACAGTAGAAAAATTAATACTTAAATGGTACGAAAAACGTTTAGAAAAAATAAGTCCTGGAAATACGCAAAAAGACCCTAAAACAAGATTGCAAGAATATTTACAATCTAAACATTTATCTTTACCTTCATATTTTATTGTGGAAGTATATGGTGAGGCACATAACCAACTATTTACTATTCACTGTGAAGTTAGTACCATTCCAAAAAGTTTAATTGGTAAAGGTACAAGCAGAAGAAAAGCAGAACAAGATGCAGCAAAAAAAGCATTAATTAAATTAGGTGTAGAGTGAAAAAAAGAAAACAATATTGTGGATATATAACTATTGTTGGCAGGCCTAATGTTGGCAAATCAACATTAATTAATGAAATAATTGAAAATGAAATTTCTATTATTTCAAAAAAGAAAAATACAACACAAAAAAACATTATAGGTATAAAAACAAAAGAATCACATCAATTTATTTATATAGATACACCAGGCATATATTTTAATAAGAGGAAAAATATACAAGAAAAAAAAGATAACAATTTAAAAATGATAAAAAGTTCAATATTAACTATATTTATTGTAGATCGTACTATTTGGAAAATAGAAGATGAAATTATTTTTAATAAAATTAAAAAAAATAAAATTCCAATTATTTGTGTTATTAACAAAATTGATATTATTCCAAATAAAAGCATTCTTTTACCACATATTAATTTTCTTTCAAGAAAAATTAATCCAATAGAAATTATACCTGTTTCGGCAAAAAAAAGAGAAAATATACTTCTTTTAGAAAAAAAAATATATCCTTATTTACCAAAAAATAATCATATTTTTCCTAAAAAATGTATTACAACAAATTCTTTATTTTTTTCAATATCTGAAATAATTCGTCAACAATTAATGTTTTTTTTAAGAGATGAATTACCTTCAATAACAACGGTAGAAATTGAATCACTTGAAGAAAAAGTAAAAAAAATACTCTACATTAGAGCTATAATTTATGTGAAATATGAAAGACAAAAAAAAATTATTATTGGACAAAAAGGAGAAGGAGTTAAAAAAATCAGTATGTTATCTAGGTTTAAAATCGAAAAAAAAATGAATATGAAAGTACATCTTGTAATATGGGTCAAGAAAAAAAATTAAAAAAATTATTTTTTTTAAAATTAGTTAAAATACCTAAAATGTTTTAACTAATTTTAAAAATAAAATTAAAAATTTTGTTCAATTAAGAGAAAAGATACTAATATGTCTATTGTAGGTATAGGAACAGATATTATAGAAATTTTGCGTATTAAAAATATTGTTTATAATTTTAAAGATAAATTAGCGAAAAAAATTTTATCAGTACAAGAATGGGAGAAATATATAGTAAACAAAAATCCTATAAACTTTCTTGCTAAAAGATTTGCAGTAAAAGAAGCAGCGTCTAAAGCTTTAGGAACAGGAATTAATTACGGAATAAAATTTAATCAATTAGAATTATATAATGATATATCAGGGAAACCTAAATTACGTTTTTTAAAATGTGCTTTACAAAAATCTAGAGAGATAAAATGCAAATCTATATTTGTTAGTATAACCGATGAAAAATTATATGCGTATGCGTTAGTTATTTTAGAAAATTAATTATCTCTAAAAAAAATTTAACGTCTTTTCTTTTTAAAAAAATTACTTAATATATTAGAACATTCATTTTTCATAATTTTTTTTTCTACTATTAATTTATTTTTTTTTTCTAAATTTGAAAAAATTTTTTTTAAAAATGGATTTTTTTTCGTATCTTTATAAGGTGAACCGAATACTAATCTTTTAACACGACTATTTAAAATAGCTCCACAGCACATCATACAAGGTTGCAATGTGACATATAATGTTGTGTTTAATAACCTATAATTTCGTATGTTTCTACTTGCTTTGCGCAAAGCCATAATTTCTGCATGAGCAGTAGAATCATTTTGAGAAATAACACTATTCCAGCCGAATCCTATAATTGTTTCTTGAAAAACAATTACTGCGCCGATGGGTACTTCTCCAGTTTTTTCTGCATGATGTGCATACCTTAATGCAATTTTCATCCAATAACTATCGCGACTATTTTTCATAAAATATTTTTTAAATATGAAACCTGACTTTTTTTAAAATTTTTGATTTTTCTTTGTTCCATTGATTTTGTTTTTCATCTTCCCTTTTATCTATTTTAGTTTTTCCTTTAGCTAATCCAAAATTTAATTTACACCAAGACTTTTCCCAAAATAAAGATAATGCAATCAATGTAGAACCTATTTTATTTTTTTTATTAGATAAATATTGAATTTCACTCTTATGCAAAAGTAATTTTCTTTTTCTCGATGAATCACAAAATAAATGATTAGAACAGGTATTTAGAGGTTGAATAACAGAATTGTAAAGATACATTTCATTTAAATTATCATTGTTAATATAACTTTCAGTAATATTTATTTTTCCTAATCTAATAGATTTTACTTCCCATCCCATTAATACAAGACCTGATTGAAATACTTCTTCTATAAAATAATTATAATATGCTTTTTTATTTGTACAAATAGTAGATGATTTTAAATAACATTTTTTTTTACGAGACATAATTAGATGTAATCCAAAAGAAACTTATATTTAAATATTTTCTTAAAAATTTATTCATATATATTGATTTATTTTGAAAATTTTGTTAAAAAAGAATTTTTTATAATAAAAAATAAACATGAATATTATTAAAGTAACAGTTATCTATGCCTTGCCTAATATCCAATACATTAATGAAGTTAAAATTTGTTCAAATTCAACTGTAAAAGATGCTATATTAGCTTCAAATTTACTTAATAAGGTTAAAAATATTCAATTTTATAAAAAAAATGTAGGAATTTATAATAAATTAGTACATTTAAATGAAAAGATAAAAAATGGAGATCGAATTGAAATCTATAGAAATTTAATAATCGATCCCAAAGAAAGAAGAAGAAAAAGATCAAGTTTTTTTTTAAAAAAATAAATTTTTACTGTTAAAAAAAATTATTTTTTGCTTTTTGAAACAATAACCATAGCAGGACGTAATAAACGAGATTCATGAAGGATATAACCAGATTGCATAATATCTACTACATGATTATCTTGTATTTTATCATTGTAATCAATAGACATTGCTTGATGAATTTCTGGATCAAACAATACATTATTGTCATTAATTTTTGAAATATTAAATTCAGTTAAAATTTCGTCTAATAAAGAAGAAATAAAATTTAATTTTTTAATAATTTCTAAATAAAATTCTTCTCTTTTCTCTTTAATTATATTTAAAGCACGCTCGATGTTATCTATAATTGGAAGAAATTCAATAATCAATTTTTCTAAAGAAAACTTTCTGAATTTTTCTATTTCATTATTTAGTCTATTATTTAATTTTATTGTTTCTTCATGATTTTTTAATTGTAAATTTATAATTTGTTCTTGATATTCTTTTAAATCAACTTCTAATGAAGTAATCAGATTATTTTTTTCTATTTGCTCTAAATTTTCTTTTTTTTCTTCTTTTTTAAAATCGTTAACTGTTTTTTCATTTTTGTCTTTTTTATTTTTCATAAATGTACCTGTTTTACAATTTCATATATATTTATCGATAGTAAATTTTATAGTATCTTTTTATAAAAAACGATTTTATAACTTTTTAAGTTGCTATCATTTTTTAACAAGAGGCGGAATATAAGATGTTGACATATCCCATGGTTGTTCTATCCATATATTTTGATCAATATCAATAATATAGTTATCTACTAATAATCGACCCAATGGTTTTGCAAAAATAGTTACAAAATATGCTTTTGGATATAAATGACGAATAATTTTTGCTGTCCCTCCTGTGTCAACAAGATCGTCTACAACAAGAATTTTTTCTCCGTTTTTTTTTGCTTTTGCTTTTTTAATTATTTTTCTACTTTTTTGCAAACAATCATCATTGTAACTCGCAATGCATACGGTATCTACACATCGAATACCTAATTCTCTTGCTAATATAGCAGAAGGAACAAGACCTCCTCGACTCACAGCGATTATTCTATTCCAAGAATTTTTTATTTTAAGTAATCGATTAGCTAGTCTTCTAGTATGAATTTGAAGCATATCCCAGGTAACAATGTATTTCTCACTCATGAAAAAAAAATCCAAAACTATAAAATAGTATTTATTAAATAAAGTGGAAATAATTTGTAATTATTGTAGGATTTACAATTGCAAAAATAAAATGATTAATTAATTTGTTTTATTCATTTCTTTTTCAATAATTAATATTAATATATGAATAATTTTAATGTGCATTTCTTGTATTCGATCTGAATAACCATGATATGGAATGCAAATTTCTATATCAGATAAATTTTTAACTTTACCTCCGTTATTTCCTGTTAAGGAAATGACTTTCATATTTTTTTTACGTGCAGCTTGTATTGCATTAATAATATTAATAGATTTACCAGAAGTAGAAATTGCTAGAAGCACATCGTTAGAACAACCAATACTTTCTACATAACGTGAAAATATTTGATCATATCCAAAATCATTTCCTACTGCAGAAATATGGCCAATATCAGAAATAGGTATTGCAGCATATCCAGGTCTTTTTTCTCGATAAAGACCAGTTAATTCTTCAGCAAAATGTACTGCATCGCAATGAGAACCACCATTTCCACAAGAAATTACTTTATTTTTATTTTTAAAGGATTTTGCAATTAAAATAGCTGATTTTTCAATATTTTGAATTTGTTCTTCATTTTTTGAAAAAATTTTTAATATTTGTAATGCAGTATTTAATTCAGAAGAAATAATTTTTTTATACATTTTTAACATTCTTGAAATTTAAAAAAATAGAAAAATTTTTTTCTATTTTTATTAGAAAAAAATTATTAAAGAAAATTATTTTTTTTTCGGTGCGGACGGGATTCGAACCCGCGACCCCCGGCGTGACAGGCCGGTATTCTAACCGACTGAACTACCGCACCTTTTTATTATTTCTATATTGTACATATTTTAAAAAAATGAGTCAATCATCTTTTTATAGTTATTCGTAATTTACTATGAAATACATGTTTTTTTGTTTTTTAAATATCTTAAATATTTTGTATGAAGTTCTAATTCTTGTTTATTTGCTCGTAGTATTTTTAAAGACGGATTTTTTTTTATTATTAAATTTTTGGAACATTCAAAATCTCTTTTATTTCTAATATTTTTATCAAATGAAATTGATTCTTGATTACTAGTCATTAAAAGATATAATTTACCTAACAAAAAAGCATCTAAAATAGCACCGTGTAAAATTCTATGGGAATTTTTTATTTTATAACGTATACATAATGCATCTAGTGTATTTTTTTTTCCAGGAAATAATTTTCTAGCTATTTTTAATGTATCAGTAATAGAGCAAAAATTTGATATGTCCTGTATTTTTTTACTTAATATTGAAAACTCTTGATTTATAAAACCCACATCAAAAGATGCATTATGAATTACTAATTCTGAATTTTTGATATAATTAAAGAAATCTTTAGCTATATCTTTAAAACTTGGCTTATCTGATAAAAAATTGTCAGTAATACCATGAACTTTTATAGCATTTTCTTCTATCAACCTATCAGGTTTAATATAAGAATGAAATTTTTTTCCTGTAAAACGACGGTTAATAATTTCAATAGCACCGATTTCAATAATTCTATGATTAAGATAAGGCGGGCTTACACTATTCATTCCTGTTGTTTCAGTATCTAATACAACTATTCTTTTTTTGTTTTTCATAATAAATTATTTAATATTGGAATAATAATTAAAATGTTAAAATTAGTTGAAATATTTTCAGATGGTTCTTGTTTAGGAAATCCAGGTTCAGGTGGATATGGTACAATATTACGTTATAAATTACATGAGAAGATATTAACTTCAGGTTTTTTTTTAACTACCAATAATAGAATGGAATTAATGGGTGTAATATCTGGTTTAGAATCCCTTAAAGAATCTTGTACAGTTAAAATTACAATTGATAGTCAATATGTAAAAAAAGGTATTACAAATTGGATTTATAAATGGGAAAAACAAAAATGGAAAACAAATAAAAAAAAATCAGTAAAAAATTTAGATTTATGGTTACGTATCAACACCGCTATGAAAAATCATTATATTAAATGGTTTTGGGTTAAAGCACATGTAGGTCATTTAGAAAATGAAAGATGTGATAAAATAGCTCGTCAATCGGCTCAAAATCCTTCGATCAAAGATTTTTTTTATGAAAATAATTTTTATCAAAAAAAAAATTTATAATATTTTTTTATTTTTAACGGAATTTAAAATGATTCTTACAAGTATTTCTATATTAAATGATAATTACGTTTGGATTTTGTATGATAGTAATTCTTTTTGTATAATTATTGATCCTGGTGTTGCTGAAAATGTAATAAAAAAAATAGAAAAAAAAAGATGGAAACCAATAGCAATTTTATTAACTCACAATCATACTGATCATGTAGGAGGTGTTAAAGAAATTATAAAAAAATATCCGGATATAATTGTTTTTGGTCCTGAAGAAACAAAAAAAAATAATGTAAACAAAATTGTAAAAAAGGGAGATAAAATTAAATTATTAGAAAACGAAATCAACGTTTTTTTCACTCCAGGTCATACATTAGGTCATGTTTCATATTATTTAAAACCATATTTTTTTTGCGGTGACACATTATTTTCAGGAGGTTGTGGTCGTGTTTTCGAAAATAGATTTGTTGACATGTATCAATCTATTAATTTGATAAAATTCTTACCAGAAAAAACAATATTGTGCTGTTCACATGAATATACCCTATCTAATTTAATTTTTTCTATGTCTATTTTACCATTTGATAAAAAGATAAAAAACTACTATAAAAAAATAAAAAAAATTATCTCGAAAAATAAGAAGAGTCTTCCAGTCTATCTTAAGACTGAGAGAAAAATAAATATCTTTTTAAGAACAGATGAAGAAATTATTAAAAAGTCAATGGGATTAGAAAAATATAAAAGTGATCTTGAGGTTTTTATTTTATTGAGGAAAAGAAAGGATAATTTTTTAATTGGAGCTAAGCGGGATTGAACCGCTGACCTCCTGCGTGCAAGGCAGGCGCTCTCCCAGCTGAGCTATAGCCCCAGATAGTATTTATTAATGGTAGGCCTGAGTGGAGTTGAACCACCGACCTCACCCTTATCAGGGGTGCGCTCTTACCATCTGAGCTACAAGCCTTTATAAAACAAAATTTTATTAGATAATTTGTGTGGGCACTTTCTAAAAAAGTATATATTTTTAAGGAGGTGATCCAACCGCAGGTTCCCCTACGGTTACCTTGTTACGACTTCACCCCAGTCATGAATCACAAAGTGGTAGACGCCTTCCATTTTCATGGTTAGGATATCTGCTTCTTTTGCAACCCACTCCCATGGTGTGACGGGCGGTGTGTACAAGGCCCGGGAACGTATTCACCGTGGCATTCTGATCCACGATTACTAGCGATTCCGACTTCGTGGAGTCGAGTTGCAGACTCCAGTCCGGACTACGATTTACTTTATGAGGTTTGCTTGTCTTTGCAGATTTGCTTCTCTTTGTATAAACCATTGTAGCACGTGTGTAGCCCTGGTCGTAAGGGCCATGATGACTTGACGTCGTCCCCACCTTCCTCCGGTTTATAACCGGCAGTCTCCTCTGAGTTCCCGGCCGAACCGCTGGCAACAGGGGATAAGGGTTGCGCTCGTTGCGGGACTTAACCCAACATTTCACAACACGAGCTGACGACAGCCATGCAGCACCTGTCTCACAGTTCCCGAAGGCACTTTTTTATTTCTAAAAAATTCTGTGGATGTCAAGACCAGGTAAGGTTTTTCGCGTTGCATCGAATTAAACCACATGCTCCACCGCTTGTGCGGGCCCCCGTCAATTCATTTGAGTTTTAGCCTTGCGGCCGTACTCCCCAGGCGGTCGACTTAATGCGTTAGCTTCGGAAGTCACTTCTCTTGGAAACAACCTCCAAGTCGACATCGTTTACGGCATGGACTACCAGGGTATCTAATCCTGTTTGCTCCCCACGCTTTCGCACCTCAGTGTCAGTATTCGTTTAGGAGGCCGCTTTCGCCACAGGTATTCCTCCAGATATCTACGCATTTCACCGCTACACCTAGAATTCTACCTCCCTCTACGATACTCTAGCATTTCAGTTTCAAATGCAGTTCCTAGGTTGAGCCCAGGGATTTCACATCTGACTTAAAAAACCACCTACGTGCTCTTTACGCCCAGTAATTCTGATTAACGCTTGCACCCTCCGTATTACCGCGGCTGCTGGCACGGAGTTAGCCGGTGCTTCTTTTGCGGGTAACGTCACAAAATAAAATTATTAGTTTTATTTCTTTCCTCCCCGCTGAAAGTACTTTACAACCCTAAGGCCTTCTTCATACACGCGGCATAGCTGCATCAGGCTTTCGCCCATTGTGCAATATTCCCCACTGCTGCCTCCCGTAGGAGTCTGGACCGTGTCTCAGTTCCAGTGTGGCTGGTTATCCTCTCAGACCAGCTAGAGATCGTTGCCTTGGTAAGCTTTTACCTTACCAACAAGCTAATCTCGTCTGGGTTCATCCAAAAGCATGAGGCCTTAAAAAGGTCCCCCACTTTGGTTTTTCAACTTTATGCGGTATTAGCTACCATTTCTAGTAGTTATCCCCCTCTTTTGGGCAGATCCCCAGATATTACTCACCCGTTTGCCGCTCGCCGACAAGAAAGCAAGCTTTCTTTCGCTGCCGCTCGACTTGCATGTGTTAGGCTTGCCGCCAGCGTTCAATCTGAGCCATGATCAAACTCTTCAGTTTTAAAAACTTTATTCTTAAAGAATAAATCTTTAAGATTTTTTAAATATTAATTTTGTACTTAATTTTCTGTGCCCACACAGATTATCTAATTATTTTGTTAAAGAGCGTTGTTTTGAAACTTTATACGAGATTACATTTTTTTTACTGTGTTGTCAACCTTTTTTAATAAAATTAATTTTTATTTTTAATTTTATAAAAAATTTGTTAATTCAGTTAAATTATTTTTGATAAATAAACAATATGTTTACATAAATTTATAACAATATTGTAAAGAAAAATCTACTAAACAACTATACTTATAGTATAGTAAAAATTATTTATAAAGTTTTATAAAAACTTTATTTTTCAAAAATTTATTTTTAATTTATAAAAAGGTTATTTATTTATGAATATAAAATATATAATAAAAAAAGACATTGAACAAGCTCTAATTAAAATTAATAGTAATTATGATTATAAAGTATTAATCACGTCAAATAAAAAAATAGAATTTGGTCATTATCAAGTTGATAATTTAATTAAGATATCTAATCTATTAAGAACAAAACCATATAAATTATTTCAAAAAATAATAAATCTTATAGAAAAACAAAAAATCTATAAAAAAATAGTTTTTTCAAATCCAGGATTTATTAATATTTTTATTAAAAATAAATGGTTATCTGAAAAGTTAGAAATACCATTTATTTCATCTCGCCTTGGTGTTAAACATATTTATCCAAAAAAAATATTATAGTAGATTACTCTTCTCCAAACATTGCAAAAGAAATGCACGTTGGACATTTAAGATCAACTATAATAGGTGATGTTACAGCAAGAATATTAGAATTTTTAGGACACAAAGTAATTAGAGCTAATCATATTGGAGATTGGGGAACACAATTTGGTATGCTAATTGCATATTTAGAAGATAAAAAATTACTAAAAAAGTTAAAAAAAAATCTTCTTTCACTTAAAGATTTAGACAATATTTATTGTCAATCAAAAAAAGAATACGATTCAAATAAGTTATTTTCAAAAAAATCTAGAGAATTTGTAGTAAAATTGCAAAATGGAGATCAATATTGCTGTTCTATTTGGAAAAAATTGGTATCAATTACCATGTTAGAAAATTATAAAATATATAAAAAGCTCAATGTAACGTTAAAAGAAAAACATACTATGGGAGAAAGTGTATATAATTCAATGCTTCCAAAAATTGTAGAAGATCTCAAAAAACAAAAAATAGCTGTTGAAAAAAATGGAGCTGTTATTGTTTGTCTTGATGAATTTAAAAATAGAATTGGAAAATCTATGGGAGTAATAATTCAAAAAAAAGACAAAGGTTTTTTATATTCAACTACTGATATTGCTTGCTTTAAATATAGATATCAAACTTTACGTGCTGATCGAATCATATATTATACTGATTCCCGTCAATATCAACATCTTTTACAGTCATGGACTATTGCTAAAAAAGCTAATTACATATCTAAAAATTTATTGCTAGAACATCACATGTTTGGAATGATGTTATCTAAAAACAAACGTCCTTTTAAAACTCGAGACGGAAACACTATAAAACTCTCTGATCTTCTTAACGAATCCATAAATAGAGCTACTAATTTAATTAAGAATAAAAAACCTAATTTATGCAAAAGAAATTTAATTAAATTAGGGAAAACAATTGGAATCAGTGCTGTAAAATATTCTGATTTATCTAAAAATAGAAATACTAATTATATATTTGATTGGGACAAGATGTTAAGCTTTGAAGGCAACACCGCTCCTTATATACAATACGCCTATACAAGAATTACATCTATTTTAAAAAAATCAACTATTC
The DNA here is from genome assembly GCF_003671935.1 of Buchnera aphidicola (Rhopalosiphum maidis). Lineage (NCBI taxonomy): Bacteria > Pseudomonadati > Pseudomonadota > Gammaproteobacteria > Enterobacterales > Erwiniaceae > Buchnera > Buchnera aphidicola. The sequence goes on from NZ_CP032759.1 coordinate 505,822, forward strand.
CATTGCATAAAATAAAAATGAAAATAATTCTTAATGAAGAAAGTGAAATTAATCTAGCTATTAAAATATTAGAATTTGAAGAAATTATTTTATTAATAGCTAAAAATGGAACTCCTCATATTATGTGTAAATATCTTTATGAACTGTCTACATGTTTTTCTAATTTTTATGAAAACTGTTCAATTCTTTTTTCCGAAAAAATAAAAATTAGAAAAAGCAGAATTAAATTATCTTTTTTAACAGCAAAAACAATAAAAAAAGGACTAAATTTATTAGGAATTAAAACCGTGAAAAAAATGTAAAAACAATTTATATTTTAAAAATTCAGTAAGGTGAGGAAATAATGAAGTACTAGAATGTACTAATTAAAACCACACCAACCTGTATTTATAAAATACAATTAACTACCAATTACACTAGTCATTTTTATTTTTTTTACATCTGTTATTTCAAATTGTGATAATACTGTTAATTCTGGAAAGTTTTTTCGTAAAATTTTTGATAAAAAAAATCGAAGAGGATGAATTACTAATAATACAATAGGAGCATTTATTAATTTTTGTTTTTCAATAGCTTCTTGAGTTTTTATTATCAGTAATTCAGACAAACCTGGTTCTATAGTATTGTTTTGTCCTTTGACAGTATCTAATAATAATTGTTCTAAGTTTGTTTCTAAACCTATTATTTCAATGATATCTTTTTTATAAAACAATTTTTGTGTAATAACTTTACTTAATGCAATACGAACAAAATTAGTTAACTCATTTGGATCTTTTTGATCGATAGAATATTCTGACAATGTTTCTAAAATAGTTCTCATATCCCGTATTGGCACTTCTTCTAAAAGAAGATTTTTTAAAATTTTATGCAAAGTTGTTAAACTTAATACATTTGGTATTAAATCTTCAGTTAATTTTGGCATTTCTAAATTAACATGATCTAATAGTTGTTGAGCTTCTTGACGACCAAATAATTCATCAATATGTTTAGAAATCAAAAAATTTAAATGTGTTGCAATAATAGCACTAGCTTCTACTACAGAATAACCTTTTTTTTCTGCTTCATTTTTAAAGTTAAAATCGATCCAATAACCAGACAAACCAAAAGTAGGTTCATAAACTTTTTTAAATGGTAAAGGTTCTGTTTCTCTTCCTGAATTAATAGCCATATATTTTCCGCAAAAACAATTACTTTGACCAACTTCTACTCCTTTAATAAAGATTTTATAACTATTCTGTTTTAAATTTATATTGTTTTTAATGTGGACTAATGGAGGTAAAAATCCGATTTCTTGAGCAAACTTTTTACGAATAATACGTATTTTATCTAATAAATCACCTTTTTTTTGAATATCAACCATAGGTATTAAACTGTATCCTATTTCTATTCTTATAGGATCTTCTAATTCAACATCACTCCAAGAAGCTTCGGAAATTGAATTATCTACTGATTTATATTTTTTTTTAGAAGTTAAAAGATTTTTCTCAGTATTATTTTTTTTTCTACTTAGCCACCAAGACAGAGATAATAAAGAAAAAGTAAATACTAAGAATATAATATTTGGCATTCCTGGAACTAAGCCAAGAATACCTAAAACTATTGCACTCAGAAAAATTACCTGTGAATTATAAAATAATTGACTTATCATTTGTTCGCCAACATTTTGATTTGTACTAACGCGTGTAACAATTACTCCAGCAGCTGTAGAAATGACTAAAGCTGGAATTTGAGCAACTAAACCATCTCCTATAGTTAATAAAGTATATACTTCTGCAGCTTGATTTAATAACATGTTATGTTGAAATAAACCGATAATTAGTCCTCCAAAAATATTAAGAACCATAATCAAAATACCAGCGATTGCATCTCCTCGAACAAATTTACTTGCACCATCCATTGATCCATAAAAATCAGCTTCCTTCGTGATTTTTAAACGACGTCTTTTAGCCTCTGCTTCTCCAATTAAACCTGCATTTAAATCAGCATCAATAGCCATCTGTTTTCCTGGCATTGCATCTAATATAAATCTTGCTCCAACTTCTGCTATTCTTCCAGATCCTTTCGTAATCACCATAAAATTAATGATAACTAAAATAACAAAAACAACTATGCCAATAGCAAAATTTCCACCGACTAAAAAATGACCAAATGATTCTATAACCTGACCTGCTGCATGCGTTCCAGTATGACCGTTTAAAAATATTACGCGCGTTGACGCAACGTTTAATGCTAAACGTAACAATGTAGAAAAAAGCAAAATTGTTGGAAAAGCAGCAAAATCTAAAGTATGTCGAGTAAACATCGATACGAGTAAGATAATTATTGATAAAGCAATATTAAAAGTAAAAAAAACATCTAAAACGAATGGTGCTAATGGTAAAACCATCATCGATAAAATAATTAAAATTAAAACTGGACCTGCTAGTATTTGCCATTGTGTTCTTTTTAAGCTTTGTATCATACGAAAAAAAGAAGAAAAATTAATCATTACTTTTACTTTCTCCTGTGATATTAAATTCTGATGGAACTGATATATTTTTAGGTTTTTCAGGGAAAATACCGCCCTCTCTTTTCCATTTTCTTACTTTCCAAACCCATGCTAAAATTTCAGCTACAGCTTTATAAAGTGGACCTGGAATATATTGACCTATTTCTGAATAACGATATAATGAACGAGCTAAAGATGGTGCGGAAATAATAGCAACGCTATTTTTAGTCGCAATTTCTTGTATTTTAACAGCTGTTTCACCAATACCTTTAGCAATTACTTTAGGAGCATTCATTTTATGAAGATCATACTTAAGTGCTATTGCATAACGAATAGGATTAGTTATAACGACATCTGCTTTAGGAACATCTAAAATCATTCTTCTTCGCAAATTTATTTTCATTTGCTGTCGAATACGTGTTTTTATTTGTGGACTTCCTTCTCTTTCTTTAAACTCATCTTTTATCTCTTGATGAGTCATTTTTAATTTTTTACAATGTTTCCATTGTTGCCATAAAATATCTAAAATAACAATTGGTATTAATCCTAATATTACAAAAATACAACAATAAGCAATTAAATTAAATGCATAGGATAATGAAGATGCAATACTTCTAGTATTTAATAAGAATATTTTAAAAAAATATATCCATAAATACCAAATAGATATAGTACTAATTATAAATAATTTGAGTATTGTTTTTAACAATTCAATAAATGTTTGAAAAGAAAAAATTTTTTTTAAACCAGATAATGGATTTAATCTTTTAAAATTGAATTGTAAAGATTTAAAATTGAACTTTATACCACTAAATAAAATAGGAGGAACAATAATTATAAATATTAAAAACGAAAGAAATGGAAAAAAAACAATCAATATTTTTTTTATAAAAATAAAAAAATTTAATGAAATATTTTGTTTGTTTGTAAGAATACTTTCATTAAAATAAAAATTATTAAATATAATAGTTTTTAATTCAAAAATAATTGAATATCTAAACCACCATAAGTTTAATAAACCAACTATTAAAATTAATAAAGAATTTAATTCACGAGAATATCTTGTTTGTCCTTTTTTTTTAAATTTTTCGATATGATGCTCTGTTGGTTGTTCTGTTTTTTCTTCTTTTATATCATGATTCATTTTAAATACTTTTAACCATTAAAGTTTTTTAGTTAGCAGACAAATTTTAATTAAAAAAAATATTTTAAATACAATTTTATTATATAATAAAGTTATTAATAATAATTTAAAATAAACATTTCAAATATTTTAAAATAAATTTTTTATTTTAAAAAAATAATCTTTATTCTTATCGAGACTTTTTATATGCGTGCAAGTAAATATTTATTTTCAACGTTAAAAGAAACACCACATAATGCAAAAATTATTAGTCATCAACTTATGTTAAAAAGTGGAATGATTAGAAAACTATCTTCAGGTATATATATTTGGCTTCCAACAGGTATAAAGGTATTAAAAAAAATAGAAGATATTATCAGAAATGAAATGAAAAAAATACATGCTTTAGAACTATTAATGCCAATTATACAACCCGAAAAACTTTGGCAAGATAGTGGAAGATTAAATATATATGGAGAAGAACTACTACAGTTTTATGATCGACGAAACCAAAAATTTATATTAGGACCAACGAACGAAGAAGTAATCACTAATTTTATTCGAAATGAAATTCATTCATATAAAGATCTTCCATTAACTATATATCAAATACAAACAAAATTTCGAGATGAAATAAGACCTAGATTTGGGATTATTAGATCTCGTGAGTTCATTATGAAAGACGCTTATTCTTTTCATATTAGTAAATATTGTTTAGAAAAAACTTATAATGATTTTTATCAAAGCTACATAAATATATTTAATAAAATAAAAATTCAATTTCGTGCAGTCAATGCAGATTCAGGATCTATGGGAGGAAATGTTTCTCATGAATTTCAAGCTTTATCGGAAAATGGTGAAGATGAAATTGTTTTTTCAAAAAATACATCATATGCTTCAAATATTAATACAGCAAAATCGATGGAAACAATTAACTTTTTTAAAGAAAAAAACAAGATAGTTTCAAATCAAATAAAGAGCAAAAAATCTATAAAAAGTTTCAATGAATTAAAAAAACCTATTAAAAATCTTGTAAAAACTATATTAATCCGAACTAAAATTAATAATCATTCTTCTTTAGCAGCTCTCTTAATCCGTAAAGAACACAAACTAAACTTATTTAAAATAGAAGAAATTGATATAATTGAAAAACCATTGTCATTTGTTAATGAACAGGAAACTATTGAATTAATGGGAGTAAAATCAAAATTTTTAGGACCTTTAGGTTTAAAAATTCCTATCTTTGCAGATATATCTGTTTATTATATGAAAGATTTTACTATCGGATCTAATATTAATGAAAAATTTTTTATTAATGTAAATTGGAACGTAGATTTACCTATTCCAATTATTAAAGATATTAGAAATATAACGAAAAAAGATCTAAGCCCAGATGGATCAAAATCTTTAGAGATTAAAAAAAGCATTGAAATTGGACATATTTTTCAATTAGGAAAAGAATACTCAAAAAAAATGAATGTATTGGTTCAAGAAAAAAATAATAATCAAAAACACATACATATGGGATGTTATGGTATTGGAATAACGCGTATCATTGCTGCTCTAATCGAACAAAATTATGACGATAGTGGAATTATTTGGCCTGATTCTATCGCTCCTTTTCAAGTTGTCATCTTACCTTTAAATATAAAAAAATGCACTAAAATCAAAGAAGTGACGGAAAATTTATATAAAAATTTTAAAAAAGAAAAAATAGATGTGATTTTAGACGATCGAAATGAAAGACCAGGTATTATGTTCAATGAAATAGATTTAATTGGAATTCCACATCAAATTATAATTAGCCCACGTCATATCAATGAAAATAAGATTGAATATAGAGAAAGAAAAAATAAGAAAAGTATTTTAATTAAGGTAAAAGAAATTACGTGTTTTTTAAAAAAAAAATTAAATTTAATTTAAAAAAATAAGATATATTAAATAAAATTTTTAATAATTTTTTTTATATTTTTTAATTTTTTTTAAAAATACTGTATGTATATTTTATATTTATTGGTGAAGTTATCTAAATCAATTAAAAATTCGTTACTGATTGTAATTAACCATTTTTTTACTAATTCACATTTAGGATTAATGTGGTCTTTTTCAAAAAAAATATAAATAGGAGTTTTACCTATAGGTTGTTTTTTAAAAAATTGATAAATATTTTTTAAAAGATTTTTATCTCTTTGTTTTTCTTTTAATATAATTGTTAATTTATTAAGATATTTTTCTCTTGCTAAATTTAAATTCATAATATTATATGCTGTCATTTTTAAATTTTTATTAATAAAATGAGTGTTTAAAACACCTGAAACAATTAAAATTTTATTTAATTTAATCAAATGTTCAAATGAATTTAATAAACTTTCAAAAACTACTACTTCTAAAAAACCAGTGTTATCATCTAATACTAAAATAGCTATACGATTTTTATTTTTTGTAACTTTTACTTTAATAGAAATAACTATTCCTGCCACTATTATTTTTTTGTTAGTCTTATTAGAAAATTTTAATTTTGAAAATGTTACATTATTAATGTAGTATTTTAACTCTTCTAAATATCGATCAATAGGATGCCCTGTAAGATATAAACCTAAAACTTTATGTTCATTTTCTAATTTATTTTCTTCATAAGAAGAAGAATTTAATAAATTATTATTTTTTATAGTATTTAATTCTTCTTTAAACGAACCAAATAAACTTTGTTGTTTAAATTTTTTTATTTTAAAATGCTCTTTTGATGCCTTGATAGTATCTTCAATTAAAGAAAGTAAATAACTTCTATTTGTGTTCAAACAATCAAAGCTACCAGACATAATTAATTTTTCTAAAATTTTACGAGTTATTTTATTAGGATCAGTACGAGTACAAAGATCAAATAAATCGAAAAAAAATCCATTTTTTTCTCTTTCTCTAACAAGATTACGTATTGAATTTTCACCTATACCTTTAATTGCTCCAAGACCGTACACGATATTTTTTTTATCGTTAACATAAAATTCATATTTACTCAAATTGATATTTGGAGGTATTATTTTTATTCCCATTTGAAGGCATTCATTGACTAAAATTACAATTTTATCTGTATTATCTATATCAGATGTCATAGTAGAAGCCATAAATTCAGAAGGATAATGTGCTTTTAACCATAAAGTTTGATAAGATACTAATGCGTAAGCTACAGAATGAGATTTATTAAATCCATACCCAGCAAATTTTTCTAATAAATCAAAAATTTTTACAGATAATTTTTTGTCAATTCCATTTTTTTGAGCACCCTCTATAAACACAACTCGTTGTTCAGACATATCTTTCAAATTTTTTTTGCTCATAGCTCGTCTTAAAATATCAGCTTTTCCTAACGTATAACCTGCTAAAACTTGAGCAATTTGCATTACTTGTTCTTGATATAAAATAATACCATATGTTGATTCTAATACTGGTTTTAATAATGAATGCTGCCATTTATGATCAGGATATGCAATTTCTTCATTTCCATGTTTACGATTAATAAAATTATCTACCATTCCAGATTGTAAAGGTCCAGGTCTAAAAAGCGCGATTAATGCAATAATGTCTTCAAAACAATCTGGTTTCAATCGTTGGATTAAGTCTTTCATTCCATAGGATTCTAGTTGAAAAATAGCGGTAGTTTCACATTTTTTTAATAAAATAAAACATTTACCATCATTAAGAGGAATAGAATTGATATTAATTTTTTTTTTGTTATTTAATAATAAATTTCTATTAATCATGTTTACCGCACAATTAATAATTGTTAATGTACGCAAACCAAGAAAATCAAATTTTAATAATCCAACATACTCTATATCATTCTTATCAAATTGAGTTACAGGATTATTTCCTTTTTCATCGCAATACAAAGGACAGAAATCAGTAATCTTGGTAGGAGAAATTACTACACCTCCTGCATGTTTTCCAACATTACGATTTATTCCTTCTAATTTTTTTGATATATCAACTAAATGTTTAACATCTTCATCACTTTTATAAAGATTATATAATTCTGAATCTTTAGAAAAAGCGTTTTTTAATGTAATTCCTGGATCTAAAGGAACTAATTTAGATAAATTATTAATAAATCCATAAGGATATCCTAAAACTCTTCCAACATCTCTAATAACTGCTTTTGCGGTCATTGTACCGAAAGTAATAATTTGAGCTACTGATTCTCTACCGTACATATCTGCGACATGTTCGATTACTCGATCCCGCTTTTCCATACAAAAATCAATATCAAAATCAGGTAATGAAATGCGTTCTGGATTTAAAAATCGTTCAAATAATAAATCAAAAAACAATGGATCTACCTCAGTTATATTTAATGCATATGCTACTAATGAACCAGCTCCTGAACCTCTTCCAGGACCTACTGGTATATTATTATCTTTCGCCCATTGTATAAATTCCATAACAATTAGAAAATAACTAGGAAATCCCATTTTGTTAATTATACTTAATTCAATATCTAAACGATTTTTATATTTAAAATAAATATCTTTATCTATTTTCGTAAAATTTTCTTTTAAACGTTTTTTTAATCCTTTTTTAGATTTTTCAATTAAATAATTCTCAATACTTATTTTACCTATAGAAAACTGAGGTAGAAAATATTTACCAGATTTTATAAAAACATTACAACGTTTTGAAATTTCTACACTATTAATGATGGCTTCTGGAATATCGGAAAAAAGAGCACACATTTCTTTTTCAGTTTTTAAAAATTGATGTTTACTATAATTATTTTGAATCTTAGATTCTTTTAATCTTGCACCTTCATTAATTGCAATTCGAATTTTATGAATTTCAAAATCTTCTTTATTTAAAAAACATACATCATTAGTAGCAACAACTGGAATATTTTTCAAATAAGATAAATCTACTGCTAGATTTAAGTATTTTTCTTCATTTTCTCTGTCAGTTCGAATTAACTCTAAATAGTAAAATCCAGAAAAATATTTTTCATAAAAACACAAACAGTTAGATATTAATGAAGTTTGACCTCGCAATAAAATTTTTCCAATTTCACCTTTGCAACCTCCAGAAAGTAATATTAATCCATTATTTAATTCTGATAACCACTTTTTCTCTATTGTTACATATTTTTCACAAAAATATCCTTTTTTATAAGCGCGAGAAATTAATAAAATTAAGTTTTTATATCCTTGTTGAGTTGAAGCTAATATAGTTAATTCTGTTAATTCGTTTTTTATGAATTCAGAAAAAAATTTGACTGTAGCTCCAATGATAGGTTTTAAAGCTGATTTATGAGCTGCATTATAAAATTTTATTACACCGTATAAATTATTAAAATCTGTTATAGAAATCGAACTCATTCCTAAATTAACTGCTTTTTTCACTAAATCTTCTGGTTTTGATAATCCATCAATAATTGAATAATCACTATGTACGTGAAGATGTACAAATTTTTCTAAATTCATTTATTTTCCTAAAATTTAAATAAAAAATATATTTAACTAAATATATTTTTTTTATAAAAAATTATTGTAGATTTACAAACATTTTTTTTATTTACTATGGCAAAATTTTTAAATTTTATAAAATTTTTTTTAAACTCTAAGAAAATTACTTCAATAAATATTTGATCACCAGGAACTACAATTTTTTTAAATCGCGTGTTCTCAACACCTACAAAATAATATAATTTATTAATATTTAATTCACCTATACTTTTAAAAATTAAAATAGCAGCTGCTTGAGCCATAGCTTCAATAATTAAAACACCAGGAAAAATAGGTTCTTCTATAAAATGACCTCGAAAAAAAGGTTCACTTATAGTGCAGTTTTTAAGTGCTTTTAAATATTGAAATTCTTTAAAATCTAAAATTCGATCAATAAGTAAAAAAGGATAGCGATGCGGTAAAATTTTTAAAATTTCTTTAAAATTTAAAATATATTTATTAGAATTCAAAATTTTTTCCTAATTGAAAAACAATATTTTTATTTTACATAAAACTAATATTGAAAATTAAAATTCATTCAAATTACCAATTTTTTCCAAAGTTAAATTGAAATGCTTCTAATTGATTATTTTCATTTTTATGAATAGGATATGCATAAGAAAAAACTAATGGACCAATAGGAGAAAACCATTGTAAAGATATACCAATAGATGCATAAATATTATTTAAACTACTGTAATCTGGAAATTGTGAAAAATTAACATTTTGTTTTTTTTCCCACTTAGTGTCCCAAATATTCCCAGCATCTAAAAAAAACGAAGACCTAAGGAATTTACTATACTCATTTTTAATCAATGGAATTGGTGTAATTAATTCTAAATTAGAAATAATTATAGCGTTTCCACCAATAGAATCTATAGATTCACAAAAAATACTTTTTTTATTATGTTCTAAACATTCGTCTAAATTAGAATTCATATAAATTTTTTTAGGACCAATAGTATTTGCCCGAAATCCACGAATATTATTTGAATTAATAGCATGAAAATTTTCATAAAAAGGTAATTTTTCTTCGTTTAAACTATTTCCAATACCAGCGCGAATATGAGTTAAAAATATAAATTTTTTTTCTTTATCAAAAGGAATATACTGTTCACTATCAAATAAAAACTTATAGAAATTATTATCTGAACCAGGAATTGTATTTTTCCCACTGACATAAGTTTGATTTCCTGAAACAGGAAAATAAAAATATTTTAGAGTATCATGCATTAAAGAATAATTTAAAGTAAAATCATCTACTAAACTATTTTTTAAAAATTTGTCGTTAGATGTATTTTGCACTTCTAAAAAAGACTTTTCTTCTTTGTTTATTAAACCGTTATGGGTATATCCAAAACCAATATTCATTCTATTGAATGTATTAATTAAAAAACTTAAATCACTTTCAAATCCAGCAGTACTTTTTATAATATTAGAAAAACTATTTATATTATATTTAAAATCATTATAAAACAATCTAGTGTTTAGATTTGTACCATCGTCAGTAAAATATGGATATATAATTGATATATCAGCATATTTTTGACTATTGTTTTTAACGACACTAGCTTTTAGTGAGTTTCCAGAACCAAATAAATTATCCTGAGAAACAGATGCATTAAAACTTAATCCACTATCTCTGCCATATCCTAAACCAAAGTTTAAGGTGCCAGTAGGCTGCTCTTTAAGTGTATAGGTAATATCAACTCCATTTTTTTTATTAGATAAGATTTCTTTTTTTACAGTGATATCACGTAAAAATTTTATTTTTTCTAAAGACTTCTGACCCAACTCTATTAATTTTAAATTAAACCATTCACCTTCTGCTTGTTTTATTTCACGTCGTAAAACTATATCTTGAGTTAATTCATTTCCTCTAAAATTTATTTTATTTACAAAATAGCGTTTTTGAATATCTATATTAAAATTTAAAATTATTTTTTTTTCTTTAAAATTAATTTCTGGATAAATAATAATTTTAGGTTCGATATATCCTTTTTCAGATAAAAATCTTTCTATTTTTTTAACTATCAAGGTAATTTTTTCTTTATTATAAACTTCATTCTTATCAAAATTAATAAGATCTTTAATGGATTGATAATACTGTAATAAATTACCATTAACAAAAAAACTAGAAATTTTATACTGTTTTCCTTCAGATATATAAATTGTAATATTTACTTTGTTTTGATCTTTTAAAAAATGTACTATTTTTTTATTTATATTAAAATAGTAGTATCCTTTATTGAAATAAAAATCACTTAAACTTTTTAAATCTTCTTCTAATTGTTGAGAATAGTAAAATCGTTTTTCTAAAAAATTCCACCAAGACTTGCGATCTTTTAATTTAAATAACGAAATTATTTTTTCTCGAGAAAAATGATTATTTCCAATAATTGTAATATGATTTATTTCTGTTAAATTACTTTCATAAATAAGTATTTTTAAATCTACTTTATTATGTGAAGAAGTTTTTTTAAATATCTTAATATCAGAATGATATCTTCCAATGTTGTCATAAAATTCTTTTAAATTTTTTATAAAAATTGTATTTAAAAAAGGATTCAAAAAATTACCTTTTTTAATTCCTAATTTATTAAGATACTGCTTAAGAATAGAATCTTTAATTATTTTATTACCTAAAAAAGTAATATTTGAAATAATAGGTCGTTCTTTCATTTCAAAAATAATAGTTTTACCTGAATAAACTATTTTAATATCTTCAAATTTTCCAGTTTTAAATAAAGCTTTGATACTATTTTTAATATCATTGTCAGATACGTGACTTCCAATATCAAAAAAAATATTTTTTAACACCTCATCTTTTGAAAAATATTTTAATCCCTTAAATTGAATGTTTTCTATAGTCCATACATTTTTTGAAAAAACGTTAATACTAAAAAACATTAAAAAAATCATGAAAAAACTTTTAATTAACATTATTATTACAATTTTTCCTACAATATATCTCTTATTTTTATAAAAATTAATTTTTACTTATAAAAAAAGATATTACGAAATAAAAAAGAAGATTTGAATAAAAACTACTTTTAATAAAAAAAATTTTATTTTTAATAAAAAAGTTTTCTATATATTAATAATATTTTTAAAAATTATTTTTTAATTATTTTAAATTCCTCCAAAACGACGTTCACGAGTAATAAAATAATCAATTGCATGCTGAAAATCAAGAGGATTGAAATCAGGCCATAAAATATCAGTAAAATATAGTTCAGAGTATGCTATTTGCCATAAAAAAAAATTACTAATTCTTTTCTCCCCGCCAGTTCTAATAACTAAGTCTACTGGTAATAATTCACTTGTAGACAAATATTGAGAAAAATTTTGTTCTTCAATTTGATTGATATCTAATAATTCTTTTTGAACAGCTTTAACAATTTTTTTTACACCTTGTGTAATATCCCATCTACCACTATAATTTGCAGCAATATTTAAAATTAAACCAGTATTATTTAAAGTTTTTTTTTCTACTTTACTAATATAATTTTGCAACTTTTCACTAAAAAAAGTTATATCTCCAATTACTTTTAAACGAATATTATATTTATTTAAATTTTTTATTTCATTTTTTAATGCAAAAAAAAATAATTTCATTAATGCTTTAATTTCTAATTTCGGACGTCGCCAATTTTCTCTGCTAAAAACATATAAAGTTAATATTTCTATATTATTTTCAACAGCAAACTTTATTATTTTTCTTGCTGTTTTAAAACCTTCTTTATGACCTAAAGTCCTTATTTTACCTCTTTTTTCAGCCCATCGTCCATTTCCATCCATAATAATTGCTATATGACGAAGATTGTCTTCTTTAATTTTTTGCTTATTTTTTAACGAAGATTTATATAACATAATTTTTATAAATTTCTCTTAAGAAAAAATTTTATATGAAATAATATTAAAATATTAAAGACGATATTTTTTTTTCAGATTTTATTCTTGTTTTTTTATCAATTTCTAAAACTTCTTCAATAGAAATAGGTTCTGAAAAAGAAGAAGACATTAAAATATCAGTATTAATTTCAGAGATTTGATTAAAACTAATTTTTGAATCTAGAAAAGCTGATACAGTAACTTCATTAACAGCATTTAAAACTGTCATTGCCGCTTGCCCTTCATCAAAAGCATCAATAGCTAATTTTAAGCATGGAAATTGAATAAAATCTGGTTTAAGAAAAGTTAAATTATTTAATTTATTGAAATTTAAAAAATTAGCTCCAGAACATATACGATCAGGCCAAGACATTGCGTATGAAATTGCAACTTTCATATCAGGAACAGAAAGTTGTGCTAACACTGCCCCATCAATATATTCAACCATAGAATGAATAATAGATTGAGGATGAATCAAAATATCAATTTCTGAAGATGAAGCATTAAATAGCCATCTCGCTTCAGCATATTCAAAACCTTTATTGATCATAGTTGCTGAATCGATTGATATTTTTCTTCCCATTGACCAATTTGGATGAGAGCATGCTTCTGATGCAGTAACAAAAGATAAATTTTCTTTTTTAAAATTATAAAATGGCCCCCCAGAAGCAGTTAAAATAATAGATTTAATACCATTTTTTTTTAAATTTATTTTACCTAAGTTTTCCTGAATAAACTTAGGCAAGACTTGAAAAATTGCATTATGTTCACTATCAATAGGAAAAATTTTAGCTTTATTAAAAGATAAAGCTTTCATAAAAATAATACCTGATGTAATCAAAGATTCTTTATTAGCTAATAAAATTGTTTTTCCAGCGTTTATTGCAGATAAAGTAGGTAATAAACCTGCCATTCCTACAATGGCAGATATAACTAAGTCGGCTTCTTTTAAAGAAGCTAATTCACAAATAGCTTTATTACCAGATAAAACTTGTGTTTTTATTTTTTTATCTTTTAGTTTTTCTCTTAAAATATCAGCTGATTTTTTATTCTTCATTACAACCCAATCAGGAGAAAAAAAATCACATTGTTGTAACATAACAGAAACATTTTTGTCAGCTACTAAAACAATTACTTTAAATAAAGAAGGATTTCTTTTAACGATAGATAAAGCACTGATACCAATAGAACCAGTAGATCCTAAAATAGTTATTTTTTCATAAAAATTTTTAATATCAATAGTATTCAATTATTAAAAATTACTATACAAACATATATTTTAAAATATAAAAAAAACTTTTCAAAATATTATATAAATTTTAAAACTTCATAAGTTCTTTTTCTTTTTCCAATAAAATTGCGTCTATTTTTTTGATATAATCATCCGTCATTATTTGAATTTTATTTTGCGCAGTATGCTCATTATCTTCACTAATAACCTTACTTTTTAAATATTTTTTTATCTTATCATTTGCATCTCGACGAATATTTCTTATATAAATTCGTGTATTTTCTGCATTATTGCGAATTACTTTAATTAAATGTTTTCTTCTTTCTTCTGTCAACCCAGGTATGGGTACAATAATATCTTTGCCATATACAACTGGATTTAAGTCAAGATTTGAATTTAAAATCGCTTTTTTAATCAAAGATGTACTAGAATCATCAAAAATGTTAATTTTAAGAGTATGATAATCTTCAACTACGACATTAGATATTTGCCTCAGAGGAACTTTAGAACCAAAATATTCAACATAAATACTGTTTAATAATTCTGGAGATGCTCGTCCAGTTCGAATGTTATTTATTTGCATTTGAAAATTACTAATGCATACTTTCATCTTTTCATTACTTTTAATATGAATGTCATTAATCACATGAGTTCCTATAAAATATATTCTTTAATTTATAATGTTTTTTACTAAAAACTTACTTAATAAGAGTACCTTCATCATATCCTTTAATAATACGATACAAAGATCTAGGCTTATTAATGTTAAATACTCGAATTGGTAAATTGTGATCTCTAGCTAAAGAAAAAGCTGATAAATCCATTACTTTTAATTCTTTTTGAAGAACATCTTTATATGTTAGTTTTTTATAAAAAATAGCTTGAGAATATTTTTTTGGATCTTTTGAATAAACTCCATCAACTTTTGTACCCTTTAAAATAATATCTGATTTTGTTTCAATACCACGTAAACACGCAGCAGAATCAGTTGTAAATAAAGGATTACCTGTACCTGCAGAAAAAATCACAACAAAATTATTAGATAATAAATCTATTGCTCTTTCATAATTGTATGTTTCGCATATACCATGAATTGGTATAGATGACATAACATAGTTAGGAATCGAATAAGAATTCATAATATCTCTCATAGCTAAACTATTAATAATTGTTGATAAGATACCTATATGATCCGATACTATTCTGTTTATACCTAACTGAGATAAAGTTGCACCGCGAAACAAATTTCCACTCCCAATAACTAAACCTACTTGAATACCGCATTTTAATACTAATTTAATTTCTTTTACTATTCTTTTTAAAGAATTTATATCAATACCAAATTTATTCACTCCCTGCAAAACTTCACCGCTTATTTTAAGCAAAATACGGCGGTATATAAATTTTGTATTGGTAGACATATTTTTTAACCTAAATAGATTTAATTAAAAATATTATTTATTTTTGTATAAATTAATCAGTATTAAATTTTATTTTTAAAATAGTTTTTTTTAATTAATTAAACTCTTTTCTCCTATCTCAAACCTAATGAAAGATATAATGCGAGCATTATATTCATTTAGTAATGAACCTACTGTTTTTGTAGTATCCATAATAAAATTTTGACCAGTTAATGAAATAGTGTTAATAAATTTATTCATTCGACCTTGAACTATTTTTTTTAAGATTTCAGACGATTTATTTTCTTTTTTTGCTAATTCTAATTGAATTTTATATTCACGTTGAAAAACAGAATCGGATATTTCATTTGGAGATAAATATTCAGGTTTGCTTGCAGCAATATGCATAGCAATGTTTTTTAGTGTTTCTTTGTTTAAATTACTAGCACTAACTAATACGCCAATTCGACCACTATGTAAATAAGAAAATATGTTATCGCCTTCAATCAAACTAAATCGATTAATTTTAATATTTTCACCTACTTTTGAAATGAGTTCTGCTTTTTTTATTTCAAAAATATTTTTAATATCATCAATGTTTCTTATCTTTTTTGATAACGCTGTTAAAATTATTTCTTTGCCTAATGCACAAAATAAATCATCTTTTGCAACAAAATCAGTTTGGCAATTTAATTCAAGCATAGCACCTATTTTATTTTGAATCTTTGCAAAAATTAGTCCTTGATTTGTAATATTATGTATTTTTTTTTCAGCTTGTGCTTGTCCTGATTTTCTTAAATTATCAATAGATAATTCAATATCTCCCTTTTCTTCTATTAGAGCACGCTTACACTCCATAAATCCTGCTCCGGTACGTAATCTTAACTCTTTAATTAAAAGAGCAGTAATATTACTCATTATTATTTCCTCTTCTGGTTTAAACTAAAAATACGTAATTATTGTTCTATACTTATATTTTTTTCTGAATCTAATAGCATTTCTCCAAATGAATTACAATTTTGGTTTTTACAAATACTCATTGATACAGCTTTTAAATATAACGTTACTGATCTAATAGCATCATCATTACCAGGAATGACATAATCTACACCATCAGGATTAGAATTAGTATCTACTATAGCAAAAACAGGAATTCCTAAATTATTTGCTTCTTTGATTGCAATATTTTCATGAACAGCATCAATTACAAATAAACAATCAGGTAACCCCCCCATATTTTTAATACCACCTAAACTATTTTCTAACTTAGATAATTCTCTTGTTCTTATTAATGCTTCCTTTTTAGTAAGTTTTAAAAAAGTACCATCTTGTGATTCTATTTCTAAATCTTTTAAACGTTTTATAGATTGTCGAACAGTCTTCCAATTAGTTAACATGCCTCCTAACCAACGATGATTAACATAAAATTGATTGCAATTTATAGCTGTTTCTTTTACTTTTTTACTAGCAGCTCTTTTAGTACCTACAAATAATATTTTCCCTTTTTTAAAAGAAATTTTTTTCAATTCAGATAAAGCAAAATTAAACATTGGAAGAGTTTTTTCCAAATTAATAATATGTACTTTATTGCGAGAACCAAAAATGAAAGGTTTCATCTTTGGATTCCAATAACGTGTTTGATGACCAAAATGAACACCTGCTTTCAACATATCGCGCATTGACACTATTTCCATAATTGTTCCTTAAAATAAAAAAATTTAATCAAGATATCAAAAAAAATACATGCTTTAAATAATTCATTCTAGATAAAAAAATTCTATATATTCATTATAAACGGGAAAAATAGCTTATATTTTTTTATTTCGTCTATGAAAACGAATTTAATATAAATATATCATATTCAATATTAAGAATAATAATAATTATTAACGTCTTTTACGTTTTATTTCAATATTTTAATTAAATAAAAAATAAAAAATTATTTTCAAGTAAAATTTACAACGTATAATTTAAATATTCTAAATTTTCTTAAATATAAAAATTGACTAAATATTATGAGTTGCATAATAAAAACAGAATCAGAAATTAAAAAAATGAAAGTATCTGGAAAAATAGCTGCAGAAGTATTAGAAATGATTGAACACTATATTAAACCTAATATAAGTACAGAAGAAATTAATAATATTTGTCATGATTTTATTATTAAAAAAAAAGCTGTTTCAGCATGTTTAGGCTATCATGGTTTTCCAAAATCTATTTGCGTCTCTGTTAATGACGTAGTATGCCATGGAATTCCAAATAAAAATCAAATTTTAAAATCAGGAGACATAGTTAATATCGATGTTACAATTATAAAAAAAGACTATCATGCAGATACCTCAAAAATGTTCCTTGTAGGAAAAACAAGTATTTTATCTCAACGTTTATGCAAAATAGCTCAAGAAAGTCTATATAAATCTTTAAATATATTAAAACCCGGTATACCTCTATACAAAATTGGTGAAGTTATTCAAAATTACGTTGAAAATAATAATTTTTCAGTTGTAAAAGAATATTGTGGTCATGGTATTGGACGTTCATTCCATGAAGAACCATATGTACTTCATTATAAAAACAAAAGTGATATTTTTTTAGAAAAAGGAATGATTTTTACTATCGAGCCTATGATTAATGCAGGAAGTCATGAAGTACGATGTATGAAAGATGGTTGGACTGTTAAAACAAAAGATCATTCTCTATCTGCTCAATACGAACATACTGTACTAATAACAAAAGACGGATGCGATATTTTAACATGGCAAAAAAATGAAACAATACCATCTAAGTTTATTAACAAATGATTAAATCCAGTAAAAAAATTTAATAACAAATTCCATTAGGTCCATTTAAAAAATGAGAAAATATAAAGAAATAATTGAAAATGCTTATGCAAAAAAAAATGAAATTAATAGCAAAAATATCGATGTTGAAACGAACCAAACAATTCATCATATTATTAAATTGTTAAATAGTGGAAAAATTAGAATTGCAGAAAAAAAAGAAAATGTTTGGATTACACATCAATGGTTAAAAAAAGCGATTTTATTATATATGTATTTAAATAAAAATAATATATTTCAAGGTAGTTTTAGTAAATACTACGATAAAATTCCTCTTAAATATGAAAATTACAATGAAGAAAAATTTAAAAAAGAAAAAATTCGTGTAGTTCCACCAGCTACAATTCGATATGGTTCTTTTATTAATTCTAATACAGTTGTAATGCCATCATACATAAATATTGGTGCGTATGTAGATCAAGGTACTATGATAGATACTTGGGCTACCGTAGGTTCTTGTGCTCAAATTGGAAAAAACGTACATCTATCAGGAGGTGTAGGCATAGGAGGAGTTCTAGAACCTCTTCAAAACAATCCTACAATTATCGAGGATAACTGTTTTATTGGAGCACGTTCTGAAATAGTAGAAGGAGTAATTGTAGAGGAAGGTTCAGTGATCTCTATGGGAGTCTTTATAGGACAAAGTACTAAAATTTATAATAGAGAAACAGGAGAAATTGTATATGGAAGAGTCCCAGCTCATTCTGTAGTAGTTTCTGGAAGTTTACCAGCAAAGAATGGAAAATATAATCTATATTCTGCTATAATTGTTAAAAAAGTAGATTCCAAAACACTTAATAAAGTAGAAATCAATCAACTTTTACGCGATAAAAAATAAACAAATGAAAACCGCCCGGTAGTATATCGGGCGGAACAATAAAATAGTTATTCACTCACTAAGTAAATACTATTACTTCCTCTTTTCACACTAAAAACTAGTATATTTGGCTTTAAATCTAAAATATTTTTCAAATCATTTAAATTATTTATTAATTTTTGATTTACTTCTACAATAATATCATCTTTCTTAAAACCAATTTTTGAAGCTTGAGTGTTTGATTTTACATTCTCTATTTTTACACCTTTTTGTCCATTTAACGAGTAATCACTTAAATCAGCACCTTCTACACCTGTATAAATATCTCCTAAATTAACACTGTTTTTTAAAGATGGCTTCAATTCAACAATTACATTTTTAGTTATTCCATCTCGAAATATTCCTAATTCCATTTTAGTAGATACTGGTAAAGACCCCACTTCAGCACGTAATGCTGCAAAACTAGAAATTAATTTTTTATTTAAAGAAACGATAATATCACCTGCTTTAATACCTGCATGAAAAGCAGAAGAATCTGGTAAAACTTGACTGACAAATGCACCTTTTTGAGCATTTATTTTCATTACATTAGCTAGATCTGAATTTAGCTCCATACCTATAATTCCTAGTTCTCCACGTTTTACTTGTCCAAATTTAACCATTTGTTCTGTAAGGTTTTTAACCATGTTTCCAGGAATAGCAAATCCAATTCCAATGTTACCCCCATCTGGTGCTAATATAGCAGTGTTAATACCTATTAATTCACCATTTAAATTAACTAATGCCCCACCAGAATTACCTCTGTTGATAGCTGCATCAGTTTGAATAAAATTTTCATAATGCTCAATATTTAATCCACTTCTTCCTAAAGCAGAAATAATACCAGAAGTTACAGTTTCACCAAGACCATACGGATTACCGATAGCAACAGTATAGTCACCTACCCGCAGAGTATCAGAATCAGCAATTTTTATCGCACTTAAGTTTTTTGCATCTTTTAATTGTATTAAAGCAATATCAGAACGGGCATCTTTTCCAATTATGCAAGCTTCATAACGACGTCCATCACTTAGTTGCACTTGAATTTTATTTGCGTTTTCTACAACATGATTATTTGTTACAGCATATGCTTTATCAGCGTTAATAATTACACCAGAACCTAATGCATGAAATTTTTCGTGCATATTACTAGAATTGGGATTAGAACGACAAAAAGGAGAATTTCGAAATGGTGAGTTACCCTGACAAAAAGGAGAATTATGACCAAAAAATGGTTGAAACTGATGAGGTAAGCGAGAAGTATGAACTACAGTACTTCCTTCAATGTTAATACTGATAACTGAAGGCATAACTTTTTCTAACATAGGAGCTAAACTAGGAGCTAGTTGTACAGAAGGAATGTTTTGAGAAGAAGTAAAGGTTTTACTTCCCCAAGACATTCCAAGACTTAGTAATAGCGTTAAAACAAGCGTTATCCCGCTTAATACTATATTTATTCTTTTCATCGTTTATTTCTCGTAAAGTACAATCTGATCTTATAAATAAAACTATTTAAAAAATTACTATTAAATTACAATAAATTTTAGTATACACTCCATCTTTAATTAACTCCATCGATGGTTAATAGAAAATAAAAAAATAAATTTATTAAACTAAAATATAAAAATAATTTATAATAAATTTTTTAT
Organism: Buchnera aphidicola (Rhopalosiphum maidis); assembly: GCF_003671935.1. NCBI lineage: Bacteria > Pseudomonadati > Pseudomonadota > Gammaproteobacteria > Enterobacterales > Erwiniaceae > Buchnera > Buchnera aphidicola. Next base: position 526,789 of record NZ_CP032759.1, read on the forward strand.
TTTTATAGACAATCTTATATCGATGATTTTAAATATTATGTTTAGTGTTTTTTTGTTATTTTTAATAATTTTTAATATATTACATAAAAATGAAGAAGAAAAATTTACACAATTAAAAGGAAAAACTATGAGTACATACTGGCAAGTTAATATTCCATATGTACAAAACAAGTTATATATAAAACATTTAATACAAAAAAATTTAGACAAAGATGAAGAGCTATTATCTTCTTGGAAAAAAAACTCTTTAGTATCTAAATTTAATAAACTAAAAAAAAATAAACTATTATCTATTAACGAAGAATTCTTTAAAATTATTTCAATAGCGTTTAAAATTAATAAAAAAACTTATGGAAAACTAGATATTACAATTGGAAATTTAATTAATATATGGGGATTTGGAAATAAAAAAAAACCATATAATTATCCATCTATTAATGAAATAAAAAAAAATATTTCTCTTACCGGAATTAAACACTTAACTTTAATTAGAAATTCTACTGGCAATTATATTAAAAAAGATTTAGATGGTATTAAAATTAATCTTTCTACGTTAGGTGAAGGATTTGCAACAGATCATCTTGCTTCAGTTCTTAAAAAAGAAGGAATAGAAAACTATACTGTTTCAGTAGGAGGTACAGTGTTAGTTAAAATAAAAAATAAAGAAAATCCTAAAATTATTGCAATTCAAAAACCTACTGATAAAATAAAATCAATTCACTTATTAGTCCACTTAAAAAATGAATCAATTAGCACAGCTGGTACTTATCGAAATTATTATTTTTTAAAAAATAAAAAAATATCACACTTGATTGATCCTAAAACAGGAATTCCTATAACACATAACTTAGTATCAGTTAGCGTAATTTCACCAACTGCTTTAGAAGCCGATGGTTGGGATAGTGCTTTACTTGTTTTAGGTTTTAAAAAAGCAAAAAAATTAGCATTAAGAGAAAATTTAGCAGTTTGTCTCATAACTAAAAAAAACAATATTTTTTCAACATGGATGTCACCCCATTTCAAAGAATTTTTAATATAATACTAAAAGGTTTCATTAATATTAAAAAATGCAGATCAATCGTTTTTAATAAAACATATTTAAATTCATTTCAATTGATTGATAATATTCAATATATTTGTAATAATGAATTAATTAACCTAAAAAAAATCAAGTTTTCTACAAATTTTAAATTAAGTAATTGTATTAAAAAATAAAAACGTTTATTTAAAATTTTTTTAATATGTTAAATTATTCTTTTTTTATCTAGATAAACTATCAGGATAAACTACAAATAGAAAACTAGGAAATAAAACCTAATAAATTAGCATCCTGGAGGAAAAATTGGAAATATTATCAGGAGCCGAAATGGTCATCAGATCATTAATTAATCAGGGAATACAGCATATATTTGGTTATCCTGGTGGTGCTGTCCTAGATATTTATGATGCTCTAAAAACTGTTGGCGGAATTGAACATATTTTAGTACGACACGAACAAGCAGCAACTCATATGGCTGATGGATATGCAAGATCTACTGGAAAAATAGGTGTTGTATTAGTTACTTCTGGACCAGGAGCTACTAACGCTATTACTGGTATTGCTACAGCTTATATGGATTCTATTCCAATGGTCGTAATTTCTGGTCAAGTAGCTTCATCATTAATTGGATACGATGCATTTCAAGAATGTGATATGATTGGTATTTCTCGTCCGATAGTAAAACATAGTTTTTTAGTAAAAAAAACTGAAGATATACCTATCATTTTTAAAAAAGCTTTTTGGTTGGCATCTACTGGACGTCCTGGACCAGTAGTTATTGATTTACCAAAAGATATTTTAAAGAAAACAAATAAATACAATTTTGTATGGCCTCAAAATGTACATATACGTTCTTATAATCCAACAACTAAAGGTCACCAAGGACAAATTAAAAAAGCATTACGTACATTATTAAAAGCAAAAAAACCTGTTATTTACGCGGGCGGGGGAATTATCAGTTCTAACAGCAGTGAAGAACTGCGTATATTTGCAGAAAAAATCAATTGCCCTGTAACAACATCTTTAATGGGATTAGGTGGATTTCCAGGAAGCCATATGCAAAGCATTTCTATGTTGGGTATGCATGGTACTTACGAAGCCAATATGGCTATGCATTATTCTGATGTAATTTTTGCAATTGGTGTTCGATTTGACGATCGAACAACAAATAATTTAAAAAAATATTGTCCAAACGCTACTATTTTACATGTTGATATTGATCCTACTTCAATTTCTAAAACTGTTTCAGCAGACATTCCTATTGTTGGAGATGCTAAACAAGTTTTAAAAGAAATGATTGAACTGATAAAAAAAGAAAAACACATTCATTCTTTAAATGAATGGTGGGCTTCTATAGAAGAATGGAAAAAAGTTAAAAGTTTAGAATATAATAAAAAAAGTACTAAAATAAAACCACAAACAATTATTAAGACTCTTTTTAAATTAACAAAAGGCACATCTTATATTACTTCAGATGTAGGCCAACATCAAATGTTTACAGCTCTATACTATCAATTTAATCAACCTAGACGTTGGATTAACTCAGGTGGATTAGGTACAATGGGATTTGGATTACCTGCCGCTTTAGGCGTTAAATTAGCATTACCAAAAGCTACTGTAATTTGTATTACTGGAGATGGTAGTATTCAAATGAATATTCAAGAATTGTCCACAGCACGACAATATAATCTTGCAATTTTAATATTAAATCTTAATAATTCCTCCTTAGGAATGGTTAAACAATGGCAAGACATGATTTATTCTGGAAGACATTCGCATTCCTATATGGATTCACTTCCAGATTTTGTAAAATTAGTTGAATCATATGGACACGTTGGTCTAAAAATAAAAAAGACTGAGGAATTAGAAGAAAAACTAATATTAGCATTAAAAAAACTATCTGAAGGTAATTTAGTTTTTTTAGATATTCACATAGATGATTCTGAGCATGTTTATCCGATGCAAATTCAAGGTGGCGGTATGAATGAAATGTGGTTAAGGAAAAAAGAGGTTTCCTAAAAATATGCGAAGAATTTTATCTGTTCTCTTAGAGAATGAATCAGGTGCTTTATCCCGAGTGATAGGACTCTTTTCACAAAGAGGCTATAATATCGAAACAATTACAGTTGCACCAACAGAAGATCCTTCTCTTTCAAAAATGACTATACAAACAATTGGAAATGAAAAATCTATTGAACAAATTGAAAAACAATTACACAAATTAATTGATGTATTAAGAGTAATAAAAATTGGACAAAATTCTCATATAGAACGTGAAATAATGTTATTGAAGGTACAAACAAATAATTGTAAAAAAAATGATATTAAGCATATTACTGAAGTATTTCGAGGACAAATTGTAGATATAACATCTACAACATATGTATTACAGCTTTCTGGTACTACAAAAAAATTAGATTCTTTTCTCAAAATAATTAGAAATATAGCAGAAATTATTGAAATGACTCGTTCTGGAATAGTGGGTATTTCTCGAGGTTGATTTTTTTATATTAGTCAACAGTTAACTTCTACTTAAAAAATTTCTTTTAAAAAAATATTTTTGTTTATACATATAAAATATTTAAGAATAATTTATCAAAAAAACTATATTAAACATGGTTATTTTCATCTGAAAATGACCATGTACCTTCTTCATTTATATCATGCATATTCCACTATGAATCAAAAAATCAAACATATTTCTGTAATGAAAAAAGAAATAATAGAATCATTAAAAATAAAAAAAAACGGTATTTATATTGATGGTACATTTGGAATGGGTGGCCATTCTATTTCAATTTTAAAAAAATTAGGAACACAAGGAAAACTCTATTCTCTTGATAGAGATCCAAATTCTGTATTTATAGGAAAACAAATTAAAGATAAACGTTTTGATATCATTCATGAAAAATTTTCAAAAATATTAAATTATGCGAGATATAAAAATATTATTGGAAAAGTCAACGGAATCTTATTTGATCTTGGAACATCATCATTGCAAATAGAAGATGAAAAAAGAGGTTTTTCTTTTAAAAAGAATGGTCCTTTAGATATGAGAATGAATCCAAATTGTGGCATTTCTGCTTCAGATTGGCTTTTCAAAAGTGATATGAACAAAATTTATTTTGTTTTAAAAAATTTTGGAGAAGAACGATTTGCAAAAAGAATTGCGTATGCAATAAAAAACTATTGCAAAACAAAAAAAATAAAAAGTACTTTTGAACTAGTAGATATTATAAAAAAGGCAACACCTATAAAAAATAAATTCAAACACCCTGCTAGAAGAACGTTTCAAGCAATTCGAATTTATATCAATCAAGAACTAGAGGAAATTAAACAAGGATTAGAAAAAACCCTACAAATATTAAAACCAGGAGGTCGTCTTTCAATTATTTCTTTTCATTCTTTAGAAGATAGAATAGTAAAAAAATTTATGATAAAACATAGTAAAAAAGCAACTGTTCCATACGGTTTTCCTATTACAGAAAATCAATTAAAAAAACTAAAAAAATGTAAATTAAAAATTATTAATCGTATTCTACCAACTCCGAAAGAAATTGAAAAAAATTCTCGATCTCGTAGCTCCATACTTCGAATAGCTGAACTAAAAGAATAAATATGAAAATAAAACGTTATGATCTACCAAAAATAATTAAAAAAGATTTATTTCTACATGGAAAAATCCATTTGATTTTACTATTAGCAATAATTTTATCTGCTAATTCTGTTATTATCGTAGTTTATAATACTCGATTATTAATTTCTGAAGAAGAAAATTTGAATTTAAAACAAAAAAAAAAGACGATGAATGGAGAAATTTAATAATCGAAAAAAACGCTATTTCTATACCTTCTATTAATTAGAAATTAATATTTTCAATTAAATAAAAAACATGTCTAAAATATAATAGATAGCTTAAAAATGTATACGAAAAAAAAAATGAACTTTTTTAAAAAAAAAAGAACAAAAAAAACAATTTATATAAATTGGCGTTTTATAACATTGTGCAGCATTGTTTTTTTATTTTTAGTAGTTTTAACATTACGCATAATATTTCTTCAAATAATCAATTCTAAAAAACTAGTATATGAAGGAGATCGCAGAACACTCAGAATACAATCAGTCATAAGTAGAAGAGGAATAATTAATGACCGATCGGGATATCCATTAGCTGTTGCTGTTCCAGTAAGTGCAGTGTTTGTAGATCCAACAATGATTGTAAATATAAAAGATATTAAAAATAATATACGTTGGAAAGCATTATCAGAGATATTATCAATTCCATTAAAAAAAATAATATTTCGTATGACTTCAGACAAACATCTGAAGTTTATTTATTTAGCTCGCCAAATTAGTCCAGAAATTGGAGATTATATCAAAGCATTAAAATTACCAGGAGTTTCTTTAATAGAAGAGTCAAAACGATATTATCCTTCTGGAGAAATCGCAGCTCAATTAATTGGGATAAATAATATAGACGGAGAAGGAATTGAAGGTATAGAAAAAAGCTTTAATTCATATCTAAAAGGAAAACCAGGAAAAAGAAAAATAAGAAAAGATAACCAAGGACAAATAATTGAAAACGAATCCTTAATTAACAAATCTAATTCTAACAATTTAATACTAAGTATCGATAAGAAATTACAAACAATTGTATATAAAAAATTAAACAACGCAGTTAATGAAAATAAAGCTGATTTTGGAATTGCTATTTTAATCAAAATAAAAACTGGGGAAATATTAGCTATGGCTAATAGCCCTTCATACAATCCGAATGATATGCAATACATGATCAAAAAAAATCTTCGCAATAGAGCTATTACAGACGTTTTTGAACCAGGATCAACAGTTAAACCAATTGTTATTATGGAAGCACTAAAGAAAGGAATAATTAAAAAAAATTCAATAATTAACACGAAGCCGTATTTCATAAAAAAACATAAAATAAAAGATGTAGCATACCATGATAAATTAAACATAACGGGAATCTTGAAAAAATCTAGTAACGTTGGAGTATCAAAAATTGCATTATCTATGAATACTTCAGAATTAATTAATAGCTATATTAAATTTGGATTAGGAGAACCAACTAATTTAGGATTAATTGGAGAACAAAAAGGTTTTCTTCCTAAGAAAAAAAAATTATCAGATTTAGAAAAAGCTACTTTTTCTTTTGGATATGGGCTAATGATAACTCCTCTTCAATTAGCTCGTTTATATACAATTATTGGAAGCTATGGAATTTATCGTCCACTTTCAATTATTAAAATTGATCATCCATTATATGAAAAAAGAATTTTTCCCAAAAAATATGTAAAAAATGTTATCCATATGATGGAAACTGTTGCCCAACCTGGTGAAGGTGGTGCTCAAGCGGCAATTAAAGGATACCGTGTTGCAATTAAAACAGGAACTGCAAAAAAAGTAGGTATTCACGGATACTATATCAAAAAATATATAGCTTATACTGCAGGAATAGTACCAGCTAGCGATCCAAAATTCTCTTTAACAATTATAGTTGATAATCCTAAAGGAAAAAAATACTACGGAGGTGCAGTTTCTGCGCCAATATTTAGTAATATAATGAAATTAGTACTAAAAGAAATGAAAATAAAACCAGATAATTTAAAAAATAAACTATCATAATTTTATAAAAACATTAATGAAAAAAAATAACTTAAAACATGTCTTATTTCCATGGATTAAAAACACTCCTGAAAAAATTTTTTCAAATTTCTCTTTAGATAGTCGAAAAATAACTTCTCAAGATGTTTTTCTAGCTATAGAAGGTTCAAAAGAAAATGGAAATAATTTTATTTCTGAAGCAATTGAAAAAAAAGTAGTAGCAATACTCTCTGAAACTAAAGAAAAAGAAAAACATGGAGAAATAAATTATATCAATACGATTCCTATATTATCTTTTTTTCAATTATCTGAAAATATTTCACACTTAGCAGGAAGAATGTACAAGGAACCAGCTAAAAAATTGACAATTATTGGCGTAACTGGAACTAATGGAAAAACCACTGTAACACAATTAATTAATCAATGGAGTGAATTATTAGGAAAAAAAACCGGTACAATGGGAACTTTAGGAAATGGTTTTTTTAATAATTTAAAACCTACAAAAAACACGACTTCTTCAGCTATTGATATTCAATCATTTTTATATATCGCTTTAAAAAAAAAATTAATTTAATTACTATGGAAGTTTCATCACACGGTTTAACACAACATCGTGTAAAAAATATTCCATTCTATATTGGAATATTTACCAACTTAACACAAGATCATTTAGATTATCATAAAAATATGAAAAAATATGAATCAGCAAAATGGTCTTTTTTTAGTCAACACAAAGTAAAAAAATTTATATTAAACGCCAATGATAAATGTGCAAAAAAATGGTTAAAAAAACTGTCGGATAAATACACAATTGCAGTGACTATCAAAGATGAAACACAAAAAAAATATTCTAAAAAATGGATAAACGCAGTTCGTATTAAATCTAATATAAATTTTACTAATATAGAATTCGAATCTAGTTGGGGTAAGGGAATTCTATCAACTTGTTTAATTGGTTATTTTAATATACAAAATTTATTATTATCATTTGCTTCCATGCTAGAAATGAACTATAAATTATCAGACTTAATTAATACATCTATTCAACTTCAACCCATACTTGGTCGCATGCAACAATTCAATGCTGTTGGAAAACCAACAGTAATTATAGACTATGCTCATACTCCTGACGCATTAAAAAAAGCATTAAATTCAATTAGATCATATTATTTAAAAAATAAAATATGGTGTATATTTGGATGTGGAGGAGAAAGAGATCAAAAAAAACGTCCATTAATGGGCGCTATTTCAGAAAAAATAGCAGATAGAATAATCATTACGAATGATAATCCTAGAAATGAAAATCCAAATAAAATTATCCAAGAAATTATACAAGGATGTATACAAAAAGAAAAAATAAAAATTATTCCTGATAGAAAAAAAGCAATATCATCTGTTTTTTTCGAAGCTAATATTAATGACATAATTTTCATATCGGGAAAAGGACATGAAAATCAACAAATAATTGGAAATAAAATAATTAATTATTCCGATCAAAAAGTAATATTAAAATTATTGGAAAAACAACATGATTCCTTTATCGTTAAAAAAAATAGCCACTATCACTAACGGTCAATTATACGGAAAAGATTTTATAATAAATGAAATTGTCATAAATACAAAAAAAATTACATTAGGCTGTCTTTTTATTGCTTTGAAAGGTAAAAAGTTTGATGCACATATATTTATAAAAAAAGCAGTTAACAAAGGTTGTTCTGCAATTATAAGTCAAAAAAAAATCAATTTTAATATTTCTTATATTATAGTAGAGGATACATCTATTGCTTTAGGAAAAATTGCAGCTTGGATTCGTCAAAAAATAAATCCGAAAATATTAGCAATTACTGGATCCTGTGGAAAAACATCGGTAAAAGAAATGACTAAATCTATCCTAGAAAGAAATGCAAAAACAATATCTACAATCGATAATTTAAACAATCACATCGGAGTACCTATAACCTTAATGAGGTTAACAAAAAAACACAAATATGGAGTAATTGAATTAGGTGCGAACAATCCTGGTGAAATTTATTATACTGCCAATATTACACAACCAAATGTAGTTTTAATAAATAATATTTATTACTCACATTTAGAAGGCTTTAAATCTTTATTGGGAGTATCCAAAGCAAAAGCAGAAATATTATCTGGTCTAAAATCTCAAGGTATAGTTATCATTAATTTAGATAGTAATCATCTTTCTCAATGGAAAAAAGAAATAAAAAATAAAAATATTTTTTATTTTTCTATTCAAAAAAAAAAGAAAGTAATTTTTTTTCTACTAATATCAAAATATATGCAGACAAAACATCTTTTACTATGTGTACACCGTCTGGTAAAATAGACATTTCATTGCCTCTTTTAGGATATCAAAACATATCTAATGCGCTAGCAGCTAGCGCTCTTGCATTTTCTCTTAATATACCTTTAAAACAAATTCAAGATGGTCTACTGTCAACACCTATATTACCAGGTCGATTAGAATCAATTAAATTAAGTATTGATAATATTTTAATTAACGATACATATAATTCTAACGTTGCTTCAATGATAACAGCAATCAAAGTATTAGAAAAAATGCCAGGTTACAAGATACTTGTAGTTAGTGATATGGCTGAATTAGGAGAAAAAAGTACTCTGTATCATAAAATTATAGGAAACATTGCTAATTCATCTACAATAGATTACATCTTAAGTATTGGTAAAAAAAGTTATGAAATTAGCAAAATATGTAAAAATAGTACACATTTTCTAGAAAAAGAAAAATTAAAAAAATGTTTAAAAAAAATAATTTTAAAAAAAAATAAAACTACAGTTCTAATTAAAGGTTCTCGTAAAACGAAAATGGAAAAAATAGTAAAATATCTAATCAGGGAGTTTAAAAAAAATGCTGATTTGGATTAATCAATATTTATATTTAACAGTGTTGTCTTCTATTTCATTTAGAATGATATTCAGTTTGTTAACATCTTTTTTTATTAATTTATATTTCATTCCATATATTATATCTTATTTTAAAAAATCACAAAAATACCAAATAATACGTAAAGATGGCCCAATAACACATAGTTTAAAAAAAAATACACCAACTATGGGAGGATTATTTATACTTATTTCAATATTGATTTCTATCTTCCTTTATTGTAATTTATTTAATGAATACATTTGGTATGTTATCGGTATATTAATAGGATATGGCTTGATTGGATTTTTAGATGATTATAAAAAAATAAAGTATCAAAGTCCTAAAGGATTAAAAATTTCTTTAAAGTTTTTTTGGTTATCAATAATTGCCGTGATTATTATTTATTCAATTCATTTAAATTTAAATAACAGTATTAGTATTGAATTGGCAATTCCATTTTATAAAAAAGTATTTCTAAAAGTAAATTATTTATATATGTTTTTATGTTATTTTGTTATCGTTGGAACAAGCAATGCAGTTAATTTAACAGATGGATTAGATGGATTGGCAATTATGCCAATAATTCTATTATCTTTTGGTTTAGGAATAATTTCTTTTTGCAGTTCAAATGTTTTTATTTCTAATTATATGAATATTCCTTATTTAGAAAAAGCAAACGAATTAAGTGTTTTATGTACAGCAATAATTGGATCAGGATTGGGATTTTTATGGTTTAATACTTATCCAGCTAAAATATTTATGGGCGACATTGGATCATTATCATTAGGTGGTTCTTTAGGAACAATAGCTATATTGTTGCATCAAGAATTTTTATTATTAATTTTAGGTGGTATTTTCGTATTTGAAACTATATCAGTAATACTACAAATTATATACTTTAAAATAAGAAAAAAAAGAATGTTTAAAATGGCACCAATACACCATCATTACGAAATAAAAGGATTATCAGAATCTTTAATTGTTGTAAGATTTTGGATAATTTCGCTGCTATTTTTGTTCATAGGAATACTGTCTTTAAAGGTAAATTAATGTCACATAATTATTTTGGAAAAAAAATATTAATTTTAGGATTAGGATTAACTGGAATATCATGTATTAATTTTTTTTAAAAAAAGGAATAAAACCTAGAGCAATAGATGAATCTAAAAAACCTATCTTTTTGCATAAAATCTCTAAAAACGTTGAATATAAATTAGGACATTTAGAAAAAGATTGGATTTTAGAATCTGATTTAATTATCATCAGTCCAGGTATTTCTTCTTTTAAACCTATTTTAATGAAAGCTCGTTCATTAGGAATTGAAATTATTAGCGATATTGAATTGTTTTCTAGAGAAACAAAGTGTCCAATTATTTCTATTACTGGTACTAATGGAAAGAGTACCGTAGCAACTATGGTAAAAAAAATTGCAGAAAAATCAGGAGAAAAAGTTTGTTTAGGAGGAAATATCGGGTTACCAGTATTAGAAATGCTAACAAAAAAAGCTAGTTTATATGTACTTGAATTATCGAGTTTTCAATTAGAAAATACATTTAGTTTAAAATCGAAAATAGCTGTAGTTCTAAATATCACTGAAGATCATCTTGATAGATATCCGAAAGGCTTTTCACAATATAAAAAAATTAAATTGTCTATTTACAATCAAGCTGAAACTTGTTTGATTAACTTAAAAAAAAGAGAAAAAAAACCATTTAATACAAAATTAAAAAAATATATTAGCTTTGGTATATATAAAAATAATGACTATTATATTAATTATGAAAAAGAAAAAACATTTTTATGCTGCAAAAATGAAAATATACTTGATACTACTAGTATGTTGATACATGGAAATCATAACCATGAAAATGCACTTGTATCATTAGCAATTTCTGATGAAATGAGATTTGATCGCAAAATTGCAATAAATACACTTAAAAACTTTTCAGGATTACCACATCGATTTGAAACAGTTCATATTAATAATAATATATCCTGGATCAATGATTCTAAATCCACTAATGTTAACAGCACTAAAGTTGCTCTTCAAAATCTGAATACAAAAGGAACAATATGGTTATTACTAGGAGGAGACAGTAAATCTTCAAATTTTGATATTTTAAAAAAATATTTTAAAAAATTAAAAATACAAATATATTGTTTTGGGAAAGACGGTCTTATTTTATCAAAACTATGTAAAAAAAAATCTTTTCATATTGAAACTTTAAAACAAGCAATAAATTTAATCTCAAAAAAAGTCCAACGAGGTGACATTGTTCTTTTATCTCCTGGATGCAGTAGTAAAGATCAATTTTCTAACTTTGAAGAAAGAGGTAATCTTTTCATAGAATTATCCAAGGAAATGAATTAATGTTTTTTTTAAAAAAAAAAATAATATAAAAAATAATCATATTCTATTATATGATCGTTTCTTAGTATGGTTGACTTTAGGTTTATGTGTAACAGGATTAGTTATGGTAACTTCTTCATCTATTCCTATAGGTCAAATTTTATATCACGATCCCTTTTTTTTTGTAAAAAGAGAAATATTTTATTTTTTTTTAATATTTTTGTTATCTTTTATTTTTCTACGTATACCTATTTTTTTTTGGGAAAAAAATAGCAATTTAATATTAATTATTTCAATTTTTTTACTTACAATTGTATTATTAGTTGGCAAATCAGTGCATGGATCACATCGATGGATAAGCATAGGTATATTGCATTTACAACCTTCTGAAGTATGCAAAATATCTTCTTTTTTTTACATATCTAATTATTTGTCGCGAAAAATAAAAGAAGTGCGTAACCGTTTTTGGGGTTTTTTAAAACCTATAACAATTATTACAATACAATCAGTTCTTTTATTAGCGGAACCTGATTTAGGTACAGTTATTGTTTTATTTGTCACTACTTTGTCAATTTTATTTCTTTCTGGAGTAAAAATAAAACAATTTATTACAGTTATTTTATCAGTAGTATTGATTATTACTGCTTTAGTTTTTTTCGAACCATATCGAATTAAAAGAATGTTATCATTTTGGAATCCTTGGAACGATCCATTTGGTAATGGATACCAATTAACACAATCTTTAATAGCTTTAGGACGTGGTCATTTTTTTGGACAAGGTTTAGGCAACTCAATACAAAAATTAAATTATCTACCAGAAGCTCATAGTGATTTTATATTTTCTATAATAGGTGAAGAATTAGGCTATATAGGCTGTTTTTTAATATTATTAACAATTTTTTTAATTTCTTTTCGAGCTATGTATATAGGACAAAAATCTTTTGAAAAAAAACAAATTTTTTCAGGATTTTTAGCTTGTTCAATTGGTTTGTGGTTTAGTTTTCAAACACTTATAAATATTGGAGCTGTAACTGGAATATTACCTACTAAAGGTTTAACCTTACCATTAATTAGCTATGGTGGTTCAAGTTTAATTATTAATTTAATGGCTATTTGTATATTGTTAAGAATTGATTTTGAAATACGATTAAGTGAACATCAAGCTTTTCCTAAAGGTATTTAAATGAATTCTAAAAAAATAATGATTATAGCAGGTGGTAGTGGTGGACATGTTTTTCCAGGTCTTGCTATTGCAAAACACTTGATTAAAAAGGGATGGGATGTTAATTGGATAGGTACAAGAAATAAAATAGAAGCTGAAATTATTCCAAAATATAATATTAAAATTCATTTTATAAAAATTCAAGGATTACGTAATGCTAGCTTGAAAAATTTAATTTTTTCTCCAATAAATATATTAAATTCTTATTTTCAGGTTAGAAAAATAATAAAAAAATGGATGCCAGATATTATGTTAGGAATGGGGGGATACGTATCAGGTCCAAGTGGAATAGCAGCGTGGAGTTGTAAAATTCCCTTTGTGTTACACGAACAAAATAAAATTGCAGGAATAACAAATAAACTACTTTCTAAAATTTCTACAAAAAACATGCAAGCATTTTCAGGAACTTTATTAAATGCAGAAGTAGTAGGCAATCCTGTTCGTGAAAATATTATTAATGTACCACCACCAGTTGAACGTTTTAAAAATAGAAAAGGCCCTTTAAGGATTTTAATTATTGGAGGTAGTCAAGGTGCTTCTATTTTTAATAAGACTCTTCCAGAGATATCGTTTTTTTTAAAAGAAAAAGTTATTATTTGGCATCAATCAGGTAATCATGATTTTCAATTCACTAGAAAAAAATATAAAAAATACAGTTCATATAAACATATAATAAGTGCTTTTATCGAAAATATAGAAGAAGCATATGCATGGGCAGATATAATTATATCTCGATCTGGCGCTTTAACAGTAAGTGAAATTACTGTAGTAGGATTAGGTGCAATATTTATTCCTTATCCACATAAAGATAAACAACAATATCTAAATGCAGAAGATTTAAAAAAAAATGGTGCTGCAAAAATTATTGAACAATCAACATTTAGTACAAAATTAGTGATAAAAATATTAAATTCTCTAAATAGAGAAAAACTTTTTTTAATGGCTAAAAAAGCTTATTCTCTAGGAATGAGAAATTCTACGTCAAAAATCTCTAAAATTATTCACGATGTTAGTGGTAAAATATAAAACGTTACTAATAGCATAAATATTAAATATTTTTACTAAAAAAAAATTAAAAATGAATATAAATAAGATAAAAAAATATAATTTTTTTAAAGAAAAAAAATTTAAAAAAATTCATTTAATAGGCATTTCTGGATCAGGAATGAGTGGAATTGGGCTAATTTTATTTAAATTAGGATATAAAATTAGTGGTTCAGATTTATCAAAAAACTTTATGACAAAAAAACTAAAAAAAATGGGAGTAAGTATTTATTTTCAACATTCTGAAGAAAATATTAAATATGCTGATTTAATTGTTATATCCAGTGCCATTCCTTCTGATAATCCAGAAATCACAGCAGCTAAAAAAAAAATATTCCTATATTGTTAAGATCTGAAATGCTTCAAATATTAATGCAATTTAAATTTGGAATAGCGGTATCTGGAACACATGGTAAAACTACTACTACTTCAATGATTTTTGATATATTAAAGAACAATAAATCAGATCCTACAGTTATTAATGGAGGCTTAATAAAATCGATTAATTCTCATGCAAAACTTGGTTTTTCTGATTATCTTATTGCAGAAGCAGACGAGAGTGATGCTTCTTTTCTTTACTTAAAGCCTGTAATAGCTATTGTAACTAATATAGAATCTGATCATATAGATAATTATAATGGTAACTTTGAACTATTAAAAAAAGCATTTTTACATTTCTTAAATCAAATCCCATCATACGGTATTGCTATACTATGTATAGACAACCATGCAATTCTTGATATTTTACCAAAAATAAAATGCAGAGTAATTACATATGGATTCAATAAAAATGCAGAATTTTGTATTACATCTTATAAACAACGTAATTTTATAAGTAATTTTACATTAATTAGAAAAAAACAATTAAATAACTTAGAAATTACTTTAAATTTACCAGGTGAGCATAATGCATTAAACGCTACTGCTGCTGTTGCTTTTTCAACATGTCAAAAAATACCTGACAAAACAATTTATCAATCATTAAAAAAATTTCAAGGAACTTCGAGACGATTTGAATACATTGGAAAATTATTTATAAAAAAAAAATCTATTCAAAACGAAAGTGTTATGTTAATAGATGATTATGGTCACCATCCAACTGAATTATCTGAAACTATTAAAACAATACGAAAAAGCTGGCCTAAAAAAAACTTAATAATGGTATTTCAACCTCATCGATATACGAGAACTCGAAGTTTATATTACGATTTCGTTAGAATTTTATCTCAAGTAGACTTTCTCTTAATACTAAATGTATATTCTGCAAATGAATCATATATTCCAGGAGCAGATAGTTTTTCACTATATAGTGATATAAAAAAAATGAAAAAAACAAATGTAACCTTAGTAAATAATCATAATTTAATATTAAATTTTCTTATCCCTTGTTTAAGGGGAAATGATATTATCTTATTGCAAGGTGCTGGAGATATAGACACTATAATAGATAAAATTTTTATCTTAAAAAATAAAAAAGTGATAATATGAAAAAGAAAATAGCAGTATTATTAGGAGGTAATTCTTCTGAAAGAAACATTTCAATTAAATCCGGCTATGCAATTCTTAAAAGTTTATTAAGGTCTGGATTTAATGCGCATGCAGTTGATACTCGTGATTTTCCTATCATGCAATTAAAAAAACAAGGTTTTGATAGTGCTTACATTGCTCTTCATGGAAAAGGTGGTGAAGACGGTAGTATTCAAGGAATTCTCGAATATTTAAATATTCCATATACAGGTAGTGGAATTATGTCTTCTGCAATTTCTTTAGATAAATGGAGAACTAAATTATTGTGGAAATCTTATTCTCTTCCAGTGTTACCAGATGTGTATCTGAAAAAAGAAGATATTTTAAAATATACATATCCTTATATTTTAAAAAAAATTTTAAAATTGCAATTTCCTGTTGTAGTGAAACCAAATAATGCAGGTTCTAGTATAGGAGTTACAATAGTTCATTGTCACAACTTACTAATTGACTCTATTAATATCGCATTCAATTATAGCAATGATATAATTATTGAAAAGTTTTTGGAAGGAAGGGAATACACAGTATCAATCCTTAACAGAAAAATATTACCTCCTATAAAAATTCTTACAAAAAATAGTTTTTATAATTATAGTGCTAAATACACAGAATCTTCGACTAAATACTTATGTCCAAGTGGATTAAATCATCAAAAAGAAAAAGAATTAAAAAAAATAGTAAAAATAGCTTGGAATACTTTAGGATGTAAAGGCTGTGGAAGGATTGATACAATATTAGATAAAAAAAACAATTTTTGGTTGCTAGAAATAAATACTATTCCTGGAATGACTCATCGAAGTTTAGTTCCAATAGCCGCTAAAACTATAGGAATATCATTTGATGAACTAGTGTTAAAAATACTTAAAAATGAATAAAAAACTATTTTTTATTTTTTTTAATTAATAAAATTATTTAAAATCAAAAATTAATTTAATAAAGATTAGAAAAAAATATACTATTTTAGTTAAAATATCAAAATAACTAAAAATTATTAGTTAATAATATAGCTGTATTTTACAGTATTTTTTTTTAAATATAAAAATATTGTATAAACACAAACAATAAATTAATTAAAAATTAATCATTTCTATAAAAATAAAAACCGTAAAAAACATTATTTATGTTAAGTAATTACGCTATGAAATAAATATAAAAAATTAGAAATCCTGTTTTATTGTAAAAGTCATATTTAAAAATATAGTATAGGCTAAAGAATAATGATTATATCAAAAAACAGAAAATTAGTAGTCGGACTAGAAATTGGTACTACTAAAGTAGTCACTTTGGTTGGAGAAGTTCTAATAGATAATCAAATAAAAGTAATTGGAATTGGAATATGTGAATCTAAAGGAATAGATAAGGGTAGAATAAATAATTTAGATTTAGTAATTTCATGCATACGAGAATCTATTCATCAAGCTGAAATTATGGCTAATTGTCAAATAACCTCTGTTTATTTATCTTTGTCCAGTAAATATATTAACTGTCAAAATGAAATAGGTATAGTTCCTATTTCTGAAGATGAAGTTACGAAAGAAGATATAGAAAACGTAATACACACTGCAAAGTCTGTAAAAATTCTTAACGAACATCACATATTACATGTAATTCCACAAGAGTACTCTATTGATCAACAATCTGGAATAAAAAATCCTATAGGTTTATCTGGAACAAGAATGCAGGTAAGAGTACATTTAATTACATGTCATAAAAATATGGCTAAAAATATTATTAAAGCAGTAGAAAAATGTGATGTAAAAGTTGATCAAGTCATTTTTTCTGGTCTTGCTTCTAGTAAAGCTGTTTTAACTGAAGATGAATGTAAACTAGGAGTTTGTATGATTGATATAGGAGGAGGGACAATTGATCTTATTACCTATATTGATGGATCTATACAAGATAGCCAAGTTATTCCATATGCTGGTAATATTGTAACTAAAGATATTTCATACGCTTTTAGTACGTCTTATGCAGATTCAGAAAAAATAAAAATTACATATGGTTCTGCGATAAAACTTTCTCCTGGAATGTCGAAAAACATTGATTTATCTAATAAATATGAAAATTTTCAAAAAAATCTGCAACAAGACACAGTAATAGAAGTAATTGAATCAAGATATAGCGAATTATTACATTTAATTAATCATAGAATTCTTTATGTGCAAAAAAAACTTTATAAAGAAGGAAGAAAATATCAATTAACAGGTGGTATAGTACTTACTGGAGGCGCGTCAACAATTTCATTTTTAACAGAATGCGCAGAAAAAATTTTTCAAAAAAAAATTAGAATTGCTAAACCTCTAAACATTTCAGGATTAACAGAAAATATAACTGAACCACATTATTCAACAGTAGTTGGTTTATTACACTACGGAAAAGAATTTTACTTTAATGATGAAAACAAAAAAAAAGAAAATTCTTTTATTGAAAAATGGTTTAAGCAAATTAATAATTGGTTTAAAAAAGAATTTTAAAAATAAATAAACCTTCTAAAAATTAAAGATAGATAACGGAATTAAATTATGTTTGAACCTGTAGAATTAAGTAATAATGCAGTAATTAAAGTAGTTGGTGTTGGTGGTGGTGGTGGAAATGCAGTAGAACATATGGTACGAGAACGAATTGAAGGTGTTGAATTTTTTGCTATTAATACCGATGCACAAGCTTTAAGAAAAGTAGAAGTAGGACAAACCATACAAATAGGAAATAATATTACTAAAGGATTAGGAGCTGGTGCTAATCCAGAAATTGGACGTACTTCAGCAGAAGAAGATAAAGAATTATTAAAATCTGCATTAGATGGTTCTGATATGGTGTTTATAGCGGCGGGAATGGGTGGAGGAACTGGAACTGGAGCAGCACCTGTAGTAGCAGAAATAGCAAAAGAATTGGGCATTCTCACCGTTGCTGTAGTAACAAAACCTTTTAATTTTGAAGGTAAAAAAAGAATGATTGTTGCTGATCAAGGAGTTGTAGAATTATCAAAACATGTAGATTCTTTAATTACAATACCTAATGATAAATTACTCAAGGTATTGAGTAGAGGTATTTCTTTACTAGATGCTTTTGGTGCTGCTAACAATGTTTTAAAAGGAGCTGTACAGGGAATTGCTGAATTAATTACTCGACCAGGTTTAATGAATGTAGATTTTGCTGACGTAAGAACTGTGATGGTTGAAATGGGATATGCAATGATGGGAACAGGAATATCTTCTGGAGAAAATCGTGCTGAAGAAGCTGCAGAAATTGCTATATCTAGCCCATTATTAGAAGATATAGACTTATCAGGAGCACGAGGTGTTTTAGTTAATATTACTGCAGGTTTTGATTTAAAATTAGATGAATTCGAAACTGTAGGTAATACTATTAGATCTTTTGCTTCAGACAATGCAACAGTTGTTATAGGTACTTCTTTAGATCCTGATATGAATGATACACTTAGAGTAACAGTAGTTGCCACAGGTATTGGGATGGAAAAATATTCAGACGTTAATCAAACAAAAAACAAATCTTCTAAAGAACTTCTAATGGATTATCGCTATCAATATTTAAATATCTCACCTACAACAATAGATAAAAAAAATGTAAAAAATGAAATAAAAGAAACAGAAAATCAAAAAAGAAAAGAACCAGAATATCTAGATATTCCTGCTTTCCTTCGCAAACGATCTGATTAACTGTTTTAAAATTAAAAATTTTACATTTTAAAAGATTTATATGTTAAGAAATATTATTTTTAATATTTTTTATTGTACTAAATAAAAATAATATTATTTTTACATAACCTGCGCCAATAATTAATATATTATCTATCGGCGCAAGGACTTTTTTATTATAAAATAATAAATTAATTTGATTTTTTTCATACTAAAAATATGTTTAAAAATTTTTTTGTGATAAAATCAAATAAAATATTTTATTTTCTAAAATTTCTTTAAATATCTTGAGAATATATTAAAAATGGAAACAAATCCTAAAAAATATATTGAATTCACTGATTCGGCTACAAATAAAATAAAAAATATTATTAAAGAAAAAAAAAATAAAAATTTAAAACTAAGAATATACATTATTGGTGGTGGATGCAGTGGATTTCAATATCAATTTATTTTCGATGAAAAAATTAGTGAAGATGACATATTAATTAAAAAATCAAATGTTTCTCTTTTAGTTGATCCTATCAGCTTACAATATTTATATGGTGGTACAATAGATTACTTAGAAAATTTAGAAGGATCAAAATTCATAGTATCTAATCCAAATGCTAAAAACACCTGCGGATGTGGTCTGTCTTTCAGTATTTGAAATATATTATTAATTTAAAATCATTAAAATTCTAGTAATTATTAATAATCTTAAAAACTTAAATCTTATTTATAAAAAATGAAAATTGGAATAATCGGTGCTATAGAACAAGAAATTAAAAAAATCAAAGAAACTATAGATAATTTAACAACAGAAAAAATCGGGAACATTAAAATTTATAAAGGAAAATTTAAAAAAATAGAAATTTTTCTCATTCGATCAGGAATTGGAAAAGTTTCTGCAAGCATATCCACTATGATTCTCATCAACTTATTTCAACCTGATTTTATTGTTAACAGCGGTTCTGCAGGAAGTTTGAATTCCTCTTTAAAAATAGGGGATATTATTATTCCCAAACAAACATGTTACCATGATGTAAATTTAACAAATTTTGGATACTCTAGAGGACAAGTTCCTCAATATCCTAAAAAATTTAAGACCAATAAATATTTACATGAAATTTTAAAAAAAATTGCTATTAATTTTAAATTTAAATTTTTAACAGGACTTCTTATCACTGGAGATTCTTTTATTAGGGGAAATAATTTTATAAAAAAAATAAAGAATCAATTTTCTTCAGCAATAGGAGTAGAAATGGAATCTACTGCGATAGGTCAGGTATGTTATCAATTTAAAATTCCTTTTATTGTAATAAAATCAATATCTGATTTATCTGACAGCAACGCTACTTCAAACTTTGAAAAAAACATTTCAATCGCGTCGTTAGAGTCTTCAAAACTAGTAATATTGTTATTAAAAAAAATAAGTTCTCAGAATTCTATTTAATAAAGAATAGCGTTTTTATTATATTTTTGATAACCTTGTACTATTTTTTAAATTTATATTAAAAATGTATTATTTATTACGATCAGTCAATTTTAAAAGTTTTTACTGTAAAATAATTATCCTTCTTTTAAAAAAAAGTCTAAAAATACATTCTATTATTTCACTATACTCAGTATAGACTATTCGTATTTAAATAATTTATATTTTATAGGATAAAAAAACCATGATTAATGAAAAAATATGGCATGAAAAACTTCATCGTCATATTGGACAATACTTTTCAATTGACAAAATATTATATCAAAAAAAAAATAAATACCATGATATTGTTATTTTTCAAAATTCTATTATGGGAAGAATCATGGTAATAGATGATGTACTTCAAACTACAGAAAAAGATGAATTTATATATCATGAAATGTTGACTCATGTTCCCATATTTTATCATGGGTTCATAAAAAAAGTATTAATAGTAGGTGGCGGAGACGGAGGTATATTACGAGAAATATGTCGACATAATAGTATTGAAAATATTACTATGGTTGAAATTGATATAAATGTTATTGAATTATGTAAAAAATTTTTCCCTAGACACAGTAACAACGCATATAAAGATCCACGTCTAAAAATAGTTATAGATAATGGATTAAATTTTATAAAAACAACAAAAGAAAAATTTGATCTTATCATATCAGATTCTACTGATCCTATAGGTTGTGGAAACGATTTATTTTTATCAGAATTTTACTTACATTGTAAGAATCATCTTTTTGAAAACGGTATATTTGTAGGACAAAATGGTATTTTTTTTCTACAAAAAAACAATATTAATCAAAGTTATAAAAAATTAAAAAAATATTTTAATGACGTAAGTTTTTATCAAGCAACTATTCCTAGTTATTATGGCGGAGCAATGATGTTTTCTTGGGGTACCGATAATATGGATTTACGTAAAATAAATGCTACAAATTTAGAACAACGTATAAAAAATACACAGTTATCTTTTAATTACTATAATTCCAAAATTCATATAAGTAGTTTTTATTTACCTGAATATATAGTTAATACGTTAAATAAAAGTTAAAAATCCTTATGTAGGAGAGTAATTAAATTGCAAAAACTAAAATTATATGGCTTTAATAATTTAACTAAAAGCCTAAGTTTTTGTGTTTACGATATTTGCTATGCGAATACTAATGATTCACGAAATAGTTATATTTCTTATATTGATGAACAATATAATGCTATTCGACTAACAAAAATATTAAAAAAAACCTGTTCAATTATTGGTGCCAATGTTCTTAACGTTTTCCATCAGGATTATGAACCTCAAGGTGCAAGTGTAACTATTTTAGTATGCGAAGATCCAATAAATTTAGAAAAAGTAAACATTGTAAATAAAAACAATAATATTATATCATCTTCTGTATTAGCTCATTTAGACAAAAGTCATATTTGTGTTCATACATATCCAGAAAGTCATCCTCAAAGTGGAATTTGTACCTTTCGTGCAGATATAGAAGTTTCAACATGTGGAATAATCTCCCCTCTTAATGCATTAAATTATCTTATTCATCAATTAGAATCAGATATTGTAACAATTGAATATCGTGTTAGAGGATTTACTCGAGATATTCACGGTATAAAGCATTTTATTGATCATAAGATTGATTCTATTCAAGATTTTATGTCTAATGATATAAAATCAATGTATGAAATGATCGATGTTAATATATATCAAGAAAATATTTTTCATACTCGTATGCTACTAAAGGTATTTAATTTAAAAAACTATTTATTTAATATTAACGTAGAAGATTTGTCAAAAAAAGAACGTTCTTATATTATAGACTTATTATGGAAAGAAATGAGAGAAATATATCATGGTAAAAAAATCTCTATGATTAAAAAAATATAACTTTTGAAATTATATTTTTTTTAAACTATTCAAAAGTTAAAAAATTGATACACTTCTTTCCTTCCTCTAAAAGAAGTGTATCAATTGTTAGTTTAATAATGATTTTTTTAAATTTAAAAGATCTGTTACTGTTCCTTGAAAAACTTCTGAAGCTGAACAAATCGATTCACTTAAAGTTGGATGCGGATGAATAGTAAGTGAAATATCTTCAGCATCACACCCCATCTCAATCGCAAGTCCAATTTCACTGATTAATTCGCTAGCATTTGTACCTACGATAGATCCACCAATAATTTTATTAGTATCTTTGTCAAAGATTAACTTTGTCATACCTATATTACAATTTGATGCATTTGCTCTTCCCGATGCACTCCAGGGAAATAAAGAAACTTCATAATCTATATTATTTTTTTCAGCTTCTTTTTCATTTAAACCTACCCAAGCAATTTCAGGATCAGTATAAGCAACTGATGGAATAACTTTAGGTTCAAAATAATGTTTTTTACCAGAAATGACTTCAGCAGCAATATGCGCTTGCTGTATTGCTTTGTGAGCTAACATAGGAAAACCTGTGACATCACCAATAGCATAAATATGAGATATATTTGTTTTTAATTGCTGATTTACTTGAATAAATCCAAATTCGTTTAATTTTAATCCAATTTTTTCTAATCCTAGAGAGTCAATATTTGGACTTCTTCCAATTGCAACAAGTATATTATCATAATAACAAATATTTTCATTTCTGTTTTCTTGAGCTAAAGTAACAATAAGATCGTTATTTTTTGATCGTTCAAGTTTTTTAACATGAGTATTTAACAATAAATTAAATTTATTTTTAATTGTTTTTAAATATATGTCAGTGACATCTTTATCTACTGAAGGAAGAAAAACATTAAATCGATCAACAATATCTACTTTTGAACCCAATGCACTATATATTGTTGCCATTTCTAAACCAATAATACCTCCTCCTATAATTAAAAAACGATTAGGTATATTTTTTAGTGATAAAGCATCTGTTGAATCCCAAATTTTATTATCTTCATTAGATAAAGAAGGTATTTTTATAGGTGTGGAGCCGCTAGCAATGATTGCATGTTTAAAAAAAATTGTAAAAGAATTTTTTTTATTTTCTACAAAAACACTATGATCAGTATTAAAAAATGCTTTTCCTTGAATAGTTCTTATTTTTCTTTTTACCCCCATATTAGCTAATCCAGTAGTAAGTTTATTAATAATTTTTTCTTTCCAATTATTAATTTTTTCAATATCAATAATTGGTTTATTAAAAAAAACTCCTGTTTCAGATAATTCACTTGCATCTTTTATTACCTTAGCTATATGCAATAATGATTTTGAGGGAATACATCCTACATTTAAACATACACCACCTAATTGTTCATAACGTTCTATTAAAACAGTATCTAAATTTAGATCTGCACATCGAAAAGCAGCAGAATAACCTGCAGGTCCTGAACCTATAATTAAAACTTCGGATTGAATTTCTTGATGCATTTGAATGAACCTCTTTAGAAAAAAAATTACATAATTAAAAAACGTATATCAGATAATAATTTTCCAATAAAAGTTAAAAAACGAGCAGCATCTGCTCCATTAATGACACGATGATCATATGATAAAGATAATGGTAACATTAAAGAAGGAATAAATTCTTTTCCGTTCCATAGTGGTTTGATTGAAGACTTTGAAACTCCCAGAATTGCAACTTCAGGAGCATTGATAATTGGAGAGAACCAACTACCTCCAATTCCACCTAAATTAGAAATTGTAAAACAACCCTCTTTCATGTCTAATTCATTTAGTTGATTTTCACGCGCTTTCTTTGAAAGAAGAATTAGTTCAGAAGATAAACGTGATATGTTTTTTTTATCAACATCTTTCAAAACAGGAACAAATAAACCACGTTCAGAATCAACAGCAATACCAACATTAACATAATTCTTTAAAAGAATTGTTTTTTTATTTGAAGATAAAGAACTATTAAAAATAGGAAATTCTAGCAATGCACACGCTACAGTTTTTATAATGAAAGGTAATATAGTAATATTAGAAATTATATTATTTTTTTGTTTTTTTTGACTATTATATTTCTGACGAAATTCTTCTAATAAAGTGATATCAACTTCATCAAATTGAGTTACGTGAGGTATATTTACCCAATTTTGATGTAAATTTTTACCGACAATTTTTTGAATATTTGTAAGAGATATTTCTTTGAATGAAGGTTTATGAGAATTTTTAATATTATTTTTTTCTATATCAAAAAAGTTTTTGTTTATAGTATTATTTTTTATATATAATTCAATATCTTCTTTTAAGATACGATTTTTAGGTCCAGAAGGTTTAATATTTTTTAAATCAATGCTTAAATGACGAGCTAAACGTCTTATAATTGGTGTTGCATGAACTAACATATTTTTTTTAATATTTCTTTCTTCTAAAAAATTTTCACTTGATTTTTTTTCTTGTTTTATGACATTTAATTCTTTTTTATTTTTAATACGATTAACATTATCAATTTTAAAAACCATAATTGTAGATAAAGTTGTTACTTTTTCACCAACTTTTATAACAATATCCTTTACAACTCCAGATGTTGGTGATGGTATTTCCATAGAAGCTTTATCTCCTTCTACAGTTATTAACGCTTGATCTAATTTTATTTCTTCACCAATTTTTACTAATATTTCTGTTACCTCGACTTCATCCAAACCAATATCAGGCATTTTAACTTCAATATGCACTTTTCTTTACCTCTTAAGCTAAACGCGGATTAATTTTATCTGCATTAATATTAAATTTAATAATCGCTTCTTCTACTACTTTTTTATTAATATTATTTAATTTAGCTAACAAGTTTAAAGCAGCTACCACAATATAATAAGCACTAACTTCAAAATGGTCACGTAATTTATCACGACTATCTGAACGTCCAAAACCATCTGTACCTAATACATAATATTCATTTGATGGAATATAATGACGAATTTGTTCAGCAAATAACTTCATATAATCAGTTGCTGCTACAGCTGGAGAAGAATTCATTACAGTTTTAATATAAGCAATTCTTTTTTTTTCAAATGGATGTAGCATATTCCATCTTTCACAGTCTTCACCATTTCTAGCTAATTCTGTAAACGAAGTTACACTATAAATATCTGCAGTTATAGAATAATCATTAGATAAAATTTCACCAGCTTTACAAACACAACGTAAAATAGCTCCAGATCCCATTAACTGTACTTTTAATTTAGTTCCTTGAAAAGTTTTTAACTTATAAATTCCTTTACAAATACCTTGCTCTACGCCTTTTGGCATGGCAGGCATGTAATAATTTTCATTAATTGTTGTAATATAATAATATATGTTTTCTTGAAGAGGACCATACATTCTTCTTAATCCATCTTGTATTATAACAGCAACTTCATAAGCAAATGCAGGATCGTAAGAAATACAATTAGGAATTGTTAATGATTGTATATGACTATGACCATCTTCATGCTGTAAACCTTCTCCGTTTAAAGTAGTTCTTCCAGAAGTTCCTCCAATAAGAAAACCTCTTGCTTGCTGATCACCAGCAGCCCAAAAAAGATCACCTATTCTTTGAAAACCAAATATTGAATAATAAATATAAAAAGGAATCATAGGAAAATTATTCGTACTATAAGAAGTAGCCGCTGCTAACCAAGACGAAGCAGCACCTAGTTCATTTATTCCTTCTTGCAATATTTGTCCTTTTTTGTCTTCTTTATAATAAGCTAATTGTTCTCGATCTTGAGGAATATATTTTTGTCCAATAGAACTATAAATTCCAATCATTCTAAACAAACCTTCCATGCCAAATGTACGAGCTTCATCTGCTATGATTGGAACTATTAAATTTTTAATGCAATGATTTTTTAAAATTAAATTTAAAACACGAACAAAAGCAACAGTAGTGGAAATTTTTTTATTTTGTTCTTCTAATAAAGATTTAAAGTCTATTAAATCTGGAATATTTAATGCATTAGTAAATTTAGATAAACGAAATGGGATATAACCACCCAGTTTTTTTCTTTGTTGATGCATATAGCAATATTCTTTAGAATTTTTTTCAAAAACAACATATGGTAATTCTTCAATATCTTTATTTAATATAGGAATATTAAAACGATCTCGAATGTAAATAATTCCATTAACATTAATTTTTTTTATTTGATGTGCTGTATTTTTACCTTCAGCAATAACACCCATACCATATCCTTTAACTGTATGAGCCAAAATAACAGTTGGTTTATCTTTGATCTCCTTGGCTTTTTTTAATGCGTTAAACAGCTTTTTAGGATCATGTCCTCCCCTATTTAAATTCCATATTTCTTCATCTGTCATATCTTTTACTAATTCTAATGTTTCTTTATATTTACCAAAAAAATACTTTCGAACATATGCTCCATCTTTTGACTTTAACGTTTGATAGTCACCATCTATTGTTTCATTCATTAGTTGAATTAATTTTCCAGTTTTATCTTTTTTTAATAAAACGTCCCATTTTCCTCCCCATATCACTTTTATAACTTTCCATCCAGCTCCATAAAAAAAACTCTCTAATTCATTTACAATTTTACCATTACCTACTACTGGACCATCTAGTCTTTGTAAATTACAGTTTATTATAAAAATTAAATTATCTAATTTTTCACGAACAGCAATAGAAATAGCTCCTTTAGATTCTGGTTCATCCATCTCACCATCTCCTAAAAAAGCATAAACTGTCTGTTTAGATGTATTTTTTAATTCACGATTTTGTAAATATTTTAAAAATTTTGCTTGATAAATAGCACAAAGAGGTCCTAATCCCATTGAAACAGTTGGAAATTGCCAAAAATTGGGCATTAATTTAGGATGGGGATAAGAAGACAACCCTTTCCCATCAACTTCTTGCCTAAAATTGTCAATTTGTTCTTTTGACAAGCGACCTTCTAAAAAAGACCTAGCATAAATACCTGGAGCAATATGACCTTGAAAATAAACTAAATCACCTCCATCTTCATTATTTCTAGAACGAAAAAAATGATTGAAACATACCTCATATATTGTTGCAGAAGATTGAAAAGAAGATAAATGCCCTCCTAACTCTAAATTTTTTTTGGAAGCACGTAAAACCATCATTATGGCGTTCCAACGAATAGCTGAACGAATACGTCTTTCTAAAATTAAATCGCCTGGATATTCAATTTCTTCTTCACTACTAATTGTATTAATATAATCGCTAGTAAAAAAACATTTAAAAAAATTCGATCTAGTTATTTTAGACTTCTTCAAGATCTTTTCAATTAAAAATTTAGCTCTTTCGAGACCTTCTTCACGAATAACAGATTCAATTGATTGTACCCAATCGTTAGTTTCGATTGGGTCCACGTCATCATTATATAAATTTTCTGACATGGTTTAAATTCCTTATGTATTGTATTTAAAAAAAATGAAATTTAACTCTTCAAATATCATTACTTTTAAAGTAATAATCAATTTTATGTAATTAAGTAATTTTAATTTTTTAAAAAAGAGAATTTTTTTATTTAAGACAACTGTCAACTTCTAAAAAAAATCAACAAAACTAACTATATAGTATAATTAATTTTATTGATTTTATTTTTTTAACTTTTAAAAAAATCCATTTTAATTTTTAAAATTATTAAAAATACGATTTTCTTGTTCGCTAACTCGTATAAAAGTAGTCCTTTTAGTTAACTCTTTTAACTTTTGTGCTCCTACGTAAGTACAAGAAGAACGAAGTCCTCCTAAAATATCACGTACAGTTATATCTACGTTGCCACGAAAAGGTATTTTAACTATTTTCCCTTCAGATGCACGATATCCTGGAATTTTACCTATATATCGTTTCATTGCAGAAATAGAACTCATACCATAAAATAACATAAACTTTTTAGATTTTTCTTTGATTATTTTTCCCAAACATTCAGTGTGCCCTGCAAAAATACCACCCAACATAACAAAATCAGCACCACCTCCAAAAGCCTTTGCAATATCTCCAGAAACAGTACAGCCTCCATCACTAATGATTTGACCGTTTAATCCATGTGCAGCATCTGCGCACTCTATAATAGCTGATAATTGTGGGTAACCTACTCCTGTTTTTACTCTTGTAGTACATACGGAACCAGGTCCTATACCTACTTTTACTATATCTGCTCCAGATAATATTAATTCTTCAACCATTTCACCAGTAACAACGTTACCTGCACAAATAATTTTATCTGGAAAAAAATCTCTTACTTTTTTCAAAAAAGAAACAAAATACTCAGAATAACCGTTAGCTACATCAATGCAAATATATTTTAATTCAGAAGACAAAGAAAAAATTTTTTTTATCTTTAAAAAATCTAAATTAGATGTTCCAATTGAAACAATGACATGTTTCAATATATTTTTTGAAGAAATTTGAATAAAATCTTTCCATTCATCAAAAGAATAATATTTATGTACTGCTGTTAATATATTAAATTTAGATAAAGATTCAGCCATACGAAAAGTACCTATAGTATCCATATTAGCTGCAATAATTGGAATTCCTAACCATTTTATGGTAGAATATTTAAAAGAAAAACAACGAATAAGATTAACTTCCGAACGACTTTTTAAAGTAGATCTTTTTGGCCTTATCAGAACATCTTTAAAACCTAGTTTAATATCTTCTTCAATACGCATAAAATAAAAGTCCTGTACTAAATATTAAAATATGATATAAAAAATTTTATAATATAAAAATAGTTTTTTTAATAAAAATTGAATATTTCGTATTTTTAGTACTATTAAATATCTAAAATTAAATAAATAAAACAATTATGACTTATATTGTAGCACTTACTGGAGGAATTTGTAGTGGAAAAACTACTGTTTCTGATAGCTTTAAAAAAATAGGTGTTAATATTATTGATACTGATATCATTGGAAGAGAAATAATAGAAAAAAAAACAAAAATATCAAGTTCTATTAAAAAAAAATTCGGTAAAACAATATTAAATAAAGACAATTCAATAAACCGTTTTTTTCTGAGAAATTATATTTTTAATGATAAAAAAAGTAGATTATGGTTGGAACATATACTACATCCTATAATTTTAAAAGAAAGTAAAAAAAAGATAGAATCAACAAAATCAAATTGGTGTTTATGGGTTGTTCCATTACTTTTTGAAAAAAAAATAGAAAAAAAAGCAAACCGAATACTTTTAATTGACACACCAGTAAGAACACAAATCAAACGTATAGTAAAACGAGATAAAATAAGTATTTATGAAGCTAAAAAAATTATTGCTCATCAAATTAGTAGAAAGAAAAGAATTTATTTATCAGATGATATTATATTAAATAAAAATAAAAATATTAAAAAATTAAATTCATACGTGTACTATCTTAATAATTTTTATATGTATTTATCAAAAAAAAATAATCAAAGAAATATAAAAAAAAATAATCTAACTAAGTTTTACTAAAACATATGTATTTTTTTATAAATTACATTTCTTTCTAAAGCGTTAATAATATTATTATTTGGCGTGGGAAAATTAAAATATTTTAAATTATCAAAAAATATCCATTGATATACATATCCTTCTTTACTATATGCTCTGCCTTTCCATTTAGTAACTAAAAAAAAATATAATTTTATTTTTTTATAAAAAAACTCAATACATCGAAAACAGCGAAATTTCAATATCTTAAGATCTACTTCTTCTGACAACTCTCGCTTTAAAGCATGTATTAGAGTTTCATTTTTTTTTACTTTTCCTCCTGGAAATTCCCATAAATCCGAAAAATATTTGTTTTTTTTTGCTTTAGTAATATAAATTTTATTTTTTTTTATAATTATTCCAATTGCTATATTATAATTCATTAAGTAAAATCCAGATTAAAAATTTTAAAAAAACTTATAAACTTCCATGACAATACTTATATTTTTTTTCAGATCCACAAAAACAAGGTGTATTTCTTCCTATTTTAATATTGTCGTTTAATACAAAAGAGTTATTATTAATATTTAAATTTATATTTCTCTTTATATAAGATAAATCTAATTTACTGAGAAAAGATATAACCTCATATTTTAATAATTCCAACATATTAGAAAACATATTAAAAGATTCACGTTTGTATTCCTGTTTAGGATCTTTTTGGGCGTAACCACGTAAATGAATCCCTTGTCTTAAATAATCCATTGCAGATAAATGTTCTTTCCAAAGAGAATCTAGTGTTTGTAGCATAATAGATTTTTCTATCATTCTGATGTTAGAAAAACCTATTTCAACTTCTTTTTTAAGATAATTTTTTTTTGCAATATCAATAATTTTTTTTACAATATTTTCTTTTTTTATATCAGGATCTTTTTTTAACCAATCTTGAATTGATATGTTTAAGTTAAATTCAATATTTAATTTTTTTTCTAAATCTAAAATATTCCATTTGTTTTTTGGAAAATCGAAATTTACATGTGTTTTAATTGTACGATACAATACGTCTTTTAAAATATCGTAAATAGTTTTTTGAATGTTTTTTGAATCAATTAATTTATTACGCTGTGCATAAATTACACGACGTTGTTCATTGCATACATCATCATATTCTAATAATTGTTTTCTAATGTCAAAGTTACGATTTTCTACTTTTTTTTGAGCATTTTCTATGGCTTTTGTAACCCAAGGATGTTCAATAGCTTCATTAAAAGATAGTCCTAACTTTCTCATCATACTAATGATTTTATCAGATGCAAAAATCCTCATTAGTGAATCTTCCATAGACAGGTAAAAACGTGAAGAGCCACTGTCTCCTTGTCGACCAGAACGTCCTCTTAATTGATTATCAATCCGACGTGATTCATGACGCTCAGTACCAATAATATGCAATCCTCCAGATAAAACAACTAAATCATGTTGTTTCTTCCAATTTATCTTAATTTTTTCAATTTTATCTAAACATACATTTTTTTCTAATTCTGATTCTAAACTACCTCCTAGTACAATATCTGTGCCTCGACCTGCCATATTAGTAGCAATTGTTACTGATTTCGCTTTTCCTGCCTGAGCTATAATTTCAGCTTCTCTTGCATGAAATTTAGCATTTAAAACATTATGCTTAATATTTAATTTTTTTAGTTTTTTTGAAATCATTTCTGATTTCTCAATTGAAATTGTACCTACTAAGACAGGTTGATTTTTTTTTATACAATTTTGAATATCTTTTAAAATAGCGTTTATTTTTTCTTCTTCAGTCATATAAACTAAATCAGGCATATCTTTTCTTATCATTGGCTTATTTGTAGGAATGGTAATAGTGTCCAGATTATAAATTGAACTAAATTCAAAAGATTCAGTTGAAGCAGTACCTGTCATACCGGCTATTTTTTTATATAAACGAAAATAATTTTGAAATGTAATCGATGCTAAAGTTTGATTTTCATTTTTTATAACAACGTTTTCTTTTGCTTCTATTGCTTGATGCAGTCCATCAGACCATCTTCTACCTGGCATAGTTCGACCTGTGTGTTCATCCACAATAATAACATTGTTACCTTGTACAAGGTAATCTACATTTCGTGTAAATAAATTATGCGCACGTAAAGCGGATATGACATGATGCATTAATATAATATTATTTGAAGAATATAAAGATTCTCCTTTTTTCATTAATTTTTGATTAAGTAATAGCTTTTCAACTTCAACTAAACCTCTTTCAGTTAAATATATTTGTTTTGATTTTTCATCAATAGAAAAATGACCATTTCCGTGAAATTTTTCTGAATCTTCTTTTTTTTGACAAATTAAAGATGACACTAATTTGTTAATTTCTTTATATAAAAAAGAACTATCTTCTGAAGGTCCAGAAATAATTAAAGGCGTTCTAGCTTCATCTATTAAAATAGAATCAACCTCATCTACTAAAGCATAATTTAACTCACGTTGAACTCTTTCTTCAGGAGAAAAAACCATATTATCTCGAAGATAATCAAATCCGTATTCATTATTAGTACCATAAGTAATATCACATAAATAAGCCTTTTTTTTATCAAGAAAAGACATTTCAGATAAATTTAAACCAACTTTCAAACCAAGAAATTCAAATAAAGGAGTATTTTTTTTAGCATCTCGCTCTGCTAAATAGTCATTCATAGTAACTATATGTACTCCTCGACCTGTTAATGCATTTAAATAAGAGGGTAAAGTTGAAGTTAATGTTTTTCCTTCTCCTGTACGCATTTCTGCAATACATTGTTTATTTAAAACTATACCACCAAGAATTTGAACATCAAAATGACGCATATTGAAAACACGACGACTTGCTTCTCGAACTGTTGCGAAAGATTCTGGTAATAAATTATCTAAACTTTCACCATTTTGTAATCTTATACGAAATAATTTAGTATTTTCTTGCAGTTTCTTATCTGATAATTTTTTAAATCTTTCTTCTAATTGATTAATTGAAGATACTATATTTTTAAATTTTTTTAAAACACGATCATTACGATTACTAAATATTTTAGTTAAAAATTTAATAAACATATTAGAATTCTCAAGTTATACTTTTTTATTAATTAAAATAATCAACCATTTATTAGATATAAAATAGTATTTTTTATTGATTGATTATAAAAAAAAACTTTTTATCCAAAATAAAAAATTTTTTTTCTTTTTTTGAATGTTCTTAATTTTTTTTTTCACAAGCATGTTTTTACTACATATATTTTCATTATTTAACAACCATATTGGTAAAGGTTTTTGATGTTCGTCACTTTTCTCACAAAATAACGTCCCTAATTTATTCATATAAAACACATTGATATTGTTAGGAGGTTCTAATATTAATGGAGTTGGAGCTTGATATTCAAGATATCTTCGATAAATTTGCATAGCTCCTGAAGAACCATATAATTTAGTTGATTTATTATTATCTCTTCCTATCCAGGTAATTACAATTTGTCTACCATCAATCCCCACAAACCAATTATCTACTAAGTTGTTTGTTGTGCCTGTTTTACCTGCCAAAGAAAATTCTTTAAAAACTAAACCTAATGATTTTGCTGTTCCACAACTAACGACTTTTTGCATACCATACAATGTTAAATAAGTTGCTTCAATAGATTCTATATTTTTAGATTGAGGTAAACTTTGGTATAGTACTTTACCATCATCAGAAATAATTGATCGAACTGAAGATAGCAAATTTTTATAACCATTATTTGCAATTACCTGAAAAACTTGAGCTATTTCAATAGGCGTTAAATTAATAGCTCCTAAAGATATAGAAGGAAACGGAGTAATTAGTTTTTTAGAAATTCCTAAATGAAACCAACTTTTCATTAAGTTTTCTAAACCCATATCTATACTTAAATTAACAGTGGGAACGTTGATCGAATTAGTTAATGCATCTATCAACATTACTTTCCCACTAAAATGATAATTATTATTTTTTGGAATCCAAAATTTACCATTCTTTAATTTAATTGCAATTGGACGATCAGAAATCCAAGTATTTAAACGATATTTTTTAGGATGAGATAATGCCGTTAAATAAGTGATTGGTTTAGATAGAGAACCAATAGAACGACGAGCCTGTAAGGCACGATTATAACCATAAAATTTTGGATTAGATCCTCCAACAAGAGATTGAATTTCTCCAGTAAAACGATCTACTACAATCATAGCAATTTCTAAATCTTTTAATTTTTTTTTCTTTTTTAAAATTGGTATTCCTATCTTAACAGCTTTTTCAACAGCGTTTTGCGAAAAAACATCTAAAGTTGTAAAAACTTTTATACCTGATAAATTTTTAATCTTATTTTTTAATTTTTCTTTTATTTCCATTTGAACAAGCTGTGTAAAATTAGGATAAGAAGAAATAACACATCCTCTAGGCTTTATATTTAAAGGTCTTTTAGACAATTTAATATAAATTTTTTCTTGAATATATCCTTGATTAAATAATGATAGTAAAACTATATTTCTTCTATTTAAAGCAAATTCAGGATTGCTCCAAGGATTATACAAAGAAGCTCCTTTGACCATTCCCACTAATAAAGCATACTGATCTAAATTTAACTCATCAATTGGTCTGCCAAAATAATATAAACTAGCAAGAGGGAAACCTCGAATTTGTTCTTTACCGTCTTGTCCTAAATAAACTTCATTCAAATATAACTCTAAAATACGATCTTTTTTATAAAACCAATCTAAAATTAATGCCATATACGTTTCATTTATTTTTCTCCATATTGAACGAGTATTTGTTAAAAAAAGATTTTTAACTAGCTGTTGAGTAAGAGTACTGCCACCCTGAACTGTTCTACCTGCCATTATATTAACTAAAAAAGCTCTTCCTATAGAAGACAGATTAATACCATTATGTTCATAAAAATATCTATCTTCAATTGCTAATAATGTTTTAATTAACAGTTGTGGATATTTAGATCTAGGAATAAATACACGTTTTTTTCCTTCTGGAGATTCTAACATGGCTATTAACTTAGGTTCTAAACGAAAAAAACTAAAATTACGATTATTTTCAATATTTTGAATTTTCAATAAATAGTTTTCATCAAAAAACAACTTCACATGAAATGCGTTTTCTCTCAGATCTGGAAAATCAAAAGAACGACGTATAAATTCTATATTATTGTTTTTTATAGTGTATTCACCTGGTGACATAACAGTATCAACTTCTCTATACATAGTACCTTGTAAAAATTTTGATACTTCTTTCTGAGAGTATAGGTTACCAGGTTCTAAATTTATTATACGACTATATATTGATATAGGAAAATGCCATACTTTGCCATCAATCAATCGTCCTATTTTCATGTATAAAAAAAATCCATAAATCAATACTAAAATTAATATTAAGAAAAAAATTTTTCCTAATAATTTTATTTTTCTTTTATTGAAATACATCAAAAACCCTTTTAATGAAAAAATTTTTTATTTACAAAAGAAATAAATTTTTATTTTAATAATATATGTAATTTATAAAATATAAATAAATTAAATATATTAAAAAAAGAAAATATTTTAAAAAAAAATTTAACGTTGATTTTTTCTTTAAATAATAAAATCATTTTTTAATACAGGTAAATTAAAATATATAGGATATTCTACAAAGAATAAATATAAACCTTGAGCTGGAGCAGTAGGACCTGCATAGTTTCTATCTTTTTTATCTAATAGTTTTTTAATGCAATTTTTTTCTGTATAATTGCTGATTTTAATTAATGAACCAACAATATTTCGAACCATATGATATAAAAAAGAATTAGCAGTAATATCAATAATTACCCAATTTTTTAAACGCCAAACATTTAAATTGGTTATTTTTCTTCGAGGAGAATTTGATTGACAACCTAAAGCACGAAAAGATGAAAAATTATGCTCTCCTAATAAGGATTGTGCTTCAACAAACATCTTATCAATATTTAATTTTTTATGAACATGATTTGATTTACTAGAAAAAATAGCAGAACGACATCTATTATTATATATGATATAACGATAAGAACGAGAAATAGCACTATAGCGAGCACTAAAACTTTGTGAAACTTCCTTCACCCATTTGACAGAAATATTTTTAGATAAATAAGTATTTACTCCAACTGTCCAAGAAAAGTCACTTCTAACAGAAGTACTTGTAAAATGTATTACTTGTCCTACACTATGAACACCAGCATCAGTACGACCGGAACATACAGTATTTACTGGATGATTTGCAATTTTAGACAAAGCTGTCTCTATTTCTTCTTGAACAGTAGGAAATCCCTTTTGACGTTGCCAACCATGATAATAACTTCCATCATATTCTACTCCCAAGGCAAATTTCTTAATTTTTTTTTCTTTCATTTATTAAATTTCCTATGAATACATAAAAAATGTTTTTTTTAATTAAAAATACAATTATTTAAATTAATATATTTGTATAAAAATATATTTCACTCAAGTTTATGTTAATATTATTTAAAATAATTATTTTTATTTTTTTTGAATATTAAAATTCATTTTTAATTAAAAATAATAATATCTAAATGATTTTTGTATTCTTATTTAAGATAAATGTTTTTTAAATAACACGAATCATCAATAATTAATATTTAAAAATATATTTTTTATTTTAAATACATGTAAATATTTCATTGGACAAAAATATGGAAAAAGAAAAACGCAAAAAAACGTCATCTCTAAATGTTCTTTCTATTGCTGGTTTGAAACCTTATCAAAAAAAAATAGATGAAGAATACATGAATGAAAAACAAATGTTACATTTTAAAAAAATTCTCGAAACATGGAAAAATCAATTAAAAATTGAAATTAATCACACTTTACTTTATATACAAGACAAATCAACTAACTTTCCAGATCCTATTGATCGAGCTGCTCAGGAAGAAGAATTCAGTTTAGAACTAAGAAACAGAGATAGAAGTCGTAAATTAATAAAAAAGATACAAGAAACTTTGAAAAAAATAAAAGATAAAGACTTTGGTTACTGTAGTTCTTGTGACGTTGAAATCGGAATTCGTCGCTTAGAGGCTAGACCAACTGCAAATCTCTGTATTGATTGTAAAACATTAGCAGAAATTCGAGAAAAACAAATGGCTGGTTAACATGTTTAGATTAGGATATTCGATTGATATATTAAATTATCTCGAGTATCCTTTCTTAAAATTAATTAATTATTTTCTTTTAAAAAAAGTAGGTAACAATGGAATCTATCACTATTTCAAAAATACAAAACTGGAAGAAAAATAAAAAAAAAATCGCTGCTATCACAGCTTATGACTTCAGTTTTTCTAGACTATTTTCAAATGAAGGTATTCCTATAATGCTTATAGGTGATTCTCTAGGGATGACTATTCAAGGCCATAATTCTACATTATCTGTAAAAATTCAAGATATTGAATATCATACAAAAGCTGTTAGAAAAGGTTCACCCAATTCTTTTTTATTGTCTGATTTACCATTTATGTCTTATTTTGGAGTCAAAGAAACTTTAAAAAATACAGCTAAAATTATACAAGCTGGAGCTAATATGATAAAAATAGAAGGTGGAAAATGGTTAGTTAAAACCATAAAAGAACTATCGAAAAGATCAATATTAGTTTGTGGACATATAGGATTAACTCCACAATCTGTTGATTATTTAAGTGGTTATAAAGTTCAAGGAAAAGAACAAAATGACGCACAAAGAATAATAGATGAAGCTTCTATTCTAGAAGAAGCGGGTATAAAAATGTTAATTCTAGAATGTATTCCTTCACTTTTAGCTAAAAAAATAACTGAAAACTTATCTATTCCAGTGATTGGTATAGGATCAGGTAAATATACTGACGGACAAATACTTGTCATGCAAGATTTGTTAGGAATAACTGATGGAAAAAAACTAAAATTTGTAAAAAATTTTCTTTCTGATAGTGGAAGCATTCAAAATGCTGTTAAAAAATACATTAGTGAAGTTGAAAATGGTAATTTTCCTAATGAAAAATATAGTTTTTAAAATTGCGAGATGACAATGAATATTATAAAAAATGTACATATATTAGAAAAAAAAATAAAAGAATTAAAAAAAAAGAAAAAAGTAATTGGATTAGTACCAACAATGGGAAATTTACATCATGGTCACATAAAACTTATTTCATCAGCAAAAAAGTATGTAGATATTGTAATCGTAAGTATTTTTATCAATCCCATGCAGTTTAATAATTTATTAGATTTAAAAAAATATCCTAAAACTTTTGAACAAGATTGTTGTATTTTAAGAAAAGAAAAAATTGAAATTCTTTTTTATCCTGATATACATGAAATGTATCCTATTGGATTAAAAAATCATACATATATTGACGTACCTAAACTATCTAAAATTATAGAAGGTAAAGCACGTCCTGGTCATTTTGTTGGCGTAACAACAATAGTTTGCAAATTATTTAATTTAGTACAACCAAACTTTTCTTTCTTTGGAGAAAAAGATTATCAACAATTATTAATTGTAAAAAAATTAGTTAAAGAATTAAATTATCCTATAAAAATTATCAGTGTACCTACAATAAGATTAAAAAACGGATTAGCTTTTAGCTCAAGAAATAAAAACCTGAGCATTTCAGAACAAAAAAAAGCACCTTTTTTATATAAAACTATAAAAAAAACATGCAATATTATTAGGCAAAAAAAAGGAAAAAACATTCATAAAACCATTCAAGAATCACGAGAATATCTTAGAAAAAAAGGATTTTATATTGATATATTTAATGCATATGATCCTAAAACACTTGATTCTATATGTAAACCAAGTAAAAGTATTATTGTACTAGCATCAGTTTGGTTGGGGAAAACTCGATTAATTGACAATAAAAAAATTACACTAAAAAATTAAAAAAACTCTTTACTTTTTAAAAATTACTTTTCCTATATATGGTAAATATCGATAAGATTGAGCATAATCTATTCCATAACCAACCATAAATTCGTCAGGTATAGAAAAACCTATAAAATCAACATTAATATCCACTTCACGACATTCTGGTTTATCTAAAAGAGTACAA
Source organism: Buchnera aphidicola (Rhopalosiphum maidis) (assembly GCF_003671935.1). Taxonomy (NCBI): domain Bacteria; kingdom Pseudomonadati; phylum Pseudomonadota; class Gammaproteobacteria; order Enterobacterales; family Erwiniaceae; genus Buchnera; species Buchnera aphidicola. The sequence goes on from NZ_CP032759.1 coordinate 566,098, forward strand.
ATAGACAATGACTTTGGATTTCTTAATTTTAAAATACCTAATACCTTACTCAAGGTTTTTCCAGAATCAATAATATCTTCAACAATTAAAACATTTTTATTATAAATATCTTCATCTAAATCTTTTATAATTTTTACATCTCCAGTAGAAATCATTCCACGTCCATAACTAGAAGTAGTCATAAAATCAACTTCATGTTCAATTTTAATTCTACGACATAAATCTGCTACAAACACAAATGAACCACGTAGTAAAGCAATTAATATTATTTTATTTTCGCTATTTTTATATTTTTTAGTAATTTCTTTACCTAGTTCACGAACGCGAATATCTAGTTCTTTTTCCGAAATAATAACTTTGATAGTATGTTTCATAATATTAACTAAGTTTTTAGTGTATGTTGAAATTTGTTATATTAAAAAATGATTTTTTGATATTTATTGAATAAACACAGTTTTTTTAAAAAATTTTAATATAAAAATTTACAAACAAAAATATTTATTTTTTAACTATTGCACTAATAATAATCATTATGTTATAAAAATCAAATTACTAATAGAAAAATAGTATTAATTTAATAGAAATATAATTATAAAATAATCAAATTCATTTTTAATTTTTTAAGTAAAATTTATTCTACAATTAAAATTTTTAATATTTTTTAAAATCAATAAAAAACATATTATTATTTATATAAAAATAATAATTTTAATAATTAAACATATCATATAAAAAAATAAAAGTTTTTTAATAGAAAAAATATCTTTTTTTTCCTAATAATTTATTACAATATTAATAAACTAAATCTGTGATAAAATTAATAATATTTAAAATATACGTTATACTTAAAAAAACAAAAATATTCTTAATTACAGCTCTAAATCTTATTAAATAACACTATTCAATAAATTAATTAACTTGCTTTAAAGTTTTGTTGATTTATGTCTAAGGATACTACGTAAAACATATTAATATCTACTGCTTATCGTTTCTTCTTTAGTAGAAGAACTGTTTTTATTTATTATAACTAATCATACTTAATATGAGACAATGTATATATTTAATAAAAACCCGCTCACGAATAATGCGGGTTTTTTATGATATAAATTTAAGGATATAAAAAAAAAATATGAAACTATTAAAATTTGGCGGAACTTCGCTAGCTAACGCAGAAAAGTTTTTATGTGTAGCAGATATTATAGAAAAAAAAAATAAAAAAGAACAAACTGCAGTTGTTCTTTCTGCTCCAGCTAAAATAACTAACTATTTAGTTACAATCATTGAAAAAAAAATTGATAATGATGAAATTCTCAAAAAAATCAATCTCGCAGAAAATATTTTTATTGAATTAATAAAAGATATTAAAAAAATACAATCACTTTTTCCATACGAAAATTCAAAAGAAAAAATTCAAACAGAATTTAATAAATTAAAAAAAATAATAAATGGTGTTTTTTTAATCAAACAATGCCCAGAAAGTATTCAACCTATCATAATATCGCGTGGAGAAATACTTTCAGTTATTATTATGAAAAACATATTAAAGTCTAGAAATCATGAAGTTACCATTTTAAATCCAGTTGAAAATCTTTTATCAACAGGAAGTTATTTAGATTCTACTGTTGATATAAAAGAATCCAAAAAGCGTATTAAAAAAATAAATATAAATCAAAAAAATATTATTTTAATGCCTGGATTCATTGCAGGAAACAAAAAAGGAGAATTAGTAGTACTAGGTCGTAATGGTTCTGATTATTCCGCAGCAGTTTTAGCTTCTTGCTTAAATGCGAAATGTTGTGAAATTTGGACTGATGTTGACGGTGTTTTCACAGCAGATCCAAGAATCGTTTCTAATGCTCACTTATTAGAATCAATATCGTATCAAGAAGCAATGGAACTATCATATTTTGGAGCTAAGGTATTACATCCTCGTACTATTGAACCGATTTCCCAATTTCAAATACCATGCATTATAAAAAACACTAATAATATTCATGCTAAGGGAACTTTAATTTGTCAAAAAAATAATTCAAATGAAAATTTTCTAAAAGGAGTCACACATCTTGATAATATAGTTATGTTCAATATTTCTGGGTCTTGTTTAAAAGATTCAGGAAAAATAATTTCACGTATATTTAGTACACTTGCAAGAGAAAATATTGAGATTATTTTAATAACACAGTCATCTTCAGAAAATAAAATCAATTTTTGTACTTTAAAAAAAGACGTTGATTATATTTTTCTAACATTAAAAAAAGAATTTAAATTAGAAATAAAAGAAGGATTATTAAATAGTTTAAATATAGTAAAAAATTTAGCTATTTTATCAGTTATTGGTTCTAATATTTCTGAAAAAAATAATATCGCATCAAAAATTTTTTCTTCTTTAGGTTCATCGAAAATTAATGTACTTGCAATTGCACATGGATCTTCAGAACATTCTATATCAGTAGTGATTAAAAAAGAAAATCTTTTGCAAGGTGTACAAAATATTCATAATGCATTGTTTTTTAAGAAAAAAATTATAAATGTTTTTTTAATTGGAATAGGTGGAGTTGGAAAAGCATTATTAAAACAAATATTAAAACAAGAAAAATTTTTAGAGAAAAAAAATATAAAAATAAAATTACGTATGATTGCTAATTCTAAAAAATTACTTTTTTTAAATGATTTTATTACTTTAAATAATTGGGAAGAAAATTTTAAAAAATCAAAAGAAGAATTTAATTTAACAATATTAAATAAAATATTAAAAAATACTTTAGATTCTAATTCAGTCATCATTGATTGTACATCTAATGAACTTTTATCAAAACAATATGTTCATTTTATTAAAAATGGTTTTCATATAGTTACTTCGAATAAAAAAGCTAATACAAATTCTTTAAAATATTACAACGAAATTAGAACTACTGCATTAAAAGAAAATAAAAAATTTTTGTATGAAACTAACGTAGGAGCTGGATTGCCAGTTATAAATACACTTCAAAATTTATTTAATACAGGTGATTATCTTACATCATTTAAAGGTATATTATCTGGTTCGTTATCTTATATATTTGGAAAGTTAGAAGAAGGTATATCTTTATCAGAGGCTACTAAAGAAGCACAAAAATTGGGTTTTACTGAACCAAATCCATTTGATGATTTATCTGGAATCGACGTGGCTAGAAAATTATTAGTTTTAGCTAGAGAAATTGGATATGCAATAGAACTGAAAGATATAAGCATTGAACCTATACTACCAGAAAAATTTAAAAATAATCAAAATTCTGAAGAATTTTTGATTAAATTACAAGAATTAGATTTATCGTTTACAAAAAGAGTTAATAAAGCACGTAATTTAGGAAATGTACTGCGTTTTGTTGGAAGTATAGAAAAAAATGGTATATGTTCAGTAAAAATTGAAGAAATAAACAATAATAATCCATTATATAAAGTAAAAAATGGTGAAAACGCATTAACATTTTATACAAACTATTATAAACCAATCCCTCTTGTACTAAGAGGATACGGTGCGGGTAATAATGTTACTGCCTCTGGGGTGTTTTCCGACTTACTACGTATAATATTATAAACATCATCGGAGTACAGTAATGATTAAAATTTATGCACCAGCTTCTATTGCTAACGTTGGAGTTGGATTTGATATTTTAGGTGCAGCAATTATACCAATAAATGGTACTTTTTTAGGCGACTGTGTAACAGTTAAGTTATCAAAAAAATTTGAACTGATTAATAAAGGTATTTTTTCTAATAAATTACCTATAAATAAAGAACAAAATATTGTTTGGAAATGTTGGTTTAAATTCTGTAAAGTAATAAAAAAAAATATTCCAGTTTCTATAATTCTCGAAAAAAACATGCCAATCGGATCGGGACTAGGATCCAGTGCTTGCTCAGTAGTCTCTACTTTAGTAGCAATTAATCAAATTTGTAATAATCCTTTGAATTCAAAAGAATTATTATTACTTATGGGTGAAATAGAAGGTGAAATATCAGGAAGCGTTCATTATGATAATGTAGCGCCATCTTACTTAGGGGGTCTTCAATTAATACTAGAAGACAATGACGTTATAAGTCAAAAACTGCCTAATTTTAAAAATTGGCTTTGGATTATTGCTTGGCCAGGAGTTAAAGTTTCTACTGCAGAAGCAAGAAAGATTTTACCTAAAGAATACAAAAAAGATATTTGTGTTAAAAATAGTCGTTATTTAGCAGGTTTTATTCATGCATCGTATACTCAACAATCTCATTTAGCAGCTAGATGTATGCAAGATTTTATAGCAGAACCATATCGCAGTAAATTAATTCCTAATTTTCTAAACGCCAAGGAAAAAATTAAAAAAATTGGAGCAATAAGTTGTGGGATATCTGGTTCAGGTCCTACTATTTTTGCAATTTCTGATAATATAAAGACTGCTGAAAAAATATCTTTATGGCTCAAAAATAATTATTTACAAAATAAAACAGGATTTGTTCATATTTGTTGTGTAGATTTAAAAGGTGTACGCAAAATAGGATAAAAAATGAAACTTTATAATTTAAAAAACCATAACGAACAAGTAAACTTTGAAACTGCTGTAAAACTTGGATTGGGACAGAAACAAGGTTTGTTTTTTCCTGTAGAATTGCCAATTATTACACCTGTAGAATTATTAAAAATATTAAAAATGGATTTTATTACACGAAGTACTGAAATACTTTCTAAATTTATTAGCAGTGAAATATCTAAAGAAATTCTATATGAAAATGTTAAAAAAGCATTTTCATTTTCAAAACCATTAAAAGTTTCTATCAATAAAAACATAAGTTGTTTTGAACTATTTCATGGACCAACATTAGCATTTAAAGATTTTGGTGCACGTTTTATGGCCCAAATGATACTATCTCTTAATAAAAAAAACGAATCTTTCACTATTTTAACTGCAACATCAGGAGATACTGGTGCTGCAGTTGCGCATGCATTTTATGGAATGAAAAACATTCGAGTAATTATTTTATACCCAAAAGGGAAAATAAGTGTATTACAAGAACAATTGTTTTGTACTTTAGGGAAAAATATAAAAACTATATCGATCAACGGTAGTTTTGACGATTGTCAAAAATTAGTTAAAAAAGCTTTTGACGATAAAAAATTAAAAGAATTAATAGGATTAAATTCTGCAAATTCCATTAATATTAGTCGTTTATTAGCTCAAATATGTTATTATTTTGAAGCTTTTTCATTAATTTCTGAAGAACAAAGAAAAAACTTAGTTATAGCTGTTCCATGCGGTAATTTTGGTAATTTAACAGCAGGTTTATTAGCTAAATCTCTTGGTTTATCGATTAAATCATTTATTGCATGCACTAATGCAAATGATACAGTTCCAAGATTTCTTAGCAGTGGAAAGTGGAACCCTCAAAAAACTATATCAACAATTTCCAATGCAATGGATATTAGTCGTCCTAACAATTGGCCTCGAATTGAAGAATTATTTCGTCGGAAAAAATGGAATTTAAAAGAATTAAGATTCGGAAGTGTATCAGATAATATTACGCAAGAAACTCTGAAAGAATTATTTCAACTAGGTTACGTATCTGAACCACACGCTGCAATTGCCTATAGATTATTGCGTGATCAATTAAAAAAAGACGAATTTGGTTTATTTTTAGGAACTGCGCATCCATCTAAATTTAAAGATACTGTCGAAAAAATATTAGAAAATAATATTTTATTACCAAAAGAACTGAAAAATAGAACTAATTTACCATTATTATCTCATAACATAAATCCTGATTTTAATAAATTAAAAGAATTTCTACTAGAAAAATAAAAAAAATTAGAGAGGAAAATTAAATTTATCCTCTCTAACAAATTTTTTATCAAAAAATATTTTTCTTTAAACGTTAAATAAAAAATTAATAATATCACCATCTTCAATTTGATAAAATTTTCCTTCGCTTCTATATTTACCTGCTTCTTTAACTTTAGCTTCACTTTTATATTTTATAAAATCTAAATAATTCATAATTTGTGCACGAATAAAACCTCTTTTAAAATCACTATGTATTTTATCAGCAGCTTGAAGACTAGTACTGCCATTCGGTATAGACCATGCACGAATCTCTTTTATTCCTGCAGTAAAAAATGTTATTAAATCAAGTATTTTATAACCCGATTTAATGATATTATTTAATCCTAAATCAATTATGTTAAAAGATTTCATAAAATATTTTTGTTCATCTTGATTCATATTTACTAGATCTAATTCTAGATTTGAATTAATTGGAATAACTAAAGAACCTTCTTTTTTAGCTATTTTTTCTAACTCATTCAAAAAAAAATGCGATTCTTTTCCTTCATTAATATTAGCAATATACATTATTGGTTTTAAAGTTAAAAAGCGTAAATAACTAATAATTTTTTTTTCATTTTGATTTAAAGAAAGGGTTTTTAACATTGAAAAATTTTTTAAATGAATAAGACATTTGTTCAATACAACTAATTTTTCTTCTATCTCTTTTTTATTAAATTTAAGTTGCTTTTTTAGTTTTAATACAGATTTTTCACAAGTTTCAAAATCTGCTAATATAAGTTCAGAATTAATTATGTCAACATCGATTTGAGGTTGAACTCGATCATAAACATGACTAATGTTATCATCTTTAAAACAGCGTACAACATGAGCAATAGCATTAGTATCTCGTATATTACTTAAAAATTGATTGCCTAAACCTTCACCTTTAGATGCACCTTTTACTAAACCAGCAATATCTACAAATTCTATAAATGCATTTACTATTTTTTCTGGTACAATGATCTTAGCAAGATTATTAATACGATTATCAGGAACTGAAACAATCCCTATGTTTGGCTTAATAGTACAAAATGGAAAATTAGCAACTGCTGAATTACCTTTAGTTAAGGCATTAAATAAAGTTGATTTACCTACGTTAGGTAATCCTATGATTCCACATTTAAAACCCATTTTTTATACACCTTAAAATTACGATAAATAATTAGAATTTAAAAATTTTTATATCTGATTATTGTATAAAATTTAATAATGTAAAATTTTCTTTTATCGCATATGAAATAGATTTCTGAATTAAATTTAATTCTCTAAAATCAGGTATAGAAAGTACAAAAGATGATATTTCATTTTTATTTTTTGGACGACCAATTCCAACTCTTAATCGACAAAAATTTACCTGAGTGTTAAATTCTTTAATAATGTTTCTTAATCCATTATGACCACTATGTCCATAACTATATTTGTACTTTATAATTCCAGGATCTAAATCTAAATCATCATGTACTATTAATATTTGACTTAAACTAATTTTATAAAACGAAGCCATTTTATGAACTGAATAACCATTTATATTCATAAAAATATTAGGTACAAGTAAATAAATTAAATTTGACTTTATATTTAAACAAGTAGTAAAACCAAAAAATTTTTTTTCTTCTTTTAAAACACTACAATAATATTTTGCTAAGGTATAAATATACCATGATCCAACATTATGGCGCGTTTTGTGATATTTTTTTTTAGGATTAGATAATCCTACTATCATCTTTATTTTATTCAAAAAGAATCCTTTTATATTTTTAAATTAATGAAAAAAATGAAAACATATAATGATATTATATGTTTTCATTATAAAATATTAAAAATATTTATTAATTAAAAATTTATATTAAAAAAAACAATTTTCATAAAATAAAATTAATTCAAAAAAATTATTTTAAAAAACGATCAGATGCCTCATCCCAATTCACTACATTCCAAAAAGATTTAATATAGTCTAATCGTCTATTTTGATATTTTAAGTAATAAGCATGTTCCCAAATATCTAATCCAATAATAGGGTAACCATAAGTACCGGATATTGATTTACCCATTAATGGATTATCTTGATTAATTGTAGATACTACAGACAATAAACCGTTTTGATTTACTAACCAAACCCAACCTGAACCAAAATGATTTAAGGCAACATCTTCAAACTTTCTTTTAAAACTTTCAATACTTCCAAATTGTTTATTAATTTCTGATTTTAAATCACCTTGCAATGATGTTCCAATTTTTAAACCTTTCCAAAACAAACTATGATTTATATGTCCCCCTGCGTTATTACGCAATGCAGTTTTGTTTTCTAAACTTATTTCATTAAAAATAGACATTAACTCTTCAATTGAAAGTGAAGAAAAACTTGTTTTTTCTAAAATAGAATTAGTATTATTAATATAATTTTGATGATGTTTTGTATGATGAATTTTCATTGTTTCTTCATCAAAAAAAGGCTCCAAAGCATTATATGAATAAGATAAATTAGGTAAGAAATAGCTCATTTTTTTTCCTAAAATAAAAAATAAAAAAATAAAATAATAAATTTAAAATTAAATTAATAATTTAATCTTAAATGTTTTATTAAATTATAGTACAATTATTTGGTTATAAACAAGAATCATAGTAAATATTTAATCAATATCTAAATTAAAAAATATAAAATAATGTTCTTTTATTAGAAAATTAATTTTATTTAAAATTTTTTACAAAAAATATTTTTCACTACTCACTTTTTGATTCATTTTTAATATTTTATCTATCAATAAAATCAAAAAAATATAACTTACAAGATTGATAAAAATAAATCAAAAGTTAACTATATTAAACACCAAGTGTTTTAAATGATGAGATTTTGATGTCTACAACTCAAGAATTCAATTTATTAAGTAATCGCTTTCGAACTTTTTATCCTGTTGTTATCGACATTGAAACAGCAGGGTTTAATCCAAAAACTGATGCAGTATTAGAAATTGCGTTAATAACTTTAAAAATGGATAAATTAGGATGGTTGCATAAAGAAGATATACTTCACTTTCATATAAAACCATTTAAGGGATCTATTATCAATTCTGATGCTATTGCTTTTAATAAAATTGATCCATTTAATCCTTTGCGTGGAGCTATTAGTGAAACATTAGCTGTTGAATCAATATTAGAAAAAGTAAGAAAGGGAATAAAAATACAAGGATGCACTCGAGGAATCGTTGTCGCTCATAATGCACATTTTGATCATAATTTTTTAATGGAAGCTATTCAAAGAGTTAAAATTAAAAATAATCCTTTCCATCCGTTTGTCACATTCGATACAGCTACATTAAGTGGATTAGCTGTAGGTCAAACTGTATTAGCAAAAGCATGTAAAGCAATGGGCTTGTCATTTGACAATAATCAAGCGCATTCAGCACTATATGATAGTTTGCAAACAGCTAATCTTTTTTGCAAAATAGTAAATCGTTGGAAAGGTTTAGGTGGATGGCCTGTAAATATTGAAAAAAGCAAGTAAAATTTATATTAGGTATGCAATGAAAATAATATTTTTAAAATCTTTATAAAAACGATATGACATTAACAATAAAATCCTAATTTTTTTTGCATAATGTCATATCTTATTTTTTTAAATTTATTATTTAGAATTTAATACTGCATTAGATATTATTTTTTTTAGTTCTCCACTTTCTAGCATTTCAAGTATAATGCTACATCCACCAATTAACTCTCCTTTTATCCATAATTGAGGAAACGTTGGCCAATTAGCGTACTTCGGCAATTCTTTTCTAATATCTAAATTTTCTAAAACATCAACATATGCAAATTTTTCCCCACAAACAGATAAAGCTTGAACTGCTTGAGCTGAAAAACCACAACTAGGAGATTGAGGTGTACCTTTCATATAAATTAAAATGATGTTGTCTTTAATTTGACGTTTTATTTTTTCAATTATATTCATAATTTTTCCAAAAAAAAGTTAAAAAACTGAAAAATAAAATTTTTGTTTAAAAACACTTTGAAAAATATTTTATAGACAATTTTATTTTTTTTTGCAATACTAAGTAGCGAAATTTAATTTTAAATTATGGGGCTGTTTTTGGATTCGACAAAATTATCAAAAAAATAAAGTGCATGCCGAGGAACGGTTTGCCTCGATAAAAAACCGTAAAAAAATAGCTGCAAATAACAAACAAAACTACGCTTTAGCAGCTTAAAACACTGTTTAAAGCCCTTTCATCTCTAACTTATCTCTTGAAGAAGGAGAAATTTTTAAGAAAGGTCAAAATTTAAAGAGAACAACGTGAGCACTAAGCTTGACAGTGACACGAAAATAATTTTCAAGCTATACGCTTAAAATGCGTTCTTCCAAATTAAGCGATGAATAATCAGTAAAGAAAAACTAAGCATGTAGTATCTTTATTTATAGACATTTTGGACGCGGGTTCAAATCCCGCCAGCTCCAAAAATATAAAAAATAGTTCATTGAATATCTAATTTTGATACTTTATTTTCAATAAAAAAAATATTTAATGTTTTTTGACGACATCCAAATTTATTTTCTTTTTTACAAATAATATAGTGAAAAACATCATTAAAAGAATCAGAAATAATTGGATTGCCAAAAATATAAATTATTTGTTCTTTTGTCATTCCTTTATAATTTTTTTCAAACTTATTTAAATCAAAATAAGACTCATTTAAATTATTTAAAACATGATTTTTTTTCTCCAATACTGCACAACTAGAAAATAAAAAAAGCATTAATAATATTCTTAAAAAAATCTGATTACTCATTAAAAAATCACTTCCTATAATATTTTATATGAAATGTAATTAATAACAATCTTTAACTATAAAAAAAATTCAAAGTATAAACACTTTTATGCTAAAAATTGTTCTAATGAAAAACTTAATATTAATTATTAAATTAAATATCATTAAAAATTTTAATAATCTAAAAAAATTTTTTGGACCAATTTAATTTTGAAGTTAAAGTTTCAAAATAGTTATAACTTTTAGGATGTATAAGATTTAAATAATAATCACTGCGACGAATAAGTACATATTCGTTTTTATTAACCGGCAGTACTATTTGACTATCACAACTAATTTTTAAATCAGTTTCTATATCAGAAAATCTTAAACAAATTACGCTGTCACTATGAATTGCTAAAGGACGAGAAGATAAAGTTTGAGGAAACATAGGTACTAATAAAATAGCTTCTAAAGAAGTCTCTATAATAGGTCCTCCAGCTGAAAGTGAATAACCTGTTGAACCTGTTGGAGTCGAAATAATCAATCCATCTGAACGTTGAGAAAAAGCAAAATTTTCATTAATGTAAACATTAAATTCTATCATATGAGCTACATGTTTTGGATGCAAAACAATTTCATTAATTGCAATACTGGATTTAGAAATTTTTTCTTTTTTATAAATAGTCACATCTAATAAAAAACGATTCTCTATCGAATATTTTCCAGACAAAACTTCTGAAAGTTTTTTAAATCTATTATCTGGATTTAGATCTGTAAGAAAACCTAAATTGCCACGATTAATACCAATGATTTTAATATTAAAATATGATAAAATACGAGCTGTAAACAATAAATTTCCATCTCCACCTATTACAACAGCTAAATCACATAATTGACCAATTTCTGTTAATGTTGCAGTTTTAGGGTTTTTTAAATTTAGTTTTTTAGAAACATTATATTCAATAAAAACCTGATATCCTTTTTTAGTTAGCCATTTATAAAGTATTTCATGTGTTGTTAATGCACTTAAATGACGCGGACGTCCAACAATACCAATACAGTTAAAATATTGTTTCATTGCATTAAATTTCCCAATAAAAAAATATGTTTTTTAATAAAAACATTACTTTGAAAGACATATCAAAAACTCTATATTTAATTAATAACATTTAAAATGGTGATATTATGAATAATCAAGAGAAAAAAACAAACTATAACAATACTGAAAAAAAAAATGATTCAGAAAAAAATAAAGAAAAAAAAGACGATGAATTAATACTTCAAAATAAAAAAATTAATGAATTAAAAGAAAAAATATTAGAAAATCAAAAAGAAATACATAATATTAAATTAAGACATTTAGCAAATATAGAAAATATTAAAAAAAATATAGACAAAAAAATAACGAATATCAAAAATACAGAAATAGAAAATTTTTTTAAACAAATAATTCCTATTATAAATAATCTTGAAGATATATTAATAATGTCTAAAAAATTCAATTTAAACGATGAACCATCAATACAAGGAATAGAATTAACATTAAAATCTTTGCTAAGTATATTAGTTAAATTTGGAGTAAAAATAGAAGGTAAAAAAAATGAGATTTTTAATCCAAAAATTCATGATGCTATTTCAATAGAATCATCAAATAAAACAGAACCAAATCATATTATTTCTGTAAAGAAAAAGGGTTTTAGTTTTAAAAACACACTTCTTCGTAAAGCGACGGTTATAATATCTGAAAATTAAAAATATTCTTCATATTAATACAAAAAATATATTTTTTAAAATTTTTAGTTTTTAAATGTTTTAAATTATATAAAAATAGAAAAAATTTCAAAATTTTTTCTATTTTTAAATTCCAAACCAATCAATTGGATTTCTTTTATGTTTAAGCAAAATTTTATTGGTTTTCGAAAAATGTTTACACCCTAAAAAACCACGGTGTGCAGATAAAGGAGAAGGATGAGATGTCTTTAAAATATAGTGTTTTTTTGTATCAATTAAATTACATTTTTTTTTTGCATCATTACCCCAAATTAAAAAAACAATGAATTCTTTGTAATAACTAATAAGAGAGATTACTCTATCTGTAAAAACATTCCATCCTATATTATAGTGAGATTTTGGTTTTCCTGATTCAACAGTCAAAATAGTATTTAGTAAAAAAACACCTTGAGTAGCCCAATTTTCAAGACAACCATGATAAAATACAAAACTTTTTCTAAAATCACTGTTTAATTCTTTATATATATTTTTTAAAGAAGGTGGTATAGTATGATTTTTAGGAACTGAAAAAGCTAATCCATGAGCTTGATTATTAGAATAATATGGGTCTTGTCCGATAATAACAACTTTTATTGCACTAAAAGAAGTTAATAAAAAAGCATTAAACATATCTTTCGAAGATGGATATATTGTCTTTTTTAAACGTTCTTTTTTAAGAAAATTAATAATTGTAAAAAAATATTTTTTTTTTTCTTGAGATAAAATATCTTTCCACGTTAAACTATTGTTCATAACACCTCCAGTTTTAAAAAAAATTAATTTCAAATATAATTGTTTATTAAAAAAAAATTATTCTTGTATAAAGAATATATATTCTTATTATATTTTTTGTTAAATTAAAGGAAAAAAAATGACTTTAGTAACACAAAAAGCACCAAATTTCATAGCACCTGCAATTTTAAAAAATAGTGAAATTATAGATAATTTTGACTTGAAAAAATACTCTAAAGGTCAAGCAATCGTACTATTTTTTTGGCCTATGGATTTCACTTTTGTTTGTCCTTCTGAAATTATGGAATTCAATAAAACTTACGAAGATTTTAGAAAAAGAGATGTAAAAATTGTTGGTGTATCAATTGATAGCGTTTTTGTTCATCAAGCATGGCAAAATACCCTTCCTAAAAATGGAGGAATCGGAAAAATAAAATTTCCTATGGTTTCTGATATAAAACATGATATTCAAAAATCTTACGGTATTGAACATCCAGAATTAAATATAGCATTAAGAGCGTCATTTCTAATTGATAAAAACTGGATTGTACGTCATCAAGTTGTTAATGATCTTCCATTCGGACGTAATATTAATGAAATGATACGAATGATAGACGCTTTAGATTTTTACAATAAATATGGAGAAGTGTGTCCTGCAAATTGGAAGCATGGAAAAGAAGGAATGAAAGCTTCTCAAGAAGGAGTTTCTTCATATTTAAAAAAACATTTTTCATAAAAGTTAAAAAATGATCTTAAAGTCAGCAAGAAAATATGCTGGCTTTATTTTTAATTTAAAAATAAACTATTAATAACTTTAATTTAATTTTTAAATAAAATTATCATCATTAATTCCACTATCGTCAACATTTTCTGTTTCATTAAAATTAGAAAAATTATTATCATCAGAATTAGAAAAATTATTATTATCAGAATAATCCTCAGCTAATTCATTTTCATTTTCATAATTCACTAAATTGGCATTATTATTTTCGATAGTATCATATTCATCTATATTAGATATAGAAGATTGATTAATATTGCCAAAAATTTCTTCTTCTGGTGCAGTATGATTAAAAATATTCATCAACATATTACCTAAAATCATACCTCCTGCTACACCTGTCGCTGTTTGTAACGCGTTTTTAAGAAAACCACTATTGTTGCTGCTTGCTGTAGTAGTCGCCGTTGAAGACATTGGAACATTTGTATTACATGATTCTAAGGTGTTCTGATTTTTTTTCCATATATTGTTATTGTATGATTCAGATTGAGAAGATGGATCTTTTCTTAAAAAACTTGACAAAAAACTTGGTTTTTTCTTTACTTGATCTGAATTTAAAACTGATATTTTATTCTTTAATTCTTCAATTTTTAAACTCATTTTTTTTATAGCAGTTTCTTGAACTAATATTGTTTGTACCATATAGTAAGAAGAATACGGCTGTTTTTTCACTAAATTTTGAATTAAATCATCTGCTATATCATCGCGTTCAGAAGAATTTATCTCAGTTTTTTTCAAACGATGAAATAAATTTTCTATTAAACTTTTTTCTTCATCTTTCATAAAGTATCTCGTTTTTAATTAAATATTAGAAAAACTATCACTTCTAAGATTAATGTTTATTTATATTAACTACTCTAATAAATCATTATTTTAATACTTTCATTAAAAATAAACAATATAAAAAATATTTTTTAGTTATTGACAACATGTAATTGTAAACAATATTTACATAATTTAGAATCACTTCTTTCCATGCATCTAATACTTTAACTATGTTATAATTTTAAACTTAATTTAATTCTATTAATCAAAAAAAAAGAGAAAATAGTTGATATGAAAGATCTCGCTCGAGAAATTATGCAAGTCGATATTGAAAAAGAATTAAAAAGCTCTTACTTAGACTATGCCATGTCTGTAATAGTAGGGCGAGCTTTGCCAGATGTTCGAGACGGTTTAAAACCTGTCCACAGAAGAATACTTTTTGCAATGCATATATTAAATAACTACTGGAATAAATCATATAAAAAATCTGCTAGAGTAGTAGGAGATGTCATAGGTAAATATCATCCACACGGTGATTCTGCCGTATATGATTCAATCGTGCGCATGGCACAAAATTTTTCATTGCGCTACATGTTAATAGATGGTCAAGGGAATTTCGGTTCGATTGATGGAGATGCAGCAGCAGCTATGCGGTATACAGAAGTCCGCATGTCTAAAATATCTCATGAATTGTTAACTGATTTAGAAAAAAACACTGTCGAATTTATTCCAAATTATGATGGAACAGAATATATTCCAGAAATACTCCCATCTAAAATACCAAATCTTTTAATTAATGGATCATCAGGAATAGCTGTAGGTATGGCAACAAACATTCCACCGCACAACTTAAATGAAATAATTGATGGATGCTTAGCTTATATAAAAGACAATAATATTACATTACAAGAATTAATTAAGTATATTCCAGGACCAGACTTTCCAACTGCAGGAATTATTAATGGAAAGAAAGGAATTGAAGAAGCATATCGAACAGGAAAAGGAAAAATTTATATTCGTGCTAGAAATAAAATTGAAAAAAATAAAAAAAATAAAAAAGAATCAATTATTTTTTATGAACTTCCTTATCAAGTAAATAAATCACGTTTAATTGAAAAAATAGCAGAACTAGTAAAAGATAAAAGAATTGATGGAATAACTGCTTTACGTGATGAATCTGATAAAGATGGAATGAGAATTGTCGTAGAAATTAAAAAAGAATCTATATCAGAAATAATTCTAAATCAACTTTATTCTCTAACTCAACTACAAGTGTCTTTTGGAATAAACATGGTTGCATTGTGTCAGGGACAACCAAAAACCTTATCTCTAAAAGAGATATTAAAATATTTTTTATCACATAGAAAAGAAATAGTTACGCGTCGTAGTATTTTTGAATTAGATAAAACCTGTAAAAGAACTCACATACTTGAAGGGTTAAATGTAGCTTTAATTAACATTAATTATATTATTGATTTAATAAAAAAAGCTAAAAGTTCACTTGAAGCGAAAGAATTAATAATAAAGCAAAGATGGATTTATAAAAATCTTACATATACAGAACAAAGTTTAGAAAAAAAAATAGAAAACACAAAAAAAATTACTAATAATAATTATTATTTTACTGAAGAACAAGTGCAAGCTATTTTAGACTTACGATTACATAAATTAACAAGTTTAGAAAAAAATAAAATTATTTCAGAATACAATTATTTGACCGAAAAGAGTAAAGAGTTAAAAGAAATTTTAAAAAATCCTGATCGTATGCAAGAAGTTATTAAAGACGAGTTAATATCGATAAAAAATAATTTTGGAGATCAAAGAAGAACAGAAATTACAGAAAACAACGCTGATATCAACATTGAAGATTTAATTAATCAAGAAGACGTAGTAGTTACTTTATCTCATTCTGGATATGTTAAATATCAACCTCTTTCTGATTATAACGCTCAAAAAAGAGGTGGAAAAGGTAAATCAGCAGCTAAAATTAAAGAAGAAGATTTTATAGAAAGTTTAGTCGTAGCTAATACACACGATACCATACTATGTTTTTCTAGTCGAGGGATACTATATTGGATGAAAGTTTATCAATTACCTGAATCCAGCAGGCACGCAAGAGGCAGACCTATAGTAAATTTATTACCATTAAACAAAAAAGAAAGAATTACAGCAATACTCCCTGTTCACGAATTTAGAGATGATCTAAATATTTTCATGGCTACTGCGCAAGGTATAGTCAAAAAAAGTTCTTTAAAAGAATTTAAAAAACCTAGAATTGCAGGAATTATAGCAATTAATTTAAGAACAAATGATGAACTCATTGGCGTTGCATTAACAAACGGCAATAATAATATTATGCTATTTACACAAAATGGAAAAGTAGTTCAGTTTTTAGAAAATAGTGTTAGAACAATGGGAAGAACAGCTTCTGGAGTAAGAGGCATTAAAATTTCAAAAACTGATAAAGTCGTATCTCTAATCGTTCCACAAAAAAAAGAAAGTATTTTAATAGCAACTAATAATGGTTATGGAAAGCGTACAAAAATAGCTGATTTTCCAATTAAATCACGTGCAACACAAGGTGTAATTTCAATAAAAATTACTAAAAAAAACGGAAAAATTATTGGTGCTATACAAGTTGTAGAAAAAGATCAAATTATGATGATTACTAACGCAGGAACACTAGTCAGAATTAGAGCTTCAGAAATCGGTGTTTTAAAAAGAAACACACAAGGTGTAATATTAATAAGAACATCAAAAAATGAAAAAGTTGTTGCTTTACAAAGAATTGTAGAACCTATATAAAAAATATTTTAATAAAAAACCATTTATATAAAAAAATAATCATACTAATTTTCAAAAACAATATTTATAATATATTTTTTTAAAATAGGTTAATTTAATATGGAAAATAGTTTGTTTGTCACTAAACGTAATGGAAAAAAAGAAAAAATAAATTTAGATAAAATTCATAAAGTTTTGAATTGGGCATCAAAAGGATTAGACAATATATCTGTTTCTCAAGTTGAGTTACGTTCACGTATTCAGTTCTATAATAATATTAGTACTGTGAACATACACGAAACAATTATTAAAGCTGCAGCAGATTTAATTTCTGAAGATACACCTGATTATCAATATATGGCTGCAAGACTAGCTGTTTTTCATCTTAGAAAAAAAGCTTACGGTCAATTTGAACCACCAATTCTTTATCATCATGTGAAAAAAATGGTTAATTTAGGAAAATATGACGAAACATTATTGAAAAATTATTCTTTTGAAGAATATATGAAAATGAATTCCTTTATTGATCATTGGCGTGATATGAACTTTTCTTACGCAGCGGTAAAACAATTAGAAGCAAAATATTTACTACAAAATCGTGTTACTGGAAAAATATATGAAAGTGCACAGTTTTTATATATTTTAATATCTGCCTGCTTATTTTCTAAGTACAAAAAAAATGTTCGTATGAATTATATTCAACGCTTTTATAATGCAATTTCTACTTTTAAGATTTCTTTACCTACACCAATAATGTCAGGAGTAAGAACACCAACTCGTCAATTTAGTTCTTGTGTATTAATTGAATGCGCAGACAATTTAAATTCTATTAATGCTACAACTAGCGCAATTGTAAAATACGTTTCTCAAAGAGCGGGAATCGGTATTAATGCCGGTCAAATTCGGGCTTTAGGGAGCCCTATTAGAAATGGAGAAGCATTTCATACTGGATGCATTCCTTTTTATAAACATTTTCAAAGCGCTGTAAAATCTTGTTCTCAAGGTGGAGTTAGAGGAGGCGCTGCAACTGTTTTTTACCCCATATGGCATCTAGAAATTGAAAACCTATTAGTTTTAAAAAATAACCGAGGAATTGAAGAAAATAGAGTTCGTCATCTTGATTATGCTGTACAAATTAATAAATTCATGTATCAAAGAATGCTACTAGGAAAAAAAATTACGTTATTTAGTCCTTCTGACGTTCCTAATTTATATGAATTTTTTTTCTCTGATCAAAAGAAATTTAAAGAAAATTATATTAAATATGAAAAAAATAATAATATAAGAAAAAAAAGTATTAATGCAATTGATTTATTTTGTTTAATTATGCGAGAAAGAGCGTCAACTGGACGTATCTACATACAACATGTAGATCACTGTAACTCACACAGTTCATTTAATTCTAAGTTAGCAACAATAAGACAATCTAATTTATGTTTAGAAATTACACTACCTACAAAACCATTAAATAATATTGATGATAGAAATGGAGAAATTGCACTTTGTACTCTATCTGCTCTTAATCTGGGTTTAATTAGTGATTTACGTGATCTTAAAGAATTATCTATATTATCTGTACGAGCGTTAGACGAAATATTAGAATATCAAAACTATCCAGTAGTATGTGCAAAAAAATCAGCTATTTCAAGACGTTCTTTAGGCATTGGTGTAATTAATTTCGCATATTATTTAGCTAAAAACAAAGTACGCTATTCAGATGGTAGTGCTAAGAATTTAACACATAAAACTTTTGAAGCAATACAGTACTATTTGCTAAAAGCTTCTTGTGAATTAGCTAAAGAAAAGGGATCTTGTTCATTATTTAATCAAACTAATTATTATTTAGGTAAGCTTCCAATTGATACATATAAAAAAGATGTAGATTTAATATGCAATGAACCACTACATTTAAACTGGAATAAATTGCGTAAAAAAATTAAAAAATATGGATTAAGAAATTCTACTTTATCAGCTTTAATGCCTTCAGAAACTTCATCTCAAATATCTAATGCTACTAATGGTATCGAACCCCCAAGAGGTTTTATCAGCATTAAGGCTTCAAAAGATGGAATGCTAAAACAAGTAGTTCCAGAATATAAAAAATTAAAATCTGAATATGAGCTGCTTTGGGATATACCGAATAATATAGGATATTTAGAACTTGTAGCAATCATGCAGAAATTTATTGATCAATCTATTTCAGCTAACACTAATTATGATCCAAAACGGTTTTCAAACGAAAAAATACCTGTAAAACAGCTTATATATGATTTGCTTACAGCATATAAACTTGGAATAAAAACTCTTTATTATCAAAATACTCGTGATGGCGCTGAAGATAATCAAAATTTTAATAAATCCTCTGAAAACATAAAAGAAGACAATTGTACAAGTGGTTCTTGTACGATATAATAAAATAAATTTAATAAAAAAATATCAATTTTTCAGGTGTAACATAAGTGTCTTATACAACTTTTTCAAAAAAGAAAAATAATCAACTTAAAGAACCTATGTTTTTTGGACAATCTGTAAATATAGCGAGATATGACCAACAAAAATATAGTATTTTTGAAAAATTAATTGAAAAACAACTTTCATTTTTTTGGAGACCAGAGGAAATCGATTTATCTAAAGATAGAATAGATTTTCAAAAATTACCATCTAATGAAAAACATATTTTTATAAGTAATTTAAAATATCAAACTTTACTCGATTCTATTCAAGGAAGAAGTCCTAATATCGCTTTTTTACCTATAGTATCTATTCCTGAATTAGAAACATGGATTGAAACATGGTCTTTTTCAGAAACAATTCATTCACGTTCATACACACATATTATTAGAAATATTATAAATAATCCATCTATTGTATTTGATGATATTATTTCTAATCAAAATATTAATGATCGAGCTCAAGATATTTCTATTTATTATGACGAATTAATCAAAATAACAGCTTATTGGCATTTACTTGGAGAAGGAAATCATAAAATTAATGGAAAAAGAATTGAAATTAACTTAAACTTATTAAAAAAAAGACTGTATCTTTGTTTGATTAGTGTAAATGTGTTAGAAGCTATTAGATTTTATGTTAGTTTTGCTTGTTCATTCGCATTTGCTGAAAGAGAGATAATGGAAGGAAATGCCAAAATTATCAGATTAATAGCTCGAGATGAAGCATTACACTTAACTGGAACTCAGCATATTTTAAACATTTTAAATAACGAAAAAAATAATGAAAATATGAAAAAAACAGTTTTAGAATGCAAAGAAGAAGCAATCAAAATATTTATATCTGCTGCAGAACAAGAAAAAAAATGGGCTAAATATTTATTTCAAGATGGTTCAATGCTAGGACTAAATAAAGACATATTATGTCAATATATAGAATATATTACTAATTTCCGGATGCATGGAATAGGTTTTAAAATGCCTTTTGAAAAAACATCGAATCCAATTCCATGGATAAACTCTTGGCTAAATTCTGATTATATACAATCAGCTCCTCAAGAAACAGAAATTAGTTCATATCTAGTAGGCCAAATAGAATCAGAAATATCTAATCAAGAATTTAAAAAATTTAAACTATAAAATGAACAATTTTACTATCAAAATAATAAACAAAAAAACAATAATTTATAAAAAAAAAAACTTCTTTATTATCAATTTTAGAAAAAAATAATATAAAAGTTGAATATCAATGCAAATCTGGTTATTGTGGTGCCTGTCGTATTCAAATATTAAAAGGTAACGTATCCTATTCAATAAAACAGCCGATGGCTGCTTTATTCAAGAAGAGAGAAATCTTTCCGTGTTGTTGTGAACCTGACGGAAACATTACAATAAAATTATAAAAATAATTTCATAAAGATTGAATAGACGTCAATGCAATTGTATAAATTATATCCTCTACCGACGCACCTCTTGATAAATCATTTACTGGTTTTTTTAGACCTTGTAGCATTGGTCCAATACAAATAAGATCTGTTGAACGCTGAACGGCTTTATAAGTTATATTACCAGAATTTAAATCTGGAAAAATAAAAATGTTTGCTAATCCTAAAATAGACGAATACGGCATTTTTAATTTAGCAATTTCTTTTGAAATTGCCGCATCATATTGAATTGGACCATCTATGATTAAATCAGGTCTTTTTCTTTTTACAATAGAAGTAGCGTTTCTAACTTTTTCTACTTGCCATCCAGTGCCAGAATAACCAGTAGAATAAGATAACATTGCTATACGTGGTTCTATACCAAATATTTTTGCTGAATCAGCAGATTGAATTGCAATTTCAGCTAATTCTTCTGCATTTGGCTCTATATTAATTGCACAATCTCCATAAATTAAAACTTCATTTGGTAACAACATAAAAAATATAGATGAAACTAAAGAATAAATAGAATTAGTTTTAATAATCTGTAATGCCGGACGTATAGTGTTGGCAGTTGTATTAACTGCCCCAGAAACCAATCCGTCAACTTCACCAGATTCTAGTATTAATGTTGCCAACACAACATTATCTTTCAATTGTTTTTTTGCAAAAACTTCATCTATTTTTTTATTCCTACGAATGTCTAATAAACGAGAAAGATATTTATCTCTTATTAAGAGCGGATTTATTATTTCAATATTTTTATTTAAAAAAATTCCACTTTCATTTGCAATGTTATAAATTTTTTTTGGATCGCCTAATAATATACATTCTGCTATACCCAGATGACAACACATTGAAGCTGCTTTTAATATACGCACTTCGTATGATTCAGGAAGTATAATACGTTTAGATTTCCTTTTAGACAAAGTCTTTAATCGATAACAAAACTCTTTAGGAGAATATGTTTTTTTATAAAAATAACTCTTTTTTTTCTGTAAGCTGATTAAATCATTTTTGTTAAAAAAACCAGAAATATATTCTAATGACTTTCTAATAGAAACTTTGTTCTGAATATTAATATTAAAATTAAACTTTTGTAATTGAGATAACGTTTCTATTGTATTTTTTTTAAAAGTAAGTATAGGAGTACCTTGATCTATTAAAAATTTTAGTAATTTAATAAGATTCGGAGTTAACTTTAATATTCCAGTTAATAAAATTGCACCTATTTTCTTTGGTTTTAATAGTAAATATAATGTGTTAAAAA
The DNA here is from genome assembly GCF_003671935.1 of Buchnera aphidicola (Rhopalosiphum maidis). Lineage (NCBI taxonomy): Bacteria > Pseudomonadati > Pseudomonadota > Gammaproteobacteria > Enterobacterales > Erwiniaceae > Buchnera > Buchnera aphidicola. Next base: position 588,660 of record NZ_CP032759.1, read on the forward strand.
ATATTTCCATTCGACTTAAAGAAACTAATACTAATGTGTTAGTATAATTTTTTTTTGAAATAACTGAAACATCTTCATCAAATATTGCTATGTTTTTTATAAAAGAATTTTTTATTTTTGTCGTATTTACAAGATTCGCATTTAAAAATTTAAAAATATTCATTACAGACAATTGAACTAAATCTTTATTCCAAGGAATAAAGGCTATAACAGGAAAAGAAGTTTTAAAAACAAGATCTTTTTTAATTTCATTAATACATATATTTTTTTTTATATTTTTTAAAATTGTTAATTTATCAATAAAATTATATTTCATTTCAATAAAAGGAGAATTAATTTTATTAAAAATTACGCCTAAAAAATTTTTATATTTTTTTTGCTGTAAAAAAAAATTAATTTTTTCTTCTTTTTTTTTAAAATATTTCAAAGAGTATTCTTTTAAATTTTCTACTAATATTACCTCTGCACCTATATTTTGTGCAATATCAAAATTGATTTGATCAGAATCGTAATGCTCTTTTTTATTAATACCCTTGATTAAAATCAATTCATTTTTCTTTTTTCTATTAGAACATTCTTTAATCATTAAGTCTATGAGAGAAGAATATTTATAAGAATTAAAATTTTTTTTAGAAAAGTTTACTTTATCTAGTATATTTATTTTTTTTGAAAAAATTTTTCTGATACAATTTGTGTTTTCTGATTTTATAAGAGAAAAATAAGAATAATATTCAAAATAATTATTTGATTTTTTTTTATTAAAAAAATAAAGTAAGCTTAAACTAATGGTTGTTAAAGAAACACTATTATTTAAAGGAACTAACATTATAATACGTGACATAATTTATTTTTTATTTTAATGTAATATATAATGTACTATAAAGTAACTATTTATTGTTTTAACGAATTATCTTTATAGTCTCTTGAGCTATCGCTAATTCTTCATTTGTTGGAATAACAAACGCTGGACGAGACTCATCCTGAGTAATTAATCCATATTTTCCATTCTTAATAATTAAATTACGTTGAATATCAACTTTAAACCCTATTAATAATAACTTTGATAAAGTAATTTCTCTAATTAAAGGGACATTTTCGCCAATCCCTCCAGTAAAGACTATAGCATCTAAACGATTTTCCATTAAACATATATAAGAAGCAATATATTTAGATAAACGATGACAGAATATATCTACAGATAATTTTGCATTTTTTTTTGAATAATAATTTTTTTCAAAATAACGAAAATCACTACTTATTTCACTTAAACCCAATAAACCAGACTCTTTTGTAAGTATTGTATAAATTTTATCGATACTTATACCAAGTATTCGGTGCATAAAAAAAATAATTGAAGGATCTATATCACCACTACGAGTACCCATTACTAATCCTTCCAAAGGCGTTAATCCCATAGAAGTATCTACGCATATTCCATTTCGAATGGCAGAAACAGAAGCTCCATTACCTAAATGACATGTAATAACATTAAGAGAATTAAAACTTTTATTTAAAATAACAGCAACTTCAGAAGCAACATAATAATGACTTGTACCGTGAGCTCCATATCTTCGGATATGGTGTTTTTTATAAAAAGAATAAGGTATAGCATATAAAAATGAAGTTTCTGGCATATTTTGATAAAAAGATGTATCAAAAACAGCTACATTTTTTTTTGAAAAAATAGGCAATTTCTCCATAGCTATTTTGATGCCGATTAAATTTGCTGGATTATGTAATGGAGCAAATGGAATTGCATTTTTAATTAATTGAATAGTATTATCATCTATCAAAATAGATGATTTTATTTTATTACCCCCATGAACTACTCTATGTCCTATACCTATTATATTAGTATATATATCTTTTTTTTCTAAAAAAAATTCATCGAAAATAAAATTTAACGCATCTTTATGAGATAAATGAGAACCTATATATTTTTTATGTTCTATTCCTAAATATTTCCATTTAATATATGTTTCTGACAAAAATAAACACTCTACTAAACCAGATAAATATTTTTTTTTATTATTAGGATTTAATACTGCAAATTTTACAGAAGAACTACCACAATTCAATACAAAAATTAAATTATTCAATATTTTTTACCATTTTTTATTGATTAAAATAGTGATATTTTAATACAAACTTTCGAACTTATTATTTTTAATATATAATATTAATCAATTTTATGAAAAAATTTAATATTTAAAATAAAAATATAATAACAGGACAAAAATGACATTACAAAAAAAAATTATTAAATTATTAAAAGTTAAACCACTAATTATACCGAAGAAAGAAATAAAAAATCGTATTCAAATGTTAAAAAGATATTTAATTAAAAACACTCATTTAAAATCGTTAATAGTAGGTATTAGCGGAGGACAAGATTCAACGTTAACCGGAAAGTTATGTCAATTATCAATTCAAGAATTACGAAGAGAAAAAAAAGAAAAATCTTATCAATTCATTGCATTACGATTACCATATGGTACGCAATTAGACGAAAAAGATTGCAGAGATGCAATTAATTTCATCAATCCAGATCAAATTTTTACAATTAATATTAAAAATTCAGTTTTAAATAGTGAAAGATCATTAAAAAATCAAGGAATAAAAATATCAGACTATATTAAAGGAAACGAAAAAGCAAGAGAAAGAATGAAAGTACAATATAGTATTGCAGCTATAAAAAATGGACTAGTTGTTGGAACGGGCAATGCAGCAGAAATTCTTACTGGGTTCTTCACAAAACATGGAGATAACGGAACAGATATTAACTTAATTTCTAAATTAAACAAAAGACAAGGTAAATTATTATTAAAAGAGTTAAATTGTCCTAAACATTTGTATTTAAAAAAACCAACTGCCGATCTTGAAGATGAGCAACCACAAAAAGAAGATGAAAAAGCTTTAGGGATTACATATAACATAATTGATGATTATTTAGAGGGAAAAAAAATAAATTCTTTGAATAAAAAAATAATTGAAAAATTATATTTATTAACAGAACACAAACGTAAAATAATTAACTTAGGATAAAATGTTTAAATAATTTTTTAATGTAATATCATTTTTTTTTGCTCAATAGCATGAATTTGCACTTTAATTATTTCACTAATAGGATCTTCGGGACAATTTTCAACAAAATAAATCAAATCTGTCAAAGCAACATGATTGCATTCTAAATTTGCATATATCAATCCTCTATCACGAATTTCATAGGGATCATTTGGATTGATTTGTAATAATAAATTACTTACTTTTAATGCTAATTCCATTTTTTTTTCTTCCATTAATGCTGATTTTAATGTATCTAACATTTTACGAACGACAGTAATAGATTCGGCTTTATATAAATCATTTTCATATAATTCCGCAGTTGGACTAATATTACCTTTTAACCATACTTCTAAAGTATGTTGATCTAAAATTTCTCCATTAAAAGGATTAATCAACCATTTTTTTTTATTTATCCAATCTGCTCTTAAAATCAATTGTGTAGGGAATACTACAGGATTTAATGGTAATTTTAATTCTTGTGCAATATATAAAAAAAGAACACCTAAAGAAACAGCAGTACCTTGACGAGTTTTTAAAACATTATCAATCCATAGAACATCTGAAAGTTTATATATACCGCTTGCAGCACCAAATCGCCAGTTTTGATAAAAAAGTTTTAGCAATTTTTTTAATTTTAAATTGGGTTCAATCTCAGATGAAATGTAATATTTCGCTTCTTTGACCTTATCATATAAATCAGAAATTACAGATTTTGTAGGAAAATCTTCTCTAATAACTTGAGAAGTTGCAATAATAGAATCGAGAAGCGACAATTTAGAAAAATTAATATTGGGAAAAGATTTCATATTATTATTTATAGCAATATTTTTATATAATAAAAAGTTTAAAATTATACGTAGATATATATTAATATATATTTTATGATAATGTAAAATTATATTTTTTATTTTTTTACATATTAAAACACTAAATCATTTTACTAAAAAATACTATTTTAGTAATTTTACTATTTTTTTTGACCAAGAGTAATTCGATCATTACCTCCATAATCTTTAAAAGATTCTATATAAAAAAAATTGTATTTTTTAAATAAAAATTGCACTTTCAACTTTTGTTTCCATCCGTGTTCAATTAACAACCAACCTTTATAAAATAAATGCTGCCTTGCTTGCTGTATAATTAACTCAATATCTAATAATCCGTCTTTTTTCGAAATTAATGCATTGAATGGTTCATAAAAAAGATCTTTTTTAAGTAAATTTATTTCTTTTATACTGACATATGGAGGATTACTAACAATAATGTGAAATTTTTTATTTATGTGAGAAAACCAATCGCTATAAAAAAATCGTACATTTTCTAAATTTAATTTTAACGCATTTATATTAGCTATTTTAAGCGCTTCATTTGAATTATCAACACCAGTAATGTCCCAATTAGAACAAATACTGGCTAAAGCTAAAGCAATCGCACCTGAACCTGTTCCTAAATCAAGGATAGATTCAAAATTTTTATTCATTCTAGACAATACTCTTTCTACTAGAATTTCCGTATCTGGTCTAGGAATAAGCGTTTTATACGAAACACATAGAGACAAAGACCAAAATTCTTTTTTTCCTATTATATAAGCTATAGGTTCACCTATAGATCTTCTGTAAATAAAATTATTTAATTTTTTACATTGTTTTTTACTTAGAATAATTTCGTCATTGATTATAATCGAAACACGCGTACATTTTAAAACATGGCTTAATAAAATCTCAGCTTCATATCGAGGATTATCACAATGAGACAACATTTTAGTTGCTTTTTTCAAAAAGTATCTTATATTCATAATTTACATTTAGATAAAGAAGAAAGCATATCTGCTTGATACTCTCTCATTATTGGATTAATAAGTAAATCTAATTTTCCCTGTAAAACTTCATCTAATTTATATATAGTAAGATTAATTCTATGATCTGTAATTCTATTCTGAGCAAAATTATATGTTCGATTTCTATCTGATCTTTCACCAGTTCCTAATAAAATTCGTCTCATAGATGAATTTTCTCTTTGACTTTTTTCTAGTTTATCAGCATATACACGAGCGGATAAAATAGACAAAGCTTTAGCTTTATTTTTATGCTGTGATCTTTCATCTTGGCATTCTACTACATTTCCAGTAGGAATATGAGTAATTCGAATTGCAGAATCAGTAGTATTTACATGTTGACCACCAGCGCCAGAAGAACGAAAAGTATCAATTTTTAAATCAGAAATTTTAATTTCTTCTTTTTCAGTTTTAGGTCTAACTGGCATAATAGCTACAGTACAAGTTGATGTATGAATTCTTCCTTGGGATTCTGTTTCAGGGACTCTTTGAACACGATGACCACCAGATTCAAATTTTAAACGACCACATGCACCTTTTCCTGTAATTTTAGCTATGATTTCTTTAAATCCTCCTCTTTCATTTTCACTTGAGCTCATTATTTCTGTTTTCCACATACGATTTTCGGCATAACGTGTATACATTCTAAATAATTCTCCAGCAAAAATTGACGACTCATCTCCTCCTGTTGCTGCTCTAATTTCAATAAAACAACTATGCTCATCATTAGGATCTATAGGTAATAACAATATTTTAATATTATCTTCTATTTTTTTTTTTTCTTTTTTAACTATAAAAAGTTCTTCTTCAGCTATCTCATGCATTTCTACATCATTAAATAATGAATTAATATTTTTAATATCACTTTCTAATTTTTCCCACTTAATAAAATTTTTAACAATTTCAGAAAGTTTTAAGTATTCTTTAGATAAATTCTTAAATTTCTCTTGATTTGATATAGTATCTTTTTGAGAAAGCATAATTTCAATTTCTTCATAACGATTTCTTAAAGATTTTAATTTATTAAAAATAGATGAATTCATAAAATATTATCCCGTTTATAATCTATCTTATAAATAATTTTGTTAATTTAAAATAATAGAAATTGTGCCATATTTACTACAAAAATCCTAAATATAGCAATTATGCACATTTAATACACTTTTTAATAAAAATTAAATTTAAAAAAAATAAAATATACAGAAATAAATTTTAATTAAATATCTTAGTAAAAAAGAGATGTTTTTAATGCAATTTTACAAAAATATCAAAATAAAAAATTTTTTCCATTAAAATGATTATATCATTTTTAACATTTTTCAGTATAATTTTAACCAATGTTAATATAAATACAATTATTTTAAGATATAAATATTAAAATGATACATACATGGCTATCTCCTGCAAAAATTAATTTATTTCTTTATGTAACTGGTATTCGTTCAGATGGATATCATTATATACAAAGTTTATTTCAATTTCTTAATTATGGTGACACATTAACAATTATTCCAAATAAAAAAGGTACTATTGAATTATTTACTGAAAATAATTCTCTTTTAAACGTGAAAAATAGCATCATTGTAGCGGCTGAATTATTAAAAGAAAAAGCATTTTATTCTTCGGGAAAAGAATCTTCTCATTTTGGAGCAGAAATTTTTTTAAATAAAAAAATACCTATCGGAAGTGGACTAGGAGGTGGTTCATCTAATGCTGCAACTACATTAGTAGTATTAAATAATTTATGGAAAACAAAATTCACTTTAAAAGAATTAGCTACATTAAGTTTAAAAATAGGCTCAGATATACCCGCTTTTATCATGGGAAATACGACAATTGTTGAAGGAATAGGAGAAATTTTACATCCTATTAATAGAGAAGAAAAATGGTATTTAATTGTTTATCCTAATATTCCAATGCTAACAAAAAATATATTTTCTAATTATTCTATTAAAAAAAACGCAAAAAAAAAACCGATTGATTTTTTATTAAAATCACAATTTCATAATGATTTTGAAAACATAGTTAAAAAAAAATTTAAGAAAATAAAAAAAATAATTTCTATGCTATCTCTTTATGCGCCTTCACGTATTACTGGAACAGGATCATGTATTTTTTCTGAATTTGATGACAAAAAATCTGCACAGAAAATATATTCTCTACTTCCTCATAACGTTCAAGGATTCATTGCAAAAAGTGTTAATATTTCACCATTGCATCGTGCTTTTTATAAAAGAAATATGCAGTTTTTTTAACTAAAAAATAGATTATCTTAATGTTGAAATAATTCAAAAAAAACACTTTTAAATAAAAAAAACAAGGTTTTTTATGCCAGATATGAAATTATTTGCTGGAAACTCCATTCCAAAATTAGCAAAATTTATTGCACATCGACTTTATATAAATTTAGGAAACGCAGCTGTAGGTAGATTTAGCGATGGTGAAATTAGTGTTCAAATAAATGAAAACGTTAGAGGTAGCGATGTTTTTATAATTCAATCTACTTGTTCACCTACTAATGATAATATTATGGAATTAGTTGTAATGGTAGATGCTTTAAGAAGAGCATCAGCAGGTAGAATTACAGCTGTTATTCCTTATTTTGGATATTCTCGGCAAGATCGCCGTGTAAGATCAGCGCGGGTTCCAATTACAGCTAAAGTGGTAGCTGATTTTCTATCCAGCATTGGAGTTGACCGTGTATTAACAGTAGATCTTCATGCAGAACAGATACAAGGTTTTTTTGATGTTCCTGTAGATAATGTTTTTGGTAGTTTAATTCTTTTAGAAGATATGTTGCAAAGAGAATTAAAAAATCCAATTGTTGTTTCACCAGATATTGGTGGAGTAGTAAGAGCTAGAGCTATTGCTAAACTTCTTTACGATACTGATATGGCAATTATAGACAAAAGAAGACCTCGTCCCAACATTTCTCAAATTATGCATATCATTGGCGATGTAGCAAATCGAGATTGTATTTTAGTTGATGATATGATTGATACAGGAGGAACGCTTTGTAAAGCAGCTGAAGCTCTTAAAGAGAGAGGAGCTAAAAGAGTTTTTGCATATGCTACCCATCCTATTTTTTCTGGAGAAGCATCAGAAAATTTAAAAAAATCTGTTATTGATGAAGTAGTTGTATGCGACACTATTCCATTACAAGAAAAAATTAGATTATTACCAAATGTAAGAACTTTGACGTTAGCAGGTATGCTAGCAGAAGCTATAAGACGAATTAGTAATGAAGAATCTATTTCTGCTATGTTTGAACATTAAAAAAATTTTTAAAATTAACTCTAATAATTCTAAGCACACTATATTTTTTATTAATGTGCTTAGCATTTAAAAAAAATCAAAAAAAAATTAATAATAGATAATCTTTAACATGAAATAAAAAATCAATTAATAAAGAATGCTTTAAATAATTCAAATAAACTAAATGATTAAAACAAAATATAAAAAAAAGAAGAAAAAAAACTAGTACAATTCCACGAACAAAACCAAATATACCTCCTAAAAAAACATTTAAATGTGACAATCCAATTGTTATAAAAATTTTTTTTATAAAAAAATTTAAAACAATATTTAAAATATAAAATATAAAAAAAATTATCATTACAAAAAAAAATTGTTTCTAATAAAAAATTTTGATTTTTTTAAATAAAAAGAACTAAAATAGTAATAATTACTGAAAAAATAAATGCTAAAAAATAAAAGAACAAAAGAAATTACTTCTTGAATAAAGCCACGGAATAATCCAAAAGAAACAGAAATAAAAATAATAAAAAGAATAACATAATCTATAAAAGTCATAATTTGTTTCCAAAATTATATTTTTTAATATAATGTTAATCTTCTATCTCTTTAATAGAGATAAATTCAGAAACAGTAATAAAAGAACCAAAGACTAAAATAATATCTTTTTTAGATATCACTTTTTTGATAGCTTTCCAACTATCATCAACACTATTAAAAAAAATGTATTCTGAACAGGTAATTTTTTTTTTAAACAGTTAATACTAGCACTACGATTTGTTTTTAAACATGAAGCATACCAATAGTGAATTTTTTTTTCTAATGTTCGAACAATTCCTGAAACGTCTTTATCTTTTAAAACACCAAAAATTGCATATATTTTGCCTTGTATATCTATTTCATCAATTTTTTCTGAAAGATATAAAGCAGCATTAACGTTATGAGCAACATCGAGAATAATGCGGGGGGAATTAAAAACTGTTTGAAATCTACCAGATAATTGAACTTTAGAAATAGTACTTCTTATTTTTTTTAAATTAACTTTTAATCCAGAATAAAATAAAGATGACAAAGCAATAGCTGTATTAGGTAATGGTATTTGAGAAATAGGAAGATTATACAATTGAACATTTGAATGAATAAAATCCCATGAATCAATTTTTTTTTTTGTCCAAAACCAATCTACATCAACTTTTTTTAAAATTGTTTTTTTTTCTCTAGCTATTTGATCAACAGAACATGGAATGTTTTTTTCTCCAATAACTGCAATTTTTCCTTTTCTAAAAATACCAGATTTTTCACGACCAATACTAAAACGATCTTTTCCTAAAAAGGAAGTATGATCAATTCCTATATTAGTGATAACAGATAAATCTGAATCTATAATATTAGTAGCATCTAAACGCCCTCCTAAACCAACTTCCAATATTATAATATCTAGAGAATATTGACTAAATAAAAATAATGCTGAAAGTGTAATGAATTCGAAATAAGTCAAAGAAACATTACCTTTTTCAGAATCTATAATAAAAAAAGAAAAAATATGGTCTTTTTCACTAAGCTGCAGTCCATTAACTCTAATTCTTTCACAATAATTTATGAGATGTGGAGAAGTATATAATCCTACTTTATAACCTGAATCTAAAAGTAATTTTTCTAACATTGCACAGGTTGTTCCTTTTCCATTAGTCCCCCCAATAGTAAAAAAAAAAGACTTTAAATTTAATAGACCTAATTTTTTTGCAATAAATTTTAATTCAAAAAGATTTTTTCTATCTTTTTTATCAAATTTTTCTAAATATTCAATCCACATAGAAAAAGTATATTTTTTTTTATACATATCTTTTACTTATTAAAAAATAAAAAAATTTTTATATATTTACTAAAAAATAGTAAGTAACATAAAAAAACTATATTTTTAACTACTATAAAAATAAATAAAATTTTATATTTTTTTAAAATTATTAATATTTTTTAAAGTTAAAAATCAGATTTATGAAAAACGCAGTAATAGCGACTACTAATATGGCAGAAAGGGTTAAAAAAACTGAAACAGAAAAACTTTGTTATTGATTTTTTCAATCGTATAAACATTAAAAAAAGTAATAACACTTATTAAATTATAGAAAAACTTTTTAAAAATTTTTTCTATAAATACATAGGTCTTAACCCTAAAGTAACAAAAAATTTTAAAGAAAAAAATAATAAAAACATCGTTACTAGCACAAAAAAGAAAAAATATTGTTTAGTAAAAATAAAATGTTATTCAATTTCATAAGAACAAGAAAAATATAGAGGATGAATATTTTTTTATATTATTAAAAATATACGTACTAATCATTAATACAACTAAAACTAAGGAAAAATAAGAATGAGATAAAAAATCATTAAAAATATTCTTATTATATTTTTTAATAGAACTGATTAGTTTAATATAAAAAAATTAAGTTTTTAAATTATTGCATGAATTTTATTAAATGTATCAATGGAGTAGGATATATTCCTAATATCAATAACATTATTCCAGAAATAAATACTAAAAATCCAGAGGGGCTCCATAACCAAAAATAAGATTTTTTTGTATTCTCAAGAAATAAGTATTTTGATGGATTTAAATACATATTGATAATTAATCTTAAATAACCGTACATACCTAGTATTGTACCAATTAAAAATGAAAAACCAATAGCCCATAAATGATGCTTTATAATAATAGAAAAAATAAAAAATTTTCCGAAAAATCCTAAAGTTATAGGGATCCCTCCTAAAGAAAGCAATACAATTGTAACTATGCTAGCTAAAAGAGGTTGTGACCAAAATAAACCTTTGTATAAATCAATTGAATCTATATCGTACTTATAAGAACTAGAAAATAAGTTAATAACACCAAAATACACTATATTTGTTAATAAATAGTTAAATAAAAAAATACCACTTATCTGTAAAGAAAAAAAGTACTCGTTTTTTGAAACAAGAAATATTATTAGCAAATAACCTAATTGTGATATGGATGAATAACCAAAAAACCTTTTAATATTTGTTTGAAATATAGCCATTAAATTACCAAATAATATTGAAAAAAAACTAATCAATGACAATATTAAAAATATTATTTTATGATCAAAAACTGAAAAATATGAAAAAAAATAAAGTAAAACACTAAAAATTGCAATTTTTCCAGAAACAGAAAAAAAAGATAAAACAGATGAAGGAGTTCCTTGATATATATCAGCTGTCCATAAATGAAAAGGAACCATGGATAATTTAAAGAAAAAAGACATTAATACCATAATTATACCAAATAAAATCATTATTTTTTCGCTATTTGATAAATCAGAAAATATTTGATATATAGATAAAAGACTAAGATTTCCAGAAATAGCATATACCCATGAAATACCAAGCAATAAAAAAGAAGAAGAAACACCAGATAAAATAAGATATTTAAAAGATGCTTCTAAAGAATACTTTTGAGAGCTAGAATAAGCAATTAAACCAAATATTGGTAAAGACATTAATTCAATACTAATAAATAAAGATGACATATGATTAGAAACAGTTAAAAAAACAGCACCTAAAGTTGAAAGAAGCGTTAACAAATAAAATTCTTCTTTATTAAAAGCATATTTTAATAACCAAGGATAGGAAAAAACACAAGTTGCAATACTAGAAATTATAATCATACCTGCATATAAGATAGAACGTTTAGTAATATGAAATAAACTAGTTATATCAATAGGTACTATAGAAATCAAAAAATATAATGAAGCAAGAGTAACTATTAAACTAATTATAGTAAAACAAGCAACAAAAAAATGATTTCGATTATAAGAAATAGATAAAATAACTATTACTACCGATAGTAGTAAAATTAAAAAAGGAAAAAGTGCTATTAATTCTTGTAGATTAATTATCATTATTAATCATAACCTTATCTTTAAAATAGAATTAGTACATTCTTTTTGAGAAGTTATATATAAAATGTATAGATTCAAACGAAGTATTTAATATTTTTTGAGGGGTTAAACCTAAAAAAATTAATACAAAAATCAATACTATTGATATCCAAAATTCTTTTATATTCAAAAAAATTTTTGGAATATCTTTTTGAGAAACACCATAGTAAATTTTTCGAATCATATTTAAAGAATAAATAGATGAAAAAACAATACTTATTGCTGCAACTATAGATATCAATGGACATTCTTTAAATATACCGAATAATATTAAAAATTCACCAATAAAATTCCCTGTTCCTGGAATACCTAAATTACATAATGCAAAAAATAAAGAAAAACCTGGAATCCAATAAACATTTGTCCATAAACCCCCCATTTTACTTATATCTTGTGTTTTTAGATATTTATAAATTTGACCTGATAAAATAAATAAGGCAGCAGTAGATATGCTATTAGATAAAATTTGAATAACTAAACCTTGCAAAGATATTTCGTTGCCACCATAAATAGCAATTAACATTAATCCCATATGAGAAATAGATGAATAGGCGATCAAACGCTTAATATTAACTTGAGAAAAAGCAACCCAAGCTCCATAAAAAACACTAAAAAAACCTAAAAAAATTGCTATAGGTGCAAAATGCTCTGTTGCATGAGGAAAAAGCATTTTATTATAGCGTAAAAGACCGTATGGAGCAGTTTTTAATAAAGCACCAATTATATCTACAGCACCACAATATGGAGATTTTTCATGAAAATCAGCCAACCATCCATGAAAAGGAACAATTGGCATTTTTATAATAAAAGCCAAAAAAAACCCTAACATAATAATGTATTCTATACTTTTATCAACTGGTTTCATAATCAATAAATCATAATTAAAAGTTAAAATATTATTATTTTTATAATAAGTTAAAACTAATAATAAAATTGATGCTAACATTATTAAACCTGATATTTGAGTATATATAAAAAACTTATTAGCAACATTTATACAATTTTGCTTATCTTCTTTTTTTTGACCCCATAATGAAATTAAAAAATACATTGGAATAAGTATAATTTCCCAAAAAAAGAAAAATAAAAATAAATCAAAAGCAATAAAAATACCAATCGTACCAGTTAAAACAAGCATAATATTTAAATAAAAAAAACCTTCATTTTTTTTTATTTCATTCCAAGAACATAAAATAGCTATTATTCCTAAAAATGAAGTTAAAAAAAGCATGATAATTGAAAAACCATCAACAGCAATATGAAATTTAATTCCAATGTTTGATATCCAAGGTAATATTAGTTCATAGCTTGCATGAGCATAACTTTTTACTTGGTAAGTATGATAATCTTCAAAAAACCATATTTTCATAACAATTAATAACGTTAATGCTATTCCTGTTATAGCAATCCAACGAGGAATATTTCTCTGAAATCTAAAAGAAAAAAATGAAAAAACACCACTAAGAAATGGAATTATAACTAATAAAGAAAGAAACATCAGATGTATATTCCTATTATTTAGTATATCTATATAATCAAAAAAAAAGATTTTTGAAATTTATAAAAAATTCGTTAAAAAAATATTTTTATAATAAAAAAGAACATAAAATTAAAATAAAAAATAAATTAATACCAATTAACATGGTTAATATGTAGTATTTTACATTACCATTAGCACTTTTTAATAAAACTAAATTAGTTTTTCTAATAAATTTAACAAAAAAATTAGAAAAAAAGTCAAATGGTTCGTAAGATAAGATTCTAGATATTAATAAATAAGAATTAATAAATAAAATTTTATAAAAAAAGTCAAAAAACCATCCATTTAGTAAAAAATAGTGAATTAATCGAATTATTTTCCATTCTAGAAATTGAAAAAACCAATTTGGTTTTTTAAGAAAAATATAATAAGAAATAAATATACCTAAAAAAGATATAAAACTAGATATTATTTCGTATAAAAGTTTACCATTTTCTAAATGTTGAGAAATTGGAAAAACATAAATAAGTGGTAATCTCATTATGAGATAACCAAATACAGTAGAAAGAAATAACAAAATTAATAATGGTACGTTATGTGCTAATCTCTTAGTAGAAAAAGAAAAAGAAATACTACTTCTATGAAAAATTACAAAAATCATTCTAAATGTATAAATAGATGTCAAAAAAGAACAGAACAAACCAATTAAAAATAGATTCACATAACCATTTTGTAAAACACTGAATAAAATGTTTCCCTTGCTGTAAAAACCAGCTGTAATTAAAGGAAAAGAAATCAAAGAGGCACCTCCGACTAAAAAAGAAGCATACAAAAGAGGACACTTTGAACTCACATTACTCATCTTAAATATATTTTTTTCATTATTACAGAATAAAATTAAAGAACCTGAAGATAAAAATAATAATGCTTTAAAAATAGCATGAACAATTAAATGAATAATTGCTGCAGTCCATGCTTTTACACCTAAAGCTAAAAACATATATCCTATTTGACTCATAGTAGAATATGCAAGAATACGTTTTATATCTTTTTGAACTAAAGCTGAAAAACTAGAAATAAATATTGTTATTATACCAATAAAACTTATAAGATATAATATTTTAGGAGTTAACAAAAACAAAAAATGTGTTCTTGCGATTAAATAGACACCAGCTGTTACCATAGTAGCAGCATGTATTAAGGCAGAAACAGGAGTAGGACCAACCATAGCGTCAGATAACCAAGTATGCAACGGCAACTGTGCTGATTTTCCAATTACCCCTATTAACAAACATAGTGTAAGAAAATTAAAATTAGAAAAATCTTCTATATTCAAAAATTTTGATAAAAACTTAATTTCTTGAAAATTAAAAGTACCATATTTAGTATATATTAAAAAAAATGCAATTATTAAAAATACATCTGAAATTCTAGTTAAAATAAATGCTTTAAGAGCACAAGAATTATTATTAGAGGTCTTGTAATAAAAACCAATCAACAAATAAGAACATACACTTACAATTTCCCATCCTACATACATGAAAATAAAATTATCTGCTAAAACTAATAATGACATCCCAGCTATAAATAAATTAGTATATGCAAAAAATCGAGAATAACCCTCTTTACCTTCCATATACCAAGTAGAAAAAATATGTATTAATAATCCTATTCCTAGGATCATAGTTAACATACTTAAAGATAATCCGTCTAAAATTAAACTAAAATCTATATTTAGTTCATTAATAGAAATCCAACTGCATAATTTTTGAGTAAAAATTTGATATGAACGATTTGCAAAATTCGTAATATAAAAACAAGTTGTCATAAATGAAAAAAATATTGAAGATATACCTATAATAGCTGTATTCTTTTCGGAAATAGATCCCTGTATAAGGGATAAAAACAAAAAACTTATTAATGGAAATAAAATTATCAAGAAAATAATATTCATCCACTCATCTCGCTTAAAACGTTAATGTTTAGTGTTTTTTGACGTCTATAAAGCTTTAGTAATAACGCTAATGCTATACTGGCTTCAGATGCAGCTAACGTAATAGCAAGTATATACATTATTTGACCATCAGACTGTTTCCAATAACTTCCTACTACTACCAATGCTAATGCAACAGCATTCATCATTATTTCTAAACTAATTAACATAAACAGTACATTGCGACGAACTATAAGAGATGTCAAACCTAAAGTAAATAATATTAACGATAAAAATAAACCATGAAATAAAGAAATCATAAAACATTATCCTTATAAGAATTAAAAATGACTATTTTTAATTCATTTTTTTTCTTTTCCAACATGAAAAACAACAACTAAAGAAGATAATAAAAGTAAAGAAGAAAGTTCTACTAATAACAAATATGGACCAAATAAATTAATACCTACTTCTTTTGCATCAATTACAGTAAAATATATTTGTTTGTCTTTAACAAAAAAAACAACGTATGCCATCAATAAAAATAACATTAATGATAAACAGCCCGGAACTATCCAAAAGATAGGGCTTAAGTATTTTTTCTCTTGAAAATCATGCTTTTCACCAAGATTAAGCATCATAATTACAAAAACAAATAAAACAATAATTGCTCCAGCGTAAACAATAACCTCTAAAGCACCAGCAAAAAAAGCACCGAATATAAAAAAAATACTAGATATTGATAAAAGTGAAATTATTAAATATACTAAAGAATAAACCGCATTTTTTTGAATGATGACTAATAAAGTAGAAATAACTGCTATCAAAGAACACATATAAAAAACAAATTCCATTAAACTACTCCCACTTATGGCAATAAATCTTTCACATTAACTGGTTTTAATTCACTTTCTAATTCACCCGTTTTTTTATCTTTGATAACTACACCAGAAACACGATAAAAATTATAGTCTGGGTATTTTCCAGGACCTGAAATTAATAAATCTTCTTTTTCATAAACTAAATTTTTTCTTTTAAAATCTGATAATTCAAAATCAGGCATTAGTTGAATAGCAGCTGTAGGGCATGCTTCTTCGCATAAACCACAAAAAATACAACGAGAGAAATTAATTCTAAAAAATTCTGGATACCAACGACCACCTTCTTTTTCAGATTTTTGAAGAGAAATACAATCAACTGGACAAACTACAGCACATAAATTACAAGCCACGCAACGTTCTTCTCCATTTATATTACGTGTTAAAATAACTCGACCTCGATATCGAGGAGATAAATATAATTTTTCTTCTGGATACATTTTAGTTTCAGATTTAGAAAATATGTTTTTAAAAACTATCCACATACTTCTTATTTGCACTAAAAATCCAATAACAATTTCTTTTAAAGTCATACGATGATCTCTTAATACAACTTATATTAATATGAAAAAAGCTGTTATAACTAAATTTAATAGTGTTAACGGTAAACAAATTTTCCATCCAAAGGACATTATCTGATCGTACCTAGGTCTTGGTAAAGAAGCTCTGATTAAAATAAAAATTAAAATAAAAAAAACTGTTTTTAAAAGCAACCAAAAGAAACTAGGTCCCCAAAAACCAAAATATCCCCCAAAAAATAATGTCGATGTTAATGCTGAAACTGTAATAATTGAAATATATTCACCAATAAAAAATAAACCAAACTTCATACCAGAATACTCGATATGATAACCATCAGCCAACTCCTGTTCAGATTCAGGTTGATCAAAAGGATGTCTATGACACACAGCTATACCAGCTATAAAAAAAGACAAGAAACCAAAAAATTGAGGTATAAAATTCCAAATTTCTTTTTGACTGTTAATAATATCTATTATTTTAAAAGATCCAGATCTAGCGACTACACCCATCAATGATAAACCTAAAAACACTTCATAACTCAAAGTTTGAGCAGAAGCACGAACAGCACCTAATAAAGCATATTTATTATTGCTTGACCAACCAGCAAATAATACTGCGTAAACTGATAAAGCAGCCATCATTAGAAAAAATAAAATTCCTATATTTAAATTAATTATCAAAAAATTCGGCGCAAGTGGAATTATTGGAATAACAAATAATAAAGAAATAAAAGCTATAATTGGAGATAAAATAAAAATCACTTTTTTACTAAACAATGGAACCCAATCTTCTTTAAATAAAATTTTAATCATATCTGCACATAATTGTAAACTTCCAAACCAACCGACTCGATTAGGACCATGTCTATTTTGAAAAAATGCTAAAAATTTACGTTCAACAACACTTAAAATTGCTGAAAAAAATATAATAAAAATTACAATTAGTGTTATCTGTAAAATTTTAAATAGTATTTCATAAAAATTTATTCCTAAATTGCTCATCTAATAAATTCCCGTAAACATTTAATTTTTTCACCAATAAGAGAAATAGGAAAGCCTTTTCTTCCTATAGGTAAACCTATTTGTTTTGGATTTAAATATTTAGATAATCGTATTGTTAAACGAAAATCTTGATTTAAACAATTAAACTCTACTATAGAATTTTTTTTAAAACCTAATTCCAATCCATCTAGTTCACTAATCAATACATATTCTAAAGGTATATTTTCTTTTATAATAGATGAATATTGAGTTAATTCTTCATTTCCGAAAATATGATAATATGGAATGATATACCAATATTTTTCTTTAAGAAAACTATTGGAAGAAAAATTAAAATAAATATCTGAAACTTTTTTGTTATCTTTAAATACATGAATACCAGAATCACCTGATATTAATTTCTTTCCTACTTCTTTTTGAAATTTATTCCATGCTTGTGGTGAATTCCATCCAGGAAACCAAGCAAATGGAATATGTGATATAGATTCATTCGGTTGATTGTAACCTTCCATGGAAAATGAAAACATTGTATCAATATCTTTTTTTTGAGAAGGTTCATGTACATCAATATTTGCTCGTAAAGCTGTTCTACCACTTGAACGATGTGGAGAACGAGCTATCTTTTGACCATTTATACGAAAGAAAGAATTAGGGCCTTCTTTTTTTATTTTTCTAAAAATTGGATATTTATTGGAATATGCAGAAATGACATCATCTAAATTTAACCAAGATATTTCTTTTTTTTCAATTTTACTTTTAATAAAATGCAACCATTTCCAGCTTACATGAAGACAATTTTTTTTATTATAAAAAGTCGGGTCATATACTTGAAAAAAACTCTGTGCTCTACCTTCAAAATTTAATATCGTACCGGAACTTTCTGCAAAACTCAAAGCAGGCAAACTAAATCCAGCATTGTTGTATGTTTTGGTATATAGATGATCTATAGCTATAATATTCTTATTTTTTTTGAAAAAAGTATCACAATCGTGTTTAGATATATAACGATATAAATCGTATTCCATAAAAATTATGGCATCTGCTTCTTTTTGTTTTAGTTTTTCTAATGCAGTTTCTATAGAAAAACCACCAATTAATCCTAATCCTAAAGTATTTGAAGAAGAAGTTAAAAAAGTCACACCAACGTGATTAATATTTTTTTGATGAATTGATATAGCTATGTTTATAGAAGCCTTAATAATAGACGTGCTAAAAGAATGAGAACCAGAAATAATTAATACTTTCTTTGAAAGCATTATTTTTTTTGCAATTAAAGATGCTTTTTTAATTAAATGAGAATTTAAAGATGAAATATCAGGTAAAGTGTTATCTAATTTATTGGCAATAGCACGTATAAATTTTACTTGTTGACTAACTGACGCAAAATAACACCAATCAGCAACATTATCTAATTTGCTTTCATGTGTGTTGGTAATATACAAAGAATTCTTACAACGTTCTGAAATTTGAGATAACGCAGAAGCATTCCATTCTGGAATTCCATTCAATTTAGCTAAATTTTTAGCTTTATTTTTCATAGCTTGACGTACTGCTAATGCAACACGAGGAGATGTTTGTGTTAAATCTTCGCCTAAAATTAAAATGGTATCATAACTTTCAATCTCTTTTAAAGATGGGATATACAATTGATTATTATTTAAAGTATTTAGAATTAATTTAACACAAGAATACTCTTTATTAGACATTCCATTAGAAAAATTTTCCCTACCAACTAATTCTTGTAAAGCAAAATTATTTTCTATGCTAGAACGAATAGAGCCAACGCCTATTATATTTTTATAACGTTGGAAAAAATTCGCAGCAAATTCTATTGACTTGTTAAAACTTAATATTTTTGGATCATTTTCTATCGTAGATAAAATAGGATTTTTAGGTCTATTTTTTAAATAAGTATGAGAATATCCAAAACGTCCAAGATCACAAATTAAATAATGATTTATATTTTCATGATATCTATTTTCTATACGACGTACTTCACCATATCGTTCTCCGATACTAATATTACAACCAACACTACAATTTTGGCAAATTCCTGGAGCATACTGCATATCCCATTTACGACTATATTTTTTAGAATGAGTTTTATCTGTAAACACCCCAGTAGGACATATTTCTATCAAATTACCTGAATGTTCATTTTCTAATACACCATCTTCGATACGACCGAAATAAATATTATTATTGGTACCATAAACATCTAAATCAGTACCATCTGCATAATCTTTATAATATCTAACACAACGATAACATCCAATGCATCGATTCATTTCATGCTTGATAAATGACCCTAAATATTGATTTTTATGCGTTCTTTTAGAAAATCTATAACTTCGAAAGTTATGACCGGTCATGACAGTCATATCCTGTAAATGACAATTTCCACCTTCTTCACATACTGGACAATCATGAGGATGATTTGTTAATAAAAGTTCTATGATGCTACTTCTAAATTTTTTAGATATATCATCATTAATAGAAATAATAGTCCCATCAACTACAGGTGTCATACAAGACATAATCAACTTTCCTTGATTATCTGAAGAACTATTATATTGTGTAACGGCACATTGTCGACATGCTCCTAAACTTCCTAATACAGGATGCCAACAAAAATAAGGGATATTCAAACCAGATGATAAACATCCTTGTAATAAGTTATCTGATTCACTCATACAATATATTTTTCCATCTATATAAATTCTAGCCATAATAGAAGAGTTCCAAAAAAACTTTTATTTTCATAAAAATATCTTTATTAATAGAAATTATTTATATAAAAAAAATTAAATTTTTGGAATAAATTTATTTGATTGAATTCCAAGAACGTTTAAATTTAATTTTAATTTTTTCGTACTAACACCAGCTTCAAATTCTGAACGAAAATACTTTATAGCACTTTGTAAAGGTTCTACTGCACCAGGAGCATGAGCACAAAAAGTTTTTCCTGGGCTTAAATGTACGCACAACCTCTCTAAATTTTCTATATCATTTTCTTGACCTTCTTTTTTCTCTAAACTTTCTAATATTTTCACAATCCAAGGTAATCCTTCTCTACATGGTGTGCATAAGCCGCATGATTCACGAGAAAAAAATTTTTCTATGTTACAAACTAGAGAAACCATATTGGTTTTATTATCTACAGCCATAGCAAGAGCTGTTCCTAAACGACTTCCTGCTCTGGCGAT
This sequence comes from Buchnera aphidicola (Rhopalosiphum maidis), assembly GCF_003671935.1. Lineage (NCBI taxonomy): Bacteria > Pseudomonadati > Pseudomonadota > Gammaproteobacteria > Enterobacterales > Erwiniaceae > Buchnera > Buchnera aphidicola. Next base: position 609,791 of record NZ_CP032759.1, read on the forward strand.
GCTGGTAAAATCCATCGGTAAATCTAAATGTTTTTCAATAAGAAAATCTGTTCCTGCTCCACCAGGTTGCCAGGATTTTAAAGACAAACCCGATTTCATTCCGCATGCATAATCTTCTAAAATTTCACGCGCAGTAATTCCAAAAGGTAATTCCCAAACGCCAGGATTGTTTACTTGTCCTGAGAATCCCATTAATTTAGTGCCACTAGTATCAACACTTCTAGATAATTTTTTATACCAATTGACACCATTTAATACAATAGATGGAACATTGGATAGTGTTTCAACATTGTTAACACAAGTAGGTTTTCCCCATAACCCAAACACTGCAGGAAAAGGTGGTTTAGCTCTTGGATTAGCTCTTCGGCCTTCTAATGAATTGATTAAAGCAGTTTCTTCACCACAAATGTAACGACCAGCACCAGTATGTAAAAAAAGTTCAAAGCTAAAACCACTATTTAAAATATTAGAACCAATAAAACCAAAATTAATTGCTTCTTGTATAGATTTTTTTAAAATATGTTCAGCTGTAATATATTCACCTCGTAAAAAAATATAACCACGAGAAACATTTAAAGCAAATGATGACAACAATATTCCTTCAATTAATTGATGAGGTATATTTTCCATTAAAAATCTATCTTTGTACGTTCCAGGTTCCATTTCATCAGCATTGCACAATAAATAACGTACTTTAAAGCTTTTATCTGTAGACATTAAACTCCATTTTAAACCTGTAGAAAAACCTGCTCCACCCCTTCCTTTTAAACCAGATTCTTTTATCAAATGTACAACATCTTTCGGACTCATAGTTTTTAATGCTTTTTTTAAACCAAGATAACCGTTTTTTTTACAATATTCTTCAATCCAAACAGTTTGTTGATTATTTTTTAATCTCCACGTTAATGGGTGTGTCTCCTCAGTACGTATAATATTATTCATTTATATAATTCCAGCAAATTTGGTATTAAATCTGGATTTAAACGAGAATGTAAATCTTCGTTAATCATTATAGTAGGTCCTTTATCACAATTGCCTAAACAACAAACTGGTAATAAAGTAAATCTACCATCTTTAGTAGTATTACCTGTTTCAACACACAAATAATCTTCTAAAAATTTTTTTATTTTTTCATAACCTGTTAAATAACAAACTACACTATCACAATATCGAATAATGTTGCGTCCTACAGGTTGACGATAAATTTGACTATAAAAAGTAGCTACACTTTCCACTTCACTTGGATTAAGGTTAAGTATTTTTGCAATTTCTACAATTGCTTGATCAGAAATCCAACCTCGTTTTTTTTGAACAATTTTTAATGCTTCTATTGAAACTGATCTAGAATTTTCATAATATTTTTTTTGTTTTTCTATTTCATTAATTTCAAAGGAAGTTAAAGTAAATGTCGTAGAAATTTCTTTTAATTTTCTTTTTTTTTATGCATAATTATCTATCCACGTCTGACATAACAAAATCTATGCTGCCTAAATATACAATTAAATCTGATATTAAACTTCCTCGAATAACTGAAGGTATTTGTTGTAAATGCGGAAAACTAGGTGTTCGTATTCTTGTTCGATAACTCATCGTACCACCATCACTTATTAAATAATAACTATTAATACCTTTAGTTGCTTCAATCATCTGAAAGCTTTCATTAGCGGGAATGACAGGACCCCAAGATACCTGTAAAAAATGAGTAATCATTGTATCTATATCTTTTAAAACGCGTTCTTTGGGAGGAGGAGTAGTTAACGGATGATCAGATTTAAAAGGACCTTCTGGCATATTTTTTAAGCATTGTTTTAAAATAACTAAACTTTGATATATTTCTTCTACTTTAATCATAACTCTCGAATAACAATCGCTTATACCTGTCCCTACAGGAATTTCAAAAGTATAATTATGATATCCAGAATAAGGACGCCATTTTCTTACATCTAAATCTAATCCTGTAGAACGCAAACCTGCTCCTGTCACACCCCATTGTAATGCTTCTTTCTGATTGTACTCAGCAATTCCTTTAGAACGATTTATTAAAATAGGATTTTTTAAAGCTAATTTTACGTAATATTTTAATCTTTTTGGCATCCATTCAATAAATTCTTTTAATAAAATGTTCCATCCTTTAGGTAAATCATGAGCTACTCCACCAATTCGAAACCAAGCAGGATGCATACGAGCACCAGTAATCGCTTCAATTAAATCATATATTTTTTGACGATCAGTAAAAGCAAAAAAAACAGGTGTCATACATCCTACATCCTGAATAAAAGTAGAAATATACAGAAGATGACTGTTTATTCGAAACAATTCAGATAACATTACTCGAATTACTTCTACTTTTTCTGGAACAGAAATATTAGCTAATTTTTCTACTGCTAAGACATAAGGCATCTCATTAACACAACCACCAAGATATTCAATGCGATCAGTATATGGAATATAGCTATGCCATGATTGTCTTTCTGCCATTTTTTCTGCTCCACGATGATGATAACCAATATCAGGAACACAATCTACAATATTTTCACCATCTAATTGTAAAATAATTCTAAATGCACCATGAGCAGAAGGATGATTAGGTCCTAGATTTAAAAACATAAAATCTACATTATTATTTTTTCGTTTCATCCCCCATAACTCAGGTTTAAACTTTAACTGTTCCATTTCTAAATCTTCTTTCTGTTCATCTAAAAAAAAAGACTGATGTTCAGTTGCTCTAGCTGGATAATCTTTTCTTAAAGGAAATCCCTTCCACGAATTAGGCATGATAATGTGAGTTAAATTAGGATGTTGATCAAAAATAATACCAAACATTTCCCATGTTTCACGTTCATACCAATTCGCATTGGGAAATAAACTAGTAAAAGTCGATATGTTTAAATCATCTTTTAACAAAGGAACTTTAATTAAAATATCACTATTTCGTTCAACAGATATCAGATGATAAAAAACTGAAAAATCTGCTTCAGGTAAATTTTCTCGATTTAATCGAAAACGTTCATCTATACCATGCAAATCGAAAAGCATGTTGTAAGGCTTAGGTAAATTAAACAAAAATTTACCAACCTTTAACAATAAAGATTTATTTATCCATATTATTGGAAAATCTATACTAGTTTTTTGTAAAACACAAAAATCTTTACCAAAAAAATCAAATAAATCTTTAAGAATGGATTTTTCTTTACAATTATTTTTAATTAAAATAGTATTTTTTTTTTTATTTTCATCTATCATAGATTTCTCATTTTTTTATTAACCTAAAAAAATTTTAATATTAATAATCTATTCAAAAAAATATTGATCTAGTAGTATATAGTATGAAAAATTTATTTTTTAAGAAAAAATTAGATTTTTTCTGAAGTTGGAAGATTAACCACGGAAATTCTTCTTTTTCTATTTTGAATTTTTTCTGATATCATTTTCTTACGGTATACACCTTGCTCTCCAATTACCCAAGACAAAGGTCTTCTTTCTTCATTAATTGATTTTTGAAGTACTGTTAAAGCATGTATATACGCTTCAGGTCTCGGTGGACAACCAGGAATGTAAATATCTACTGGTAAAAATTTATCTACTCCTTGTACAACAGAATAAATATCGTACATACCACCGGAATTAGCACATGATCCCATAGAAATAACCCATTTTGGTTCCAGCATCTGATCATATAACCTTTGAATAATAGGAGCCATTTTAATAAATGGAGTACCTGCAATTACCATAACATCCGCTTGTCTTGGAGATGCTCTTAGTACTTCAGAACCAAAACGTGCAACATCATGTACAGAAGTAAATGCTGTAACCATTTCAACATAACAACAAGACAAACCAAAATTGTAAGGCCAAAGAGAATTTTTTCGACCCCAATTCACCACTTTATGAAGTAGTTTGCTAATTTTACCTATAAAAACGTTTTTCTTTAAATATCCTTCTACAGGATCTGTAGTAGATTGATTTGTTTGATTTGGATAATGTTTCTTATTTTTTCCATCTGCTCTGGTTAAAATATAATTCATTTTTTCTTTCATCTAATTAAATCCTAAATATAATCAATGTCAATATTTTTATTATTATCAAGATGTGACCCAATTTAAAGCTTTTATTCGAATTAAATAAAATAATGATAAAATAAGAAACAGTATAAATACAGTTGCTTCACAAAATCCTGTCCATCCCGATTCAACTATACTAACAGACCATGCGTATAGATAAAGCGCTTCAACATCAAAAATTACAAAAAACATTGCAATTAAATGAAATTTCACAGAAAAACGAAGATGTGTATTGCCTATTGGAACAATACCAGATTCAAAAGGAGTGTTTTTATATCTTGACGATGATCTTCCACCTAAAAACCAACTTATAAAAAGCATAAAAAAACAAAAAAATAAAGTAAAAGAAATGAAATAAAAAAAAGATAAATACTCAGTGAGCTCTATTGTATTTTTTAGCATTTTATATTCCTATAAAATATCAAAATATTTTTGCAAATACTGTAGTTAAAGAGTCTATTGTATATTAATAAAAAATGTAATGTATTTCATGATCAGAATAATTAATAAAAAAATAAAATATACATTAAAAACATAAAATAATAAATTATGTTCATTAAAAATAAAAAGATTGTATTCAAAAAATTCATTTTTTTTATACTTAGACCTTGATGACTAGAAAAAAGACCCCATCTAATAATCATTAAACAATATATAAAAATATAAAAATACAATCCTATGTAGCTAATTAAAAAGCCAAAAAAATGGCCGCATAAAGGTTGCACACCCAATTTATCAAAAAATCATAAATAGGAGAATTTCAATGGGTAAAATTATTGGTATTGACTTGGGAACAACCAACTCTTGTGTTGCCATTATGGATGGCAACAAACCGCGTGTTTTAGAAAACTCCGAAGGAGATCGTACAACACCTTCAATTATTGCGTATACTCAAAAAGGAGAAGTTTTAGTAGGACAACCTGCTAAACGTCAAGCTATAACTAATCCCAAAAATACATTATTTGCTATAAAAAGATTAATTGGCAGAAAATTTAAAGATGATGAAGTGCAACGTGATATAAAAATTATGCCATATTCTATTATTAATTCAGAAAATGGTGACGCATGGATTGACGTGAAAAAACAAAAAATGGCACCTCCTCAAATTTCTGCAGAAGTTTTAAAAAAAATGAAAAAAACTGCAGAAGACTATTTAGGAGAATCAGTAAAAGAAGCTGTCATTACAGTTCCTGCTTATTTTAATGATGCTCAGAGGCAAGCAACTAAAGATGCAGGTAGAATTGCAGGATTAGAAGTTAAAAGAATTATTAACGAACCTACAGCTGCAGCGCTTGCTTATGGTCTAGATAAAGGTGAAGGAAATAGAACAATAGCAGTATACGATTTAGGTGGAGGAACTTTTGATATATCTATTATTGAAATTGATGATGTTGATAAAGAAAAAACATTTGAAGTTCTTGCTACTAATGGAGATACCCATCTTGGTGGAGAAGACTTCGATAGCAGGCTAATTAATTATTTAGTACAAGAATTTAAAAAAGAACAAGGTATTGATTTAAGAAATGATTCATTAGCTATGCAACGTTTAAAAGAATCTGCAGAAAAAGCAAAAATAGAATTATCATCAGCACAAGAAACTGACGTAAATCTACCATATATTACAGCTGATTCTAATGGACCTAAACATTTAAATATTAAGGTTACTCGTTCAAAATTAGAATCTTTAGTAGAAGATCTAGTTCTACGTTCTATTGAGCCACTAAAAGTAGCATTAAAAGATGCGGGACTATCTATTTCAGATATTAATGATGTAATATTAGTAGGCGGTCAAACAAGAATGCCTATGGTACAGTGTAAAGTAGCAGACTTCTTTGGTAAAGAACCTAGAAAAGATGTCAATCCAGATGAAGCAGTTGCAGTTGGTGCTGCAGTTCAAGGAGGTGTACTTTCAGGAGATGTTAAAGATGTTTTATTGCTTGATGTAACTCCATTGTCATTAGGAATTGAGACTATGGGTGGTATAATGACTTCGTTAATAAATAAGAATACTACTATTCCCACTAAACATAGTCAAGTTTTTTCAACAGCAGAAGACAACCAGTCAGCTGTAACAATACATATACTTCAAGGCGAAAGAAAAAGAGCATTAGATAATAAATCTTTAGGACAATTTAATCTAGATGGAATTGAACCTGCACCAAGAGGAACAGCACAAATTGAAGTTACATTTGATATTGATTCTGACGGTATATTACATGTATCTGCAAAAGATAAAAAAACTGGAAAAGAACAAAAAATCACCATTAAAGCCTCTTCTGGTCTTAATGAAGAAGAGATAAAAAAAATGATTAATGACGCTGAAGCTAATTCTGAAGCAGATCGAAAATTTGAAGAACTAATTCAAATAAGAAATCAAGGTGATCAATTAATACATAGTATTAAAAAACAATTAGATGAAAACAAGAATAAAATAGAAAGTATAGAACTAGAAAAAATTAAATCAGCTTTAGATGAATTAGAAAAATCATTAAAGGGAGAAAATAAATCTGAAATTGAAAAAAATATTCAAAATCTCTTAAAAATTTCATCTAAACTAACAGAAATAAATCAAAATAAATCAAAAGAAGAAAATTTAAAAAAAGAAAATCAATCATCTGAATCAGAAAAAAATGAAAACGTTGTAGATGCGGAATTTGAAGAAATAAAAGATCCTAAAAAATAATAAACTTTAATCTGAAAAAAGAAAAAGTTATAACAGTATTTAAAACCAGCACGGGCGTAGAAAAAATCTACGCCCGTGCACTTATTTTCAAAGCAGGAAGAACAGTAATATGACAAAAAAAGATTACTATCAAATTTTAGGAATTCCAAAATCAGCTGAAGAAAGAGAAATTAAAAAAGCCTATAAACGATTAGCAATGAAATACCATCCTGATCGTAATCAAGGAGATAAAAATGCTGAAAATAAGTTTAAAGAAATAAAAGAAGCATATGAAATTTTAATTGATGAAGAAAAAAGAACTGCATATGATCAATATGGACATGCTGCTTTTGAAAACGGTTATAATCAAAATAATACTTATAATACTTTTACTAATTCTACAGATTTTGGAGATATTTTTGGAGATGTTTTTGGTGATATTTTTGGAGGAAGTAGAAATCAAAGAGTGAAAAAAGGAGCTGATTTATGCTATAATATGGAAATTTCCTTAGAAGAAGCAGTAAAGGGAACAACAAAAGAAATTCGTATTCCAACATTTCAAAAATGCAAAACTTGTTATGGTACAGGAGCTAGCACTGGAACTAAACCAAACAACTGTTCAACATGTCATGGAAAAGGACAAATTCACATTAGAAAAGGATTTTTTACTGTTCAACAATCATGTCCGACATGTCATGGAAGAGGTACAGTAATTAAAAACCCATGCCATATATGTCGAGGACAAGGCAGAATAAAGATAAATAAAACATTATCGATAAAAATTCCACCAGGTATTGATACTAATGATAGAATTCGATTGAATAACGAAGGTGAAGCAGGAACAAATGGCGCGCAATCAGGTGATCTTTATGTACAAATGACAGTTAGCAAACATCCTATCTTTGAAAGAGAAGAAAATAACCTTTACTGTGAAGTACCAATCAATTTTACTATGGCTGCGCTAGGTGGAGAAATAGAGGTACCTACATTGGATGGTAGAGTAAAATTAAAGATACCACCTGAAACTCAATCAGGAAGACTTTTTCGCGTTAGAGGTAAAGGCGTAAAATCAGTACAAGGTAAAATTCGAGGAGATTTATTATGTCGTGTCGTAGTAGAAACACCAGTTAATCTAAATGAAAAACAAAGATATCTTTTAAATGAACTAGGAAATAGTTTTGATGGATTTCGAGGAGATAAAAATAGTCCACGTTCAAAAAGATTTTTTGACGGTGTAAAAAGATTTTTTGATGATTTAACAAAATAAAAAATTATAAAGTATTGCTTCTTAAAAAAATTAGAGGCAATACCATTTAAAAAAAAATTAATTTTTGTGCAGTTTTGCAATTTTTAACGATAAAATAGATTTATATCTTGCAGCTTTATTTTTATGTATTAAACCCTTAGTTGCATATTTATCAATAATAGGTTGCATATTCTTAAAAGCATCGTATGATTTTTCTTTATTTCCAGACACTATAGCTAAACGAACTTTTTTTATAAAAGTACGAATTTTTGAACGTTGACTAGCATTTTTCTTACGACGTTCTTCTGAAGTTATAGAATCTTTTTTAGCAGATTTAATATTTGCCAATTTTAACTCCTAAATATAAAAAATAAATTTTAAATAGTTTTTTAATGAATTAAAAATTTTTATATCAATAAAAACAACATTATATATTAGTCAGAATAATACATCAAAATTATTTCTAAAATAAATAAAAAATTATTTCATTTCATTAGGTTAATTTAACAATGAAGCTCATACGAGGCATTCATAATCTAACAAAAATAAATTCTAATTCAGCTGTAAGTATTGGCAATTTTGATGGCATACATCTAGGGCATCAAAAATTGCTTTCTAATTTATACGAAGTAGGAAAAAAATATAATATACCAACTATAGTTATTTTATTTGAACCACAACCATTAGAATTTTTACATAATCATAATCCCCCTAAAAGACTTACCACATTACAAAATAAAATCAAGTACATTCAATTATGGAATATCGATATTATTTTATGTATTAAATTTAATGAAAGTTTTTCATCTTTAAGTCCAGAAAAATTTATAAAAAATATTTTAATAAAAAAATTAAATATAAAATTCATAATAATTGGAGACGATTTTAGATTCGGATCAAAAAGAAATGGAAATATATCTCTTTTAAAGAAAATTGGACATCAATATAAATTTAAAGTTATAGAAGTTAGTGCATTATTATATAAAAATAAAATTAAAATAAGCAGTACTAATATAAGAAAATATTTATTAGAAAATAAAATTGAATTAGCGAAAAAGCTACTTGGTCGTCCATTTAGTATTTTAAGTCGTGTAATTCATGGCAATAAAATAGGACGAAAATTAGGATATCCAACAGCAAATATATTTTTAAATAAAAATATACCGTTAAATAACGGAGTATATGCTGTAAAAGTTTCATGTTTATTCAATAAAAATTTTATAGGAATATGTAATGTTGGAATCAAACCAAGTTTTTTGCATTCAAAAAAAAACAGATTTCTTGAAGTTTATTTATTTAATTTTAATCTAAATTTATATGGAAAAAAAATAGAAGTGTTTTTGCACAAAAAAATAAGAAATGAATCTTTTTTTTCTTCTATAGAAGAATTAAAAAAACAGATATCTAAAGATATTAAAATTGTTAAAAAATATTTTAACATTAATGATTATTAAAATAAAAATGAAAGAGAAAATTATGAGCGATTATAAAAGTACTTTAAATTTACCTAAAACACAGTTTTCTATGCGAGCAAACCTTTCCCAAAAAGAACCAGAGATATTAAAAAATTGGTATGAAAATAATCTTTATCAATTAATAAGACAAAAAAAAGAAGGTAAAAAAATTTTTTTTCTTCATGATGGACCTCCATATGCCAATGGAAATATTCATATTGGACATGCAGTTAATAAAATTTTAAAAGATATAATCATAAAATCAAAAAATATGTCAGGATTTGATGCTCCCTATATACCGTCTTGGGATTGTCACGGATTACCTATTGAACAAAAAGTTGAAGAACAGATGGGCTTAAAAAGCAAAAATGTAATCACTTCAATATTTCAAAAAAAATGCAGAAAATATGCAGAAAAACAAATAAAGAAACAAAAAAAAGATTTTATTAGATTAGGTGTAATTGGAGATTGGGAAAATCCACATCTCACAATGGATTTTAAAAATGAAGCAAATATAATTAAAACACTATCTAAAATTATTGAAAAAAAATATTTATATAAAGAATCTAAACCTATACATTGGTGTTTAAAATGTCACTCTTCTTTATCTGATGCAGAAATTGAGCATTTTCATAAAGAATCAGATTCAATTTTTGTTGCAATGAAAAATAAAAACAGTAAAATTTTTAAAAAAACGCTAAATCCTAATATATCAAACGAAAAAGACATATATTTACCTATTTGGACAACTACACCATGGACTCTTCCATCAAGTCAAGCTATTACAGTACATCCACTTTTTGAATACCAATTAGTAGAAACTGACAAATATAATCTAATTATAGCAAAAGAATTAGTTAAAAATGTAATGAAGATTTTAAAAATAAATAATTGGAATATTTTAATTTCTTTCAAGGGTAAAGATTTAGAAGGAGAAAAATTTTTACATCCATTTTTAGAAAATACTTCTCTACCAATAATATTAGGAGAGCATGTTACTCTCGATTCAGGTACAGGAGCTGTTCATACAGCACCAGATCATGGACCAGATGATTACATAGTAAGTCAAAAATATAAAATAAAAACAATTAACTTAGTCGATTTTAAAGGTAATTATGAAAATAACGTACATCCGAAATTAAATGGTATAAATATTTTTAAAGCCAATAAAATAATTATAGATTTATTAATTAAAGAAAATTGTTTATTACATCATGAAATTTTAAAACATAGTTATCCGCACTGCTGGAGACATAAGACTCCCGTGATATTTAGAGCGACTGAACAATGGTTTATAAAAATAGATAGAAAAAAACTCCGTTATAAAACTCTTGAAGAAATCAAAAAAGTGTCATGGATACCTAAATGGGGAGGGTCTAGAATAAAAGAAATGATAAAAAAAAGACCTGATTGGTGTATTTCAAGACAAAGAAAATGGGGTGTACCAATGTGTCTTTTCATAAATAAAAAAACAGGAGATATTCATCCTGAAAATAATTTATTAATGAAAAAAATAATAAAAAAAGTAGAATTAGAAGGAATAGAAGCATGGTGGAAAATTGATTTAAAAGAAATATTAGGTGAAGCACATAGCATGTATTATCAAATGTTTGACATATTAGATGTATGGTTCGAATCAGGAAACACCCATAGTCTAATAAAATATAAAAATAAAAAATATAGTAAGAATTGCGCAGATATGTTTTTAGAAGGTTCTGATCAACACAGAGGATGGTTCATGTCATCGTTAATCATTTCTATGTTAACAAAAAATCAATCACCGTATTCTGAAGTTTTAACTCATGGTTTCGTGGTTGATAAAAATGGTCAAAAAATGTCTAAATCTATAGGAAATACCATTAGTCCTAACGAAATAATCAAGACACTAGGAGGAGATATTTTAAGACTATGGGTAGCTTCTTCTAATTATTCTCATGATATTTCTATTTCCAACGAAATTTTGAAACGTTCTTCAGATATTTATCGAAGAATAAGAAATACAGCTCGTTTTATGTTAGCAAGCATACATGATTTTAATCCTAAAACAAATACTATTCTCAAAAAGAATATGGTTCTTTTAGATCGATGGGCTATCAGCCAAACAAAAAAAATACAAGAAGAAATTATCGAATTTTATAAACAGTACAATTTTCATGCAATTATCAAACGTTTAATGTATTTTTGCTCTATCGAGATGGGTTCTTTCTATCTTGATATTATAAAAGACAGACAATATACTTTAAAAAAAAATAGTCAAGAACGAAGAAGTTGTCAAACAGCTATATACTATATAATTAATGCTCTTGTTCGTTGGATAGCACCAATATTATCATTTACTGCTGATGAAATTTGGAATCACTTACCTGAAAAAAATGCTGAATACGTTTTTACAGAAGAATGGTTTAATAAATTATTTGATTTAGATGAAAATGATTTATTTAGCTATGAATTTTGGAATAATTTAATAGAAATGAAAAATGAAATAAATAAATTTCTAGAAGAAGAAATAAAAAATAAAAATATAAAAAATTCATTAGAAGCATCTTTAATACTATACGTCACTCCAGAAATAAAAGAAAAATTAAATATTTTAGGAGAAGAATTAAAATTTATATTTTTAACTTCTAAAGTTCAAATAAAGTTATACGATATAGCACCAAAAAATTCAAAAAAAAGCGAAAAAATTTCTAATTTCAAAGTTTTCTTAAAAAAAATAAAAGGAAAAAAATGTCCAAGATGTTGGCATTATAATATTTATATCAAAAAAAATGATGATGAAATTTGTACACGTTGTGTTTTAAATACGAAAGGAAAAGGTGAAAAGCGTATTTTCATATGAAGAAAAAATACTACTTTGAGAAAAACTATGGGATTTATATCGCTATAATATTATTTATAATAACAATAGATTTTTATAGCAAAAAATGGATTTTAAATAATTTAAATATATATGAAAAACAAAAAATTTTTTTCATATTAAATTTATTTCATGTGCATAATTTTGGAGCAGCGTTTAGTATTCTATCAAATCAAAACGGATGGCAAAAATATTTTCTATTAATATTTAGTAGTATTACTATAATAATAATATTAAAAATAATTTTAAAATTTAAAAAAGATAAAAATAAAATTCTTTCTTATTCTTTTATTCTTTCAGGAGCAATAGCAAATCTAATAGATCGTATTAATTATGGATTTGTAGTAGATTTTATTGATTTGCACATTAAAGATTGGCATTTTGCAACATTTAATATAGCTGATTTCAGTATATTTATTGGTATGATTATGATTATGAAGAATAATTATTATAATTCTTGATTAATCTATAATTCATTTTTAATTATAAAAAATAAATTTTTTGTAACTAAATATAATTTGAGAAAAATAGTGAACATTATATTAGCTAATCCAAGAGGTTTTTGTGCAGGCGTTAAAAGAGCTATTTTAATGGTTGAAAATGCTCTAAAAATTTATAAAAAAACTATTTATGTTCAGCATGAACTAGTACATAATCAATATGTTATAGAAAAACTACGTCAAAAAGGAGTAGTTTTCGTCGAAAATATTGCGGATATTCCAAATAATTCAATAGTAGTTTTTTCAGCACACGGAGTATCAAAAAAAATAAAAAAAAAAGCTATAAAAAAAAAATTAACAATACTAAATGCAACTTGTCCATTAGTGACAAAAGTACATTTAGAAGTTTCAAAATCAAGTAAAAAAAACATAGAAACAATCCTAATTGGTCATAAAGGACATCCTGAAGTTATTGGCACAATTGGTCAATATGATAATAAAAAAGAGAAAATACATCTTATTGAATCAATAGAAGATGTAAATAAATTATCGATTAAAATCGATAAAAAATTAAAATTTTTTACACAAACAACCTTATCTATAAAAAAAACTCAATCTATTATTTTAGCTTTAAAAAAGAAGTTTTTAAATATATCTGGTCCTAAAAAAGAAGATATATGTTATGCAACAACAAATCGACAAAATGCAATTATTAAACTATCAAAAATAACTGATATAATACTCGTAATCGGTTCTAAAAATTCTTCTAATTCTAATCGTCTCGCTGAATTAGGAAAAGAAACAGGTGTATTTACGAAACAAATTGAATCATTTTCTGATATTAGAAACGAATGGTTTAAAAATAAAAAAAATATTGGTATTACAGCTGGTGCTTCAGCACCCGATATATTAGTAAAGCAAGTAATTAAATATTTAAAAACACTAGGTTTTAATAATCCACCAAAAGAAATTTTGGGAGATAAAGAAAAAACAATTTTTAAAATACCTAAAAATTTAATATATGTAAAAAAATTAGAAAAATAATATTATGAAAAAAAAAATAACTCGTATTGCAATTACTGGTGCTACAGGTCGCATGGGTCAGGTTTTAGTTAAAGAAATACAAAAAAACAAAAATACTATTTTAACTGCTGCATTAGTAAAAAAAAATCATCTGTTAATTGGTCAAGATATAGGAGATAGCATTGGAATTGGTACAATAGGAGTATCTATTAACAATACTATAAATATAGAAAAAAATAAATTTGATGTTTTAATTGATTTTACACAACCCAACAGTACTCTACATTTTTTAGAAAAATGTTGTAAATTCAAAAAAAATATTATTATAGGAACAACTGGTTTTTCAAATGAAGAAATCAAAACTATACATTCATATTCTAAAAAAATAGCTCTAATGATTTCATCAAATTTTAGTCTTGGAATAAATTTACTTTGTCAATTAATTCAAAAAACCACTAAAGTTTTAGGAAATAGTTCAGATATTGATATTATAGAATTTCATCACCGAAATAAAATAGACATACCTTCAGGAACTGCATTAACTATTGGAGAAACTATATCAAAAGTTATGAACTGGGAATTAAATAAACATTCTTTATATTATAAGAAAGGGATTACAAAAAAAATTAGAGAAACAAAAAAAATTGGTTTTTCTAGCATCAGATCAGGAAATATTATCGGAAAACATACTGTTTTATTTTCAAATTCTAGTGAAGAAATCAAAATTACTCATAGTGCTTTTAATAGAAAATCTTTTGCTAAAGGTGCTATTGAAGCAGCTATATGGATTCATGAAAAAAATCAAGGATTATTTAATATGAAAGATATGATAAAAGATAAATTTTAAATTAATCATCTTAATAAAATCTTATAAATATAAATATCTATTACGATAATAGACAAAAATATTAATTTTAGTTAAAATAAAATACAATTTTTTTTCATTATTTTTTAAAAATCCTGTGCTTATATGCAAAATTTAATTAATCTTTAAAACTTTTTTAATGGAGGATGCTTTGGGACAATTAGCAGTACTAGTTTTAGAAGATGGAACTAGATTTCATGGACGTTCTATTGGAGCCAAGGGGACAACTGTAGGCGAAGTTGTTTTTAATACATCAATAACTGGGTATCAAGAAATTATTACCGATCCTTCTTATTCACATCAAATTGTAACATTAACTCATCCTCACATTGGAAACATAGGTACTAATCACAACGATGAAGAGTCTTCTAGAATTCACATAAGAGGACTAATTATCCGTGATATGTCACCAATATCAAGTAACTATCGCAGCGAAAAAAATTTTTCTGATTACTTAAAAGAAAATAATATTGTTGCAATATCTGATATTGATACAAGAAAATTAACACGAATTTTACGTATAAAAGGTTCACAAAATGGATGTATTATAGAAGATAAAAAAGAAAACTATAGTATAGCATATCAAAAAGCAAAAAATTTTTTAAGCTTACAAGGATTAGATTTAGCTAAAAAAGTTAGTACTAAATCTATCTATAATTGGGATAAAGGAAGCTTTTTTATTAATGAAAAAAACAATTCCCTTGAAGGGAAAAAAAATTTTTTATTCCATATAATTGTATATGACTTTGGAGTTAAAAGAAATATATTACGTATGCTTGTAGATAGAGGATGCTATTTAACTGTAGTACCAGCCAAAACAGATCCTAAAACAGTCTTAAATTTACGTCCTGATGGAATTTTTTTATCTAATGGTCCAGGTGATCCTAGACCATGTAATTATGCTATTTATGCTATTCAATACTTCTTAAAAATCAATATCCCTATTTTTGGAATTTGTTTAGGACATCAGCTTCTTGCATTAGCTAGTGGAGCAAATATTATCAAAATGAAATTTGGTCATCACGGTGCAAATCACCCTGTAAAAGAAATTAAAACAAATCGAGTAATAATTACCTCTCAAAATCATAGTTTTACTGTAGATACAAATAACATGCCAAATAATATTGCTATAACACATAGTTCACTTTTTGACGGAACATTACAAGGCCTTCGTTTAACTAATAAACCAGCTTTTAGTTTTCAAGGACACCCAGAAGCCAGTCCGGGTCCACATGATGCTTCATCTTTATTTGATCATTTTATTAAATTACTCAATCAAGTAAAATTCAGTAATTAATTAGGGAAAAAAAATGCCTAAATCTACTGATATAAAATCAATTTTAATTCTTGGTGCAGGTCCAATAGTTATCGGACAAGCATGTGAATTTGATTATTCAGGTGCACAAGCATGCAAAGCACTAAAAGAAGAAGGTTACAAAATCATTCTTGTAAATTCAAATCCAGCAACTATTATGACTGATCCTTGCATGGCAGATGCTACATATATTGAACCTATTCATTGGAAAATAGTTAAAAAAATTATAGAAAAAGAACAACCTGATGCATTACTACCTACTATGGGTGGGCAAACTGCATTGAATTGTACTCTAGAATTAGATCGAAGAGGTATCCTAAAAGAATTTCATGTAAAAATAATAGGTGCAACTATTAATGCAATCAATAAAGCAGAAGATAGAAAATTATTTGAAGATTCTATGAAAAAACTAAATCTCAAAACTGCAAAATGCGGAATTGCACATAATATTCAAGAAGCATTATCTGTTTTAAAAAACGTAGGTTTTCCATGTATTATTCGTCCTTCCTTTACTATGGGTGGACATGGTGGAGGAATTGCCTATAATCAAGAAGAATTTGATGATATTTGCGAAAGAGGATTGAAATTATCTCCTACTACTGAACTCTTAATTGATGAATCATTAATTGGTTGGAAAGAATATGAGATGGAAGTCGTAAGAGATAAAAATAACAATTGTATCATTGTATGTTCAATTGAAAATTTAGATCCAATGGGTATTCATACTGGAGATTCAATTACGATAGCACCAGCACAAACTTTAAGTGATAAAGAATATCAAATGATGAGAAACGCTTCTATGTCAATTTTACGAGAAATAGGAGTAGAAACAGGAGGTTCGAATGTACAATTTGCAATTAATCCAAAAGATGGTCGTATGATTGTAATTGAAATGAATCCTCGAGTTTCTCGTTCTTCTGCTTTAGCTTCTAAAGCAACTGGTTTCCCAATTGCAAAAATAGCGGCTAAATTAGCTGTAGGATATACATTAGATGAACTAGCTAATGACATAACAGGAATGAATACCACAGCATCTTTTGAACCATCAATAGATTATATAGTAACTAAGATTCCTAGATTTAATTTTGAAAAATTTTTAGGATGTAACGACAGACTGACTACGCAAATGAAATCTGTTGGAGAAGTAATGGCAATAGGACGAACGTTTCAAGAATCTATACAAAAAGCTATTTGTGGATTAGAAATTGGAGCAAGTGGTTTTGATTCTAAGGTATCATTTTTAGATAACAAGCAACATCTAATCAAAATCAGACATGAACTAAAAGATGCGGGAGCTGAACGAATTTGGTATATAGGTGACGCATTTCGCGCCGGAATGTCCGTAAATGAAGTTTTTGAATTAACATCTATTGATCCTTGGTTTCTTGTTCAAATTCAAGAAATTATTTTATTAGAGAAAAAAATCACACACAATGGATTTGTTGGATTAAATTATAGTTTCTTTTATTTTATTAAAAGAAAAGGTTTTTCAGACTTACGTATAGCAATTTTAACTAAGAAAAAAGAAGAAGAAATACGTCAACTTCGATATGAATTAAATTTACATCCTGTCTACAAACGCATTGATACTTGTTCAGCTGAATTTTCGACTGAAACGGCATATATGTATTCAACATGGGAAGATGAATGTGAATCTTATCCAACAAAAAATACCCAGAAAATTATTGTTATAGGTGGAGGACCTAATAGAATAGGACAAGGAATAGAATTTGATTATTGTTGTGTTCATGCAGCTCAAGCTTTAAGAGAAGATGGTTTCGAAGCAATTATGATAAATTGTAATCCAGAAACTGTATCTACAGACTACGATATTTCTGATCGACTTTATTTTGAACCCATCACATTAGAAAACGTTTTAGAAATAGTTAGAATTGAAAATCCAAAAGGAGTAATTATTCAATATGGAGGTCAAACACCATTAAAATTAGCACGTCAATTTGAAAAAGAAGGTATACCAATTATTGGAACTAATCCCGATGCAATTGATAAAGCAGAAGATCGCAATCGTTTTCAAAAAATTGTAACTAAATTAAAATTAAAACAACCTTTAAATGCAACTGTACTAAATTTAGAAGAAGCTCATAGAAAAGCCATAGAAATTGGTTACCCTATTATGGTTCGTCCATCTTATGTATTAGGTGGTAGGGCAATGGAAATTGTCTATGAACCATGTGATTTAGATAACTATTTTAAAAAAATTTTAAAAAATAATAACGTCACTCCAATTTTATTAGATCAATATTTAAACTACGCTATAGAAGTAGATGTAGATGCAATATGTGATGGAGAAAATGTATTAATTGGAGGTATAATGGAACACATTGAGCAAGCTGGAGTACATTCTGGAGACTCCGCATGTTCCTTACCAGCATATACGTTAACAAACAAAATTCAAGATGAAATTAGAAAACAAGTTAAAAAATTAGCTTTTGAATTATCAGTAAAGGGTTTAATGAATGTACAATTTGCTATAAAAAACAATGAAATATATATTATCGAAGTTAATCCGAGAGCTGCTCGTACAGTACCATTTATATCAAAAGCAACAGGATTAGCACTTGCTAAAATTTCTGTTCGTGTAATGTATGGAAAAACTCTATCAGAACAAGGATTTTATAAAGAAGTCATACCATCTTATTTTTCAGTAAAAGAAGCAGTTCTTCCTTTCGATAAATTCCAAGGCGTAGATCCTATATTAGGTCCTGAAATGCGTTCTACAGGTGAAGTTATGGGAATAGGAAAAAATTTTTCAGAAGCATTTTCTAAAGCAATGTTAGGTGCTCATACAAATATGAAAAGATCAGGTCGTGTTCTTCTTTCAGTAAGAGATGATGACAAAAATAGCATTGTAAATTTAGCAGTTAAACTACAGAAATTTGGTTTTAAAATAGATGCTACCAAAGGTACCTCTATGTCATTAAAAAAATCTGGAATTATATCTCGATTAGTGAACAAAGTTCATGAAGGTAGACCTCATATACAAGACCGTTTAAAAAACGGAGAATATTCCTATATAGTAAACACGACGTCTTGTCATCAGGGAATGAAAGATTCTAAATTAATATGTCGTAGCGCTTTACAATATAAAGTACATTATGATACTACTATTAACGGAGCTTTCGCAACTGTTATGGCATTAAACGAAGATCCAACAGAAAATATTATATCTTTACAAGAAATTCACAAAAAAATAAATTTAATTCATTAAAAAAAAATTAAATTTACAATTTTTTATAAATATGTTGTAAAACATATTTATAATTTTAAATTTATAAAAAACGTAAATTAAGATGAAAATTAGTTTAATTGCAGCCATTTCAAACAATTTAGTTATTGGAAATAATAATAAAATACCTTGGTATCTTCCAGAAGATCTAAAATGGTTTAGAAAAAATACACTACATAAAAATGTTATTATGGGACGTTTTACATGGGAATCTATTTTAAACAATCCCTTGCCAATGCGAACAAATATTGTTATTAGTCGAAAAAAAATTATAAAAAAAGGCATTATATGGGCCAATTCAATATCTAAAGCTTTAATCTACTCTAAATATGATAAAGAAATTATGGTCATTGGAGGATCAGAAATATATAAACAAATGTTATTCTATGCGAATAAACTATATTTAACGCATGTAGATTTTAATGGAATTGGTGATACTTATTTTCCTCAGTATAAGACATGTAAATCTTGGAAAACGACATTTAAAAAACAATATTTTAAAGATAAAAATAATCCTTATAATT
This sequence comes from Buchnera aphidicola (Rhopalosiphum maidis), assembly GCF_003671935.1. Lineage (NCBI taxonomy): Bacteria > Pseudomonadati > Pseudomonadota > Gammaproteobacteria > Enterobacterales > Erwiniaceae > Buchnera > Buchnera aphidicola. The sequence continues at coordinate 629,485 of NZ_CP032759.1, forward strand.
TTTGTTTTGAAATTTTATCGAGATAAAAAATACATTAACTAAATAAAAAACATTTTTTATTTAATTTTAACTGTTTCTTTCTTGAAAAGATTGAGAAAAATATTTCTTATCTTCCCATCGAAACATAGTTAATTCTCCTCCCCAACAACAACCATTATCTAATGGAAAAAATGGTTGAGATACTTGAGTCCCTTTTAAAGAAGACCAGTGTCCAAAAAAAACTGAATATTCTTTTGAAAAAGAATGCGACATTTTAAACCATGGTATCAAAGGATATTTGACTAGATTAGGTGATTTTTTACAAGAAAAATTTAATTTACCATCAGGATAACAATATCTCATACGTGTAAAAACATTTATGCTATATCGTAATCGATCTAATGTATTTAAATTCACATTCCAATGATTAATATTATTGTTAAAAACAGATTTTAAGAATGAAGAATAATTTTCACCCGATAAATGTTCTTCGATTTCTAATGCATATTTTTTTGCTGTATCAATATCCCATTTAGGACTAATACCAGCATGTGAAACAATAATTTTTCGTTTTTCATCAATTTTTAAAATAGATTGACATCGTAACCAATTAATTAATTCTACATTATCTTTAGCAGACAAAAATTCATCAAAACAATTTTCTTTTTTGTTTTCTTTAACACCAGCATGTACTGCAATCAAATTTAAATCATGATTTCCAAGTATTATTTTTACTCGTTTTTTTAAAGAATAAAGATATCTAATTACTTTAAGAGAATTTGGTCCTCTAGATACTAAATCACCTGCAATCCATAAATAATCTTTTTGATCGTTAAAAAAAGTTTTTTTTAAAAGTAACTTTAATTCTTTATAACAACCATGAATGTCACTAATAATATATATACTCATATTTTTTTCACTTTTTAAAAAGAAAATAATTAAATAAAATTTTTATTTTTTTAAAATATTATTCTCAATTACATAATTAGATAATTGACAATACTGTAATATAGAAAGGTTTTCTGCTCTTAATTTTGGATTAATATCTAATTTAAAAAAAATCTTTTCAGAGAATATTTGTCCTAAACTATGACGTAATATTTTTCTTCTTTTTTGAAAAGCTACATTTGTTATATAACTAAGAATTTTAATATCATGAGTAAAATAAGGAGATTTTTTGTGAGGAATTAGATTTACAAATGTAGAATCAACTTTAGGAATAGGTCGAAAATTTTCGGATGAAACGTTAAATATTATTTTAATATTAAAATAATACTGAGCTATAATACTCAAACGACCGTATAATTTGCTACCTGGAGAAGCAACTAAACGTTCAGCAAACTCTTTTTGTAACATAAAATTCATATCTTGAATTATTTTATTTTTTTTAAACAAACAAAAAAGTAAAGACGTAGAAATATTATACGGTAAATTTCCGAAAATACGCAGTAATCGATTTTTTTTATAAAATAAATTAAAATAATCAAAAACTAAGGCATCTTGACAAAAAACTATTAACTTTGAATAAAAAGAACGTTTTTTTAAAACATTCAATAAATTTGAATCAATTTCAACAACAATCAACTCATCTATCATGTTAGATATAGGTTTAGTTAAAGCACCTAAACCTGGACCAATTTCAACTAATATTTGCTTTAATTGAGGATCTATAAATTTAACTATTTTTTTAATTAAATTTTTATTTATAAGAAAATTCTGACTAAATCTTTTAAGAGGAAAATGTTCTTTTATTTTTTTTTTCATTAGAATATATTAATTATTTGATATAAAATTAAAAATTTTTATTAAAAAATTAATTTTCGAATTTAATTAATTTTTGAAAATTTTAATATAAGATAATTTTTTCAGTTCTTTTATCCAGTTGTATCTTTCTTTTTTTATTTTTTTCTCTAATAAAATACGATAAACTGTATTTTTATCTATCTTATCATTGATATCTATTTGACGAATATCTAATAATTTAATTATATGCCATCCATAATTAGATTTAATTGGCTTGCTAATTTCATTTTTTTTTAAATTAATTAAGAATTTTTTAAAATCATTATTAAAAAAATCACTTGAAATCCATCCTAAATCACCTTCTTTATTAGATGAATAAACATCATGAGATAACTTTTTAACAGCATAATTAAAACTATATTTTTTGTTTTTAATATTATTATATATATAAAAAATATCTTTTCTTGCTTGTTTATCATCTAAAATAACAGAAGGACGTATTAAACAATGTTGTATATGATATTCATTAATAAATTTTTCTTTACTATTTTTTTCAATTTTGTTGACTTTTAAAATATAAAAACCTTTTAATCCTAATATAGGACCTAAAATTTGATTTTTTTCTGTAATTTTTAGTTTTTTTAAGAATATTTTTTTTAAGTATTTTAACGATTGAAATCGTATTTTTTGTGATGAAAATATACTATTATTTTTTTTAAAATATTCATAATAATAATCAAAAGAAGAATTTTTTTTGATTTTTTTCATAAAACGATCTACTAAAATTTTTGTATTTTTAATTAAAATTTTATTTTTTTCTTTTATAAAAGGTAAAAAAATACAATTAAGATCTATTTTTTTTACTTCATTTTTATCATTTTCTAATTTATTTAAAAATAAATCTACTTCTTTTTCTGAAATATTAATACGGTTATTTAACACATAATTTTGCATTGTTTTAATTTTTAATGATTTTTTAATATTTTCAATATAGTCGTCATAACTAAAAGAAGTATTAATATTATTCATTGCAATACTTTTTTTTAATTCTTCAAGAGTAATGTTTTGCTTTAAAGCAAATTTTTTAAGTACATTGTTTACTTGATTATCAGTTACTATAATACTAAATTTTTTTGCTTCTTCTAAAATTAAAGTTTCTATAATTAATTTCTCAATTATTTTATCTCTTAAAAAATTGATTTTTAAAGGTATTTTAACTTCTTGATCCTCTTCTTTAAAAGAAAAAAGAACCTGATTTACATCACTATTCAATATAATTTGATCATTTACAACAGCAGCAATTTTATCAATTTCTAATTCTTTAGAAACAACAATAGAAAAAAAACTCGAAAAAACATATAAAATTAAAAAAAAATATACTTTCATTGTTATTCTTCTTTCTTTTAAATTTTCTTGATTTTTTTAAAAAAAACATTTAAATTTTTTAAAAATATTAATTTTTAATTATTTTTTATTATAATTTTAATGTTATTTTTTCTTTAAATTGTTTTGAAGGTTATATTAAATATATATATAATAAATAGTATTTAATATTTATCAAAAAAAATTACATCAACTAAAAATAATTCAATAATCTTTAAAAGACTTTTATAAATTATTTTATTTTACAATAAAAAAAACTTAAAAAATTAATGAGTATTTATGGAATCTTGGTTAACATCTTTAATAACACAGTCTTTAACATGTTCAATGTTTATAGTAGGCATTGTATCTTTTTTAGAATCACTTGCTTTAGTAGGTTTACTATTACCTGGAATAGTATTTATGGCAACATTAGGTACATTCATAGGAAATGGAAAACTACTTTTTTATCCCTCTTGGATAGCAGGTATAATAGGATGTTTACTAGGAGATTGGTGTTCATACTATATTGGTTTATACTTTAAAAATTGGTTACATAATCTAAAATTCTTAAAAAGAAATTGTCATTTACTTGATAAAACTAAATCTTTATTGCATAAACACAGTATAGTTACAATACTTATAGGTCGTTTTATAGGACCCACTAGACCTCTTATACCAATGGTTGCTGGAATGCTAAAATTGCCTTTAAAAAAGTTTATTTTTCCTAGTTTATTAGGATGTATTTTATGGCCACCAGTATATTTTTTTCCAGGAATTGTTACAGGAATAACTATAAATATACCTCCTAATCCACAAAATGACTATTTTAAGTGGTTCTTATTAATTATTGCAATTTTAATATGGCTCGGAATATGGTTAACATCAAAATGGTGGAAAATTAAAAAAATAAAAAATAAAAACAATATGCCTTTTATTAAAAGAAAAATTGGATGGATAGCATTAATTGTATTATTATTGGGTATGATAGGATTAATATTGATTCAATTTCATCCTACAATGGTAATTTTTAGAAAAATTTTTTCAACTATATTATAAAAGTATTGGTATCAATATTTGCAATAATAATTGATATCAATATAATTACTAATTAAACTCTAAATTTTTTGCATAAATAAAATCAATGTGTAATATTTTCATTTTAAATGAATGACGTTGTATAGCATGAACTTTAACTATAAATTTTTCTTCTTTAATTAATAAACATAAATTTTCTTTATAAAATTCTTCTTTTTTCTGTAAATTAAAAATTGGATTATGATCCATAATAAGGGATATTGGAGTATTATTAGAACCATATAAAACTCCTGGAAATTTATTTACTATACGTAATTGTCTACTAAAACTTTTTCCTTTTTTATCTCTTATTTCTGCTTTAACTATAAGCATAATTTTTTTCTCTCTCGTTTTAATGAAAATACAACTTTATTAAAAAAAAATTAATTTGATTTTCGTTTCAACGATCTCAACCAATCAATTTCTTTTTCCCATATTTTTGGATTAATTGTTTCCAATATCATTGGAATATTATGAAAATTTTTATTTTCTACAATCCATTCAAAAACTGATTTTCCAATTTTACCTAAACCTAAACTTTCATGTCGATCTACACGACTATTAAATTCTCTTTTAGAATCATTTAAATGTAAACCTTTTAAATATTTTAATTCTATTAAATCAAAAAATTTATTAAATGTACTTTCATAATCTATTTTTGTTCTTAAATCATATCCTGATGCAAATAAATGACAAGTATCAATACATACTCCAATTCTAGATTTATCATTAATTTTTTTGATTATTTCACATAAATGTTCAAATTTATAGCCAACATTAGTACCTTGACCTGCAGTGTTTTCTATTACAGCAACTACGTTCTTTGTTTTCTCCAAAGCTATATTAATAGATTCAGCAATTCTTAATAAACAAGTTGTTTCAGAAATTTTATTTAGATGACTACCAGGATGAAAATTTAAAAAACGTAAACCAAGTTGATCACAACGCGTTATTTCATCAATAAAAGCAAGACGAGATTTTTCTAAAAAAATATCAATCGGATGACCTAAATTAATTAAATAACTACTATGGGGTAAAATTTTTTCAAGTAAAAAGTTATAATTAATACAAGCTTTTTTAAAATCCTCTATATTTTTTTTTTGTAAGGGAAGAGAAGTCCATTGAAGTTGATTTTTAGTAAAAAACGAAAAAGTTGTTGCTTTTATTTGAAAAGCACGAAAAACTGCTTTTTCTAAACCACCAGAAGAACTAACATGTGCACCAATATAGTTCATATTTTTTTCCATAAAATTTTTTATATTTTTCTAATTAAAAGAGAAAAAGATTATTTTTTAAAAAAAATAGTTTTTTTAAAAAATTATAAATTTTAATGTGAGAATTATATCATACTGAGAAAATTTATTTTAATCAATAAAATAGATGTATTTATTCTCATTTTTTATTTTTAAAAAATTCTTCTCGTATACTTTTATCAGATTTAAATAAACCCTCTAAACATGAAGTAACAGTACTACTACTAGTATCACGTACTCCTCGAGCCTTAACACAAAAATGGTTCATATGAATAATGATTGCAACATTTTTCGTTTGTAATAAAACCTGAAGAACTAGTAATATTTGTTTTGTTAAACGTTCTTGAATTTGAGGTCGTTTTGCATAAAATTGCGCAATCCTATTTATTTTTGATAAACCAATAATTTTTGTCTCAGGAATATATGCAATAGTCGCTTCTCCATTAATAGTTATAAAATGATGTTCACAAGTACTTGTTAAAAGTATATCACGTACTATAATCATTTCATTAAATTTTATTTTATTATCCATTAGCATAATTTTTGGAAAATTTTTATAATCTAAACCAGAAAAAATTTCATTAATATACATTTTTGATATTCGAATAGGAGTATCTTTTAAACTTTGATTTTTTAAATCTAAATTTAATAAAGACATAATTTTATATAAATATTTTGCAATCAATAATTCTCTTTCTTTTTCTTTTATATCATTGTATTCTTTTAAAATAGGATTTTCTAGACCTTTTAATAATAAAACATTACGTGCAATATTAGCTTCTTTAGTAATTTTGGTCATATATTTTTCCTTGCGTTAAATATTATATACTTTGTATTTTTAAATATTGGATTAGTTTAAATTAATTTATATAAAACAAAAAATTTATGAGTAAAAAAATATATATATATTAAATATACATAATATATACAAAAAAAATAAAAATATAAAATATATCTACTATTGCTTCTTTTGGATATAAAAATGAAAAATAATTATAATAATTTTTCTAATTTAATTACAATTTTACAAAAATATTGGGCAGAACAAGAATGTACTATTTTTCAACCGTTGGATTTACCAATAGGAGCAGGTACATTCCATAATACAACATTTTTTGGAACAATTGGTCCAGAACCTATCAAAGCAGCATATATACAATCTTGTCGACGCCCTACTGATGGAAGATATGGAAAGAATCCAAATCGTTTACAACATTATTATCAATTTCAAGTAATCATAAAACCTCCTTTAAAAAATATTCAAAATATTTATTTAAAATCATTAAATTTACTAAAAATAAACGAAAAAAATAACGATATACGTTTTGTAGAAGATAATTGGGAAAACCCTACTTTAGGTGCTTGGGGTATTGGTTGGGAAGTTTGGTTAAATGGAATGGAAATTACTCAATTTACTTATTTTCAACAAGTAGGGGGGCTAGAATGCGATCCGGTAAGTGTAGAAATAACTTATGGATTAGAAAGAATAGCTATGCATATGCAAAATCAATCAAATGTGTATGACCTTATTTGGAATGAAAATAAATTTAAAAAAATTACTTATGGTGATATTTTTCAACAAAACGAAATTGAACAATCAAAATATAATTTTGAATACTCTAATATTAATTTATTATTTGAATATTTTCAAAAATATATATTTGAAGCAAAAGATTTAATAGAATTAAAAAAACCATTATTATTAGTATCTTACGAAAAAATATTGCAAGCAAATCATATTTTTAATTTATTAGATGCAAGAAAAGCAATATCTTCTAGCGAACGCCAAAATTATATCCTAAAAATTCGAAAATTAACTAAAAGAATTGCACAAAAATATTTATATTCAAAAAAAAAATAAAAATTGTATTATAATCATTAAGAAGAGATGAAAATGACAAAAAAAACATTTTTAGTAGAAATAGGAACTGAAGAGCTTCCTTCTAAAATCCTTAAAAATATAATTTTAGTTTTTTATAAAAATTTCATAGATGAACTAAACTCTAATAAAATTTTATATAAAAAAATCAATTATTTTTCTACTCCAAGAAGATTAGCTTTACAGGTTATAGAACTTGATACTTCAGAAAAAATAAATGAGAAAATAAAGAAAGGTCCAGCAATAAAACACGCCTTTGATCAAGAAGGAAATCCAACACAAGCAGCTTATTATTGGGCTAAAAGTTGTAAAATTAATTTAAATCAAGCTGAGAGATTAAAAACTCAAAAAGGTGAATGGATTATACATCGTGTAAAAGAAAAACAAGAAAATGTTGAATTATTATTCCCTAAAATAATAGAAAAAATACTTAAAAATATTAATTTAAAAAACACCATGAGGTGGGAAACTGGTAATCTTAAATTTGTTCGTCCTATTCGTAACATAGCAATGCTATTAGACACAAAAGTTATTAAAAGTATAATATTTAACCTTACTTCTAAAAATTTACTTCATCACCATATTTCTTGTAAAGAAGATAAAATTTATATTAAAAATGCAACAGAATATCCGTTTATTCTTTTTAAGAAGAATAAAATAATAGCTAATTATGAGACTCGTAAAGAAAAAATAAAAAAAGAAGTAAAAAAAATAGCAAAAACAGTTAATGGGATTACAAAAATAGATCTTTTTCTACTTGAAGAAATTACTTCTTTAGTAGAATCTCCGAAAGCTCTTTTAGCAACTTTTAAAAAAGATTACATTGATTATATACCTGAAGAAATACTTACTCATACCATAGAAAAACAACAAAAATGTTTTGCGATATACAATATTAATTTAAGAAATAAAATTTTACCATATTTTATTTTTATTGCGAACATTAATTCGAAAAAAAATAAAGAAGTTGTTTTGGGAAATGAAAAAGTTATGCATGCGCGTTTATCAGATATAATGTTCTTTTTAAAAAAAGACAGAAAAATAAAATTAGAAAATAATCTCCCACTTTTAAAAAAAGTGTTGTTTTATAACAAGTTAGGTACATTATATGAAAAAACATTACGCTTGCAAATACTTGTAGAATGGCTTTCTTCTTATATCAATAAAATTAATAAAGATCACTTAATCAGATCATGTCTTTTATCAAAATGTGATCTTGTAACTCAGATGGTAGGCGAATTTCCAGAATTACAAGGTACAATAGGAATGCATTATGCTTTAGAAAATAAAGAAAATAAAGAAGTTGCTACAGCTATTCAAGAACAATACTTACCTTCTTTTTCAGGTGATAAATTGCCTTCCACTAACATAGGTTGCTTATTATCTATTTCTGATAAAATAGATACTCTATCAGGTATGTTTTATATTGGAGAAATTCCAAGTCCAGAAAAAGATCCATTTGGATTAAGACGAGCTACTTTAGGAATACTACGTATTATTATAGTTAAAAAAATACCGATAGATTTAAAAAAATTAGTTGAAATTAGCCTAAAAATCTATACTACTAAAAAAATAGATTATCCAATTATATCTAAAAAGATTATAAAATTTTTTATATCACGATTATCATCTTTTTATGAAAAAAAAAGATATAATATTAAAGTTATTAAATCAGTATTATCCTGTCAATTAACAGAACCGTTAGACATTGATAAACGAATTAATGCAATATCTAATTTTAAAAAAATAGAATCAATTATATTAATTTCTAAAAGAATAGATAATATATTAAAAAATAATAATCAAACAATTTTTAATCAAATTAAAATTGAATTAATAAAACAAACAGAAGAACAAGATTTATTCAAAGAAATAAAAAATTTTAATGATAAAACCAAAAAATTATTTACAGAAAAAAAATATAAAGAAATATTATTAGCAATAAAAAATCTTGAAAAACCTGTACACAATTTTTTTGATAAGGTACAAATAAATCATTCCAATCTTGAAATTAAAACAAATAGATTGTTGTTTTTGATAAAAATTCAAAAAATTTTTTTAAAAATAGCACATTTTTCTTATTTATATTAAGAAATATAAAAATTGTAAATAAAATTACTTGTAAAGATATTTTTTACAAAGATTCTAAAGTACCTTTGGGAAGAGATGAAATTATAAAATCTTTTTTTATAAATATTTCTGTTGTATTATTTAATTGAAGTAAAACATAACCGTTTTTAGTAACTTTTTTAACTCGTCCTAAAAAACCGCTAGTTGTCATTACTTCATCTCCTAAAGAAATAGAATTCATAAGTTTTTTATGTTCTTTATCTTTTTTTTGTTGAGGACGAAAAAGCATAAAATAAAATATTAATACAAATGTGACTAACATAAAAACCAATGAGTAAGAATTCCCTTCTAATGATTGACTTACTGCTGCATTTACATCTTTAATAAAAAAACTCATTATATAATTTTCCTTATATATTTTAAAAAAAATTTATTTTTTTTGATTATAAAAATTCAACATAAATTCATTAAATTTTTTTTGTTTTATTGCATTTCTTATATTAGACATTAATGTTTGATAATAATGCAGATTATGTATTGTATTAAGACGAGATCCTAAAATTTCATTGCACGCATCTAAATGATGTAAATAAGATCGACTATAATTTTGACAAGTATAACAAGTACATTTTTCATCTAAGACAGATAAATCTTTTTTATATCTAGCATTTCTAATTTTTATTATACCATTTGTTACAAATAAATGTCCATTCCTAGCATTTCGTGTTGGAAGGACACAGTCAAACATATCTATACCACGATAAACTGCTTCAATTAAATCTTCAGGTTTTCCCACTCCCATTAAATATCTTGGTTTGTCATTAGGTATTTGAGGAGTAATATGATCTAATAAATTATACATTTCTAATTTAGATTCACCAACAGCTAAACCACCTAAAGCATATCCATCAAAATCCATCTTTATTAATTCTTTGAGAGAAATATCACGTAAAGATTTATATATTCCACCATGAATAATACCAAATAAAAGATTTTTTTTACTCTTTTTCTTTAAATCAAAATGTATTCGACTTCTTCTAGACCAATTTAATGATCTTTCCATAGCATATTTTGTTTTTTCCAAACTATTATTATATGCAATACATTCGTCAAAAATCATAATAATATCGGAACCTAAATCTAATTGAATTTCCATGGATAATTCTGGAGTTAAAAAAAAATTTTTACCATTAATATGATTTTTAAACATCACTCCTTCTTCGTTGATTTTACAAAAATTTGAAAGACTAAAAATTTGAAATCCACCTGAATCAGTTAAAATAGGACCATTCCAATTCATAAAATTATGTAAACTACCATGCAATTTTATTATATTTTGACCTGGTCTTAAATATAAATGAAATGCATTAGATAAAATTATTTTGCTACCAGTATTTTTAATTTCTTCGACATTGAGACTTTTTACTGTTCCGTATGTTCCCACCGGCATAAAAATAGGAGTTTCTATAATATTTCCATTAAAGTTAAAGAAACCATATCTCGCTTTTTTTTCTTGGCTTATAATTTGAAATTGCATGTTTTTCCTATAAATTTTTCTAAAAAATTTAATTTTTTAATAAATATAAAAAATCATACTAAGTTAATATTTTTTCATATGGAGCATATGTATTATATGTTATATACATGGCATCTCCATAACTAAAAAAACGATAATTATTTTTGATTGCTTCACGATAAGCATTCATAGTATTTCGATAACCTAAAAAAGAAGATACTAACATTATCAATGTCGATTCAGGAAGATGAAAATTCGTAATTAAAGCATCTACAACATTATGTTTGTAACCAGGATATATAAATATATTAGTATCCTTAATATAATCTTGTTTCTTATCCCAGGAAGGTGAATTATATACACTTTCTAATGCACGTAACGTAGTAGTACCAACAGCAATTATACGACCTCCTTTTTTTTTACATAACTTAATTTTTTCGATTAAGTTTGATGAAACTTGAACTAATTCAGAATGCATAATGTGTTTTTCTATTTTTAAAGTTCTAATTGGTTGAAATGTTCCGCTTCCTATATGTAGTGTTAAAAAATCTATATCAACACCTTTTTTACTTAACGAATCTAATAAAGGTAAATCAAAATGTAATCCAGCAGTTGGCGCAGCAACAGAACCTAAGTTTTTTTTATATACAGTTTGATATGAATTTACATCTATTTTTTCATTAAATCTTTTTATATAAGGAGGTAGGGGAATATGTCCAATATTATTAAATATGTCAATAATAGAGCTATTATCATCATAAAATTCAATTTTATAAAAAGGTTTTTTATAGCTTGATACAAATGATTGAATTTTATTTTTTTTTCCAAAAAATAGATGAGAATTAATTTTAATTTTATTAGAACATTTAATACTAGCTAAAATGCTATTTTTGTTTAATATTCGTTCTAATAAAACTTCTACTTTACCACCACTTTGTTTATAACCGAATAAACGAGCAGGAATTACTTTAGTATCATTAAAAATAATTAAATCACCAGAATTAATTTCGTTTAAAATATTAAAAAAAAATTTATGACTTATTTTTCCTGTATGACCATTGATTACAAGTAAACGAGATTGACTGCGAACAAAAAAAGGATAAAAAGCTATAAGTGATTTTGGTATTTTAAAAGAAAAGTTACTAAGATGCATATTTTATTTCTTTAAGAAAATTATTGTTATATATTTAATATAAATCAATTATGTATAAGTAAAAATTAAATATTATTAATATTTAACTTTTATTAAAGAACTTTCAACTCTATTTTTTAATTTTTGACCAGCTTTAAAAGTAACTACACGCCTTTGAGTAATTAAAATACTTTCTCCTGTTCTTGGATTTCTACCTGGACGTTCTTTTTTATTTTTTAATCGAAAGTTTCCAAACCCAGATAATTTTACATCTTCACCTTTTTCTAAAGATTTTCTAACTTCTTCAAAAAAAAACTCTACAAATTCTTTAGAATCACGCTTAGTTAATTTTAATTTTTCAAATAAATTTTCTGAAATTTTAGCTTTTGTAACTACCATAAATTTATTTCCTTAAAATCACTTGAAATTTTTTTTTCAACATTTTTATACAATCATTCAACATTAAGTTAATTTCATCTTCTTTTAAAGTTTGTTTACAATTTTGAAAAACAAAACTAATTCCTAAACTTTTTTTTCTATTGTCAAATTCTTTACAAGAATATACATCAAATAAATTGATCTCTACTCTTTTATCAAAAAAGAAATCTTTACATACTGTAATAATTTCTAGAGATTGAATATCATTTGATACTAGTATAGCTATATCACGACGACTTGTAGGATATTTAGAAATTTCTTCTATATTAGAAAATTTCAACTTTGAAATGTAAGTAAATGATAATTCAAATAAAAAAGTAGAATTATTTAAATTTAATTTTTTTTCTATTTTTGGATGAATTTTACCAAAACTACCAATATATTTATTATCTAAATAAATTTTTACACTTTGTTCTGGGTGTAAACCTAATACTTTTTCATTTTTAATTTCAAATTGATTTAATCCACATATAACTTCTAATAAAGACTCTAAATCACCTTTTAAATCATAAAAATCTACTTTTCTTCTAGTAGAAAACCAGTTTTCTTTGCTATGAAAACCACTTATTATACCTCCTAAAAAAGTTTCTTGCTTTACTCCAAGAATTTCAGATTCATCAATTGAAAAACAAAGTCCTTTTTCGAAAAAACGCATACTGTCTTGTTGACGATTTTGGTTGTAAGAAACAGTCTTGAGAAGACCAGGCCATAATGATAAACGCATAGACGAAAAATCTTTAGAAATAGGATTAGAAATTAATATTTGATTATTATTCGGAATGACATCATTCTGAAGAGAAGGATTAACAAATGAATAAGTTATTACTTCATAATATCCTCTATTAACAAGTAATGTAGTTGCCTCATCTAATAAAGAATCTTTTAGCTCTCTATTTTTACTGCTATTAAGTTTAAAACTTTCTTTTAATGGAGTTAATGGAATATTATTATAATTATATATACGAAGTATATCACCTATTACATCTTCTTCAATTA